>NZ_CP015772.1:0-625303 GCF_001654455.1 Niabella ginsenosidivorans
ACGCCGGAACGGATGGCGTCAAAGGCATTATCGATCTTTGGCAGAATGCCTTCAAATAATTTTTTTTCATCCTTCAGCTTTGTGTACAGCTCTTTATCTAATTTCCGGATAACGGAATCATCCCGGTTTACATCTTCCAGAACGCCTTTCTTTTCAAAACAATAAATTAAACGGACCCTGAAATGTTTTGAAAGCGCCACTGCCAGCGATGCGGCAATAGTGTCCGCATTTGTATTTAAAATATGCCCTTTACCATCATGGGTAAGGGGGGCAAATACCGGGATAATGCCCTGCTCAATAAAAGAAACCAGGGGCTGACTGTTCAGCTTTGAAGGGTCAATGTCTCCTACCCAGCCATAGTCAATGGCTTTAACCGGCCTTTTTTCAGCAGGGATAATATTGGCGTCTGCGCCGGTCAGGCCAATAGCGTTTGTGCCTAATGCCTGTAACTGCGCAATCAGTTTTTTATTGACAAGCCCTCCATACACCATCGTAACCAGGTCAATAGTTGCATCATCAGTGATCCTCCTGCCGTCAATGTATTTTGATACAATTCCAAGCCGCTCGCCGGTTTTGGTGGCGATCTTGCCGCCTCCGTGGATCAGGATCTTTGCTGCTTTGATTGCAGAGAAATCCTTTAAAAAAGCATCCAGCGCTACGGGGTTGTCAATAATATTCCCCCCGATCTTTATGATGAAGAGCGGTTGGGAAATAGCTTGTTCATCATCTGAATGGTATTTCTTTTGCTCTATGCTCATTGCAACTTTTTTAGTTCCTTTTTAATGTGATCTTCCAGTTGTTCTTTATCAGGTAACCGGATCAGGTATTTTTGAACAAAAAGATTTTCATCCATCCCCGCTGTGGCATATTTTACAAGGGCATGATCTTTTTCTGCCACTAATAAGATGCCTACAGGAGGGTTGTCCTGCTGCTCGCTGATTTCCTGTTTAAAGTAATTCAGGTAAGTATTTAACTGCCCGATATCTCCGTGTTCAAAAGCGCCGATTTTTAATTCTATCAGTACATGGCACTTAAGGATACGGTGATAAAAAACAAGATCAATAAAATAGTAATTTTCACCAATTAAAATGCGTTTCTGCCTTGCTTCAAAGCAAAAGCCATTGCCTAACTCAATAATAAATTCCTGTAGGTTATCAAGCAAGGCTGTTTCCAGGTCCGATTCTTCTACAACCGGTTTTAGGCTGATATTCAAGAATTCAAAAGCATAAATATTTTTAATAATATCCACAGGTGTTTGAGGCGTTGTTTTTTCCTGAACCAACCGGGCCAGCTTCGCTGGTTGTCCGGATAAGCCGCTACGTTCAAAATACATACTATTGATTTGGCGTTTTAATTGCCTCACGCCCCATGTGCCTTTTATACATTCTATCTCATAAAAGCTGCGTTTCAAAGGATCTTCAATTTTGATGAGTTCTGTTAAATGTGAAAAAGACAATCTGCTGATAATTTTTTCCGGAGGTACTGCTATAACGGATGTCTTACCGGAAGCGTTGCTATTCTGCTTTGCCATCAGTAGTGCTTGCAATTGGTCAGACACTGTCTGACTAATTGCAATTGGCTGGCTTTCAATATAAAAAAGTGTTTTTAATTGGTCAGACACTGTCTGGCTTATTTGGGGATAGGCCAGATAAAACTGCCGGAATAATTTAAGATTGGTTGAAGAAAAGCCATTGATCTTTACTGTTGCGGCTATTTTGTTAAGAAGCTGTTGTCCATAGGTAGCACGCTCATTACCTTTTTGTTCAAATTCAACAATATAATAGCCAATCAACCAGTTCCTTATTGTCAGTGCCTGGTTTACAGCACCTGCGGCCTGAGCCTGTAGCAACCGGTGCGTTTGCTCAATAACTGTTATTAATTGTTTGAAATGGTTCATCCAGGAATCAGAGCATTAAAGTGTATGCGAACTTTATAACTGTAGGCATTGTATCTTTTAGGAGGTCAGTTGACCAAGCATTTCACTTAACACCGCCTGGGCGGCCCATATGCGGTTACCGGCTTCCTGTGTTACAATACTGTGGGGGCTGTCCAGTACCTCATCGCTGAGCTCCACGTTTCTCCGCACAGGCAGGCAGTGCATTACTTTAGCGTTATTGGTAGCTGATAACTTGTCCAGCGTCAGCATCCAGGAAGGATCGTTATTATAAATTTTGGCATAGTCTGTATAAGTGCTCCAGTTCTTTACATATACGTAATCCGCATCTTTCAATGCTTCGTCCTGGTGATGCGTAATGGTTGCATTCCCGGAAAACCCGGGATCCAGCTCATAATCTTCGGGATGGGTGATGACAAAATCTACTTCACCCCATGCATTCATCCATTGGGAAAAGCTGTTGGCCACACATTGCGGCAGCGGCTTTACATGTGGCGCCCAGGTAAGCACCACTTTGGGCTTCCTGTTTTCCTTAAAAGTTTCTTTTATGGTGATAACGTCTGTAAGGCTCTGCAGCGGGTGCAGGGTAGCGGTTTCAAGACTGAGCACCGGTATGCCGGAGTATCTGATGAACTGGTTCACATACAGCTCACTGTAATCATCTTCCTTATTGGCCAGCGAGGGGAATGTGCGGATGGCCAGGATGTCGAAATATTTTCCCATAATAGGCGCCGCATCTTTTACATGTTCTGAAGTAGAGCCGCTCATAATGGCTTCTTCTTCAAACTCCAGTTGCCACCCTTCTGCGCCTACATTGAACACAATAGGCTCCATACCCAGGTTCTGGGCAGCTATCTGGGTGCTCAGGCGGGTACGCATACTGGGATTTAAAAACAAACAGCCGATCCTTTTTCCCGCCCCCATCGTTTTGTCTTTAAACGGATCGGATTTATAGCCGAGCGCCTTTGCCACCAATGCATTAATATCGGTTACATCATTAGCGCTGATGAAATTTTTTGTTTTTAAAAGAGCCATTGTCTATTCTGTTATTTTATCTGATTCAGTTTTTAAATGATCGATCGGTATTTTTTTTATTGCTCAGGAAACATCGCTGAAGATAGGGAAGCATTGAATAGTGATAGTCTGAATGATTTCCGGGTATTTGCGCACTATTATTTATTACAATAGAATTCCTGAGCGCATTGCACCCGGTAAAATCCTGTACCGGTTCCTGAAGTTCAAAACGGTTACATTATTGGGTCCGGTTTTGAACTGCGGGCCGGGCTGCCCGGTGTACCATCTTTGCCTTGTGTAAATACCAGGTATTGCTGAACTGATTATCGGGCAAATACCTGGCACCTGTTTGGTACCTGTTCACCGGGGTAATTATGCTGTTTCATGAATTGCAGCAATCTCCTCTTTCAGCGCGTCAATGAACTCTTCTGCGTCTTTCTTTTTTAACGCAAGCGACGGAAGCAGGCGAATAACGTTGGGCTTGGCTTCTCCTGTAAAAATTTTCTGATGCGCTAAAAGATTTTTCTTTAATGGCCCCAGTTCTTCCGGAACATCGAACCCGATCATCAGCCCCCGGCCTCTGACATTTTTTATTTCAGGAATAGCGGCTAACTGCTCACGCAGGTATTTTCCTACCATAGTGGCATTGCCCAGCAGTTTCTCTTCGCGGATCACTTCCAGCACCGCCAGTGCCGCAGCACAGGCAAGGTGGTTGCCGCCAAATGTGGTTCCCAGTTGGAAATGTTTGGGTTTTATGTGCGGGGCAATGATGATGCCTGCCACCGGGAACCCATTACCCATTCCTTTGGCCATGCTGTAAATATCTGCGTTTACGCCGGCAAAATCGTGACTGAAAAATTTGCCGCTGCGGCCATAACCGCACTGAACGCTGTCTGCAATATAGACGGCTCCGTATTTGTCGCACAGGGTACGGATCAGTTTCAGGAAGGATTCGCTGGCCACGTTGATACCGCCAACGCCCTGGATGCCTTCTATGATCACGGAAGAGATCTCTTTGCCGTGCCGGGTGAAATAGTCCTCCAGTGCTTCTTCATCGTTAAACGGAAGGAATGCCACATTGTCCGTTTCATTCACCGGCGCAACATAATTTTTATTATCTGTTACCGAAACCGCCAGGGAGGTTCTTCCATGAAAGGCTTTTGTAAAAGCCACCACCTTTTTACGCCCGTTATGAAAGGAAGCCAGCTTTAATGCGTTCTCATTGGCCTCGGCACCTGAGTTGCAAAGAAACAGCTGGTAATCTTCTTTCCCGGAAATGGTACCCAGCTTGCCGGCCAGCTCCTTTTGTAAGGGGATCTGTATGGAATTGGAGTAGAAGGAAATTTTTTCCAGCTGCTCCTCAATTCGTTTTACCCAATGGGGATGTGTGTGCCCGATGCTGATCACAGCGTGGCCGCCATAAAGATCCAGGTACTGGTTGCCCTGATCATCCCAAACATAGGATCCCTTTGCCTTTACAATAGTAACATCGTTTAAGGGATAGACATCAAATAAATTCATCCGTAATTTTTTATTATAATTTAATGGCCGGATGGAACCTCGGATAAAAGCATCTTTCTTTTCTGGTAAAGAAATCACTGAAAAATCCTTTTACATCGGTTTCATTGCTACAGGTTAAAAAAAATATGCCTGCAAACAGGCAATTGAAGGCATAAAAATAAACAAAAAAGTTCATAGTTCATGGCTCATTGATCATAGGGAAATGAGCCATGAACTATGAACCATGATCTAATTCAGCATTCCGGGCTCTTTTACGATTTCCGCCCTGGGTTCTTCTTTTATTTTTTTCCAGCCACCAGCCACGTTGTGCAGGTTGTGGACTCCCTGTTTCTTTAAAACAGAAGCAGCAATCACACTACGCGTACCACCGCCGCAATGCAGGTACAGGTTGTCATTTTCTTCTATAGTGGCAATTTTAACGGGGTCGCCGATCTCATTTAACGGCAGGTTTATGGCATCTTTTAAATGCCCTTCGGCAAATTCAATGGGTTTGCGCACATCTATTACTACCAGGTGTTCGTCAAAGGGAATATCCATGATCAGTTCATCGGCCTCCACGTCAACGATCATATCAACGGGCTTGTCCGCATTTTTGTAGGTGTTAAATCCTCCTTCCAGGTATCCTTCAACAGAGAACCCCAATGCAATCAGTTCTTTTTCAGCAGTCTGCTCTTCCCCGGGTTCAATAACCAGCAGCAGGCTCTCTGAATGGTCCAGCACCGCGGTGGCCCATTCTCCGAACTGCTTTGCCTGCAGGGGCACATGAATGCTCCCGGGGATAAATCCTTTTTTAAAGCGCTCTGTATCTCTTATATCTAAAATAACCGCATTTTCGGCTGCATTTAAAAATCCGCTCAGGCTAAAACTTTTCATATACTGCTGGTTTTTTACAAAGCAAAGGTAGGGGTAAAAAAAAGTACCGTTCATTTTCAGCAATGAACAGTACCTGATTTAAAGAAAGAGATCGTTTATGCCAGCAAATCGGATACAAACTGATTCAGGTCCTTCATACGGTCTGTATTTACCGTGTAATAGATAAACTTACCGTCGCGCTCTGTATTCACAAATTCAGCTTTTCTCAGAATAGCAAGATGTTGAGAGGCAACAGACTGTTCTATCCGAAGCTTTACATATATTTCTGTAACCGTAATCTTGTCGTGGGTATCAATCAGCTTCAGGATCTGTTGTCTTAATTTGTGGTTAAAGGCTCTGAGGATTAGGGCGGCTTTTTTTACATTGAGGGTATCAACCGTTATATGGCTGTTTTCCTCCTTTTTGAGGGTAAAGGAAATTTGGTAATTACTCATTAGTATGTAATTGAATAGATTATTAGAATGACTAACAAAGGTATATATCCATTTAAATTATTTGATATCAGAGGGCGTTAAAATCGTATATAAATTTCCTTAATTTAAACTTTGTTAAAATATACTGCTTTTAAATAAAAGGGCTCAACGTAAGACAGGTCTGCAAATATACGTTGTTTATAGTGCTTAAGCGATAAAGCGGGCATGTTTGAGGCCGTATATGTTTTCTCGCTAAAGATTGCATTAGAGTGTTTTAGAACCTGCTTTAATTTGGTGGTGGCATTGCCGGTAAAGAGGAGCTGATTGTTTTCCAGCATTGCGCCAAAACTGTTTGGATCTACGGTCATTGCCGATGGGGGAGCAATCCGTGTTAAATCCTTTTTATACAATGCTGTGTAAATTTCCATTCTTCTTGCATCAATAACAGGGCAGATAAGATCTTTTGCCTCATTTTTAACAGCGTTTGCCATTATTTCCAGTGTATCTAAACAAATCAGCGGTTTGTTCAGGGAAAAGCACAGACCTTTGGCTGTTGCCAGCCCGATCCTGAGCCCTGTATAGGAGCCCGGACCATTGCTCACTGCAATAGCGTTGATAGCATGCATTGATAGCTGAGCGGTATTAAAAAGCTCTTTTACAGCAGTATGGATCCAGGTGGCATGCGTATGGGCAATATTGTTTTCGGCAGATGCAATCACCCTTTCATCATCAGCAAGGCATAAAGATGCCTGCTCCACAGCAGTATCAATATTTAAAATCAGCGCCATACAGCAAAAATACTGCAAACCGCATTTGCGCATACCTTCTAATCCAATTATATTCGTGCAACTAATTTTTTACCAATGGAAAAGAAAATTTTAAATACCTCAAAAGCCCCGGCGCCCATAGGGCCTTATAACCAGGCTGTGTTTGCAGGAGACACGCTTTATATATCCGGCCAGATCCCCATTGATCCCCAGACCGGTGAACTGAATAATAAGAACCTGGAAGCCGAAACCCACCAATGTATGGTGAACCTGAAAGCAATACTGGAAGCAGCGGGACTGGATTTTTCCCATGTGGTAAAAGCAACGATCTTTATTACGGATATGAACCGCTTTGCCGAGATCAATACTGTTTATGGTCAATATTTTACAACTGATTTTCCGGCCAGGGAAACCGTGCAGGTAGCCGCATTGCCCAAATCAGTAAATGTAGAGATCAGCATGATCGCAGTGCGGTAAGTTGTTACCGGTTTTAGCGCCTGTAAAACGTAAAAGACTGATAACCATTGAAAGGTTCGGAAAGCTCCTTAAGGGATGACTGAAAACTGACGGCTGATAACTGTAGGCATCGTACCTTTGCATCCCAATAATTTTTGATATGGTTCGAAATCAGGAGGTGCTACAGGATGTAGTCATCAAATTTGCAGGAGACAGTGGTGATGGCATGCAGTTAACCGGAACGCAATTTACCAATAATACAGCCCTGTTAGGAAATGATCTTTCTACTTTTCCGGATTTTCCGGCAGAGATACGCGCCCCACAGGGTACTTTACCGGGTGTAAGCGGCTTTCAGCTGCGCTTTTCATCCGATAGCATTTATACCCCGGGCGATAACTATGATGTGCTTGTGGCTATGAATGCGGCTGCACTTAAAGCGAACCTTGGGCGGTTAAAAAAAGGAGGAAAGATCATTGTAAATACGGATGGTTTTGATCCGAAAAACCTGCGCCTGGCCAATTATCCGGATGGGGAGAATCCCATTGCAGATGACAGCTTACAGAATTATGAGGTCATTAAAATGGATGTGACCAAAATGACCCGGGAAGCCCTGAAGGATTTTACCATGGGCACCAAGGAGAAAGACCGCGCAAAAAATATGTTCGTGCTGGGCTTTTTATATTGGATGTATGATCGGGATATGGAAAGTACGGTCGACTTCCTGACCGAAAAATTCGGCAAGCGCGAGGATATACTGGACAGTAATCTGAAAGTGCTGAAGGCGGGCTATAATTATGGCGAAACCACCGAAGCGTTTACCACTACTTATAAAGTTGAAAAGGCGCGGATGGAACCTGGTACTTACCGTTCCATTACCGGTAACCAGGCACTGGCCCTGGGGCTGATAGCCGCATCCCAAAAAAGTGGTTTGCCAATGTTCCTGGGCTCTTACCCTATTACGCCCGCTTCCGATATTTTGCATGAGCTGAGCAGGCATAAGAATTTTGGGATCCGTACCTACCAGGCGGAGGATGAAATTGCCGCCATCAGCGCGGCCATCGGGGCTTCTTATGGAGGAGCGCTGGGGGTGACCACTACTTCCGGGCCGGGCATGGCATTAAAGACCGAAGCTATGGGGCTGGCCGTGATGCTGGAAATTCCGCTGGTGATCATTGATGTGCAGCGGGGTGGCCCTTCCACAGGGTTGCCAACAAAAACGGAGCAATCCGACCTGTTGCAGGCTTATTACGGACGGAACGGGGAGTGCCCGATGCCCGTGATTGCTGCAGCTTCTGCCGCCGATTGTTTTGACGCGGTTTATGAAGCGGTAAAGATCAGCGTGCAGCATATGGTGCCGGTGATCTTCTTAAGCGATGGGTATATTGCCAACGGCGCAGAGCCCTGGAAGTTCCCCCAAACGGACGCATTACATCCGATTCATGTACATTTTAAGACAGAGCTGGGTCATCATGAAGATAAATTTCAACCCTATGAACGTGATGAGAACCAGGTACGCCCATGGGTAGTGCCCGGCACCAAAGGGCTGGAGCATCGGATTGGTGGTATTGAAAAACAAAATGTTACAGGCAATATCAGCTATGACCCGGCCAATCACCAGTTGATGGTAAAGATCCGCCAGGAAAAAGTAGATAAGATTGCCGAATTTATCCCTGAGCAAAAAATAGACACCGGTAAACCGGAAGGAGATGTACTGGTTTTGGGCTGGGGATCCACCTATGGCGTTATAAAATCTGCCGTGCTGGAACTGCAGGCGCAGGGCAGATCCGTGAGCCATGCCCATTTGCGACATTTGCGGCCTTTCCCCAAAAACCTGGGCGAGCTGTTGCGCCGGTTTAAAACAGTACTGATTCCTGAAATCAACAACGGGCAGCTGATTAAGATCATCCGTGACCAGTTTCTGGTAGATGCGAAAGGGTATCATAAAATAATGGGCGTGCCCATTACCAGGCAGGAGCTGGTGGAAGAAATAGAGAACTATTTGTAGCCCAAAAGCCGGGTACATTTATTTAGTGATGAATATATTGCTTTAAAATGGATAAACCCTTGCTGATTGTAATTACAGGCAGGCCCGCGTCCGGAAAATCTACATTAGCTAATTTACTTTCCCGTAAAATAAAATGCCCGCTTCTTTCCAGGGATGCGCTTAAGGAAGGGTATGTAAATACAATCGGCCTTCAGCATACTGAGTTAAGCGATGCTGCAGCAGCGCACATTTATACCACATTTTTTGATGCCATTGATTTGCTGATCTCAAATAATATTTCTTTAATTGTTGAAGCAGCCTTCCAGCAAAAACGATGGGCGCCTAAATTGTCAGAGCTGGCAAATAAAGCCACTATTAAAGTTATTGTATGCAAAACAGATCCGGATCTTTCAAAAAAGCGATTTTTAGACAGGGTAGCAGGTGACCCGGAAAGAGAAAGATTTCATGGAGACAGCTTATCGCGCTTGATCAATGACCACAGCGGGTTATTTACGGATTCCTATGAACAGCTAAATCTGGACGTGCCCACTTTAGAGGTTGACACTACAGCATCCTATTCACCTCACTTTAATAGTATCGTTGCCTTTGTCAGCGGCTAACCAAGAGTCTGTTTATAGCAGATTGTCGTTCTGTCCGCCGGCTGGCGGATCAGCATCTATTGACAATCAGATGCTATTTTAGTTGCTGGGTATATTACTTATTGCGGGGTACCAAAAATGGGGGTTTTTGAAAGGTGATCAGTAGTTATCGGTTATCTTTATAAAAGCATCCTTTTTCTTAAATTTTAAAGATGAACGCCCCTAAAAAATTAACTACAGGTGATTTTATTAACAGCCCTAAAGTCATCCAAAACTTGCAAAGGCTGGAAGCTGCTTTTGGTGCCGGTGGGTCGCGACTGGTTATTTCCGATGTCCTGGATAAAGACGGCCATCAATATGTAAACCTTGTTCAGAAAGGCGGGGGGGTGCTGGGCGTGGCGCTTTTAGGGTATACTTATGCGCTGGAGCAGATGGGCATCCGCTTTCTGAGACTGGCCGGCACCAGTGCCGGTGCCATCAATACGGCGATGCTGGCAATAATCGGTAAAAAAGAAGATCCCAAATCTGTAAAAGTGCTGGAAGCCGTTGCCGGCCTTGATTTTTTTGACCTGGTGGATGGCAGGCCCATAGCCAAATGGCTAACCAGGAAGTTCATTACAAAACGGGGGTTTCTGAATAAACTGAAAGCGTGGTGGCTGGGTATCGGCATTTTTTATACGGTGCTGCTGGTAACTACATTTGTTTGCCTTTGGCTGCTGCCTCATAATAGCCCGATGCTGCATTTTACACAAACACTGGTAATTGTATTGCTGGTGGCCACCCTGCTGTTAGGCGGAGTTGTTTATTATATAACCAGATTACTAAAGCGGTTAAAGTGCAGCGGCTATGGCATTAACCCGGGCAATTTTTTTTATGACTGGATGAAGGACCAGATGCAGCAGCATGGTGTAAACACCATGGAAGACCTGGTAAATAAAGCTACACAACCTGTACCGGGAATGCACCTGAGAACCACCAACAAACAGGGAACGGACCAGCTAAGCGCGGATGTAACGTTCATTGCTTCAGAATTGATTACAGAAAACAAGATTGAGTTCCCCAAAATGTGCAACCTGTTCCGGCCACCTTCCCGGATCAACGAATTGCATCCTGCGGGGCTTGTAAGGGCGTCTATGTCGATCCCTTTTTTCTTTGAATCTTATTTTATCTATGGAATACCCCGGGAGGATGCCGCCATAAAAGCTGCCTGGCTGGAAACCTTCGGCCTGGAATTTCCACCGGGGGAAGCGCGATTTGTAGATGGAGGCATCCTTTCCAATTTTCCTGTAAGCATTTTTTATAATCCGGCCATTGAAGTGCCGCGGCTGCCGGTGTTCGGCATTGATCTGGATGATTCAGATCCGGCAGACAACAGCGGGGATATGGGGGCCTGGACCTTTATGGGCTACCTTTCAAGGATCTTCAACACCGTCAGGAATTATTACGATAAGGATTTCCAGTTAAAAAACAAGGTGTACTCCAAGGGCATCGGCACTATATTGCTCCCGGAATTTAACTGGCTGAATTTTTTTATTACAGAAGAGGAAAAGCTGGCCTTATTTGAAAAAGGGGTAGCTGCCGCAGCGGATTTTTTGCTGGGTTTTGACTGGCAGTCGTATAAAAGGGACCGGAGCTTTATGCAGTCAACGCTGGAGCAGCACAGTAACCGGAAAGGGGATTGATGTTATTGCCGCAGCACTTATATTTTTATAAAGAAAGGCCTGTTGCCTGTTGGCGCTTACCTGTATGCATTTAAAAAAGGAAATAGTATTTTAGCAAAAAATAAGGCTCATGGAACGGCGCATGGTCATCCCGGAAGCTTTCGAAACTCAAACAGCGGTGTGATTATATGCGTAGTTGCCCCAGGAAGCCATTAAACATAAAAAACAAACTGATGAAAAAATTGATAGCAGTTGCCTTTCTGGCAGTATGCGGTATTGTTGTTTTTGCCCAGAAGCAGCCACTGGATCATTCGGTATATGATGGCTGGCAGTCTGCTGATAGCATTGTATTAAGTAAAGACGGTAAATGGATTGTGTATAATATCAATGTACAGGAAGGAGATAATGAGCTGGTAATACAGGCAACTGATAAGCCCTATAAAAAAATAATTCCGCGTGGGTATGATGCACGCATTACCAATGACAGCAGAACGGTTGTATTCAAAATAAAACCATTATTTAAAGACATCCGGCAGGCAAAAATCAAAAAGAAAAAACCCGAAGAGCTGCCCAAAGATTCCCTGGGCATACTGGAGCTGGGAAAAGAAACTGTTTTGAAATTTCCGGAGCTGGTCTCTTATAAGCTACCGGAAGAAGGCAGTGAATGGATTGCTGCTCTTTTAAAAAACCCTCAGCCCCGCAAACAGGCCTATCAATCGGATAAGACCCGGGACAGCCTTCGGCAGGTGATCGATTCCCTTCAATACGTGATCAGGTCACTGAAACCGGTAAAAGGAGAAGAGGAAAAGGACAGTACTACAGATAAGGGCAGGAATAACCGGTTGCTGCTTTTACATACAGCCGGTCAGCAGCAAAAATCATTTATCAATATCAGTGATTATGTTTTCAATAAAAAAGGAAACCGGTTGTTAATGACACAAACACTGAACCTGGTGGACACGGCAGGGTCTTCAAGAATTATTTTATACAGCACCGCAACAGGAAAAACGGATACGCTGCTGCGCGGAGGCAATGATTTTAAAAACCTGGCCCTTTCTGATGAGGGAGACCAGGCTGCATTTGCAGCAGAGCGGGGCGCAAAGCCAAAAGCATTGAAAAAATATTACAGGCTCTGGTATTACAAATCCGGGATGGACAGCGCCGTTGCGCTAGTAGATACGCTTACGGCCGGGTTCCCCGAAAGCTGTATGGTAAGCCGGTTTGGAAAGATCCGTTTCAGTAAATCCGGGAAACGGTTGTTGTTTGGTACCGCGCCGCTCCGGCCCGTTAAAGATACTTCCCTGGCAGATATAGATAAAGTGAATGTAGATGTGTGGAATTATAAGGATGATTACCTGCAACCCTATCAGTTAGAAAACCGTAAAAAAGACCTGGAAAAAAGCTACCTGGCCGTCTATGACCTTGGACAAAACAAAATGATACAGATCGGCAGTAAAAACCTGCCAACCGTTTATGAGGCTTCTGAAAGCGATGGCAGGTATTTTATTGCAGTAACGGATACCGGACGCCGCGTGGAGTCGCAATGGACTGGTAATACCAAAAAGGATATTTGCAAGTTTAGCGTTGATGATAATAAACTGATCCCTGTCATAAAAAACCTGGACGGCGACTTGCGGCCTTCATGGTTTTCCCCTTCCGGGAAATATATCTTATGGTATGATAACCAAACAAAAAATTACTTTGTGCATGACGGGGAAAAGGCACGAAGCATTACCCGGGCAATAAAAGTGCCTTTGTATGACGAGGAAAATGATGTGCCGGATGATCCGCGTCCCTATGGAATCATGGGCTGGGAAGAAGGAGGTCAGTATGTACTGATCTATGACCGTTATGATATCTGGAAGGTAGCGCTGAACGGCAATACAGCACCGGAGAACCTTACAATGGATGGCAGAAAAAACAGGGTCACTTACCGGTATATACAAACGGACCCTGAAGAAAAATATATTAAGGCTGAAAATAAAAATTTGCTGAGCTGCTTTAATAACAGGAACAAAAAAAGTGGTTTGGCGATCCTGGAAAACGAAAAACTGAACAATGCATTCTTTGCTGCGCAGTTATTTCAGGAACAACCTTATTATTTTAACCAGGTAACAAAAGCAAAAGAGGCTGCGGTATATGCCTATACAAGAGAAAGCTATACACAGTCGCCGGATGTATATGTTTACCAACAGGGCAGGGAACAACGGCTGTCTGCCATAAATCCCCAGCAGGCCCGTTATAACTGGGGCACCGCTTCCCTGTATTACTGGAAAACATTTTCCGGAAAACCGGCAACCGGCATTTTGTATAAACCGGAAGATTTTGACAGTACCAAAAAGTACCCGGTGCTGCTTTATTTCTATGAAAAGCTTTCTGACAACCTGTACCATTATATTCCGCCGGCGCCAACGCCAAGCCGTTTGAATATTTCCTTTTTTGTAAGCCGGGGCTATATAGTGCTGACGCCGGATATCTCTTATACCATCGGGCATCCTGCCAGGAGCGCGTATGATTATATTGTAAGCGGCGCAAAGGACCTTGCCAGGCACTCCTGGGCCGATGCTGAACATATGGGCATACAGGGTCAAAGCTGGGGCGGCATACAGGTAGCGCAATTGGTTACCATGACGCCGATGTTTGCCGCTGCATGGGCAGGAGCACCGGTGGCCAATATGACCAGCGCTTACGGTGGTATCCGGTGGAAAGGCGGTGTAAACCGGCAGTTCCAGTATGAAAAAACCCAAAGCCGTATCGGATACAGCCTCTGGCAAAAGCCGGATCTGTATATTGAAAACTCGCCGCTGTTCCATCTTCCCAAAGTGACCACGCCATTGGTCATCATGGCAAACGATAATGACGGAGCTGTACCCTGGTACCAGGGCATTGAACTGTTTACCGGTATGCGCCGCTTGGGAAAAAAAGTGTGGATGTTGAATTATAACGGGGAAGAGCATAACCTGATACAACGGAAAAACAGGAAGGACATCTCTGTTCGGGAACAGCAATATTTTGACTGGCTGCTGAAAGGTGCAAAGCCCGCCAAATGGCTGACTGAAGGAGTGCCGGCAGTAGTAAAAGGCATTGACTGGGGCCTGGAACAGGAGCCGTGAAAAGAATAGTATATTAAAGATCTGAGGTTTGAGCATCAGGAAACGGGATTTGAGAATTGAGATCTGAGACACGGAACCAGCGATCAGCCCCGATGGCTATCGGAATCAGTGATCAGTGTCATGTCCTGTAAAAAGTGGACATGTTTGTTAATAAATGCTGTTTCCATATCAACGAGCCTCCTAACGGAGACAGATGCTCCTTTCTTATTGCTTATTTAAAATTTCTTATTCCTTATTTTAGCTATCAGCGTTGAGGTTTCGGACTGGTATTATACAGCATCCCGCATCTATGAACCATCAACTATAATCCGGAATGTTATAAACAAAAAACGCCGAACCCTTCTTACCTTTGCCGATTATGGCAACTGATAAAAGAGTAAGAGTGCGCTTTGCGCCTTCGCCAACAGGGGGATTGCACCTGGGCGGAGTTCGAACGGTATTATACAACTACTTGTTTGCGAAACAGCACGGGGGAGACTTTATACTGCGTATTGAAGATACAGACCAGACCCGTTTTGTGCCTGGTGCTGAAGAATACATTTTTCAATGCCTAGAGTGGGTAGGCCTGGTGCCGGATGAAAGTGTAAAGCAGGGCGGCGCTTATGGCCCTTACCGCCAGAGTGAACGGAAGGAAATGTATCGCCGCTATGCAGAGCAGCTTGTTGAGAACGGGCAGGCGTATTATGCTTTTGACACTCCTGAAGAACTGGAGCAGATGCGTAATGATTTTAAAACAGCGGAGAATCCTTCACCACAATATGATCACCAGGTGCGCGGGAAAATGCGCAATTCCCTCACCCTTCCCAAGGAAACAGTAGAGCAGCTATTAAAAGAAGATACAAGGTATGTGATCCGCATTAAAATGCCGGAAAATGAAACGGTAGGTTTTAAGGATATGATCCGGGGGGATGTCCGTTTTAATACCTCTCTGGTTGATGATAAGGTATTGCTGAAAGCAGATGGCATGCCTACCTATCATCTTGCGGTAGTGGTAGATGATTATCGGATGAAGATTACCCATGCGTTCCGCGGCGAAGAATGGCTGCCCAGCGCACCCGTTCATATTTTATTGTGGCAATATTTATTCGGACTGGAAAACATGCCGGAGTGGGCGCATTTTCCATTGATCCTTGGGCCAAGCGGAAAATTAAGCAAACGCGATGGCGCTAAATACGGGTTCCCGGTATTTGCAATGAACTGGACAGATCCGAAAACCGGTGAATTAACGGAGGGCTTTAAGGAAAAAGGATTTTTGCCGGAAGCTTTTATAAACCTGCTGGCTGTTTTGGGCTGGAATGATGGTACGGAACAGGAAATTTTCTCTCTGGATGAACTGATTCGGAAATTTTCTATGGACCGGGTACACAGCGCCGGCGCCAGATTTGATTATGAAAAGGCCAAATGGTTCAATCAGGAATGGATCAAAAAGCTTCCTCCTGCAGATCTGACCAAAAGGGTTAAAGAAGTGCTGATTGCAAGAGGACTGATCCTGAACGATGATCAGCACTTACAGAAAATTGTTGAACTGGTAAAAGACCGGACTGCATTGCTGACCGATTTTTATGACCAGCTGGCGTATTTTTTTAAGACCCCTGAAACAATTGATCTGGCTGAGGTTCAGCCGAAATGGAATGAGGCAAAGCAATTGTTCTTTAATGAACTGATCCGGAATTATACCCTAACCCAAACATGGGATGCTGCAACCCTTGAAACTAATTTTAAGGAAATAGCAGCAGCTAACCAGTTAAAGCCCGGTGAAGTAATGCTGCCGCTGCGTATTATGCTGGTAGGCGGGAAATTCGGACCGCATGTATTTGATATTGCGCAGGAACTGGGTAAAGAAGAGACAATTAAACGTATCCGGCACTCGCTGGGTTTATTGAATGAATAACGGTTTGGAATAGTTTTTGATTCAAATAACTGAACTGTTTAAAGGTATCCGGCAAATAAAGTATGATGACTTACCCATTATAATTCTGAGAGCCTGGTCGTTTTGATCAGGCTTTTTAGGTAATAGTATGATCGCCATCAAAATTGTTTTTGTGGATTTATCGCAGACTCATTTCCTTTTCGGTGAGTGCAGACACTATTGCCATCAACGTATGGCTCAAGCCTACGGCGCTCCGCTTTTATTACTGTTATTTTAACAACGAACTAAAGTTCTTTGTTAGCACATCTGGCCGGGGTTATGCCTCTACACTCACTATGATAGCAATTCCCAGGCAATGCTCTGGTGAAGTTTTCAGTCCCCGAAGGCCATCGGCCTGATTTCATAAAACAACTCCGGAATTTATTCCGGGAGTTAAGACATCCCTGTGAAGTGTTGAGTGCCATAGGCACGATGCATTTTTAGTTCTGACAGCGATACACAAAAATCGTGATTCAGCTCTTAAATTGACAGCTATGGTGCAGATACTGACCGAGGTGCCGAATTTGATATTTATGGAATGCAATACAGCTATACAAGCTTTGCTAGGTTTAATACGACCTTATTAGTTGTAATTTAGTGATTTATTGTAGGCAGAAATACAAGTTTTCAAAAATCCTATCCAGATAAAAATTGACTTCGATTATCCTTGCTTTATTTATTGAATAAGAATGGGAAAACTTCAATAAATAATACACGCCATAATGGATCGTGGATTTTTGAGCTATTTATACTAAAAACAGGTAATTTAGAATTAAAATAATCTTTATGTCCTGGTTAACTGATCATGAATATCACATCCTCCGTATGATCCTTAATTCAGATCCGGATAAAGTAAATATTCCCAATTTATTTTTAGATAATTCGGGTCAATGGTTAATGTATACAGGAGCGTACATTTATTGGTTTTACGGTAATTATAGCAAATCATACAACCTGCTTACAACATATGACACCAGCTCTGGTTATTGATTTTACAGGATAGCAAAAGAGCAAAAGTAAAAGATGTAGGGCCGGTTCCTGAAGGAAAATATTGGGTGTTATTGTATCCAGACCCTGATCGGGTTGCCAATTTTGACAAAATTTCCGGAGAATTACTTCCAATCCAAAGGGCGGTATTGAAAAAATACCAAAGAGCACACGACTTGTTGATGGACGCATTGCAACTTACGAAGCCTGGAGTAGCAGGCGAGCACGATTGTTCCCGGATAGATTAACGAAAACGTATGGTAGGGACAATTTTTATTTGCATGATTCACATAAAGGATATTCTCATGGTTGCATCGAAGTAGAACCAGGTTTAATTGACCGGTTGTTAAGGATAAGAGATAAATTTACTAAAATAGCAGTAATGATAAAATATGAGTCTCCGGAAACAATAACAAAAGGAAACACTTATAGAAAAAATTAAGCGGACATGAAAACAGCATTGATTACATTTTTTGTTTTTGTTACACTCAATAGTTGCAATGCCCAAAGTAACAACAACGTAAGTAAGGCTTCTGTTCCCGATAGCAATAACAATAAAAGTACAAATGGCCCGCTGCTGGTAACGATCCGGTCTAATAACAGTATAAAGGTGGTAACCATTAAAAATCGCTCAAATGATACCCTGTGGTATTATGTAAGTATTGAATTATATGATCCGGGTTTAAAAGAGTGGACAAATGCTGTTGAAGATATCGATCCAAAAGCCGGAAATTGGATCATCTTCCACTACAAATAACACCGAAAAAAGATACAATCCGAAGTTGCGATATAAAAAAAAGAATTCCACCGGCTCTTCAGGTTGATACAGTTGATTACAGGTTTAAAATCCATTATGGAAGAGAACCTGACAAAATAAATGAGCAGATAGAAACAGGCGTATTTAAATTAAGTGATAAATAATTTAACAATGATCCGTCTTGCGGTCCTTTTTATTTTACTTCCTGCATATCAACCAACCTTTTATAAAACCCGTTTTGCTCAATCAGGCTGTTGTGGGTGCCCCGTTCAACAATCTGCCCCTTCTGTAATACAATGATCTCATCTGCATTGCGGATGGTGCTTAAGCGGTGCGCAATGACAAGGCTGGTACGGTGCTGCATCATTTTATTAATAGCATTCTGTACCAGGCGCTCGCTTTCTGTATCTAAGGAAGAAGTGGCCTCATCAAGGATCAATATGGGCGGGTTCTTTAAAACCGCCCGTGCAATGGTCAGGCGCTGGCGTTCGCCCCCACTCAGTTTACTGCCGCGATCCCCGATATTGGTATCATACTGTTGTTCTTTGTGTATGATAAAATCATGCGCATTGGCAGTCTTTGCAGCCTGAACAATCTGTTCCCTTGTGGCGGTGGTATGCCCCAATGCAATATTATTGGCAATCGTGTCATTAAATAAAATGGGCTCCTGGGTAACAATGCTCATCAGGTCTCTTACAGAATGCAAGGAGTAATCTTTAATATTGATGCCGTCAATCAGCACTTCCCCCCCGGTAACATCATGAAAGCGCGGCACCAGGTCCGCCAACGTGGATTTCCCGGCCCCGGAAGACCCCACCAGTGCAATGGTCTGGCCTTTTTGAATGGTAAGGTTAATATCCTGTAAGATCACATGCGCGTCATAAGAAAATTTTGCATTCCTGAATTCGATGGAATGTTCAAAGCGTTCCAGCTTTTTACCGTTGGGGTTATCGTTTACAGTAACAGGAGTATTCAATACCTCCTCGATCCTGGTAATAGCTGCAGAACCTTTATTCAGATTGCTGAAAGAGGTAGACAGTGTTTTTATGGGGTTGATCAGGTTGTAGAACATGGCCAGGTACGCAAAAAAGGCAGGGGCCCCCAGGTCGATCTGTTTGTCTAAGATCAGCCGGCCGCCAAACCACAGGATGCCTACAAACACCATTACGCCCAGGAATTCAGACATCGGGGAAGCCATATCGCGCCGGCGGCTGATCCGGTTTTTGGCATCCATCAGCTCATCGTTCACCTGGTCAAACCGCCCCTTTAAAAGAGCTTCTACATTAAATGCCTTGATCACCCTTAGCCCGTTCAGTGTTTCATCAAGAATGGATAAGGATTCACCCAGTTTTATAGCGGCTTCATTAGACTGGCGTTTCAATGCTTTTGAAATACGGCCAAGGATAAAACCGATCACGGGAATGCACAACAATATGGAGCCGGTAAGCAAAGGGCTGATCAGGAACAGGGCCACCAATGTAAAAATAATATTCAGAGGGTCTTTGATCCATCCTTCCAGTACGCCGATGACCGAACCTTCCACTTCGTTCACATCATTGGTTACCCGGCTGATCATGTCACCTTTACGTTGTTCTGTAAAATAGCCGATAGGCAGCTGTAATATCTTATTATAAATATCAGCTCTGAAGGTGTTCACTATTTTATTCTTAACAGGGTTCAGCACATAAGAGGAAAGATAGAGGAACAGGTTCTTCAGAAAAATAGCCACGATCAGCACTATGCAAATAGCCCCTAATAGCTGTACTGCTGTAAGATGACTACCGTGCACAAGGGTCATTAAAAAGCCTTTGAGGCTGGTGAGCATATTACCGGCGCCGTTCTGAACCGGGGGCGGCTGCTTATCGCCATAGAAAATAATATCAAAGAATGGCTGTAGTAATGCAAAGCTGAACAGGGAAAAAACAATGGATAGAACGGTAAACAAAAAAAAGAGGAAAATACCTCCTTTATAAGGACGTAAGTAGTATAAAACCCTTGAATATTTTTTCATTCTGTAAGGATGTGGTATATTAACCCCGCAAAGTAACTAATTTTACAGGGAACAGAAAGAGAAGATCATGCAGGAAAGCAAACGACAAAAACAGGTAGCGGCGTTACTGAATGAGGAAATGAACGGCATCTTCCAGAAGCTGGGACTAAATATGGTAGATGGAGGAATGGTTTCTATCTCGGGGGTTAAGGTAACCCCGGATCTGCTGGAAGCCCGTTTTTACCTGAGTTTCTTCCAGGTAAAGGATAGCGACAAAGCGCTGAAAAAGATTGAAGACCGTCACCACGAAATAAAAAAGGAACTGGCGGCATCGGTGCGGCATCAGCTAAGAAACATACCGGTATTGAAGTTTTATACAGATGATACGCTGGATCATGTTTTTAAAATGGAAGAGCTGTTTAAGAAAATAGAGGAAGAACGAAAGGGGAACGGGAAACAGGAGGAATAATAAGTACCGCCATACGGCATTTCAGCAAACAGCCCCCAACATCAAAAAAAAGAAACGTGCAGTTTTTATTCGCCTGGCGCTATTT
This sequence comes from Niabella ginsenosidivorans, assembly GCF_001654455.1. NCBI lineage: Bacteria > Pseudomonadati > Bacteroidota > Chitinophagia > Chitinophagales > Chitinophagaceae > Niabella > Niabella ginsenosidivorans. Next base: position 20,493 of record NZ_CP015772.1, read on the forward strand.
CAGGGCAAAAAAGTCTACCAATGTCATCAATATCATTGCATGGATCTGCATTGTAGCTATTATGATAGGTACAGCAGCACTGATCCTTGTGCTCAGCGTATTCAATGGCTTTGAGGGATTGGTCAAATCGCTTTATTCTTCTTTTTATCCGGATATAAAAGTTGCCCCGGCTACGGGCAAGGTCATTACAATCAGCAGGGAGCAGCTGCAAAAATTAAAGGGTGTTCCGGGCCTGAAAAACTTTTCATTGGTTGTGGAGGAAAAGGCGTTGCTACGGAACGGTGAGAACCAGGCGCTGGTGGCTTTAAAAGGCGCCGATGACCAGTTTACAGCTGTTAATTCCATCGCCGGCCATATGGTTGACGGGCATTTTGATCTTGGAACGGCTGAGCATCCGCTGCTGGTAGTAGGGGGCGGTATTGAAAGCTCACTGGAAATAAGAGCCAGTCCTAATGTAGCCCCCATGACCATTTATATTCCCCGCAAAAGCGGGTCTGAGGAATTTGATGAAGCTTCCAACATCAGCGGGGATACGATCCGGAGCGCGGGGGCGTTCATCATTCAGCAGGACTTTGATACCAAATATGCCATTACCAATATTGGTTTTCTGAAAGATGCAATGGGGTTGCAGCCTGATGAATATTCGGGCATTGAAATAGCGGTAAGGGATCCTTCCCAAACGGATAAGATCCAGCAATCCGTTCAGCAGTTATTTGGAAAAGGGTATATTGTTCAGAACCGGTATCAGCAAAACCAGAGCCTTTATTCCATAATGAACCTGGAACGCTGGGTATTTTATGCTATACTATGCCTTATACTGGTGGTGGCGGCCTTTAATATGGTGGGCGCACTGACCATGCTGGTCCTGGAAAAACAAAAAGATATCAGTGTGCTGAATGCTTTAGGAGCCAGCCGCAATTTTATCCTGAAGATATTTTTAAATGAGGGCTTTTTGCTGGCGCTGATCGGTGGTGGTATAGGAATGCTGCTGGCATTGATTATGGTATTGCTGCAAAAGCAATTTCACCTGATCCCATTGCAGGGAGGCTCTTTTTTGATCGACTATTTCCCGGTAGAATTAAAGCTGCGGGATTTTTTGCTGGTGGCTGTCACCGTATTTATTATAGCGTTGATTGCCTCGTGGATGCCGGCATTAAAAGCTTCGCGTAAAGAATTTTCGCTAAAAAGCGAATAAACAGACCTTAAGGTTTAAAAAACCTTATAGGTCTAATAGTCCCCTAAAGTTTCCGGTAGCTGCTCCAGCGCCCTGGCCAGTTGCTCGTCATTGGGCGCAATGCCATGCCATCCATGGTCATTCTCCATAAAATCAACCCCTTTGCCCATTACCGTGTGCATCATAATGCCAATGGGCTTGCCCTGTCCGGTCAGTGATTTGGCTTTTTCAATAGTGGCTACTACTTCGTCCATATCATTTCCATTCATTTCAAGCACTTCCCAGCCAAATGCCCTGAACTTGTCACCGATATTGCCCATGTTTAATACCTTATCGGTAGGGCCGTCAATCTGCTGGCCGTTCCAGTCAACAGTTGAGATCAGGTTGTCTACTTTATGTGCAGAGGCAAAGCTGATCGCTTCCCAGTTCTGTCCTTCATCCAGTTCACCGTCACCATGTAAGGAAAATACATAGCGGGGATCTTTATTCAGCTTTTTGCTTAATGCGGCGCCTATTGCCACGCTCATTCCCTGCCCCAGGGAGCCGCTGGCAACGCGCACACCCGGAAGATGCTCATGGGTAGTAGGGTGCCCCTGCAGGCGGCTGTTTATTTTACGGAAAGTAGCCAGTTCTTTAATATCAAAATATCCTGCACGGGCTAAAACAGAGTAGAATACCGGGGAAATATGACCATTTGATAAAAAGAAAAGATCTTCATCAATACCATCCATATCAAAGTGTGAAGGATTGATTTTCATCTCTTTAAAATACAGGGCAGTCAAAAAATCGGCACATCCCAAAGAGCCGCCCGGATGACCGCTGTTGGCCCCGTGAACCATTCTTACAATATCTCTCCTTACCTGGGATGCTATTTCCTGCAATGTGGCCATAAAAAACTTGATTTTAGATAGCAAAAGTGCGACTTTTTTTTGAAAAAACAGGCTCATAAACAGCGATTTCTCAAATAAAGATTTTTTATTTATGTGCCTAAAACTTGCTATCTTAGCTTTAAGTCTTACTTTTGCCCTCACTAAACCTTATTGAATGCTAGAAATTCTATTAACAGCCATCGTGGCTTTTATAGTTGCGTTTCTCGCGATTCCTGTGGTAATCCTTATTGCTGACAAGAAGAAACTGTATGATATACCGGATGAACGCAAATTACATACTCATGCTATTGCCTCTCTTGGAGGGGTAGGTGTTTTTATCGGGTTCCTTTTTGCGGGGTTATTGTGTACCAACCTGACCCAAAGCCCGGAAGTCAGGTATTTTTATGCCGCGGCAGTTCTTGTTTTTTTTATAGGGCTAAAGGATGATATCATTGCGCTTTCGGCAACAAAAAAATTTGTGGCCCAGATACTGGCAGCGGCTATTATTGTTCATTTAGGAGGTATCCGTATTGAGAATATGTATGGAATACTGGGCATTGGTCCGCTTGATGCAATGATTGGAGTGCCTCTTACTTATTTTGTGATCATCCTTATCATTAATGCGTATAATTTAATTGATGGGATCGATGGCCTTTCCGGCAGCCTGGGGTTGATGGCCTCGCTTCTTTTCGGAACTTATTTCTATCTTGCAAAGATGCACCCTTATGCAGCTTTCTCTTTTTCTCTTTCAGCTGCGCTGGTCGGGTTCCTGATCTTCAATTATCATCCGGCAAAGATCTTTATGGGCGATTCAGGCTCATTGCTGATTGGTATGGTCGTATCTGTTCTTGTTTTGAAATTTATCAATGTGGCAAGTGACCCCGCTGCAGCATTGCCGATCCCGTCTGCGGTAGCCGTAGGAATTTCTATTTTAATTGTTCCGCTGGTAGATACGATAAGGGTCTTCGGGAACCGGATCATGAGGGGGCGCTCGCCCTTTTCGCCAGACAGGAACCATGTGCACCATCTTTTAATTGACAGGGGATTGGGGCATTCTGCAGTAACGCTGATCTGTGTTTCTTCCAATATATTGCTGGTGCTTGTTACCTATCTTACAAGATCATTAGGGAATACCTTCCTGATCATTGCTCTGTTTGGAACTGCATTTATAGCATTGGGTATGCTCTATTATACGCTACCCAAACGGAAGCTGGTAATACACAGGAGGTATATTATTAATCAGGCGAGGCAGCAGCAAAAGCTGGCGAATGCCAAACACTCCAAGGTGATCAATATTCAAACCAAAGAAACTATTCAGGAGCAGGTGCATTAAAAATATTATTTCTTCAATTATTCCGCCGCTCATTCATTGTTTCAATTGCATTTTATTAGATTTGCAATCTTTAAATTGTTGATTTTATGCAGGAACAAGTCAGTAAGTTAATTGATGCTTCGGAAGAGAATATGAAGAAAGCGCTGAACCATTTGGAATCGGAATTAGGTAAAATCCGCGCCGGAAAAGCAACTCCCCAGATATTAGATGGTATTACTGTTGACTATTATGGTTCTCCGATGCCCATTAACCAGGTTGGGAACATTACCGTAATGGATGCCCGCACCATTAATATACAACCCTGGGAAAAGAATATGCTGCAGCCTATAGAAAGAGCCATTATTGCGGCAAACATCGGCATCAATCCCCAGAACGACGGGGTCAACATCCGTTTATTCCTGCCACCGCTAACAGAGGAAAGAAGAAAAGAGCTGGTTAAGAAAAGCTATGCCGAAGGAGAAAATTCAAAAATAGTTATCAGAGCGGCCCGCCGGGATGTGATTGAAGGGATCAAAAAGCTGCAGAAAGAAGGATTGAGTGAGGATGGTGTAAAGGATGCAGAAGCCATTGCGCAGCAGCTTACAGATAAGTATATCAGCATTGTAGATAAGCATCTGGCAACAAAAGAGAAAGAAATAATGGCTATCTGATCATACGTGGCGAATGGTATATTATTTGCTTTTAGCAGCCCGTAAACCCTGTTTCATTGTACCTAAATCGTATATTTATAAAACTTAAAAATCAAGTCACATGGGAATGCTAAAAGAATTCAAAGAATTTGCCTTTAAGGGTAATGTAATTGACCTGGCTGTGGGTGTAATCATTGGCGCAGCTTTTGGCAAAATCGTTTCCTCCCTGGTAGAGGACGTTATTACGCCACTTTTACTAAACCCCGCTTTGAAAGCGGTAGGAGCTGAAAATATTGCCCAGCTCTCGTGGAGCGGAGTAAAATATGGAAATTTTCTCTCAGCAGTGATCAGCTTTTTGTGTATTGCATTTGTACTGTTCCTGCTAATAAAAGGGGCCAATAAGCTTAAGAAAGAAGAAGTAGCAGCTCCCGCTGGTCCGTCATCAACCGATAAGTTGTTGATGGAAATACGCGATGAGCTGAAAAAGCAATAAAAATCTACCCAAATTATTCACAAAACGCGCTGAGATTACAGCGCGTTTTTTAGTGTCAGTAGCTTATTTGTTACATTTGTTCTTTCTGTATTAAACAATAGTAAGTGAACAATACAACCTATCAGATAAAGCTTTCACAATTTGAAGGGCCTTTTGACCTGTTACTTTTCTTTATAGAACGGGACGAGCTGGACATTTATAATATCCCCATCACAAAGATCACTAATGATTTTCTGGCTTATATAAGGGAACAGGAATCGCTGAATATTGAATTATCCAGCGAGTTCATCCTCTTTGTCTCCACCCTGATGCGCATAAAAGCAAAAATGCTGATCCCCCGGAAAGAGGTGGATGCACAAGGCAATGAAATAGACCCCAGGGAGGAGCTGGTAAACAAGATCCTGGAATATAAACGCTTTAAGGAAGCGTCTGCCCAATTAGCAGAAATGGAAGCCCTGCGGATGCTGATGGTAAAACGGGGAAATATTCATAAAGAACTGGTAGCTATTGGAGAGGAAGCAGGGGAGGGTACGGAAATACACACGATCACCCTGTTTAAGCTGATGAAAGCATTTGAAAAGGCCATGCAGCGCTATTCCGACAGGGTGAACCGGCCCGTTCATACGGTAGTGCGCTACAACTATACGATGGAAAACAGCCGGGCAAAAGTGATGGAAGAAGCACAGCGATCCAAAACACTTTCTTTTGAAAAGCTGTTTGATTATGCAGAAACCCGCGTGCATGCCATCTTCTTATTTTTATCTGTATTAGAGCTGGTGCAGCAAAGTTTTTTAAAAATAATGATCGGTGAAGGCAAGAATAATTTTATTCTGGAATATGTAGAGCCGGATGAGCGGGAGGATTCCAGAACTACTATTGAATCTACATTCTCTTAACCATAAAAATAAAAATTCATGAAACGTTTTGCAACAGCCAACTGGCAGGGAACCGGGAAGGAAGGTGTAGGTAAAACAACTACCCAATCCGGCGTATTAAAGGATACGAATTATTCTTATAAGACACGGTTTGAAGAAGGAAATCCCGGAACCAACCCGGAGGAACTGATCGCTGCCGCACATGCCGGCTGCTTTACCATGAAGCTGAGCTTTGTTTTGAACGAAGCCGGTTTTACAGCTGATAATATTGATACGAAATGCACGGTTACTTTTGAAAACGGGGCCGTTACAGAAAGCCACCTGGAAGTAACTGCAAAAATACCCGGCATTAGCCAGCAGCAATTTGAAACAGCCGTTAAAGATGCGGAAGCGAACTGCCCTATCAGTAAATTGCTGAATACGAAGATTACTTCGGAAGCGAAGCTGGTCCCATAAGTGGAAGGGGCTGAGTAAGAAGCTGGAATTTTAAAGAAACCACTGGCTTTGCAGCACAAAAGGGTTACCGGGCCGATGCCGGCAGTGTCAGATCACGCTTCAGCATTTCATCCCGGTTTGCCATTTCCCAGGCGGTATAAAATACCAGCTGTACGCGGCGTGCCATCAGTGAAAAATTGATCTTATCAATTGTATCAGTAGGGCGGTGATAATCGCGGTGTATGCCATCAAAATAAAAAATAATCGGCACTCCTTTCCTTGCAAAATTATAATGATCACTACGGTAATAGATCCGCTCAGGATCGTTGGGATCATTGTATTTACGATCCAATACCAGCTGGGTATATTTGCCGTTGACCGCTTCGGTGATGGGCGTAAGGTCCGTGCTCAGCTTATCATCCCCGATTACATATACATAGTTTACGGAATCTGCCATTTTCTCGTGGATCGTATCTGTTCTGCCCACCATATCAATATTCAGATCCGCCGTTGTTTTATCCAAAGGATAAACAGGGTGCCCGGAATAATATTCAGACCCCCATAATCCTTTTTCCTCGCCACTTACCGTCATAAATACCACCGACCTTCTGGGGCCTTTACCGGCTTTTTTTGCCCGGGCAAATGCTGCTGCCATTTCCAGCACACTTACCGTTCCGGAGCCATCATCATCCGCTCCGTAATAGATTGTTCCTGCTGCATCCTTACCCAAATGATCATAGTGCGCGGTAATAAAAAGATACTCATCCTTTTTATCAGTTCCTTCCACAACAGCCAGCACATTAGATGCCGTAGCCAATCCTTTTTGTAACTGGTAGCTGATCCTGACGGAGGCTTTTGTCAGTTCTGATGTAGCCTTGCCGTTGTCTAATGCCGCAATCACTTCATCAAAGGAATGGCCGCTCGATTTTTCAACAACATTTTTTCCGACAAAAAAAACAGGTGCTTCTTTGGGCCGGTTATCTTCTGCCCATGAAGGCCTGTAGGAAACGGTGCTTTTTACACGGGCAGGCAGTTCCTCCACGGCAATCAATATTGCAGCAGCGCCTTTTTTGCGGGCATTACTTATTTTAACCATTAAAGAGGTGGAAGCCATCCGCCCTTGCTGTGAGGGTGTAAACCCCTGGGGAGCACCGGCAAATAATACAACCAGCTTTCCTTTTGCATCAATGCCTGAATAATCATCCCGGTCATTGTCAACAATTCCATAACCGGCAAAAACATATTCGTCAAACTGCAGGTCAACACTTTCCCCGTTGGTAAATAAAGGACCTATATCGTCCAGATCCTTAAAATCATCACCATTGATTGACAAATCGAGCCCTGCCAGCGAGTCTTTGGACAACCGGAAGGTTTGCCGGAAGCTGCCATTATTACCCGGGGTAAGGCCCAGTTGTTTGAAATGGTCTGCAATATAGCCGGCTGCTTTTTCTAATCCCGGTGAGGGTGTATTGCGGCCTTCCATTTCTGCACCTGCAATAACAGATAAATGCTTTTTCAGATCTTCGGGGGTAATTGTTTTTGCAAAAACTTCCGGATTGATTCTTTTTTGTGCGCAGGCAACTGTGCCGATAAGGGCAGCTATGATAAGAATGGATTGTTTAATCATTACACGTTTTTTTTTGATTTTGGTGCCAATCGTTTATAATACGTTCCCATATAATCAAGTGTATTATCCCGTCTATTGAAAAACCGGTCCTTTATGGATCAGCAGCTTATTTTAGCCACCCTTGCAGCATGCCGGCCGCCTTCAAATTCAGTGGCAATAAAGATGGCTACCAATTCTTCTGCCACTGCCTCGGTAACAAACCGGGCAGGTATACAAAGAATATTGGCGTCATTGTGTTTCCGGGCAAGCTCCGCAATTTCCTGCTCCCAGCAAATGGCAGCTCTTACGCCCCGGTGCTTATTAGCCGTAATAGCAACCCCGTTGGCACTGCCGCAAAGCAGGATGCCAAATGCATAATCGCCGCTTTCCACAGCTGCCGCCACGGGATGCGCAAAATCCGGGTAATCCGCGGAATCTGTTGAGTGGGTACCAAAATCTTTAAACAATAATCCTTTTCCTTCCAAAAAGGAGATGAGCAATTGCTTATACTCAAAGCCGGCATGATCTGCGCCAATGGCAACAGGCTTTTTAATATCAAAATTTGTATCCATGGTTTTACAGTTTTGCTAACTCCATTCTTCCGCTTGCTCCTTATCAGCCTTCTGCACCTTGGCAGCTACAGAAATACTGGCCTCATACAATAAATAAAGCGGGATGGTTACGATCATCAAACTGAAGGGGTCTGTAGAAGGTGTGATAATTGCCGCGGCTGTAATGATCACTACAAAAGCATGCCGCCTGTACTTACGCAAAAACTTAGCGGTAACAATACCTATTTTTGCAAGCAGCAGCACCAGTAACGGCATCTGGAACAGCAACCCGATACCGGCGGTTGTATAAATCAGATTTTCAAGGTAATCTGAAAAAAGCGGAACGATCGCAATCTGGGAGCTTAGTTTATAATTGAAATAAAAGTTAACCATAAAGGGGGTCAAAATAAAATAACCGAAAAGCACCCCTATAAAAAACAAAACAGCCACCCAAAAAATGATACCACTGGTTTGCCTTCTTTCCTTATCCGACAGGGCTGGCCGTACAAATTTCCATAGTTCCCAGAACACATATGGAAACGCAACAATAAACCCACCTACAAACGCAATGGTAAAGGAGGATATGAACTGACCCGTCATTGCGGTTTCCTGAAAATGAACGTCGCTGGCATTTAAACAAAGTGAGTCGATATGCAGTTTTTGCCCCAGCCAGCAGAACCACTTTGCTGCAATAAAATTGGGCTTGGTAGGCGCCATTATGATAACATCAACGATCTCATTTATATAAATAAAGATTAAAATGGCACAAATAACAATTGCGATAATAGAACGAATCAAATGCCACCGCAAAACTTCGAGGTGATCAATAAAGGACATCTCTTCATCACTATCACCACCCCTCTTTTTTAAAAAATCCAGTAAAGCCATTGTTCAATTAAATGCAATAAAAAATGCGTAAAAAAATCTACGCAAATGTGCGGCTTTTTATTGACTCTATTTTAATTTTTTCATTTTTACCATCTCTATCCGTGTATCACTAACAGCAAGGATATCAAATTCAAAATCGCCAATAATGATCCGTTCTTTTTGTACAGGTATTGTTTCATAAAAATTGATGATATAGCCCGACAGTGTTTCAGAATCTTCAATATTCTCTAACTCGAAGCCATACTTTCTTTCGAGGTAATCCAGCTCAAGCCGTCCGGAGAAAATATATTCATCTTCTGCAATCCGCTTTTCAACAAACAACTGTGTGTCGTACTCGTCCCATATCTCGCCAAACAACTCTTCCAGTATATCCTCCATTGTAATAACACCTGCGGTTCCGCCAAATTCATCTACCACCCAGGCAATACTTTTTGATTCTTTGCTGAATTTATTGATCAACCCTACGGCGGTCATGCTTTCCGGTACCGCTATAATAGGGATCAGGATATCCTCTATATGGCCCGGCCGTTTAAACATATCCAGCTCGTGCACAAAACCCAGTATATTATCGATATTCGATTCATAAACGATAATGCGGCTGCGTTTGGTTTCCACAAATTTTTTTGCAAGATTTTCCACCGAATCGTTTATTTCTACCGCGATGATCTCCTTACGCGGCACCATACTCTGCCGGATCTTGATGTTCGCCAGTTCCTGCGCATTTTCCAAAAGATGGGTGCTGGTTTCTTCCCTGAGGGTCTTCCGGCTATCACGGAACATGAACTGCAGGTCGTTTCGTGCAAACGGTGATTTATTTTTATCCAGGCGCACATTGAATACATATTTCAATATCCAGTTTGCCAACCGGAACAGCGCCGCTGTGATCGGGTAGAACAACCAGATAAAAAAGTTGATGATGAATGCAAGACCGCTCAGCAATGGGCTGCTGTTTGCCCTGAAAACGGCCCGGGGAATGAATTCCACAAACAACAGGATCACAATGGTGTTAAAAGCGATCTCCAGCACGATCTGCCAAAAACGCGAGTCAATGCCCATTTTTTGCCAGAACGGGATCAGCACTTCACTGGTCTGCAACACAAAAATGGTGAGAGCTACAATGTACCCGATCACCGTAGTACCCCAAAAAACAGCAGGAGCATCAACAAATTTGCCCAGCATACGCCCTGTTAAGCTGCCCTGTTTCCGCTTCAGCTCTATGCTCAATCTGCTGACGCTGAAAAAGGCCATCTCTACCCCGGCAAAGAAGATCATGAATAACAGGGATGCAATCCACATTATGAGCTGCCATTCCATAAGATAAAGATATGTAAAACTGCTGTTTTTATACTTTTTGTTATTCCTTAATTCCCAGGAAATGCTTTACAATGCCCTCTGCTTCCGTACAGGCTTCTTCCAGGTCGTCATTTACCACCACTTTATTAAAGTGGTTCATAAAAGACAATTCATATTCCGCCTTGTTCAGCCGGGTTTGTAAAGACTCCTCGCTTTCACTTCCCCGGGAGATGAGCCTTCTTCTTAATTCTTTTACAGAAGGCGGTTCTATAAAGATAGAAAGACTTTCCCTGGGATATTGCTGCTGCACATGAATGGCTCCTTTTACATCAATGTCCAGCAGAGGATATTGATGCAGCTTCCACAAACGGTCCAGTTCACTTTTTAAAGTGCCATAATATTTTCCTTCATACACCATTTCCCACTCTACAAACTCGTTGTTTTTGATCTTTTTCTGAAATTCTTCCGGGCTTATAAAATAATAATCCCTGCCATTCACCTCTCCTTCCCGGGCCTTTCTTGTAGCTGCCGAAATAGAAAATGACAGCTGCGGGATCCTGCTGAGAAGGTACCGGGTAATAGATGTTTTGCCGGCGCCGGATGGCGCTGTAAGAATAATGATCTTGTGCTGCCCTTTTGAACCCTGCATTACCGGCGCATAAAAAAATGGTTGTACGGTTACATTCATGCTCCTGCAAAATACTAAAATATTCTGCATTTATTAATTTTACCGCCAAAACCACCTGCTAAATAAATTAATACCAGGATTGCCTTTATTAGCATTGCCCTGAACATGTTTCAGTACCTGTTAAGAGCAGTATTGCTGCGTGGCTATTGCTGATCCGCTATACGGCGGATATCAGGACAGTTGTATAAATCTGCTTCGGGATAAGATCATTTTGTACTTTGCGGTCCGGGAAAAATGATCTGAATCATCGATCCGAAACCCCGGATCAGAACGTTACGCCGTGTTGCTTTAAAAACCTTTGTCGGTTGTTTCATACTTGTTCAGCTCGGGGCATTCCTGGGTGGCCTGTTTATCTACCAGTATGTAATAAGTCGGGATCTTTTTGGAGATCCATTTGTCAAGCACTTCCGCTTTTTTTTGCTCCAGGGCCAGGTCTGCAATTTTGGCATAATCATCTACCAGGTTCATACGGTGCGGCTCTGTTTTTGATTTGAGGTAAACCAGCCGTACTCCTTTTTTGCCCTGGTCATTTGTAAACTCAACCGGTTTGGAAAGATCGCCCACTTTCATGTCTTTAATAGTATTGACCATATCCTTATCCAGGGCATCAATGGTAACATAGGTAGATCCGTCCCTGTTTAAAACATAAGGGCCGTAATTCTTTACATTCTCATCATCACTGTATTTGTAGGCAGCGTCTTTAAAGCTTATTTTTTTATTCTCAATTTCCGCCCGGACACTGTCCAGTGTTTTTTTGGCAACAGACAGCTCGTTTTCCGTTACCGGAGGAATACGCAGGATCATTTTGATCCTGGCCGCATCGCCACGGCGGCTGACCTGCTGAATCAGGAAATAGCCAAAGCGGTTGGATTTTACCGGCAAGGATATCTCCCCGGCTTTTAAACGGAATGCCGTTGAAAGAAATACAGGGTCCCAGGTGCTCTTGTCAGAACGGTTTACTTCATAGGTGCCACCTCGTTCACGGCTTCCGGGATCTTCCGAAACTCTTTTTGCAAGCGCTTCAAAAGTAGTGGCACCGGATTCGATCTGCTTTTTATATCCCAGCATTTCATTGTAAATATAATCTTCCACATCTTTTGATGCGGGCGGCAGCAATACGATCTGCCCTACTTCCAGTTCCGATTCCAGGAACGGCAGGCTGTCTTTTGGGATCTTCTCAAAATAGGCTTTTACTTCCGTAGGTGTAATATGCACATCGCTTACCACTTTGTTACGCATACGATCGCTCAGCATCTGTTCTTTGATCATCGGGCGTTGGTCATCTTTTAGCTGGTACACCGTTTTTCCGGCAACTTCTTCCAGTTCCGCCTGGCTTCCGAACTGCATGATCCAGTTGCGTACCCTCAGGTCCATCTGCGATTCCACTTCCTCATCTGTTAAAGGGATGGAATCCCTCTCTGCCTGCAATGCCAGTATTTTCTGAAGTATGGCATGTTCCATGATCACGCAGGGCGCATTTGAAGGCAATTTTTCCCCGCTGCGCATGGCATCTGCAATGGCATTCTGTATGTCTGACTGTAAAATAATCCGGTCTCCGACAACGCCGATGATCTTATCCACTACACCCTTTTGGGCCTGGCCCTGTGCCAGCACTGTTAATGCAAACAATGTACAGAAAGCAGTTAAAAAGCTTTTTACTGAAAAAAGTCCTTTATTCATATAAAACATAATTCAAAAATAAACCCGCGTAAAGAATACTGATCCGCCCCCGTATGATTTAACAAAAGTTTGTTCCTGTCTCAACTAAAAACATCAGCCAGGATGAACCAACTGATGTTTTGTTATTATTTTAACGCGCTGATTTACAGCGTTCTCTTCACTTCTTCCAGTTCGTATGCTTCTACTACATCACCGGTTTTTATGTCGTTGTAGTTCTTAACGGTCAAACCACATTCCATTCCGGCCAGCACTTCTTTTACATCATCTTTAAAGCGCTTCAGCGAGCCCAGTTCCGCAACTGCATTTTCACCGGTCGGGTAAATGACGATGCCATCGCGGATGAGGCGTATTTTATTATCGCGTTTGATACGGCCATCCAGCACATAACATCCTGCCACAACGGCTTTGTCAAATTTAAATACCTCCCTGATCTCTACGTTACCGACGATCTTTTCTTTTACTGTCGGCTCCAGCATACCTTCCATTGCACTCTTCACTTCTTCAATGGCATTGTAGATGATGGAGTACATTTTTATTTCAATACCTGCATTATTGGCCAGTTGCAATGCCTGCTGGGACGGGCGTACGTTAAAGGCAATAACAATGGCATCGGAGGCTTCTGCCAGTACAATATCACTTTCATTGATCTGACCTACTCCTTTGTGAATCACGTTCACCAGGATCTCTTCAGTAGAAAGCTTCTGTAATGAGTCGCTCAGCGCTTCTACGGAACCATCCACGTCGCCTTTAATGATCACGTTCAGCTCTTTAAAGCTGCCCAGTGCCAGGCGGCGGCCGATTTCATCAAGCGTGATGTGTTTCTTGGTACGCATGCCCTGTTCACGGAGGATCTGCGAACGGCGATTGGCAATACTTTTGGCTTCAGACTCTTCTTCGTACACTTTAAACTTCTCGCCGGCCTGCGGAGCGCCATTCAGACCCAGCACTACAGCAGGAGCAGAAGGCCCTGCGGTGTCCTGCCGTTTGTTGCGCTCATTGAACATGGCTTTTACCCTGCCATAATATTGTCCGCTAACTATAATGTCGCCGGCTTTTAAGGTACCGTTTTCTACCAGCAGCGTGGCTACATAACCACGGCCTTTATCCAGGGTAGCTTCAATAATGGTACCTGTTGCTTCCCTGTCGGGGTTCGCCTTCAGATCCAGTAATTCGGCTTCCAGCAATATTTTTTCCAGCAGCTTATCCACATTCAGTCCCTGTTTGGCGCTTAGCTCCTGGCTTTGGTATTTGCCCCCCCATTCTTCTACCAGGATGTTCATCTGCGACAGCTGTTCATATATTTTCTGGGGATTGGCACCGTCTTTATCAATTTTATTAATGGCAAAGATCATGGGTACGCCGGCCGCCTGTGCGTGGCTGATGGCTTCTCTTGTCTGAGGCATTACCGCATCATCAGCAGCTATCACAATCACTGCAATATCGGTAACCTTGGCACCTCTGGCGCGCATTGCGGTAAACGCTTCGTGCCCGGGAGTATCCAGGAACGTAATTTCCTTATCATTGCCTACCTGCACACGGTATGCCCCGATATGCTGGGTGATACCGCCTGCTTCGCCCGCCACAACATTTGCATTTCTTATATAGTCCAGCAAAGAGGTTTTACCATGGTCTACGTGGCCCATGATCGTAACGATCGGGCTTCTCGGAATCAGTGCTGCCTCATCATCTTCTTCCTCTTCGTCTTCTTCCATTTCCATCTGCTGTTCCATATCAATAAAAGAAACATCATATCCAAACTCACTTGCCACCAGTTCTATTACCTCTGCATCCAGGCGCTGGTTAATGGAAACCATTATACCCAGGCTCATACACTTGCTGATCACATCTGCAAAACTTACATCCATCAGGTTGGCCAGTTCGCTTACACTGATGAACTCTGTTACGCGTAATGTTTTGTCGGCGCTTTCATCCTCAATGGCTTCTGCCGCCTCGTGCCGTTTATCACGGCGGGCCTTTGCACGCATGCTTTTTTGCTTATTACCGCCGCCACCGCTCAGCTTGGCCTGGGTTTCCCGTATCTTTTCCTGTATTTCTTTTTCGTCGATCTGTTTTTCTTCCCTGTGCGGCCGGTGCCGGTCCCTGAAGTTGCCCTTTCCGTGATGGCTGCCACCATGCTGGCCGTGACCACCGCTCCGGCCCTCCTGTCTCTGGCCGGCATGATTTCCTTTATTACGATCCGTATCGGCCTTTACTTCCTTCTTTTCAATAGGAATCCGTTTACGCTTCCTTTTTTCATCCCGTTTGGGGCGGGTATCATTATCTACCGGCAGGTTAATTTTTCCCAGGATTTTGGGGCCTTCAATTTTTTCAGCCTGTATATTGGTGATCTGAACTTCTTCCTGTTTTGTTTCTTCCACGGCCGGTGGTGCCGCTTCTTCTTTTACCGGTGCTTTTACTGGTTCCGGCTCTTCTTCTTTTTTTGCAACCGGCTCTTCCACTTTTTCCGGTTGTTTCTCCTCAACGGAAGGCTGTTCTTTTTTAGCGGACCGCTTGGGACGGGTAGATGAGTCAATAGCTGAAAGATCGATCTTACTGATGATCTTGGGGCCTTCAATGTCCGGCACCTGTACTTTTGCCACTACCTCTTCGTCGGGTGTTTGTGTTTTTTCAGCTACCGGTTCAGGAGCCGGCTCCGGCCGGGCTGCTTCTACCTGAGGCTCTTCTTCTTTTTTTGCAACCGGCTCTTCGGGTTTTACCGGTTCTGCCACAGGAGCAACCGGTTCTTCTTTTTTGACCGGTTCTTCTTCATCACGACGCCTTCTGCCGTCTCCGCCAAGCCCTTTAGGCAGTTCTACCTGGTCACTGATGTTTTTCGCGGCTTTATCGCTTTGGAATCCCTGTTGCAGCGCAGTATACATAGCCTCAGATAACTTTGTGGAAGGTTTGAGTTCGTCTTTTTCAAATCCCTTGCCTACCAGAAAGTCAATAAGGGTATCCTGGCCAATGTTAAATTCCTTAGCCGCCTGTAATAATCTTGGAAGTTTTTTTTCTGCCATAAATATTTTTCCCATTCCGTAATAACGGAATCATTTAATTGATCACTCTCACAAAATCCCCGCAAAACCGTGAAATGCCTTTTATTCACGTTCTAATTCTTCCTGCAAAATTTTGCGGACATCCTCTACGGTTTCCTTCTCTAAGTCTGCTCTTTTTTCCAGTTCAGTCGGGGACATGCGCAATACGCTTCTTGCCGTGTCACAACCTATTTTCTTCAATGCATCAATAACCCACTCGTCAATTTCGTCTGCAAATTCTTCAAGATCCACATCAAATTCTTCATCTTCATCTTCTGTATCACGGTATACATCCAGCTCATACCCTGTTAGATCTGAGGCCAGCTTAATGTTTACCCCTCTTTTACCAATAGCCAGGGAAACCTGGTCCGGTTTTAAGAAGATGCTGGCATGCCTGTTCTCCTGGTCCAGGCTCATACTGGTGATTTTTGCAGGAGTCAGCGCACGCTGGATCAGTAATTGCATATTGGTGGTCCAGTTGATCACATCAATGTTTTCATTCTTCAGCTCGCGCACAATACCATGTATACGGCTTCCCTTCATACCCACACAGGCGCCCACCGGGTCAATCCTGTCGTCATAAGATTCCACGGCAACTTTTGCACGTTCGCCCGGCTCTCTTACAATTTTTTTAATGATGATCAACCCGTCAAAGATCTCCGGCACTTCAATTTCCAGCAATTTAGCAAGGAAATCCGGCGAAGTTCTGGAAAGGATAATTACCGGATTATTATTTTTCAGATCCACGCGTGTTACCACTGCGCGGATGTTTTCTCCTTTTTTAAAATAGTCCTGCGGAATCTGTTCGCTTTTGGGAAGGATCAGCTCATTGCCTTCCTCATCCAGCAATAAGATTTCCTTTTTCCAAACCTGGTAAACTTCTGCGCTGATGATCTCGCCGATGCGGTCTTCATATTTTTTTGCCAGCACATTTTTCTTCAGGTCGCTGATACGGCCGGCCAATGTTTGTTTGGCGGCCAGGATGGCCCTGCGGCCAAAATCAATCAGGTCGATCTCTTCATACAGATCTTCACCTACTTCATAATCGGGTTCCAGCTTAATGGCCTCAGAATAGGCAACCTGCGCCAGCGGATCTTCCACTTCCCCGTCTTCTACAATCGTCCGGTGCCTTACGATTTCTAGGTCACCTTTTTCTGCGTTTACGATCACATCAAAGTTTTCGTCACTGCCATATTTTTTCCGCAATAAGGTCTTAAACACATCCTCTACAACTTTCATCATTGTAGGACGATCTATATTTTCTGCATCTTTAAAGTCCTGGAATGCCTCAATTAAATTAATACTTGCCATAATGAAGTACGATTTGCCTTAATGAAACCCAGCTCCCTGAGCTGCTTTTTAAAATTTAATTTGAATTTTTGTTGTTTTTATTGTTTCAAACAGGATAGAATGCTCCGTTTTTTCCATTTTTCTTCCCTTTCCCTTTGTTTCCTCTACAACAAGGCCTTTGTCATCAACCGAAAGTAATCTGCCTTCCACTTTTTTACCGTCAAGAGTGATCACTTCCACATCCCGTCCGATATTTTTTACATACTGCCGGTACAACTTTAAGGGCTCATCCAAACCGGGAGAAGATACTTCCAAAGAAAAATCCCCGTCAGGAAAAAACCCTTCTTCTTCCATTTGTTTATAAAGAGCCCTGTTATATTTTACAAGATCATCAATTCCAACCCCTTCATCACCGTCAATAAATATTTTAAAATTATTGGTGGGCTTTATTCGGATATCTACCAAAAAATGAGACGGATTTTGGGTCAGCAGCGCAACTACTTTTTCCTGTATTTGTTCAATTATTTCCTCTTTATTCATATTCCGGAAAAAAGAAGAAGGGAACGCCTCCGTTCCCTCTGTCTCCTTTTCTGGCGCAAAGGTAAGTTATTTATAGCAAAAAGTGCAATTTTTACCCCTTTTTTTACAGCGGAGCCGCTTAATTTTTTCAAAAAAAATTAAACATCCTCTGTGACAACATTTTTATCTATAAGACGTTTATTATATACATCATAATGCATAAAGAATGATTTCCGTACTACTATACGCCCTGCTGTTTTATTTTCTTTACAATTTTGTTGTAAAATTTGTTCTGCCGGTGTATAGGACCACCAGGGAAGTAAAAAGACAGTTCTCCCATATGAAACAACAGTTTCAGCCGGACCAGCAAAGTGCAGCCGGTGCTTCCGAAACACAAACCCCCTCTGCGGCTGCCAAGGCCGGAAAGCCGGGGGTAGGTGAATATATCGACTTTGAGGAAGTAAAGTGATCAACTGGTATGATCCTGGATGATCTTCCAGGTACCGTCTATTTGCCTGAAGATCAGTGTGTATTGCCCCTTCAGGTCGCCCATTTCCCTTTTTAAATGCCATTTTCCCACCACGTTATAATAACCGGTGCCCAGGGGCTGTACTTTTATAAGATCAAATTCCAATACGCCCATATCTTTTTTGGTTGGATAGCTTTTTTTATAATTCTCCAGCGTTTTTTGCCACCCGTATGTAATGCCGTTCTTCCCTGCGAAGAGCAATGAATCACTTTTCCAGTAAGTTTCCATGAATGTATCTATATCCCCTTTATTCCAGGCGGTGATTTGCTGCTGCAGAACCTCTCTTACCTGATCAGCAGCTTTATCCTGGGCACAGGAGCTGATCATCAATAAGTTGAACGCAATTGCCAATACATATTTCATATTCTTAACAGATTTTACGGCATTCAAAATGAATACCTGCTCTAAAAGTACCCCTTAACAGCCATATACCCTATTTATAGGGCAAAGGTTTATCAACCGGACTAAAAACAATTAAAAATGATCATGGTTGCAGTCGTCCGCATGGGCATGATTGTGCCGGCGGCAATACCTGTAGTTGAGGATATGTGCTCCGATAATGAAAACCACAGCCGGGATCAGCAGCAGATTATGATAAAGCAAAAAGATCTGTTTTAAAACCAGGAAACCAATGCCCAGGGTAAACAGGATGATCGGTAGCATTTTATGATGATGTTTTTTATAACCGTGAGAAAGCGCATAGATCCCGATCAGGAAGGCTAAAAGAATCATTCCGGCTTCAAAACTCCTGTTCTCAATAATGTTTACACCAAAAAGCGGCAGGCTGGCCATAAAAAGCGGCAAAACGGCACAGTGAACAGCACAAATCACCGAAGCAGAGATCCCTATAGCGTCCCAATTGATTTTCGACTTCATTCTGCAAAAATATTTAAAAATAGAAACAGTGTTGCAAATATTTTATTGCAACTACAGATAAACGATTTTAGGACGAATTTGTTAAACAGTTGAGATACATTTCTCCTGAAAATTTCATGTACGTTTGCAGTTAATTTTTAGCAATGTCAAAAAAAGCGGTCTTCTATATTGTATTTTTTGTGGGGTTATCCATCGCATTCTATCTTTCTGCTGTTCATTTTATACCGGGATTTGATAAAAGAAAGCTGGAACCGATCAGCAGGGTAGGCCGGTTCTCCTTCCTGAACCAGGATGGCCAGCCCTTTTCCAATAAAGATGTCGCCGGCAAAGTATATGTGACAGAATATTTTTATACTACCTGCCCCGGCATTTGCCCGATGATGAACGACAATATGAAACAGGTATATGAAAAATATAAGGGCACGCCGGATTTCCTGATCGTTTCCCATACCTGCGATCCGGAGCGGGATTCTGCAGCTCAATTAAAACACTATGCTGATTCTATGAAAGTGGATACCCGGCAATGGGTATTCTTAACCGGCAGGAAGGATAGCCTGTATAAGATGGCCCGCCTTAGTTATACGATTGATGATCCGGCCAATAACCTGAACTCTGATAAAGATGACTTCCTGCATACGCAGTTCTGGGCGCTTGTTGACCGGCAGGGAAACGTGGTAAAAATATATGATGGTTTAAAGCAGAAGGAGATCAACCAGCTGATAGCAGATATTGCGGATGAATTAAAAGAACCTAAAAATAATTAGTCAGCCATGGATACTATTGTTCAGATCTTAAAACAGAATAATCTTAGCGTAACGGAGGGCAGAAGAAAGATCCTGTCCCTGTTTTTAAACAGTAATGGCGCTCTGGCACATGCAGATATTGAAAAGAATACGGACAAGCATTTTGATCGCGTAACTGTTTACCGCACCCTCCAGTCTTTTGTTGATAAGGGCATTATACATACCATTCCCACTTCAGACAACAGCATTAAATATGCGCTGTGCAAGGATGATTGCAGCGAAGGCCATCATCATGACGAGCATATCCATTTATTATGTACGCACTGCGGCAATACGTTTTGCCTGGATGATGTGGTAACGCCTGCTATAAGGCTTCCGAAAGGATATACGATTAACCAGGTGGAAGTAGTGGTAAAAGGTGTTTGCAAAACCTGTAATCTTCAATAAGAAAAGCCCTGATGTGGAAACATCAGGACTTTTGATTAATGTTTTGACTAAATGCTAATATACACCATTCTTTTGTTGCATCCAAATAAAATATTCCTAATTGCTGCGCCCGCCTACTAAAGAATAAAGCACGGAAGATCCTATTGAAAGCAAGATACTGAATATCAGTGCCCACCAGAATCCATCCACATAAACGCCTTTAAAAAGATTCGCAGTCAGCAATACCATAAACGCATTTATTACCAGCAGGAACAACCCCAGCGAAAGTATGGTAACAGGAATTGTAAGAATTACCAGAACCGGTTTTATGACAGCATTTAAAAGAGCCAGCACTAATGCAAACAATGCGGCGGTTTTCATATCTACTATTTTAACTCCTGGCAAAATGGCTGGAAGCAGATAGGCAATGAGGCCCGTTATCAGCACTTTTAATATGAAATTCATCGAATCGAATAGCTTTAATAAGTGTTAAAGATAAATAAATTGTGTAAGAACCGATTCAAATGGCAGCAGAAATCCGCTGCTGATCATAGTGTTGCCTCCAAACTATTACGCCACAAATACACGAATAAATAAAACAGGCTTTTTTCTTTTAAAATGGACATGAATAACGCCATTTGGCGCTTATTCGGGAATTAGTGGCATTGTGAATGAACCTTACTCATAGCCCATTTCAGTAAAAAATAAATTTATGGGCCACCTTGATATTGCCACCTGTTTATGTAATTGCGCGGAGCAATGACTATATTGCGGATTATGAGGGAACAACAGCTTTTTTTTGCGGTCATATGTACATTATTGTTAAGCCTGTTTTTTAAAAAGACAGCTGCACAGAACGATGTCCTGATCCGTTTTAAAAAGCCCGCCAGGGATTTTACCGAATCAGTTCCGCTGGGCAATGGCCGTTTGGGTGCCCTGGTGTTTGGCGATGCTCAAAAGGAGCGGATCGCTTTAAATGAAATTTCATTATGGTCCGGAGGTCCCCAGGATGCAGACCTGGACAGCGCTTCCCATTATCTGAAGCCGATCCAGCAGTTGTTGCTGAGCGGAAAAAACAAAGAGGCCCAGGCTCTTTTAATGAAGCATTTTATTGCCAAAGGGGAGGGCTCCGGGCACGGGCAGGGCGCTCATGTTCCATTTGGGTGCTATCAGACAGCGGGTGATCTTACTATAGAGTGGCTGGATCCGCCGGCAATCACTACCAGGTATCAGAGAACCCTGGACCTTGAAAAGGCGCTGGCAAGCACCCGTTTTCAAAAGCATACTATTTCTTTTTCTGAAGAAGTCTTTACTGATTTCCTGAATGATATCATCTGGGTAAAATTAAAAAGCAGCAAAACCGGAGGCCTGCATATTGCCCTGACGTTGAACCGGCAGGAAAATGTGACTGCTAATTCAGCAAACGGTAATGAAATAATGATGCGCGGTCAACTGCCGGATGGAAACAACAAAGGAATGCAGTTTGCCACGCTGCTAAAGGCCTTTACAACAGGCGGCAGCATCCGGGCCGATGGGCAGCAGCTGGTAGTACAGCATGCCACTGAATGTATCATTGCTGTTGCCATCCGCACCAATTATAATTATGCTCACGGCGGGCTCAGCAATACTGTGGTTGCAGCACGGGTACGGGAAGACCTGCAAGCCGTTACCAGCGGCCGGTATGCGATGGCATTGCAGGCCTCTCAAAAAAAATTCAGCGCTTATTTTGACCGCTGCCGTTTTACCATGCCCGGAGGGTCCCCATCAGCCATACGGGATCTTTCTACAGAGGAGCGGCTGATAAGATATGCATCCGGCCAGCCGGATCCCCAATTGCCGGTGTTGTACTTTAATTTCGGGCGTTATCTTTTTATCTCTTCATCAAGGCCTGGCTTATTACCTGCCAACCTGCAGGGTCTTTGGGCGGTAGAATACCAGACTCCCTGGAACGGTGATTATCACATGAATATAAATATACAAATGAACTACTGGCTGGCAGAAACAACCAATTTGTCAGACCTGGCACAGCCGCTCTTTCAGTTTACCCGGAACCTTGTGGCAAACGGAGAAAAGACAGCGCAAAAATATTACAACGCAAAGGGCTGGGTAGCACATGTAGTTGCCAATCCCTGGTTCTTTACTTCACCGGGGGAAGGAGCCGAATGGGGCTCCACCTTAACAGGCGGGGCATGGATGGCAACCCATATATGGGAACATTACCGTTTTACAAAAGACAGGGATTTTTTAAAAACCTATTATCCTGTTTTAAAAGGAGCTGCTGCTTTTTTAGAATCGGTTTTAATAAAAGAGAAACAGCACGGCTGGCTGGTTACTGCTCCGTCCAACTCGCCGGAGAACACCTATATTATGCCTGATGGTTTTAAAGGCAACACCTGTATGGGCCCCACAATGGATCAGCAGATCTGCCGGGATCTGTTTGGTGCTGTAATTGCTGCAGCAGAGATACTGGGTATTGATAAAGAATGCGCAGCGCAGCTTACAGCAATCAGGAGCCGGTTAGCTCCTAACCAGGTAAGCCCTGCCAACGGGGGAATACAGGAATGGCTGGAAGACTGGCCTTCCACAGACCCGCACCACCGGCACGTATCCCCGTTATATGGTTTGCATCCTTATGATGAAATTACTCCCTGGGATACTCCGGAATTGCTGGCTGCTGCCCGGCAAACCCTGCTGCTGCGCGGTGATGCAGGCACCGGGTGGTCCAAAGCCTGGAAGATCAACTTCTGGGCAAGAACAGGTGATGGGGATCATGCCTTTAAAATGTTGAAAGAGTTGCTGCATCCGATACAACAGGGTGATGCCGCCAATTATCATAGTGGCGGCACTTATTCCAATTTATTTGATGCGCATCCGCCTTTCCAGATCGATGGTAACTTTGGAGCCACCGCCGGCATTGCTGAAATGTTGCTGCAAAGCCAGGGTAAGGATGAAGCCCTCCGTTTTTTACCGGCATTGCCGAAAAGCCCGGACTGGGCCACAGGAAAGATCTCCGGCCTGGTAGCACGGGGTCATTTTATTGTGGATATGGAATGGGAGCATAACCGGTTTAAAACGGCTTCCATCCTGCCAAAATTAACCGGAATCTGTAAACTGGTGCTGCCGCCAGGCAGGTATATTTATACCGCCAAAGGCCGGAAAATAAAACCCCTGCAGACTGCAAATAACATTACAATAATTGCTGTTCAAAGCGGGCAGCGATTAATCATAAAATAAACAGGGAGTTGGTCAGCCTGTTGCTGCATGCAAAAACTACAGACTCACGAAATTATTTTCTATTTTTAACCTCCATGAAAATTTTGCCTGTTGCAATACTTCCTGTTGCTTATTTTATAAGCGCTTTTTCCCTTATTACGGAAACAAGGGCGCAGACCACAACTGTCCATATTCCTGTTAAGATTGGCGTGCTGCCCAGGGGAAAGAACAATGCCATTACGGATGTAGCGGGTGTTTTGGTTGGACAAAAGACCCTGATCCGGGGAACGGATATAAGAACCGGCGCAACCGTTATTTTACCGCATAGCGGGAATATTTTCCAGGAAAAAGTGCCTGCTGCCATTTTCGTGGGCAATGGCTTTGGCAAGCTGGCCGGCAGCACCCAGGTGCGGGAACTGGGAAATATAGAAACCCCTATTATACTGACCAATACGCTGAATGTTGCCTCAGGCATCAATGCAGGCATTTCATATACCCTGTCTCAAAAAGGAAATGAAAATGTCCAGAGCGTGAACACCATTGTTGGAGAAACAAACGATGGATACCTGAATGACATCCGTGGGCGGTACGTAACCGAAAAAGATATTTCAGAAGCCATTTCCAATGCAAAAACAGGCCCTGTGGAACAGGGAAACGTTGGCGCCGGCACCGGCACTGTTTGTTTTGGCTTTAAGGGGGGGATTGGCACGGCTTCAAGAGTGCTTCCCAAAACATCCGGAGGTTATACGGTGGGCGTTCTTGTACAAACCAATTTTGGCGGTATACTGGAAATAGCCGGTGTTCCGGTAGGGGTTGAACTGGGCAACTATTTTTTAAGCAACCAGTTGAACAACCCTGTAGATGGCAGTTGTATGGTCATAGTAGCTACCGATGCCCCTTTAGATGCGCGTAATCTGGAGCGCCTGGCAAAAAGGGCTTTTATGGGCCTGGCAAAGACCGGGGGTATTGCCAGCAATGGCAGTGGCGATTATATCATTGCCTTTTCCGCAAACGCTGCTGTGCGCATTCCCCATGCAGCAAAAGAACAGCTTCATAAAACAGCAGTGGTGTTTAATGACGACATGTCTCCTTTATTTATGGCGGCTATTGAAGCTACTGAAGAAGCGATCCTTCATTCTCTTTTTGCCGCTCAGACTCTGACGGGCCGCAATGGTAATAAAGCGGAAGCGCTGCCAAAAGATAAAGTAATTTCGATCTTAAAAAAATACAACCGGTACCAGCCATGAGATGGACATTTGTAAATGATGCTTATTACGAGGAAGAAAAAGCCGTTCTTAAAACCGGCGATCTTGCCCTGCAAAGAGGGTATGCCGTATTTGACTATTTCAGAACATCTGATAGCCAGCCGTTATTCCCGGATGACTATCTTGACCGCTTTTTTAATTCAGCAAGCCGGTTGTTCATTACAATCCCACAGACGCGGGAGCAGATAAAGAATGCCATTGACTCACTGATTGAAAAGAACCAGATAGCAGGAGACAGCGGTATCCGCATGCTCGCCACCGGCGGCTATTCGCCAGACAGTTATACACCCGTACGGGGAAACCTGATTATTCAGCAACACCCCGTTGCATTACCCGGCAAAGAAAAATTTGAGCAGGGAATGAAAATTGTCACACATGAATATATGCGTGATTTCCCCGAGGTAAAATCGATCAACTACCTGATGGGCATCTGGCTGCAGCAGCAGCTAAAGGAAAAAGAAGCGGATGATGTAGTCTATTTCCGCAACAATATTATTTCCGAATTTCCGAGGGCCAATATCTTTATCGTAACCAGGGACGGAAAGCTGGCAACGCCCGCTCAGCACATTCTTCACGGTATTACCCGCAAAAAGGTATTACAGCTGGCCCATGAAATGCTGCCTGTTGAGAAGAGGGACATTTCCGTAAATGAGCTGAAAAACGCGGCAGAAGTTTTTATGACCAGTACCACCAAACGCCTTTTACCGGTTATTGCAATTGACGGTAATCCGGTAGGCAACGGCAAACCGGGCAAGGTCACCCGCCAGCTGTATGAACAGTTTATGGCAATGGAACTGCAATACCTGCACGCTGCTAAGTGAGCCTGTTCAGCAAAAGTACCGGTGCTGTGGAGGCATTATTGAATGCGAACATAAACTTCGCTGATACCGGAATCTGTGGGAAAAAAGCCTTGTAAAGTATAAAGGGTATCGTTGGAAACCTGGTAAAATACTTTGGGATCGGTTTTACCATTAAATTCAATCCTTGTCCCGAACCTGTTTTCAGGAACCACCTGCCCAACTACAGACTGGGCATCATTATCCCATACAACAGCAAATGTGCCGGATGCTGTTTGCTGTTTCTTCTCAAACCGGCTAAAGGAATTGCCCTTAAATACCAGCTTTGTTCCATTTCCGTTCTGATAATTGACGGGGGGCATATCGGTCATTCGCGACCTTAGTTCCCATGTGCCTTGCAAACGATCAATATCTGAATTAGGCAGGGTTGCGGGTTTTTTACAGGACGTAGCCGCCAAAATGGTGGCAACAGCAAATAAGGCAAGATATTTCATATGTTTTGATTTTATGCTAAAAACGTTCTCTCTTTTGAAAACGCAACAGGAAACATCAAAAATGATCTGCTAAAATCCTGAAAAGCAGGTACTGGTTATTTCTGTGGGAAACTATTTTCCCTTGTTGGCCAGCTGCCCGCAGGCGGCATCAATATCCTTGCCACGGCTTCGCCTCAGACGTACATTTACCCTGTGCTTTTCCAGGTAGGTCATGAACGCATCTACTTTTTCTTCTGAAGGTTTTGTGAATTTTGCAAATTCAATGGGATTATATTCGATTAAATTGACCAGGTCTGCCGGAACCTGCCGATAGATCCGGATCAGCTCATCAGCATCTTCCAGTGCGTCATTGAAATTGTTAAAGAGAATATATTCAAAAGTGATCTCATTTTTTGTCTGCTTATAAAAATAATTCAACGCATCTACCAGCGACTGGATATTATTAGTATCATTGATGGGCATGATCTCATGGCGTTTTTTATCATTGGCGGCATGCAGGGACAGTGCCAGCTTGAATTTCACCTTATCATCGCCCAGGTGTTTGATCTGTTTGGCCACGCCCGCAGTGGAAACGGTTATGCGCCGGGGGCTCATACCCAGGCCCTCCGGGGAGGTGATCCGGTCAATTGCTGCCAGTACATTCTTATAATTCAGCAAAGGCTCTCCCATGCCCATAAATACAATATTGGTTAGCTTTTTATCATAAACCTCAAGAGATTGCTGGTTGATCAGGGCCACTTCATCATAAATTTCATCAAAATTCAGGTTGCGTTTGCGCTCCAGGTAACCGGTAGCGCAAAATTTACAGCTCAGGCTGCAGCCGATCTGTGAGCTTACACAGGCCGTTTTCCGTTCATCAGTAGGGATCAATACGCCTTCTGTCAGATGTCCTTCAATGGTTTTAAAACGGGATTTTATGGTGCCGTCCTCAGAGTGCCGGGTGGTATCCACTGATAAAGCGGGGAAGCTGAAATCCCTGCTCAGCACCTGGCGTAACTCCTTGCTGATGTTGCTCATAGCATCAAAACTTTGCACAGGTTTTATCCACAACCAGTCATATACCTGTTTAGCCCGGAATTTTTTTTCACCAATGGATAAAAAATAAGCTTCCAGCTGGGTCAGACTGAGGTGGCGTATATTTTGCTGCTTTCCGTTCATGGTGCAAAGATACAGCAGGTTGAAGGTTTCAGCCGTTAAAAGATCCGGAACCGGTAACAGGATACAGGAAACCGGAAACGATTTCTATCTTTGCGCGCATGAAGATTTTAATGGTATGCCTGGGCAATATTTGCAGAAGCCCGCTGGCAGAAGGAATTTTACAGAAAAAAGCAGCTGAACTAGGCTTGGACTGGCAGGTAGACAGCGCGGGCACTAATGGTTATCATACAGGCGAAACGCCGCACCGGCTTTCACAAAAAGTTGCCCGCCTGCATGGCATTGATATCAGCCGGCAGCGGGCAAGGGATTTTGTTCCGGAAGATTTTGAACGGTTTGATAAGATCTATGCCATGGCCGGCGATGTGATCAGCGATATTCAATATCGTGCGGGGAAAAAATTTAATCCCTCAAAAACAGACCTGATCATGAATGAGGTACATCCCGGTAAAAACGAGGATATTCCGGATCCCTGGTACGGTACAGAGCCGGATTACCATGCCGTTTTTGAAATGCTTGACGAAGCAACAGACGCGATTATAAAGAAATACAGTATTGTGAACGAAAAAAACGCATAAACAACTTTTATTACTACAAATGACAAAACCATCCCTACCACAAGGAACCAGAGATTTTGATACCGCAACCGTACACAGGCGCAATTATATTTTTAATACCATTAAAAATGTTTTTGAATTATACGGCTTTCAGCCACTGGAGACCCCGGCCATGGAAAACCTGGAAACATTAATGGGCAAATATGGTGAAGAAGGCGATAAGCTTATTTTTAAAATACTGAACAACGGGCTTGATGAGCCCAAAAAGATCGATAAAACAAAAGAAGGGTTTGCAAAATTATTAGAAGGAAAATCCAGTAAAGATATTACGGAACGCGCCCTGCGCTATGATTTGACCATTCCTTTTGCAAGATATATAGCCATGCACTATAACCAGCTGACCCTGCCGTTTAAAAGATACCAGCTGCAGCCTGTGTGGCGTGCCGATCGCCCGCAAAAGGGCCGTTACCGGGAGTTTTACCAGTGCGATGCAGATGTGGTTGGAAGCAGATCGCTGTTGAATGAGCTGGAGCTGGTGGCTATTTACGCCACCGTTTTTAAAAACTTAAACCTGCCGGTTGAAATCAGGATCAATAACCGCAAGATACTGGCTGCGTTAGCCGCCCGGTGCGGTGGCGCCGGTAAAATGACCGATATTGCTATTGCAATAGACAAGCTGGACAAGGTTGGCCTGGAAAAAGTAGAGGAAGCATTAAAAGAACGCGGGTTAACGGAAGAGCAGGTGAGTCTCATCCGACAGTTCCTGGAAATTACCGGCACCAATGATGAAAAGCTTGCCGCTTTAAAAACAATCCTTGCCGGCAATGTAACCGGGCTTGAAGGGCTCAATGAGCTGGAATATATCACCCGGCAGACAGTGGCTAATATACAGGCCGCCACATTAGTGATAGACCCTACTCTTGCCCGCGGGCTGAACTATTATACCGGAACTATTTTTGAAGTAAAAGCCCTCAATGTACAAATGGGCAGTATTGGCGGCGGTGGCCGGTACGATGATCTTACCGGTCTGTTTGGTGTGCCGGGGGTTCCGGGCGTGGGCATTTCTTTTGGGGTTGACCGTATTTATGATGTGCTTACCGAGATAAACGGGTTTCCTGCCGATGTTTATGCAGGCACAAAGCTGTTGTTCTTTAACTTGGGGGTCAATGAAGCAATGAAAGCTTTTGAACTGATGCAGCGCCTGAGGCACAGAGGCATTGCAGCAGAATTATATCATGAAGCCGCAAAATTTGACAAACAATTTAAATATGCTGATAAAAAAGGAATTCCCTATATAGCTATTTTGGGCACCCGGGAACTGGAGACAGGAACCATAGTGATTAAAAAATTACAAACCGGGGAGCAAACACAGGTCACCTTTGCTGATTTGGAGAATTATACATTTTAAGACAGCAGCACATAATCAACAAATACTAAAAACCAATATACTATGACAAACGTGAAAAACAAAAGCCTGTTCATCCTGGGTATTTTCCTTACAGTTTTTATCGCAGCATGTAACAAAGGCGGCAAAACAGGGTTACTGATCCCCAATGATGCAGGCTTAGCCATCCATGTAGATCTGGCCACGCTCTCCTCCAAGCTATCCTGGGCAGAGATCCGGCAAACCTCCTGGTTTACCGAAGCCTTTAACAAATCAAAGGATTCCCTGGCCAAACAGTTATTAAATGATCCGGAAATATCCGGTATTGATCCTAAGGGAAGCCTGGTGCTTTTTTTAAAACGTACAGCCAGCAATGGTTATGTAGCTATTGAAGGGAGTCTGAAAGATGCAGCAAAGTTCTCCAGGATGATCGGGGAAACAAAGGATCATATAAAGGTTGCCAGGGATGGCGACCTGAATTTTGCTGAGATCGGCGATGACGAAAAATCAGTTATTTATTTCAACGACAGGCTTTTTGTTTTCATTGCAGATGCCTCCGACTTACAGGGCAAAGTTCCCGGCAGATATGGGAATGCCTTTGGACGTACAGAAAAATACAGCCTTGACAGTTTAAAAACATTTGCAAGAAATACCTTCCGGCTCAAAGGCGATCAGCTGTTAGACAGCGATAAGCGTTTTGAATCACTCATCAGCGATAAGGCAGATATGCATTACTGGGTAAACAGCGGCACTTTATACGGAGGTATGCTGTCCGGTGTTTTATCAATGATGAAATTCAGCACCATACTGGATGGAAATATTGGTGCCGGTAAGGTCAATTTTGATAATGGTAAAATAACCATGGAGGGCAGAAACTATTATGGTAAGGAAATGACCGATTTTATAAAAAAATATTCGGGCAAAACCATCAGTAATGAAACCATCAGCCATTTACCGGACGGAGACGTGCTGGGCGCGTTTGCCCTGAACTTTCCAACACAGGGCTTACTGGATTTCATAAAATTGCTGGGAGTAGATGGTTTTGCAAATGCAGGTCTTGCCAAATTAGGCATCAATCCTTCTGATATTTCAAAGGCGGTAAAAGGAGAATATGCCTTTGCTTTATCTGATATTACCGTTTCAAGCACACCGGCTGCTATTACATTGGATAGCGGCGAAAATATCTCATACGATAAAGACAAAACAAAATTTGATTTTGTTTTTGGAACAGCGGTTGGTGATCAGGCCGGTTTTCAAAAACTGATTGATGTATTCAATAAAGAAGTAAAAAGCCAGCTGCCCAAAACGGATAGCAGCAACAGTGAGGTAAAACAAAAGCTGGATAATAAATGGTTTGTTGTAAGCAATACCCAACCCGGTATTGACGCCTTTTTGGCGGGTAATAAAAAGCCGGCCTATGCACAATCGTTTAACGGGCATACTTTTGGCGGCTACATCAACCTTCAGAAGATCTTCCGGACTGTTATTGCCAACAGCAAAGATACTTCCTATAAAAAAGGCCTGGAACTATCTGCCGCCTTCTGGAAAAATGTTACCCTGTATTCAGACCTGAAAGATGGCGAAGCAAGCAGCAAAGTAGCAATCAACCTCTCAGATGCCAATACCAATGCATTGAAGCAATTGAATAGGTATATTGACCAGGTGTACCAGGCAACACCAAAAAAATCATACACGGAAGACTTTCCAATGATGGAAGATACAACAGTTACCCCTCCCGCACCGCCAACAGTTGTTCCGTCAAACTAATTAAAGGAGTTCATGAAGCTGGAAGTAAAAGATCTGCTGCCGGACTATTTTGAACAGGAGCGTAAAACCACATCAGAAATATGGGGAAAAGAGCTTTCTTTTTCCAATGGCGACCTGGTAAATATTGTGGCGCCATCCGGTACGGGCAAAACATCTTTAACTCATTTTTTATACAAAATGAGGGAAAGCTATACCGGCACCATTTTGTATGACGGAAAGAACCTGAAAAATTGCAGCAAAGAGGATATAGCCGCATTGCGTAAAGATCATGTAAGCATCATATTACAGGACATGCGGCTTTTTGAGGAGCAGACCCTGCTGGAAAACCTTGAAATCAAGCGGCAGTTAAACCCGTATCATCCGCAGGAGCGGATCATTGAAATGGCCCGGGCACTGGGCATTGACCACCGGCTGAACGCGCTTGCAAAAAACTGTTCGTATGGAGAGCAGCAGCGTTCTGTTATTATAAGAGCGCTGTTACAGCCTTTTGATATATTACTGATGGATGAACCGGTAAGCCATCTGGACGACAGTAATTCCAGAAAAGCCATCGGGCTGATTTTGGAAGAAGCCTTCAAAAGGAACGCGGCCGTTATTTTTGCAGAACTGGAAAGGGCCGCGTATTTTCCGGCAACACAGTTATATCACCTATAATCTTTTATTGTGGCAGTAGCATTTAAGCCCATAAAGCCTTTATTACAAACCGGTACCAGCGCCTATTCCCGCTGGTTCTCGTATATCGGGCTGGGAATTGGTGTTTTGTTATTGCTGTGCTCCGTGCAGATGTTCATCAATATCCAGCATTTGCTCAAAGAAGGAAGCATCCGCAAAGACGGGTTCGATTTTGTTTCCATTACCAAAAACATCACCAATGAAACAATGGGGCAACCGGAGAAAAATCTTTTTCAGCCGCAGGATATTGAAGACATAAAAAAGCAACCTTTTATTGCAGGGGTTTCTCCACTGCTGGCCAATGATTTCCGTGTTCAACTGAGCGCAGGAAATATTGTTCCCTTCAGCACGGATATGTTTTTGGAAGCGCTGGATAATGAATTTATTGATACGCTTCCCTCCAGCTTTCAATGGCAGGAAGGAGAGCAGAATATTCCCATCATTCTTTCCTCCGATTTTTTTGAAATCTATAATATTTTTGCCCCGGGGCAGGGCCTGCCACAGCTTTCCAAAGAATCTGCAATGGGCATGCCTGTTGTGATCACCTGTTTTGGCAGGGATAATTCAGTAAATTTTACGGGGAGGATCGTTGCTTTCAGTGATCGCGTAAATTCTGTATTGGTTCCTAAAAATTTCCTGGAATGGGCCAACCGGACGTTCAGCAACAGGAACCGGCAGGAGGCCAGCCGTTTATTTCTGAAATTAAAGGATGTGAATGACCCGCAGCTGATCCGCTACCTCGATTCAAAAAATTACGTCGTCAACAAAGACAAAACACTGCTTGGCAGAAATAAAATGGTACTGCAGGGCATCTTTAGCGGACTGGGCATTTTCGGATTGCTGGTAGTTGTATTAGCGTTGATGCTGTTTTCCTTTTACCTGCAGCTGGTTATTGCGCGCAGCAGGGAAAGCCTGGAGCTGTTATTAACACTGGGATATTCCCCCAAATGGCTGGGTAAAAATGTATCAAACCAATTCGTGCCTGTGTATATATTTATTGTATTGACAGCACTCTTGTTTACCCAACTGATGCAATGGGCTTTTCACAAATTTGTACTGTTCAACCGGCCGGAATTGTCAACCGCAGTAAGCTGGATGGTGCTCCTGTTAGCAGTATTGTTAATTCTGATGGCCGTTGTTACCAACGCAAGGCTCGTAAAAAAATTATTGCATCAGCTAGGGTAATCCTTTTTCCTTTGCTTCCGCCTGGTGCTCCTCCATTTCTGTACGCGCGGCACGGGCCTCACTCCTCCTGCCAAACTCAATACGGTACACCTGTATCAGCAGTATAAAATAGCTCATAAATAACGGGCCAAAGATCAGCCCCATTATGCCAAACAGTTTCAGCCCCAGTATTACACCAAAAACAGTGATCAACGGGTGAATATCCCCGATCTTTTTCAGGATGGTGAACCGCAGCACATTATCAATGCCGCCTACAACAACCAGGCAATAAAGCGTCAGCCATATACCGTTGGCTATATGCCCCGTGGCAAACTGCACAATACATATAGGTATCCAGACGATCATAGTTCCAACTGCAGGCACCATGGAAGCCGCTCCTGTTATCAGCCCCCACATCACAAAATTATCAACACCAAAGATCCAGTATCCCAGCACCGCCACAAGGCCCTGGCACAATGCCAGAATGGGTATACCAAGGGCGTTGGAGCGTACCATCATTTTTGTTTCTTCCCAAAGGGTATGTGTATTTTCATCGCTGAAAGGAATAAACAGGCGTACCCGTTTTTCCATTCCACGGGAATTGACCTGCATAAAGTAAAGAATGAACAGGGCAGTAAAAATATTCACAAATATTTCCGCTACGGAGTTCAAGATCCCCGGAAAATAAGCCGTTATTTTTCCAAGCGTGCGCATAACTGCCTCCTCAGAAAGGTTGATGCGGTTCAGCACCGGTTTGCTGGCTATAAAAGCTTTTACTGCATTGTATTTTTCAATAATGATCTGTTTATTGGCAAGCAGGCTGCTGATCTGCGGGATCATTACTTCAATGATCAGCCAGAGAGGAAGGGCAATAACAATAAGGGTAACCACCATTAAAAAAATACTCGCCAGCGATTTCTTCCATCTTCTTTTTTCTGTAAGTCTGAAATACGTATTCCTGAAAAGGATATATAGGGTTATGGCTCCTAAAACACCGGGCGTAAAATAACGCAGGTTAAAAAAAATCATAAATCCTATAATGCCAATAAGCAATATTAGTACGATTTGCCGGAGGATGTTATCATCGATCTTCTTATAACTCATAGAAAAAGTTTATACCTTAAAAATAAATATTTGTTTTAAGAGTCTGTGCCGGATTATTTATTAAATTATCAGGCAGGTAGTATTAATTTATAATATATTTATTATGCCGGCAGCTGTTTCATTGCTGCTGTGCGAAGTCTTTGGCTTCGCATCCTTTTTTTTCTTAAAAGTTTAAAACTTCCTCGCTGGGGCTGACCCCAAAGGCTCCTTGATTTTCCTATTGAGCCTGATGAAATATAGACAATTAAGGGATTAACCTTCGTCAACAGTTCGACAGGCTCCTGTGACATCAGGCTGATATTAGTTTTTGCTCAGCCTCCTGTATCCTAAGGCTAGGATATAGGACTGAAAGACTACAGGTTTCGCAGAGCAGCAGCGTTTGCAGTTCGCGGTGGGACAGAAATAATTATTAAATCTTATATTTGCCAGGCTGATAACCGCGAAAAACAAAGTACAATTGACCGAAAAAATTTTCAATATCATTGAGTATACACAGCGGAGCGTTTTCCTGACCGGTAAAGCCGGCACAGGTAAAACAACTTTTCTGAACGAGTTTACAAAGAAAACCACCAAAAAGCATATGGTGGCAGCGCCTACTGGCATTGCCGCTATCAATGCCGGTGGAGTAACGCTCCACTCCCTGTTTGGATTGCCGCTGATCACTTTTGCTCCAACAACGGAGCCGGTTGACCGGAATGAAGCCATTAATATTCCGCAACTGTTGCCGCATTTTAAATACAGGAAGGAAAAACTAAAGCTGCTGCGGGCGCTTGAGCTGCTGATCATTGATGAGGTATCCATGCTAAGGGCCGATGTGCTGGACATGATCGATTGGGCATTGAAGTCTGCCCGGCGTTCCACACAGGCATTTGGAGGTGTACAGTTATTGCTGATCGGTGACCTGTACCAGCTGCCGCCTGTAGTAAAGCAGAGCTCCGAAGCGATCCTGGGCCGGTATTATGCGGCTCCCTATTTTTTTGAATCAAAAGCCCTGCAGATTACCCCCTTTATTACGGTAGAGCTGAGCACCATCTACCGGCAGAGTGATCCGGAGTTCATTTCCCTGCTCAATGCGATTCGTAATGGTGAAAAAGATGCCATTGATTTTGAGCTCCTGAACCAGCGCTACCGGCCAGGTTTTGAGCCGGAAAACGCTTATGTGTACCTGGTATCGCACAATTATATGGCAGATGCCATCAATGCAAAAGAATTAAAGGCCCTGCCGGGCAAAGGAACGTCCTGCAAAGCCGTTATCAACGGAGATTTTAAAGAGCACCTTTATCCCAATGACCCGGAGCTGCTCTTAAAGCCGGATGCACAGGTCATGTTCATAAGAAACGATACATCCGAGGAAAAAAAATATTACAATGGCCGGCTGGCAAAAGTGCTGAAAATAAAGCCGGATGCCATTACGGTTCTGCCGGATGACTCCGCTACTGAAATTGTAGTGGAACGGGAAGTATGGGAGCATAAACGGTATTACCTGGATGATAAAAAAGAGATAGAGGAAGAAATTGTGGGAAGCTATGAACAATTTCCTTTCCGGCTGGCCTGGGCGGTGACCATCCATAAAAGCCAGGGCCTGACTTTTGACAACGTTATTATTGACGCGGGGCAATCCTTTACCAGCGGGCAGGTATATGTAGCTTTGAGCCGGTGCCGGACATTAAAGGGCATTGTATTAAAATCGCCGATTCGCGCATCCAACATTTTTAAAGACGAGCGCATTGCTGATTTTCATAAAGCTACTAATGCTTCTGAAAAGATCGAAGACATTTATGCAGCTGAAAAAAATGACTTTGCCATCAGCAAATTATTGCAGGTATTGAGCACTGCCCGTTTCAGCACTGCAATCGAAGAATGGATCCACGCAGGAACTGACAGTCATTTTATAAACCAGGAGGATTTCATTGCAATAAGCGCGCTGCTGAAAACTACGTCCCGCGCACTTGAAAGAACCTTTAACAATTTTGAGCAGTTCCTTAAGCGGCAATTACAAAACACCACGCCTGGTAGCTGGAGTATTATTGAAGATAAAAGCAGCGGGGCCGTCAATTATTTTTTTAAACAGGTATATGAAACTATTTTTATCCCTTTCAGAGATCACTACAGCACCACAAAAGGAGTCAAAGGTTTAAAGGCTTATAACACGATTGCTAAAACAGTACTTGACGAACTGGAAGAATACCTGAATACGCTTAAAACTGTTCATTTACTGGATAAAAACCTGTTTATTGAAACAGAAAGCACAGATATCAGTGTGGAGGTTACTAAAAAGCCATCCCACATTATCAGCTATGAATTGTTGGAGGAGGGAAAAACCGCAGCAGAGATCGCCGCCCTTCGAAATCTGTCTGTAAGTACCATTTACGGGCATTTTGCAAAGGTTGCCGTAACCGGTATTATTGATGTAGAAAAGCTTTTTTCACCGGAACAGCTTCAAACGTTCTGTAGTAATTTTAAGCCCGGTGAATGGGCGTCTTTAACCGAGGCAAAAACTGCGTTACCGGCATTTGAGTTCCATGAGCTGCGCGTGCTCATCAACCATTTTACCTATTTTGCCGGTAAGGAAAAGAAAAATACGGTAAAACAATCACTCTGATCGCTTAAAAAGGGGATACCACGAACCTTTCCAATGAGTTACTTTTATAAAAACATTGGCAATGCCTTTTAAAATATTTACCCTCACTGCTGTTTTGGTTACTATTACCTTTTCTGCAAATGCGCAGCAACAGGTAACGGAATTTACCAAAGGCGCCCTTTTATTAATAAAATTGGATAATGGTTTTACCACGGGCTTCCGTTCGTATACACCGGATCTCTATACCGGCGGGCTAACGATCAACCCCCAGGTAACGGTTATTGCCAATACGCTGCGGCTGGGCGCTAACGCCGCCCTGGCTTATAATGACAAAAAAGCTTCAGGGCTGTTCGGGCCAATGGCGGCTTTAAGGTTGGCAACCATAGAAACAAAAAACTACGGCAGCCTTGCCAATATTCATTTAATAGCAGCAGCTAACTGGGGTACCAGTCATCAGCAAATGGCCGGTGGAGGCATTGGTGTTGAACTGCTGCAGAAAGTGCAGCTGGGTATTACCGCGCAACGGGATTACCGTTTGAACAACTGGTGGTTCCAGTCCTTTATCGGCTACCAGTTCAATAAAAGGAAAAAGATTGTAAACGAATTTTAAGACCAATACAGATCGTATGAACAAAGCCCTGATTATAAGCGGAGGCGGCTCTAAAGGCGCTTTTGCCGTAGGTGTTATTAAAGACCTTGTAACTACTTACCAGCTGAATTTTGATACGGTGGTAGGAACGAGTACCGGGTCGCTGATTGCTCCTCTTGCCGCCATGCAGCAACTGAATACCCTGGAACACCTGTACACCAGCTTTACCACTGATGATCTTATAGAGAAATACAATATAGGAGCAAGATTGAACCAATCTTCTCTCTTTACGGCAAACGGTCTTGGAGCAAGGGTTAAAGAGATCTATACAGACGATTTTTATGCTTCGCTCATTAACGCGGGGAAAAAGATCTATCTCACCTCCACCTGCCTGCAATCGCAGGAACTGGTGGTTTTTACAACCGATCCCAACCCGGCTGCGGGAGGCTATTATACCGTGCAGAAAATACAGAACGCGGACCATTTCCGGAGAGCTATAATGGCTTCTGCAAGTCAGCCTGTATTTATGCCTCCTGTACAGGTAAACAAAAATATAACCGGCAGCGCCAATCCGGATTATCAGTTTGTGGATGGCGGTGTACGGGAATATGCGGGCATGGGCATTGCTTTGGATGCAGGCGCTACAGAACTGTTTACCATTTTGCTGTCTGCAAAAAACAGCGTTCCGGACAACGTTCAGTATACCAATCTTTTTTCGATCCTTTTACAAACCGTTGATATTTTTATTACAGACGTCAGCACCAATGATCTTTACGGGCCAAAGCAGTTCATCAGCTTTATCAATTATATCAACGAAGCAAGACAAAGCATGAAAAGTGCCGGTGTTCCGGAGCAAGCAATAAAAAATTATTTCAGCAACCAGAACCCTGCCTATAAAAATTTACTGGATCGATCTTCCATTAAGTGGCATATTATACAACCGGACCATCCTTTGGGTGGTGGGCCCGGCGGACTGGAGTTTGATCCTGCTGAAATGAAGAATATGCTGGCTACAGGTGCAATAACAGCGGCCGCCTATGTTGCCAGTTTAAAGCCCGGAGATGTAGACTGGGCCTGATAGCAGGCAGGAGACCGTGAAATGCTGTGCGTACCTTATGTGTTTTCATTTAAAAGACAAAGCACTCTGCGCCCGTACTGAAGCTGTATGGTGTATATGTAGGATACGAGAAAAACTGTGTCTTTTACAAAGAAGCCCAATGTTTTTTCCGGTTGTGTTTTACAACCGGCATATAGTTTTTTTTGAATGAAGAATATGCCGCCGCTATACGGCTTATTTTAATTGGACATTTATTGGTCTACTATCTATATAGGCCTCTTTAAGGGCTATATACGGGTAGCATTTATGGAGGCCAGGCAACAAAGCCCGTTTTACGGACGACCTGTTTTCATCTGTTTTTTATTTCTGAAATTTATGTGTTTGCCCGGGGTGCTGATTTTTAGCCAAGAGGAGCTCCTATAAAATTTTCATTCATAAATGATGCTGAAACCGGAGCAATTAATTCAATCGAAACAGGATAAATTTAAACCACTTTTTTTACGGCCAGCCTTCCGCTGTTGATGGCCAGTACCACATCACTAAAAGCCATAATAAGCGCGCCGAACATTGGGGTTAAGAGCCCGAGTGCGGCTACCGGTATTGCTATGATGTTATACGAAAAAGCCCAGAAAAGATTTTCCTTAATAGTTTTATAGGTATGCTTGCCTAAACCCATTGCCAGGGGCAGATGCTTTAATCCATGATTGGTCAATACCACCTGGGCGGTTTGCATGGCAATCTGGGAGGCATCGCTCATGCTAATGCCAATGGTGGCCCTGGCCAGGGCCGGCGCATCATTAATACCATCCCCCACCATTGCCGTAGGCACCTGCGCATTCTTTTCCCCGATGATCTGTAGTTTTTCTCCGGGGGCCTTTTCTGCAATTACCTCGTCAATTCCCAGCTCGTCAGCAATTTGTTTTGCTTTTGAAAAACGATCGCCGCTCAGTAAGATCGTTTTAATGTTTTTGCTGTGAAAATAATTGACCACCTGTTTTGCCTCGGGCCGCAGTTCATCTTTCAGGTCAATGGTACCGATCAGTTGGTTGTTTTTTGTAACATAAATGTTGTGATGTTCTTCTGCTGTGTGGCCGGGTGCAATAGCATGGGAACCGGCGCTGTATCGGTTATCTTCTTTATCCACTGCCATCATACCCAATCCCTTTTCTTCACGGATATTTTTCCAGCGGATCTCTTTATTCGTCTTCCAGGCGCTTGCTGTACTTTTTGCAAGAGGGTGATTAGAGTATTTTTCCAAAGAATACACAATGGATCTGAATGCGTCGTCCTCAATTGCAGGATCAAGAACCGTATAGCTGCATATAGAAAAATTACCGGTGGTTAATGTGCCCGTTTTATCAAAAACAACCTGCCTGATGTCTTTAAAGCGTTCCAGTGTTGTTGCATTGCGGAACAGTACTCCGTTACGGGCTCCGCGGCCGAGGCCTACGGCAATGGCGGCCGGCGTGGCCAGGCCCATTGCACAGGGGCAGGCAATGACCAGCACGGCAATAGCGCGCATGAGGGCATGGGTAAAGTCCTGCAAAATAACCCAGTTGATGATGAGCGTAAGGAGCGCTATCAGTAGCACCAGCGGTACAAAAACGGTGCTGATCTTATCAGCCATCTGCTGAACCGGCGGCTTTTCACCCTGGGCTTCATACACCATATTAACAATGCCGGCCATAACCGTATTTTTCCCAACCGCAGTAACCTGGGCCTTAACGGTACCATCTACCAGAACGCTTCCGCCGATGAGCTTATCTTTTGATTGTTTTTTTACCGGTATGCTTTCTCCTGTAATAATGGCTTCATTAACGTTTGCATCGCCCCAAAGAATCTTACAGTCTGCCGGAACCTGCTCACCGTTTTTTATAAGGATCAGGTCGCCCGTACGCAGCGCATTGCTTTCAACAGGAAATATATTTTCATTATGATCCTGGTCGTAGGCAATCATATTAGCTGTTACTACCTGTGTTTGTGCCAGTTTTTTTAATTGTGCCTGTGTGGAGGTAACGGTATGCTCTTCCATATAGTTTCCCAGGAACACCAGTGTAATTACAGTAGCAGCGGTTTCATAAAAGATATAGGCATGCTGGTGGGTCAGTGTTCCGTATAAGCTGTAAACAAATGCAGCCAGTGCCCCGATGGTTACTAGCACATTCATATTAGGCATTCTGTTACGGATGCTTTTAATGGCGCTAACACCAAAATAAGACAGTCCTGCGGCCAGTACGGGCAAAGTTAAAATAAGCTGTACCCAGGGCTGCATCAGCCAGGTGCCGTGCATTATCGGGAGCATATGCAGCATAAGGATCAGGGTAAAAGGCAAACAAAACCAGAACCGCTGCATATTGGTGCTAAGGAATGCTCTGTTTTTGCCGTGTGCAGGTTCATGGCTGTGCGTGTGCGTATGGTTGTGTTCATTTATGTTTGCTACCACGTTATATCCCAGGCCGGATATGCCTTTGGAAAGTTCCGCTTCATCAGCGGTACCAGTCAGGTCAAAACTTACAGCCCCAGTGGCAAAGTTTACCTTCACATTTTTCATCCCTTCTTTTTCCAGGTATTTATTAATGGTCAGTGCACAGGTAGGACAATCCATTCCTTCCACTGTCCATTTTATTTTCTCATTGGTCTCCATACCTGCAAAGGTACCACAACAAAGAAGGCAATATGGTTGAATTGGCCCTTTTTATTAAAACGCTGTTGCAGAACTTTCTTCTTTTATTGTAACGGAGTTTCAAATAGCCCATGGTTCATATAGCTGCTGGCTACTGATTACTGACCACTGATAACTCAATTCCCTTCATTTCATTATCTTTAACTACTATTTATCTGACATATGACAAAGCCGGGCCGGCCATTATCCATTGTGTTTTTCTATTTGTTTTTGCTGCTTCCGGCAAGTGTTTTTGCCCAGGAGAAATGGACCATTAATAATGTTCCTGATCCCAAAGCACATGCAAGCGGGAATTATGTAAGCAATCCGGATGGCGTTTTGAATGACGGCACGGTGGCTTCTGTCAATGCTTATCTGAAACAACTGGAAGATTCCACAACTGACCAGGTGGCAGTGGTGGTACTGAACTCTATCGGAAAGCAGGAGCCGCGCAGCTTTGCAACAGAGCTGCTCCGGCGGTGGGGGATTGGTCAGCAAGGCAGGAATAACGGTGTATTGATCCTGCTGGTGATGGACCAGCGGAGAATGGAATTTGAAGTAGGATACGGGTTAGAAGGTAAGCTGACAGATCTTGTTCCCAAACAGATCCAGGAAGTATATATGGTGCCCTATGCAAAAAAAGGTGATTATGATGCTGCGGTGCTCAACGGGGTGGAACAGGTATGCGAAGTGCTTCTGGGAAATGCAGTTGCTGATGAGCAAAAAACCGGGGAAGTATATGGCCGGAGCCCGGTTGCCCCGGGTGCAGGCTATACTGAACTCGTATCATCAGCTCCTGCGGCTACGGATCTTTTTGATTTATATAGAAGGCATGTTGGGTTCGGAGGCTTTTGGATGTTACTGTTTTATGGGATCTTTTTAGTTGCAGGGCTTATTAACGTATTTAAAAGTAAAGACAAAAATAATTTTTTCTTTTCTGCAAGACCCTGGTGGTTCTCTTTTCTCCAGTTTTTGTGTACCTATGTATTGTTTGCGGTAATAGTATTTGTTATTGCGGGCATTAAGATCAATTTTTTTACCGGGCTTGCATTTTTTTATTTATACGGAGTAGGTTACCTGTCTTCTACAGTGTACTGGCTCCTGTATCGCTTAAAGCTGGAAGAACGAAAAAGAACGGAATATGATCTTTTGTATCTATACGCACGGCAGCTGGATCAGAGGTGGAAACAGTCTGTTGCCGGTAAGCTGTTTCCTTTTCCACTCCGTAATTACCGGGTAACGGTAGGGCAGTACCTGGCACGTTTGAAACAGGGCATGGTGATCAGCCATACTGGTAGCAAAATGCGTCTGCTGGATGAAAAACAGGATGATGCGTATCTTACCAAGGCCCAAAAGCTGGAAGAACAACTAAAGTCTGTAGATTATGATGTGTGGGCGGAGCAGGGAAGTAAGGAATTTAAGCTGCATGGCGTTTTATTAAGCAGTAAGTACAGTCATTGCCCCAAATGCAACACAATGGCGTATTGCCTGAAATCAGACACTACCATTCAATCAGCTACCTATTCCAGAAGCGGTATCGGGCTAAAAGTATATGAATGTAAATACTGCGGTTATCAGGAAAAAAAAGAATATACGATTCCCAAAAAAAGTAATTCTTCTTCATCCGGCAGCAGCGGTGGTTCCTGGAGCAGCGGTTCTTCTTCCAGCTCCGGCAGCAGTTGGGGTGGTGGCAGCTCTGGTGGTGGCGGTGCCGGCAGTAGCTGGTGATGCTGCCGGTTAAACTGTGTGCAGTTCCTCTCTTTGATTTTCATCAATGACTATGGTTTGGGTCCACCGGTCCTGCCATGGGTCGCATGGAGTTCCCAACGCGCTGAATGCGCAAAACGGAACAGCACGGCTAAAGCCCCGAAGGAAAGCGGTTTTGGAAGAAATGATGCTCCCGTCTGCATTAACAGCCCTGGTCTTTGTAACCAGCTTGCCGATTGATCTCCCTTTAAAGATTGTTTCCATAAGGCCCATATAAAGGGCATAAAAAACAAGGGTGCATAATCTGTCTATAAGGTTTAAACCCTGATCACCATTAGCCAGCGCATCAATAAAGTCAGGGGCTATCAGCGCAATAATGATTCCGAGTATAAAAAACAGGCAGTAAAACACCACCAAGTCAATAAGATAATTGGCAAGGCGCTTACCGGCGCTTGCTCTTACATATTCGTAATCAGTGTCAAAAATTGAGATTTGCTGGCCGGTAGCCGGTTCCTGGTACATATAATCAATTTACTTTGCAGTTTAAAATTCTGGTAAAATTAGGCATTAACCAATACAGGAACAAATCTGCCTCACAGGAATAAACCCCTTCTGCCTATCTACGGCAGGTAACCCGGCAGGATAGGGATATTTTTGAGCTTAATCTGCTTTCTTTATTATCTTAAATGACCCCGTTCCTGTTCCCGGACTTGGATTCTTCCATTCGCCGTCTTTCATTTCTCCGTTTTTTTTATCGAAAACGGCAGTATGAACTTCCTGTACACCAATATTGTACCCGTAGCCATAGATGCAGGTAGTGTTACATATAAGTGTATCTCCCCTCATCGTCCATGTACCTGTTGAAATATGTGTTTGGTCCGTCCATTTTGTTTCGTTAATCGCAGTTCCGTCAGGCTTCAGGATCAGACTGTAATATTGGCTTCCAAGCTCCGGGTAAATTCTACAGTATAGCTGCCTATCCAAATGCCCTCCGCTTTATAAGCCGGCACCGGGGACTGTACATACGTAACTTCTTTTTT
This sequence comes from Niabella ginsenosidivorans, assembly GCF_001654455.1. Lineage (NCBI taxonomy): Bacteria > Pseudomonadati > Bacteroidota > Chitinophagia > Chitinophagales > Chitinophagaceae > Niabella > Niabella ginsenosidivorans. Next base: position 63,633 of record NZ_CP015772.1, read on the forward strand.
ACATCCTGGAAATATTAAGCACGTTGTGATTAATATAATTACAGCAATTGGGCTCAAAGTCAAATTTTTCATAGTAATTATTAATAGTTAGTGGTTACAGCAGGTAATAATCGTTTAGATGATTGATATTTTCATAATTCTTATAGCAAAGGGAGCAAAATTGTTTTAATAAGTAAATATAATATAATTTACTGAATTATATATTAAAGAATTCAGGTATACAACCCTCCATTAATGGAAAGAACCTGCCCTGTAATATAGGCGGCTTCTTTGGTAGCAAAGAAGCCAACGGCATGGGCCACTTCTTCCGGTGTGCCAAAGCGGTTGGCGGGGATCAGCTGTTTCATCTGCCCCTCGTCAATGTCTTCCGTCATATCAGTTTTTATAAAACCGGGCGCAACTGCATTTACCGTAATATTTCGTTTCCCTACCTCCTGCGCCAGGGCTTTGGTGGCCGCTATGACCCCGCCTTTTGCAGCAGAATAATTGGTCTGCCCTGCCAGGCCTTTTAAACCGGATAAAGATACAACATTGATAATACGCCCATACCTTTGGCGCAACATTTGATTTACCACCAGCCGGGTTACATTGAAAAAGCCGCCGAGGCTGGTATTTACCACTCCATCCCATTGCTCATCTTTCATCCACATCAGCAATACATCGTCTTTAATACCGGCATTATTCACCAGCACTTCAATGATTTTATCTGCGTTGGCTTCTATCCATCCGCCCAGGATTTGCTGTACCGCATTACGGTCAGCTACATCAAAGGCCAGCAACTGCCCATCTGCCCCGGCTTTCTTTACTTCGGCCAGGGTAGCTTCCGCTTTTTCTTTATTACCCTTATAATTAATAAGTATATGAAAGCCTTGTCGTGCCAGTTGTATGCAAATGGCCTTTCCAATGCCACGGGATCCTCCGGTTACCAATGCCCAGTTCATATTTGCTGATTTGAGATTTTCTGATCTTTGATTCCTGCTGCCAGACATTCTGCCGCTGAAGTGTGCGATGCAAGAATGCCTGATAGTAGTGCTGAAGCCGGCTTCAAAACTACTACTAAATTAAAATGGCTGATGTGCTTTCATAAAGTCACGCACTTTGGCCAGGTCTTTATAGAGCGGATAATCCTTGCTGAACCGGGGAAATTCCCTGCGCAGCAATTCATAAACTGTTTTTGTTTTTACAGCCATCTGGTCATGCCGGTTCAGGTAATCAATGGCCTGTAATAAGGTCATTGCCTGTATGGCCAGCACCTCATAGGCATTCCCTATGACCTGTTTTGCGATCTGCGCTGCATTAAAGCCCATGCTTACAATATCCTGATTGTCGTTATTATTGGGAATGCTGTGCACATACATAGGGAAGGAGAGCGTCTGGTTTTCCGCCGTTGTAGATGTAGCGGTAAACTGGATGCCCTGCATTCCGAAATTTAAACCTAACACCCCGTGATTTACGAACGGCGGAAATTTCTGATTCAGCCGTGCGTTTACCAGATAGTTCAGCTGGCGCTCGCCCAGCATAGTGAGCTTCGTTACCGCAATCTTCATTTTGTCCATTTCGAAGGACACATAGTCGCCATGGAAATTACCGCCATGGAAAATATTTTGGTTGACAACATCTACAACGGGATTGTCGTTGACAGAATTGAGCTCGTCCACAACTACTTCCTCTGTATTTGCCAGCGTGTCATAAACCGGCCCCAGTACCTGGGTAATGCACCGGAGTGAGTAATACTCCTGTACCTTGTCCTCAAATACGTCGTGCTGAATATTTTCAGGATTGTATAGATGTTCCGACCTGCTGCGGATAAGCCGGCTGTCTTCCAGGATATTACGCATCAAACGGGCAATGTGTTGCTGCCCCCTGTGATGCTTTACGGCGTTCAACTCGTGGGAGTAATGATCATCATATACTTCCATGATCTCATTGGTCATAGCAGAAAGCATTACTGCCCAGTTCAGCAATTGCTGCGCCTGCAACAGGTTCAGCAATCCTACTCCTGTCATGGCCGATGTTCCGTTGATCAGTGCCAGGCCCTCGCGTATCTGTACTTTTAAAGGTTCCAGCCCTGCTTTTTGAAAAGCCCCGGCAGCCGGTTGTATTTTTTCTTCATACCAAACCTCGCCTTCCCCGATAATACCCAATGCAAGGTGCGCCAGTTGAACCAGATCGCCGCTGGCACCTACGCCGCCATGTTCATAGATACAGGGTATCAGATTGCTGTTGATCATAGCAGCCAGTAACTGTGTCAGTTTGGGGTCTATGCCGGAATACCCCTGCATCAGATTGTTGAGCCGTGCCAGCATTACTGCCTTGCCCTGCAAGGGTGGAAGTATATTGCCGCCACCGCTGCTATGGCTGCGGATTAAATTATATTGAAGCTCAAGGATGTTCTCTTCGCTGATCTTGTATTGTGCCATTGGCCCAAAACCAGTGTTGATGCCATAGATTAATTTATTGCTGGAGAATTGCTTTAGAAATTCAAAGCTGGTGTTTACCTGCCTTAAGGCTTCTTCATCCAGTGTAACAGGCTGGCTTTCCAGTATAACTGCATTAAAATCCTGTAGTGAAAGCCTTTTCCCTCCTACTATGATCATTTTTTATTTTAAAAATTGGTTAAACAGGCGGCAAAAAAACGAAATATATCGCGGGTATCAAAATAATTGTTCGGTGGCTTACAGGCGTTTGTATATATAGGTACCCCGACTCCATTAAACCGTAAAACCCAGACATGCCCCTGTTTGAACAGGCAGATCATAGTAGAAACAGCTTTTACTGTCTCAATAGCCGGAAAATATTTTTAAACCGGAACCTGCGGTTTTTTTCCAGGAAGGAAAAGCTAATGTGATCTATTATGCATTATCATCGCTGAGGCTGTATTCATTATTTTCTTCGTCTTCTTCTCCCTTGTTTTCGTCCTCATCGTCCTCTTCTTCGCCGGGGATGTCCAGATCCTTTCCGGTGGCGCCGGAACTTTCGTTCAAAGGGTCTCCTTCATCGTCCTTATCATCCGGCCGTGCTCGGCGCAGGTTCTCATCATCAATAGACCCCGTTTGTTCCAGTGCTTCCTGCTCTTCCTTTGTTATTGCCTCTTCCTGGCCGCCGGGGCGGCTTTCATCCAAAGAAGGAGCCGTTTCTGAAGCATCGTCCGGCTGCTGGTTATCTTCTGCAATACCGCGGGTAAGGCGCTCATTGTCTGTGTCAAAGATGCCTACGCCCTCTTCATCATCCGAGGCAATAGTGGTATCGGCCATTTCACGCAGATCAGGAGGGTGTATATTTTCCTGGCCGGGGATGTCTTCTGCATCGGGCAGGTTCAGCGTGTCTTTGTCGGGCTGTAATTTTGCCTGATCTTTTTCAGGATCCTTCAGATCCTGGTTCTTCCTGGTATTAGTGTCCATCGCTTTTTTTTAACAGGAGTACAAATAGGGTGCCTTAGCAAATCCTGTTACATACCTGCCGTTTTAAAAAAATTATAATATATTTATAATGAGTGTATTATGATTTTTAGTGTTCAAGTGGAATTGTACCAGGTGCAACCCTTTTTTTTGAGTGGAACACGGGCCGTGCAAATTTTTTCAGCAAAAAGGGGAATTAATACTACATTTAGATTATAACTTAATTGCTTATCAACCTATAACTGTTATGGAAAAGCGGTATCCTCAACTGATCGACAGGATTCAGTCTACATTTATCGACACATTTTTTATTATCATCCTGATGTTTGTGTTTGCCGGCATCCTGGACCGGTATGAAAGGGTACCGGATTGGGTACGGATCGTCTTATTTATAGCTCTGATCATCGCTTATGAACCACTTTGTACCACATTGGGGTTCACGTTGGGGAACTATATTAAAGGGATCAGGGTCCGGAAAAATTCGGATGAAACAAAACGGATCGGCCTTCTTCAGGCACTTATAAGATATCCCGTTAAACTGTTCTTAGGGTGGATCTCTTTCTTAACGATCGGCACCAATCCTAAAAAAAGGGCCATTCATGACATTGCCTCAGGAAGCGTAATGATCAAACAGTCAACCGCCGGTTAAACCCGCTTATCAATGAACTTTACCGGTTTCCGGGCCCCCTCAGGGAACTGCAACCGCTGCATTTCTTCTTTTGTGAGGTACTTTATATGCGGCATTACGCGCAGGCGGGCCTGCAGGTAGGTTTTTATTTTGCCATCGGTTTCTTCGGATGTGTTGGCCGGTAATATATAGAGGAGCACTTCATCAGTGCCGATCTCGTTACTGTATACTTCTGTCACATACTCTTTAATGGCATCCATTTTATGGATGATCTCAAACAGGGCGGGAGCAAACAGGGTAGTGCCTTTGAACTTGATCATCTGCTTTTTGCGGCCGATGACGGGCGAAAGCCGCGTGGTATGTCGTCCACAGGAGCAGGGCTCATAAAAAGCGCGGCAAAGATCACCGGTCTTGTAGCGCAGCAGGGGCATGCCTTCCACGCCCAGCGTGGTAATGGTCACTTCGCCTATTTCACCCGGCGCAACGGGGTTGCCGTTATCATCGATCAGTTCCAGGATCACCAGCTCCGGGTTCTGGTGCCCGCCCCTGCCCGCGGAGCATTCTGTAAATGCGGTCTGCATTTCAGTGGAGGCATAAGTAGAGTAGAGCTGTATGTTCCAGTTTTCGGTGATCCTGGTGCCGAGTATGTTCAGGCTCAGATCTTCCTTCCGCAGGTTTTCACCAATGCAGATCGCTTTTTTTACGGAAGACTGATCCAGGTCAATACCGTTTTCTCTGGCATACTGGATCATCTTTACAATAAAAGAAGGAACCGCTACAATGGCATTGGGCTTTAAACGCTCAATTACTTCCCATTGCAGGGACGGAACACCCGGCCCCACGCGCACCTGCCCGGCGCCCAGCTTGCGGATACCCAGGTAATAGGCAATGCCGGCCATGAACTGCCGGTCGAGCGTGAGCATCAGCTGATAGATATCGGAAGCGCTGCCATCAGCGCAAACAAAGGAACAGTATTCGTTATAAGCAAGACGTTGCAGATCATTTTCTGTAAGCGCAATAGTAACCGGGCTGCCCACTGTACCGGAAGTGGCCATGTATTCCACGATCTGGTGCTGCGGTACGCACACAAATTCTTTATTGTACAATTGCAGGTGCTCCTTTTCTGTAGGAGGAATTTGGGCCAGGTCTTCAATATGCCGGATGTTGTCCGGGTCAATATTGTTTTCACGGAACAGCCGCTTATAAAAAGGTGAGTTTACTTTCAGGTACTGTACCAGGTTGACCAGTTTTTTTTCCTGGTGAGTCTTTATATGCCCTGCCGGCTGAAAGGATAAGGATGGTAACTCGTTCATTGCCTCAAAAGTAGGATATATAATTTTGGGTTGGACATTTATCAGTTGAGATGTAATGCATAAAGCCCCGCTGAAAGCGCAAAATCTCGTAAAAAGGTAAATGAAAATTCTGCGTTCGTCAGCGCAGTCTGCGAGAGATAAACAAGCTCAGTCTTCTATAATGACAACTGCCGCAGCAATCGTTTTTAAATGGCTTAGGGATATTTTTACTTTATCCAGCCGGACATATTGCAAGGTAACAGCCGTTTGCCCTTTTAAATGAATTTCCGGTTTCCCGTTTTCATCGCCCAGGATCATAATTTCATTAAAAGAAGTGCCATTGGCCCAGCCGGTGCCCAATGCCTTAAAAAAGGCTTCCTTGGCGGCAAAACGGGCTGCATAATGCTCGTATTTATGTGTTTTGGGCTCGCAATAGGCAATTTCCTCAGGGGCAAAGACCAGCTCCCGGAAGCCCTGTTCCTTTTGGATCTTTTCTGCTACGCGTTCTGTTTCTATAACATCAAAACCTAAGCCGCTGATCATTATTTTTTATTTTATATCTATATTTCATGGTACCGGGTCATATCCGCTTCCTCCCCAGGGATGGCAGCGGGAAATGCGTTTTATGGAAAGCCAGAAACCCTTAAAGGGGCCATACTTTTTAAAAGCTTCTAATGCGTAATGGCTGCAGGTAGGCGTATACCGGCATTTAGGCCCCATCCAGGGAGAAATGACCAACTGGTAGAACCGGATGAGCACCACAAACGGGAAACTTAGTATTTTATACAGCCACTTCATTTAATTGCTTCAGTAATTTCTGCAGAGCTATTTCCACCGATTCATAAATGGATCCGTAATCAGGGAGCTCCTTTCCCGTAAATAACAGGAAAACAGACAGGTTGGTTGACTGTTTCAACGCATGCTCCTTTAGGGAATGTTGTTGCAGCCGGTAAGCTTCCCGCAATAATCGCTTGATCCGGTTCCTGTCTACTGCCTTTTTAAAATAACGCCCGTTTGCCCCTACGCCACATTTTACAAAGCCGGCCTGAGCGGGTTCACTTACATAAAGAAGCTTTAAAGGGCCGGCATAAATGCGCTTACCGGAACTGAAAAGTTCCTGCAATTTTTTCCGGCTTTTAAGCCGTTCTTCTTTCGGAAAAGTATATTTTAAAACGGACATGAATCAATGCAAAAATAACCAAGTATGCGCATTTGCCGGAAAGGAATAACGGGATGGTATTGTTTAATAACCGGGTAATATTTATTAAAAGCGGATCAAAAAAAGGTTTATGTTAGTGGTATGCTTCGACTTTTATTGTTATTGCTAATTGTATTCACAGGTACGGTAACCGGTGATGCCCAAACAGCGTTTTATATTGACGCAAATGGAAGCGATTCCAACCCCGGTACCTTGTCAAAGCCCCTGCTTACATTGGAACGGGCACTTCAGAAAGCGCAGGTACTAAAAGGAAAAGATGCAACCATTTATTTAAGAAAAGGTACTTATTATTTCTCACAAACCGTTCAGTTGGCGGGTATTAAATTGTTATTCCGGTCGCTAACCATCCGTAATTATAACAATGAGAAAGTGGTATTCAGCGCGGGACGAAAGCTTTCCCTGCAATGGAAACCGTATAAGAACGGGATCTATGTTGCCAAAGTGCCTGCGGGAACAGTGTTTGAGCGATTGTATATAAACGGACAGTTACAGGTTTTGGCAAGATATCCTGATTATGATTCCACGGCTAAAGTATTTAACGGCACGGCTGCGGATGCTATTGCCCCGGAAAGGGTAAAGAAATGGAAAAACCCGGAAGGGGGCTATGTGCATGCGCTGCATGCTGCTGAATGGGGAAGTTTTCATTACAAAATTATTTCGGCTAACGCGAAAGGGAACCTGAAACTGGAAGGTGGCTGGCAGAATAACCGGCCTTCACCCCTACACAAAAGAGAACGGTTCGTGGAGAATATTTTTGAAGAACTGGATGCGCCGGGTGAATGGTTCCTGGATGAAAAAGCGCAGCTGCTGTATTATTTTCCACGTCCGGGCATCAATCTTTCAAAAGCCCTGGCAGAGGTTCCGGTGCTCCGGCAAACGATCCGGCTATTGGGAAGCAGTACAAATCCTGTAAGAAATGTAGAAATAAGCGGGATTGAATTTGCACATAATGAGCGCAGTTTTATGGAAACAAAGGAGCCATTGCTGCGCAGCGACTGGACGATCTACCGCGGGGCAGCGGTGTACCTGGAAGGAACGGAAGATTGCAGGATCAGCAACTGCACCTTTAACGGCATAGGCGGTAATGCTATAATGATGAGCGGTTATAATAAAAGAGATACTGTTCAGAACTGCCTGGTTCAATATGCCGGGGCCAGCGGTATTTGTTTTGTGGGTAATGCGGATGCAGTGCGGTCGCCCTCCTTCAGTTATGGAAAATATGTTCCTTACGCAGCAATGGATAAAACGCCGGGGCCTAAATCGGCAGCCTATCCCCAATACTGCGTGGCAGATAATAACCTGGTACACGACATCGGGCAAATCGAAAAACAGGCTACCGGTGTTGAAATAGAGATCGCTTCCCATATTACCGTAAGTCATAACAGTATTTATAATACGCCGCGTGCAGGCATCAATATTGGCGATGGTTGCTTTGGCGGGCACCTGCTGGAATATAATGATGTGTTTAATACCGTTCTGGAAACCGGTGATCATGGGGCTTTTAATTCCTGGGGGCGCGACCGGTACTGGGCAACCGACCGGAAATATATGGACAGCCTGGTTGCCCTGCATTCGGAACTGATTTTGCTGGATGCACAGCAAACAACAATCATCCGCAACAACCGGTTCCGCTGTGATCATGGCTGGGATATTGACCTGGACGATGGGTCTTCCAATTACCGGATCTATAATAATCTTTGTTTGAATGGCGGGCTAAAATTGCGTGAAGGTTTTTACCGGATGGTAGAAAATAATATCATGATCAACAACAGTTTTCATCCGCATGTTTGGTTTCAGAACAGCGGCGATATTTTCCGGCACAATATCATCATGAAAGCGTATGCGCCTATTGCAGTGAAATACTGGGGAAAGCAGATCGACAGTAATTTTTTTATGACGGAAAAAAGTCTTGATGCGGCCCGGGCGGATCAAACAGATGCGCACAGTAGTACAGGCCCCCTGGTTTTTAAGGATGCTGCCAAAGGCGATTTTTCATTGTTGCCGGGTGCGGCCGCCTTTTCCATCGGGTTTGAGAATTTCCCTATGGATCAATTTGGGGTGCAGACGAGCCGGTTAAAGCAGCTTGCAAAACGGGCGCCCATTCCGCCATTGCTGGATGCGGCTGCAAGTGATAAAGAACCCATAACGGACCTTTTAAAAGGAAAAGTAAAGTCGGTAGATGGCCTGGGCGACCGCTCCACCTACGGACTGCCCGATGAAACGGGGGTAATTATAATAACTCCGGGTACGGGGATTTTGGCAACGGCCGGATTGCGGGAGGGGGATGTAATTCGCAGCGCAAATGGTAAACCCATACGAAATGTAAAGGATCTGAAAACCATGATCAACGGCGGCGAAAAACAAATAAAGCTGGAAGTGATCCGGAACCAGCAATCCCAAACGTTATTGATGGTACTGTAAAACCAGCCTCTTATGGGGCTACAAATAGTTGGCTCCCGGCAGAGGGCCGGAGGCGTTATAACATTCTTGTTTCCTGTTACTCCTTATTCTTTGCAAATATACCGTAGGCAGTAACCCTTTTCAGAACGGAATTGGGCAATAACAGGTGGTGCCATGTAGCGGCTGCCCGGGCCAAATGATATGATGTTTATTATTATGACGTGTAAACAATTCCTATCCAAACAATGCCAGTTGTGTTATTTCAGGCTCCGGTTGTTTCTTTTGCTTTTTACCTTCGGTTGTTTCTACCGGTTTATCGTTTTCATAATAATGATTCACGCGCGTTATTGAGGTTCCGGTAATACGTTCAACGCCTTCGTTGTTAATTTTTTTATGAATGGTCAGCTGGCAATTGATCACTGATCCGTTTTTGAATTGTACTTTCCCGGATTGTACCAGCTTTTTAAATTCTTTTGATTCCATGATAAAGGAACGCGGTTTTCCGTTATACATGCCTACCCATTTGTAATTACTTTTTTTCAATACCGGTGCAATAATTTCAATTTCCACGTCGTTCACTTCTTCAGGCTCCAGTTCATCAGTAGTTAAAATATACTTTTCAAACTGCATTCTTGTTACGGTGTTTTCCCGGGTTATTTTTAACCGTTCTTCATCCACCGCCGTAAACTGTACGCCAGTGATTTTGGGGTAGCGGGATAGCAATTCAAAGAAATTGGAGCGGCGCTTTTTAATGATATTGCTGGCATCCAGGTTGCTACAGCTCTGTTGCATTTGCCGGATGCGCTTTTCAATCTGTGGTTTCAGTTTTTCATTTTCAGGATCGCAGATCCGGGGCGATTGTTGTACCGCTTCAATAATATGCTGAACTTCCGTAGCTACCGGCGCTGCAAGGGGAGTGCTAATGGCCGCTACCAGGGTAGCGGTTGCAATGGTAACGGCAACGGGGGCGGTTTTGTTTTCCTTTTTTAAAGCTACTTTAAAGCGGCGGCAAAATCCTTTTTCGGCCAGGGGTACGGTTTCTATATAAATACTGAGGCGCAAGCGGAGTGCTACTTCACGCATCAGCGCCAATAATTCATATTCGCATTTATTCTGAATCAGCGCATCCATGAAATGCGTTCCTTCTTTAAAATAATATTGTACTTCTATACAGTTACTTTCTATGTAAACCCGTTCGTTTGCTGTGCTCATCCTGATGATCAAATGCTTTTTGCAAGGCCGCGAAAGTACGGCATTTCTTTGGGCAGGCAAAGGCAGGGTGTTGGGAAATAACAGAAAGAACGAGTACTAAAAAGCCCCGGTTATTCCGGGGCAGATTCTTTTGAGCAGCAAAACTTGCTTACTTCAATTTCCTTTCGTCAGAAACCGTTAATTTTTTGCGCCCTTTTCTGCGGCGGGCAGCCAGCACTTTACGGCCATTAGCGGTTTGCATACGCTTACGAAAACCATGAACCGTTTTCCGGCGGCGACGATGGGGTTGAAATGTACGTTTCATAATATCTTAATTTTTCACTTTTTTTGAATGCGCATGGGAGAACATGCTGATTTTCAAGTTCAACCACAGGACACCACTCCCGTTGGCTTGTGAAAGGACGGCAAAGGTAGGGAAAATATACCATTTGTGCAGATAAAAATCCATGCTATTTAGCAAGAACGTTATAATGTTAGCCACAGATACCTGCCTGAACGGCATGAATAAAAGTAAAACGAAGTTTCCGGTTAAACATATTTTTGCTTTGCCAGGTAGTCGTGGCTGAATTTCAGGCTTTCAAACATATCGCCCTTACTTACATCCTGCTCCACAAACCATTTCTTTAATCCTGCTTTTTTTCGTGCAGCAAAAATGCGGTCAAAGTCAATGGTGCCATGCCCTACTTCGGTAATATCTTTAGTGTTGGCTTCCATATCTTTTACATGCCATAGCGGAAATCGTCCGGGATATTTATCAAAATAGGCTACGGGGTCATGGCCTGCCCTGCTGATCCAGTAAAGATCCATTTCCATGTTTACATGTTGTGCAGCCGTATTGGTGATCAAATAGTCGTAAACAAGCGTGTTGTTATATTTTTCAAATTCAAAATCATGGTTATGGTAAGCAAATATAATACCAGCGCCGGCAGCCTTTTCTCCACACTTGCTTAACAGGTCGGGCAGTTTTGCGTACACCTCTTTGGTGCGTTCATTGGGAAATAAATAGGCACAGGCCATATACCGGGCCCCGATGGAATGCAGATCTTCCACTGCCTGATCCCATCCGTCTGTTAATGTTCCTTTTGATTTTTCCTGTAACCCGGTTGTATGGTGGGAGCTGATCACTTTCATCCCGGTATTGTTTAAAACGGATTTGAATTCGGCAGGGGATTTTCCGAAAAAGCTGCCATTATAACCATAAATCTCCAGCTCATTATAGCCTAATGCTACCAGCTTTTCCAACGTGCCCTCCAGGTCTTTTGCAACGGCTTCCCGCACGGAGAACAACTGCATGGCCATCATCTTTTTTTTCATGTTTTCTGCAAATAAATGAGTGGTATACAATCCTGCGGCGCCCGCAGCAATCGTTTTTAAGAAAAGACTTCTTTTCATGGCAAATCCGTTTTTAATATAAAATTGATTCCTGAAGTTAGCTGATATTCAGCAGATTTCAATCATCGGTACAGGAAAATGCCGGCGTTTTTAGCGCAGCTGTTTCAATTTTTTACAGATCGCCGATGGGGCTAAAGCTGTTAGGGAGGCGCTTTTATCAAAATATTGCCCTATAGAGGGCTGTGCTTGTGAAGACGAAATTCTGGTAAAAATAGCAAGCTATCAGGATAGACCATAAAAGCGCTGTTTTGTTACAAACGCTGAATGCCTGAACAGGTACAGCAACTGCTTTATAACACAATATGCCTGCTGTTTACCGGGGCTCCAAAAAAAACGGAACCATGATTATCAAAGTCTTCAGTAGCGTCTGTGGTAAAAAACAGCCGGCTGCCGTTTTTACTACAGGTTTGTTCTGTTTCAGGGTGCCTTTGCAGGTAATCTTTCAGGCTTTTTGCCACCAGTTCACCCTGTGCTATCAGCTTTACATCAATCGGCAGGTATTGCTGTATCCTGTGTTTTAATAACGGGTAATGAGTGCAGGCCAGTAACACCACATCTATATGCGGCCCTTTATGGAACAGGGAATGCAGGTTCTTTTTTATAAAAAAATCTGCCCCGTGCGTATCTATTTCATTGTTTTCAACAATGGGTACCCACATAGGGCAGGCCTCCTGATATATTTTTGAATGTGGAAAAAATTTAATGATTTCGATCGGGTAAGATCCGGAAAGCACCGTGCCCAATGTTGCCAGGATGCCGATTTCGCCGGTCTCAGAATAATTGCCGATCACTTCCGTAGTAGGGCGAATAACCCCCAATACCCTTTTATCCGGGGCAATTTTAGGAAGATCATTTTGCTGAATGGTGCGCAGGGCCTTTGCGGATGCGGTATTACAGGCAAGGATGACCAGGGGGCAGCCCTGCTGAAAAAACCATTGCACACATTGAAGCGTATATTCATAAACGGTTTCAAAGGAGCGGTTGCCATAGGGCGCACGGGCATTATCGCCCAGGTAAATAAAATCGTATTGCGGCAGGGTCTTAACCAGTTCTTTTAAAACGGTTAAGCCGCCGTAACCGGAATCAAAAACGCCTATAGGCGCTTCTCCGTTTCTGATTTCTGATTTCTGATCTCTCATTTCTGACTTCTTCTGATATCCGCTCCCAGCGCCTGCAACCTTGTATCAATATGCTGATAGCCTCTGTCTATCTGTTCAATATTCTGAATTGTGCTCTTCCCTTCTGCGCTCAACGCGGCAATTAATAAGGCCACACCCGCCCGGATGTCGGGACTGCTCATCGTAATGCCGCGCAGGTTCTGTTCGCGTCCCAGGCCAATAACTACAGCACGATGCGGATCACAAAGAATAATCTGGGCGCCCATCTCGATCAGTTTGTCTACAAAGAACAGGCGGCTTTCAAACATTTTCTGGTGAATCAGCACACTGCCATGTGCCTGGATGGCTGTTACCAGTACAATGCTCAGCAGATCCGGTGTGAACCCGGGCCAGGGGTGATCATAGATTGTTAACACCCCCCCATCGAAATATTTTTGTATGGTATAGCTTTCCTGCGTAGGAACATGAATGTCGTCTCCGGTTATTTCCAACTGAATGCCTAATTGTTCAAACCGGTTGGGAATAACGCCCAGATCCGGCACGCTTACATTTTTGATCAGGATATCGCTCTGCGTCATGGCTGCAAGGCCAATGAATGAGCCTATTTCAATCATATCCGGCAAAATAGTATGTTCTGTGCCGCTTAAGTATTCAACTCCTTCAATGACCAGCAGGTTGCTGCCGATGCCGCTGATCCTGGCGCCCATCCGGTTGAGCATTTTACAAAGCTGCTGCAGGTAAGGCTCGCAGGCAGCATTATAAATGGTAGTAGTGCCTTTTGCCATAGTGGCGGCCATAACAATGTTTGCTGTGCCTGTAACAGAAGGCTCGTCCAGCAGCATATAAGAGCCCTTTAATTCCCTGGCCGATAAGTGAAAGAACCCGTCTTCCTGGTTATGGTTAATGTCAATCCCAAATTTTTCAAAACCGATCACATGCGTATCCAGCCGGCGGCGCCCGATCTGGTCACCACCTGGTTTGGGTATAAAGGCTTTTTTATAACGGGCAAGCATGGCCCCGGCCAGCATGACAGAACCTCTCAGGCGCCCGCTTTTTTTCCGGAAAGCTTCACTATGCAGGTAGTCAATATCCACATCTTTTGCTTTAAAAACGCAGGTGCTCCGGTCAACCCGGTTCACTTCCACATTCATTTCTGCCAGTAACTCAATCAGCAGATTCACATCCAGAATGTCCGGAATATTTTTTATGGTTACTTCTTCCGGGGTAAGCAATACGGCACAGATGACCTGCAATGCTTCGTTCTTTGCTCCCTGTGGAATAATTTCGCCCTTTAAACGGTTACCCCCTGTTACTTCAAATACATTCATAAAATCTCCTTTTAAACATTGATCGGCCCTCCGCCTGCGAAGATAAAGTTTAATCAGATTGTTGTTTATGAAATATAGTGAGGGGGCATAAAACAAATCGCATCCTGAGGATTCAATAAGCGGTCATCCGATAGTTCGGACCCGGCCAGAGTTTTGCCTCAAAAAGCAAAACGCGCGGAACTATTTACTATAGATAATCTCTATGATAATAGAGATCCACCCAAGCTATAGTGCAACCCTAATTACGCCGCAGGTGTTAACTGGAACGACCGTATAAATCCCGTTCCGAAAAAGTTAAGCCGGATGCCCACAATTTTACCAATGGGTTTATCAAACCGGTTTTCAAAGGCCGGATGATCATTGATCATTATTTTGATGCGGTTATCCTTTGATGCGCAACGCAGTTGAACCATACGGGTAAAATCGACCCCAAAAGCAGACAGGTCATTTGTTTTTCCATTGATGGCTTTTGACCCCAGCATCATATTCAGCTCGCCGGAGCAGCCCGTTTTCCCAAAAGGAATTAAAAGCACCCCATCTGTTCCCAGCACCACTACATTCGTGTGCAGGCAGGGCGAGTTATTACCGGAATAGGTATTCTGAAATTCAAGATCCAGCTGAAAATTATTGCTGTTTACATCAAATTTGCGGCTCACATTGGCCAGTGTAACCACCGGCGTTTCCTTAGGATCCAGGTGCAACTGGTCCAGTTCCTGCTGGTCCAGACCAATAAGTCCCGGTTTTTTAAAGATCTTTTCTTTTAAATAGATGGGCGCCGGGTCATGCGCTACCGATCCCATCCACCCATTGGATTCAATGTACAGATCATGTTCTTTCACAATAGAATCGTTCAGGATCAGTTTGGCCCTGTAGTAGCCCGGCAAATAGTAAGTGCTGGTATAGGTATGCAGGTCTTTGGCTACTTTAAATCTTCTCCCGGGATCCCAGCTCTGTTGTATAAAAACGCTATCCGCATTAGAATGAGCAGCATCATACTCAAAAACGACGGTATTGGGAACCCCCAGGGTTACCGGCTGGCTCGAAAAGTACACCTGGTTATAATTCAACTGTTTGAAGGATTTATGCAGGAACATAAAGCCGATAAGAAGGAACGCAATGGCTAATAATAAAAGGAGGAAAGCCATTTTGGGAAACGACCGCTTTTTTACAGGCGCTGGCGGTTGCTCCTGCTCCGTAACAGCAGCGGCAAATGACCGCCAGTTGGAAAAACCGGCAAAACGGGAAAGAGCATCCAGCGTGCCCAGGTTGGGTTTGCTGTTGTACCGCACTTTGCCCCAGATCCGCTTCAGGGTACTGGCGCTTAACACCACACCCGTAGCTTCAAACACCTGGTCGCCCAGGTTTTCAAAATCCTGATGTTGCCAACTGGCACTGCTGCCCCAACCCAGCTGTTGCTCAATCAATGATTTACACTTTTCTATAAGAAGCTGATTATCATCCATTTTTATTTGTGATGCGTCTTGAACAATCTTGAACAGGGTATGAATTTACAATTTATCGGAGCAATGGCAATTTTGGTGCATTCGATTCGCAATTTATTGCTTCTTAAATAAAGGATATGAAAAAAAGATATTTGTTGATTGCTTTGTTGAGCAGTTTCTTCTTTCAGAGCCAGGCACAGCCGGTTAAAACTTCCGACCAGTTACAACCCGTTAACCGGAATGTACAGAGCGGAAAGGACAAGAACCGCAGAACAATCGTTCACCTGGATGCACGCCCCGGTGCCGGCATTGCCTGGATAAAAGGCACCCGCTTTGCCACTGGTATTATTGAAGCCGATATAAAAGGAAAGAATGTACTCCAGGAAAGTTTTGTGGGGATTGCTTTTCATGGGGTGAATGATACGATTTATGAGGCCGTTTATTTAAGGCCGTTCAATTTCAAAGCCAAAGACAAACAGCGGCAGCAACATTCGGTTCAGTACATCGTACTTCCGGGGTTCGACTGGGCGTATTTAAGGGAAAAATTCCCGGGCCGGTATGAAAGCGGTTTGTTAACGGCTACAGATCCGGATGCATGGGTACACCTGAAGATCGTGGTAACAAAGGATACCTTCCGGGTTTTTATAAATGAGGATGCACAACCCTGTCTTACCATAAAGCGGCTGGCACATCATCATTCCGGTAAAATCGGTTACTGGGTGGGCAATGGTTCCGATGGCGATTTTGCCAACCTGAAAATTCAAAATAAATAAAAATGAACAGGAAAATCTGTGTATTGCTGCTGATTGTTTTACTGTTTAACGGCAGGATATATGCCCAGGCCGGTTTCTGGAAAACAAAGGAGGCCTATTTAGGGCAGGAACAACCTGGTGAAATTCCCCGAATTTTTGCAAAAGGCCTGTTGGTGGATTCCGGTTTTGCATTTTGCCGGGTGGCATTTAGCAATGCCGGGAAAGAGTTTTTATACACCTTTGGCCAAAGCTGGACGGATTATAAGGGAAGCGGTGTGAACCGGATCGTTTTTGATGGAAAGCAATGGGAAAAACCGGAACTGCTTTTTGTGGAATATTCAAAACCCACATTATCCCCTGACGGGCAAACACTCTATCTGGATGGGAAGGGAGGCGTATTGTGGCGATCGGAGAAAACTGCAGATGGATGGAGCCGGCCGGTTCAATACCTGGATCTGCCTTTTGGTTTATATAATTATATGCCCACCCTATCCGGTACAGTTTACGCAGGCAGCAACGGAACCTGGGGAAAGAAGGGGGATTACAACAGCTATCAGTTTTCGGTCTTCCGAATTACAGGTAAAGATACGGTGATCAA
Organism: Niabella ginsenosidivorans; assembly: GCF_001654455.1. Taxonomy (NCBI): domain Bacteria; kingdom Pseudomonadati; phylum Bacteroidota; class Chitinophagia; order Chitinophagales; family Chitinophagaceae; genus Niabella; species Niabella ginsenosidivorans. The sequence continues at coordinate 80,412 of NZ_CP015772.1, forward strand.
AAGTCTTGGAACACCACTAAACAAACCCGGCTTTAACGGTGACCTGTATATTGCTCCCGATGAAAGTTATATCATTATCAGTACCAATGAAACGCCCGCTTATGAAAGCGAATTGTACATCAGCTTCCGGAAAAAAAATAAAACATGGACGAAACCTGTAAGTCTTGGCGCTGCTATTAATGAAGGGAAGGCGCACCGCTACGGGCAGTATGTATCGCCGGACGGCAAATACCTGTTTTATACACAGGGTACCAGCGAAAAGGATTGTCATATTTACTGGATGCGATTTGATGGGTTGCTGAAACGGCTGAAAGCTGCTGCTGAAGCCGAATTGCAGTAAATGGCGTAATTACTATTCTTTATTTTAAAAAATTAAAATGAAAAAATTATTTTTTATTGCTCTTGTTTTATTACAACAATCTTGTTTGTATGCACAGAAAAAGACAGGCAATTCTCCCGGAAATTTTTTAAGGCCGGAACAATGGGAGGTTGAACCCGGAAAAGTGGAATTTACCGGCAGTGGTGATCAATCCGTTATGAAAATAACGAATGCCGGTACTGTTGCCCGTTTGAAGAATATTGAATTTGCCAATGGGATCATTGAATATGATGTGCAATTGCAGGAACCCGGTTTTGCAAGCATCTATTTCCGGATGCAGGATATGTTGGAAACGGAATGTTTTTACTTAAGGGGCGGGCGGGCCGGCAATCCCGTGGCGATGGACGCTATCCAGTATGCCCCGTTTTTAAAAGGCGTGAATCTTTGGGATCTGCTGCCGCAATACCAGGCGGCGGCTGAGTTATATCCGGACCGGCCGAATCATATTAAACTGGTAATTTCCGGTAAGAAAATGCTGGCTTATGTGAATAGCAGCCAGTGGCCGGCATTACAGATCCCGTTGCTGGAAGGAAATACCATCAAAGGGGCCATTGCTTTTGATGGAAAGGTGATCATTAGTCATTTGACAATAAAACCAAACGAAACCGAAGGCCTTTCTCCGGAAGCAGGCATGGACATCACCAACAATGACCCCCGTTACCTGAGGAGCTGGAAGGTAAGTGCTCCTTTTGAATTTCCCGTGGGGCAGGAACTGTATTCCAAATTATTACCGGACAGCACTGTGCAATGGCAGCCCATACACGCGGAGCGGGCGGGGCTGGTAAACCTGACCCGGTTGCTGGGCGGCGGCAATTATTTAAAAAGACAGGCAGTTTGGCTAAAGGTGGTTTTGCAGGTGAAAAAGGAGCAAACAAAAAAGATGGATTTTGGATTTAGTGATGAGGTGTGGGTATACCTGAATGGCAAAACCATTTATACAGATAAAAACCTGTACCCGGAGGCCATGCGGAAAGTGCCAGATGGACGGATCTCTGTTGAGAACGCGCAGTTTGAGCTTCCTTTAAAAACTGGTGACAATGAATTGCTGATTGGTGTTGCTAATAATTTTTACGGCTGGGGCATTATTGCCCGGCTGGGATCGATGGACGGGGTTGTAATAAAGTGAAGGTAAAATAATCAGGATCATTTTTAATAAGTTATTGATTATGAAAAAAAGTATCGGAATGTTCCTTACAGGATTAATCGTAATGACTGCATTGCATGCACAAACCTTTTATGTTGATCCTGTAAATGGAAGCGATCAGGCCGATGGCAGTTCTTCAGCTCCTTTTGCCAGCCTCAAAAGGGCTGCTGAGAATGTAACTCGTTACCAGGGTGATACAACTGTTGTTATTAAATTATTACCAGGTCTTTATGTGCTGGATGATAAGATCGTCCTTTCCAGAGAACAAAAGAATGCTTCATCGTCATTTATTATTGAAGCGGCTGTAATGCCGGATGATACTGGCTGGACGCCATCGGAAATGCCGGTCATTCAATCCCTGTCCGGGAATAATTCCACTACTCAGTTCCCGCATGCCGCAGGCTTTCTAGTGGCAACTAATAACGTTTCCATACGGGGATTAAAATTTGTTGGAAATGCCAACCCGGCAACAAAATATTATTATCCGGTTACCCGGGAAGCAACTATTTATACCGGTCTGAATATTTCGCAATGTTATTTTGTTGGAGAAAGGAATTCGGCACCCATACAGGGTGCCATATGGGCGCACGGGCATGGTACAACAATTACGCATTGTATATTTTATGGCTGCAAAAATGCCTTATTGTTATTTAATGCGATCCGTAATTTTTCAGTTACGCACAGCATTATTTATGGCGCGTATGAAGCTGCTGTATGGTTCGGTCCCTATATTTCAGATTTTATATTTGAAAATAATATTGTTACTCAATGCAACTTTTTCTGGTTAAGGCCGGAAGGTACTTATCCTGCATACCGATTTTCCAGCTCGCTTATAGCAAATAATAAGCATTTTATGGGCGTCTATCTAAACTCCGGCGGTCTTGCGGAATCGGAAAACAGAAATCAGATTGAAATCAATATCCGCAAATCCGGATCAGTCACCCTTAACGAAGTTACATCAGACGGAATGCAAAAGGGCTATCTGAACCTTTCGCCGAATTCCGATGGCCACGGGTATAATGCAGGAATATTGACGACAGGGAATTAAGGCATGCTAATGATTGCAGCTTTCCGGAACAATGTGCTTCTAAGAATAAAGGTGTGTTTCGGATTACACCCCTCACGTCTTATATCTCCATATCTCACATCTGAAAGCTTCCTTCTAATAATACGGGCTGATCAGTATATAAATAATAGGCCCGGTTACCGCTACATAAAACCAGATGGGCCAGGTGATCTTTGCTATTTTACGATGACGGGGGTATTCCCCGATCAGCCCGCGGTAGGCGGTAAATAAAATAAAAGGAAGGATAATGCCTGCCAGTGGTATATGCGTGGCCAGGATAAAATAATAGATATAACGGATAGCGCCCTGCCCGCCATATTTGGTATCACCCGCCAGCAGGTGATGGGCAATATAGCTTACCAGGAACAGGATGGAAAGGACCATTGCCACCAGCATCAGCTTTTTATGACGTTCATATTTCCCGTTTTTGGCAGCAAACAATGCGATTACCAACAGCACCGCCACTACGGAATTGATCACTGCATTGATCAATGCAAAGATGTGTACATCAAACCCAAGGTTGACTTTTAACTGTACCCGTCCTAAGGCTACGACCACTGCAAATACAATAATGGAAAAAGTATATATTAAGATATTTGCCTTTTTATCATTTTTTGTCCACGAAGGCTTCAGCATTTTTTTTCTTTTTAAAAACGATCAGGAATAAGCCCACTGCTATTGCTGCTATCAGGAATACGAAGGCAAGAAAATTTATTTGTCCGGAAAGCGCCCCTTTTTCATTGGGTTTTTTCTCCAGTGTCAGCAGGATCAGGTCATTGGATAACCTGGCCAGTGAGGCACTGTCCAAACCATGATAGAATCCCCGGATCACCCGGCTGCTATCGATCAGCACAAAATGATCGGTATGAATAAAGCTGGTATCAACGCCCTTACCATCTACCAGGCCGATCTTCATATCGTTCAGCGCCAGGTCATAAATTGTTTTTTTATCCCCTGTTAAGAGGTCCCATTGTTCCGGGTTGATCTGGAAACGGTCGGCCCATTCCTTTAGCTGGTGCACAGAATCCCGCTCAGGATCAATGCTGAAAGATACAAATTGCACATCCTTATTGGTACGATCGCCCACCCGCTCTAAATTGGTAACAGATTGCTGCAGGCGCCTCATATTCATAGTAAGCCCCGGACAAATAGTAGGGCAGTGGGTAAAGAAAAAATCTGCAATGATTGTTTTTCCCCGGTATTTGTCCAGTGTAACGGTTTCTCCCAGTTGGTTGGTCAGCTTAAAATCACTGATCCGGTGCCAGGTGGTATCTGTAACCTTTTTGCCATCCTTTAAAAGGGTGTTTACAGAGTCCGGAAAAAAACGGGGCGGAAGTGTTACTACGTTGTCGCTGAAGTGTTTTACAACAAAGTAACAGGTAAGCGGTAAAACTATCGCTATGAGTAACCCGTATATCGCTTTTTTATTCAAACTGAGAGGTTTGTTCTTTTTGAAGGCGCAAAAATCGTAAAAAGCTTTTAAAGCGGCCTTATTTTAGAAGAATATATTTTCTTTAACTAGAACAGAAGATTGGCACATTTGTTAATAAAAGCCAGCCATTTAAAGTATTTTGTGTTACTTTTAAAATCTCTAAAACAATAGAATCATGAGCTTTATGAATGTAAAATCTTTCTTAGCCATAGCGCTGGGCTCTTCCCTCATCTGGGCCTGTAATTCAAATAATCACAACGCGGTAAAACCAGGGTCAGGCAGTGATTCCTCTTCCAGGCCGGTAGAAACAAAACCTCCCAACAGTGATTATAAACCGGCTTTTGAAGGGCAAACAAGAATAAAAGGAGTGCATACTAAAACGCCGCTAGACGTAAAAATAATAACAGATAGCCTTAAATATCCCTGGGGAATTGTAACGCTGCCCGACGGGCGCTTTTTAATTACGGAAAAGAAGGGAACCATGCGTATTGCAACCACAACCGGCCAGCTAAGCGCGCCGATCACTGGTCTGCCAAAAGTAGATGCAGCCGGACAGGGAGGCCTGCTGGATGTGGCTATTGATCCGGATTTTGCCACCAACCGTGTCATTTATTTTACATTTTCCCAGGATGTGCCACCGGGTACCCTTACGGCCGTTGGTAAAGGAATGCTTTCCCGGGATGAAAAAACGGTTGAAGGGGCAACGGTCATTTACCAGGCTACACCGGCTTTTGACAGTAAGCTGCATTACGGCGGAAGACTGGTTTGGGATAAGGACGGGAATCTATTTGTAAGCACGGGTGAGCGGTCCGATATCAAGTCCCGTCCGCAGGCGCAGCAATTAAATTCTGCATTGGGCAAAGTGTTACGCATTACAAAAGAGGGTAAGCCGGCACCCGGGAATCCGTTCCTCAGCCAGCCGGATGCAAGACCGGAGATCTACTCCTGGGGCCACCGGAATGTGCAGGGCCTGGCCATTAACCCGGTTACCGGTAATCTTTGGGAAGATGAATTTGGCCCATTGGGGGGGGATGAAGTAAACAGGATTGAGCCCGGCAAGAATTACGGATGGGCTACCATCACATACGGACTGGAGTACAGCGGCAAAAAGGTGGGGGATGGTATTACCCAAAAAGAAGGACTGGAGCAACCGGTTTATTACTGGGATCCGGTAGTATCTCCCAGCGGGTGTATTTTTTATACAGGTGATGCAATCCCTGAATGGAAAAATAATTTGTTTATAGGAGCACTGAGCGGAATGCATATTGTGCGCCTGGTGATTGAGAACAACAAAGTGACCGGTGAAGAGCGCTTGCTGGCAGATCAGCAGCAACGCTTCCGGGATGTGGTACAGGGTGCTGACGGCGCTTTATACGCCATAAGCGATGGCGAAAAAGGCCGGTTATTCCGTATCGGAAAGAAGTGATAGTTATAAGGTTTCAGTTATCAGTATCTGGTTCTGAGAGCTCAACACCGATAACTGAAGCCTGAAAATTGAAAGAACACATATTAAAGCAACTATTCAATGTATTACAAGCTGTTTACTGTTGCGGCTGCGGCGCTTGTTTTTTTATCCTGTAATAATCCGGAAAAGGCAGGTAATGATGAAGAAGGCTTATCGGTATTCAATGCAGACAGCCTCATAAAACATATAAAAGTGCTCTCATCTGACTCCTTCCAGGGGCGCAAACCTTTTACAGAAGGGGAAACAAAGACCATTGCTTATCTGCAGGGTCAGTTCAGGGCTGTTGGCCTGCAGCCTGGTAACGGGGAAAGCTATTTGCAGGATGTGCCGATGATTGATATTTTTTCACGGCCCGATCCGGTCATGCAGATACAATCCCCCAAAGCTGGTTTTCAATTAAAAGGGCTGGATGAATATGTTTTGTCTACCCCGAAAACCGACCCGGTGGTTAACCTGAAGAATACACCAGTAGTCTTTGCCGGTTACGGAGTGGTAGCACCCGAATACAACTGGAACGATTATGCAGGGCTGGATGTAAAAGGAAAAATAGTGATGGTGCTGGTGAATGATCCGGGATTTAATAACGGCGATACCACCTTATTCAAAGGTAAAACAATGACCTATTATGGCCGGTGGACCTATAAGTTTGAGGAGGCTGCAAGACAGGGTGCAAAAGGGTGTTTGGTTATTCATAATACTGCTGCGGCCAGCTATCCGTTCAGCGTTGTACAGAACAGCTGGAACACTTCAGAGTTACGGCTGGATAATATGGATGAGCCATTGCTGGATGCGCAAGGCTGGATCACAACAGAAGCGGCAAAGAAATTAATCGTAGCCGGCGGGCAGGACACCGCAATCCTTTCAAAGGCAGATGTACCCGGGTTTAAAGCTGTTCCGCTGAATATAAGCGTTTCCACCCGTATTCAAACAAAGGTAACGCGCAATCAATCGCATAATGTGATCGGTAAAATAACCGGCACAAAATATCCGGATGAATACATTCTTTACACGGCTCACTGGGATCACCTGGGTATCGGGAAACCCGATGCAACAGGCGATTCCATTTACAATGGTGCTGTAGATAATGCCAGTGGTACGGCTGCTTTGCTGGAATTTGCCCGCGCCTGGAAAAGTTTAAAAACGCCTCCCGAACGCACCATCGTTTTCCTTGCAGTAACCGGTGAGGAACAGGGGCTGCTGGGTTCTGCCTACTATGCAAAAAATCCTGTTTATCCCGTTTCAAAAACTGTTGGGGTCTTAAACGTGGATGAGGTTAATAATTATGGCAGAACAAAAGATATTATGGTAGTGGGGCAGGGACAGTCTGATATGGAAGATCTTTTAGCAGATGCTGCGAAAAAGCAGGGGCGGTATATTTCTTTTGATGATACACCTGAAGCAGGGCATTATTTCCGTTCTGACCACTTTAGTTTTGCAAAAGCAGGTATCCCCGCCCTGGCACAGGGCTTTGGCATTGATGTGGTAGGTAAAGGGAAGGAATACGGGCGAAAGAGGCAGGAGGAGTTCAATGCGCAACATTATCATGCGCCGTCGGATCAATATAATTCTGACTGGGATTTAAGCGGCGCAGTGGAAGACCTGCAGCTCCTGTTCCTTATCGGCAAAAAGCTGGCATATAACCATACCTGGCCGGGATGGAAGCCAGGTTCTGAATTTAAGGCAGAACGGGATAAGACAGCCAGTGAGCGGACAAAATAGTGCATTTATAATAACCGTTGTTCCGGCTGAAGGGCAAAGGGCATCCGGATTGCCTGCATGATATAACTGCAAACATGCTAAGACTAATAAATAGATATTCCTGTTTAATTATGATTAAGAAAATTTTGGGGTATGGCGCTGTTATGATAGCAATAATTACGCCAGCCAGCACAACCGGCCAAAACGCTCCCGGTATTTTGACCGTGCAAAAAATCATGCGCGATCCCAAATGGATCGGCAGTTCTCCTTCGGATGCTGCCTGGAGCAGCAATGGGAAAACCCTGTATTTTTCCTGGAATCCTGCCAATGCTCCGGCCGACTCTGTTTACAAAATTACCATCAACAATAAAACACCGCAGAAAGTAAGCATAGAAGAGCAAAGGCAATCAGTCTTCACTGATCAGGTAAAGTATAATCAAAATAGAACAGCGGCTACCTGGGTAAAGAACGGTGATATCTACTACCGGAATGCAGCCGGTAAAACAATACGGATTACTCAAACACAGGAAGATGAGTATAACCCTGTGTTTAGTTTTAATGAAACCAAAATCGTTTACAACAGTGCCCGGAATTTATATGCCTGGGATATTGCCACCGGTACTACCTGGCAACTGACCCGTTTTATCAATGAGGCCCCACATACTGATAAAAAACCGGACCGGGAAGAAGCCTGGCTGAAAAACGACCAGCTGGCGAATATGCAGGTATTGAAAGAACGAAAAGAAAAAAGGGACGCTACAGCACAATACAACCAGCTGCTGGAGGAAAAGAATCCCCGCGATATTTATTTAAAAGAGGCCCAGTTAACAGGTACAACCATCAGTCCGGATGGCCGCTTTATAACCTATCGCCTTTATTATCCCGTAAACGGCAAAAGAACCATTGTACCGGATTATATTACAGAGAGTGGCTATACAACAGATATTAACGGGCGTACCAAAGTAGGCAGCCCGCAGGGAACGACGACTTTTTATCTATACGATCGGTTGAAAGATACTTCTTATGAAATAAAGCCTCAAAATATTCCCGGCATCAGGGATATACCCGCATATATAAAGGATTACCCGGCTGAATTTCAGAAAATGCAGAAAGACAGCGTCTTGCGCAGTGTTAATTTCTATGGTGTGGAATGGTCGCCCGATAGCCGGCATGCCCTGCTGGATATTTATGCAAATGATCACAAGGACCGCTGGCTGATGATACTGGATACGGCTTCGGGAAATCTGCAACTGGCAGACCGGCAACATGACGATGCATGGATAAGCGGACCGGATATCAACCCCCGCTATACAGGCTGGATCGATAATCAGACGATCTGGTTCCAGAGCGAGGCAACCGGCTATTCGCACCTGTACACCTATTCATTGCCTGCGCAGACAAAAACAGCGCTCACATCCGGTAACTATGAAGTACAGGAAGCAAAGTTGTCGAATGATAAAAAATCCTTTTACATTACTACCAATGAAGTGCACCCCGGGGAAAAGCAGTTTTACAGGCTGGATATAAAAACAGGATCAGCACAGCGCATCACCGGGACGGAAGGCGCCAACGATGTAAGCATTTCGCCCGATGAAAAATACATCGCCATATTGCATTCTTATATCAATAAACCCTGGGAGCTATACCTGCAGGAGAATAAAGCAGGGGCAAAACCGGTGCAGATCACTTTTAAGGCGCAGAGCGATGAATTTAAGCAATACAGGTGGCGGGCGCCGGATGTGGTTACTTTTACCGCCAGGGATGGTGCTAAAGTATACGCACGCGTGTACAAGCCGGAAAATGCAAAACCCGGCATGCCGGCCGTATTTTTTGTGCACGGAGCCGGCTACCTGCAAAACGCGCATAAATGGTGGAGCTCCTACTTCCGGGAATATATGTTCAACAACCTGCTGGCGGATAATGGCTACTATGTGATGGATATTGACTATCGAGGAAGTGCCGGCTATGGCCGCGACTGGCGCACGGGTATTTACCGGCATATGGGTGGAAAAGATCTGACGGATCATGTGGATGCAGTAAAATACTTAGCAGACACCTACCAGATTGATCCTGCAGAGGTGGGCATGTATGGCGGCTCCTATGGTGGGTTCATGACCCTCATGGCGCTGTTTACCGAACCGGATGTATTTAAAAGCGGTGCGGCCTTAAGGCCCGTAACGGATTGGGCCAATTATAACCACGGCTATACTTCTGATATTCTGAATGAGCCTTTTACAGACAGCCTGGCTTATTACAGGAGCTCTCCCATCTATTTTGCAAAAGGATTAAAAGGCAACCTGCTGATCTGCCATGGAATGGTGGATACCAATGTAAACTTCCAGGATGCAGTAAAACTGGCCCAGCGGTTAATAGAACTGGGCAAGGATAACTGGGAACTGGCGCCTTTCCCTATGGAAGATCATGGTTTTATAGAACCCAGCAGCTGGACGGATGAATATAAACGCATTTTTAAACTTTTTGAAAGTACCTTAAAGCAATAGGAATACATTAGATCACTTGCACGCTCCAAAGTGGAGCGGGCGCCTGAAAATACCCTGATTGCCGTAGCCAGCGTCCTTGCTGCCTGTAAATAAGGGCGGCTTATACGAAATAGAATCGGTATCGGAATATGTTCGGTTACATCAGAAGAGGCGTATTATAAAATTTTTCTTAACTTCAGGGGTAAGCTATTGCCTATGCAATCCTCTGTTGCCATATTCCTGGGAAGAACGCCTTTTCTGAAATTAGTCATACCGCTTATTGCAGGAATTCTTTTACAATGGTATGGCCAGCCTGCTGTAATGCACAGTATTGCCGGGTTTATTATTATAATCCTTGCTGTTGTTCTATTCCGCTTATTGCCGGTATACGGGCGTCTCCGGTTTAAATGGTTGCAGGCACTGCTGATTGTTCTGGGCCTCCTGTTCATGGGCATGCTGCTGACAGTGATGAATGATGTGCGCATTAACAGAAACTGGTTTGGCAACAGGTACCAGAAAGGTATGTACCTGTGGGTAACTTTACTTGAAAAGCCGGTTGAAAAAAAACGTTCCTGGAGGGCGGACGCCATAATAAACGGCCTGATCTCGAATAACAACGTTCAAAAGGTAAGCGGCCGTCTGACCCTTTATTTAAAAAAGGAAACAGACATGGATCAGCTGAATGCCGGGGATCAGTTAGTATTCCGGAAAGATCCGCAGGAGATAAGAAATACGGGAAACCCGGGTGGATTTGATTATAAACGATATGCCTTTTTTAATGGACTTACACACCAGGTTTTTCTTACAGCAAGTGATTTTATAAAGATGCCGGTGCCTCCAAAACCAGGTTTTCGTTTGTGGCTGTTTGAAAACCGGGCCTCCGTTTTGAATATCCTGAAACGATCTATTCATGGCCCTAAAGAACTGGGACTGGCTGAAGCTTTGCTGATCGGGTATCGCGATGATCTGGATAAAGACCTGCTGCAATCATACAATGATACCGGTGTAGTGCATGTAATTGCTGTTTCCGGTATGCATCTGGGCCTGGTATACTGGCTGCTGAACCTGTTTTTAAATCCTTTGCTGAAACGGCGCGGTACCCGCTGGCTCCATCCGGTGATCGTACTCACCGTATTGTGGATATTTACATTACTGGCAGGTAGTGCCGCATCAATAGTAAGAGCTGCAGTAATGTTCACGTTTATTTTGTTGGGGAAGACCTTTAACCGCAATGCTTCTGTTTATAATACACTGGCAGCTTCCGCATTTGTACTGCTTTGTTACAACCCTTACTGGTTATGGGATGCAGGCTTCCAGCTATCCTATACAGCCTTACTGAGCATCGTTATTTTTTATAAACCGGTCTATAAACTGGTTTTTGTCTGTAACAGGTCATTAAATGCAGTGTGGCAACTGTGTGCAGTAAGCTTTGCAGCCCAGATACTGACTGTACCGGTTGCCGCGTATCATTTTCATCAGTTCCCGGTATATTTTTTAATAACGAATATACTGGTAGTGCCCCTGTCTGGTTTCATTCTTATCGGAGAGCTTCTGCTGCTGATTGTTGCTCCGGTTCAGGAGCTGGCCCGGTTTACCGGGAATTGTTTAAGCGCGTCCATCTGGTGGATGAACAGCATCATTGAGCATCTTGGGCATTACCCGTTTGCAGTGTGGAAAGGCATCCGGTTAAATGGGTTGCAGGTCGCCCTGTTATACATTTTTATTGCAGGTGTCACCGTTTGGCTGCTGCAAAAGCGGAGATCCGGTTTGTGGATAGGTATAACAGGCCTGTTGTTATTAACAGGTATCAGAGCCGCAACATTCTGCAATGCCGGGAAACAGCAAAAGCTGATCGTTTACAACATCAGCGGAACCAGCGCTATAGATTTTATTGATGGCCGCAGCCACTTCCTGTATGGTGATTCTGTCCGGATAAACGATCCGTTTATACAGAAAACGGTTATTTTACCTGCAACGACCTTATACCGCTTAAGAGCGCCGGGCAATATGAACAATCTGCAGCAAAACGGCCGTTTGTTCAGGTTTAAGAACCGGTCCGTTTTGCTGGTGGGCGACCTGCCGGATGCGCTTACAGCCCCGATTGCCATCAGGGGTAAAATAGACCTGGTGATCCTTTCAGGAAGCCCCAGGCTGTACATAGCTCAATTGCTGCAGCGGGTGCAGCCCGCACAGGTGATCATTGACGGCTCTGCACCGGCCTGGAAAGCGCGGTACTGGCAAAAAGACTGCGACGCGCTTCATATTCCCTGTCATAATGTTGTGGAGAAAGGAGCTTTTGTAATGAACTTTTGAAGACGTACCTTTGCGCCTCCCGCTATGGCGGGGCCCATTCAACATTCCAAAATCATTTTATGAATAAAAAGATCCAATCTGCACTGATTTCCGTTTTTTACAAGGATGGTCTTGAACCCATTGTTAAAGAATTATCCCGCCTGGGCATTACCATCTATTCTACCGGCGGTACCCAGAAGTTTATTGAAGACCTGGGCATACAGGTAGTTCCCGTAGAGCAACTGACCACCTATCCTTCTATTTTAGGAGGGCGTGTAAAAACGTTGCATCCTTCAGTATTTGGAGGGATTTTAGGCAGAAGAAACCTGGAATCTGATGTGCAGGAAATGGCCGAATACAAAATTCCCGAAATTGATCTTGTTATTGTAGACCTGTATCCTTTTGAAGAAACCCTTGCCAATACTAATGAAGAAAAGCTTATTATTGAAAAAATTGATATAGGCGGCCCTTCCATGATCCGCGCGGCGGCAAAAAACTTTAAGGATGTGGTTGTGATTGCTGCCAAAAAAGATTATGCAGTGCTGGAAGAATTATTGAGGACGCAGAATGGGGAAACAACGATTGAACAGCGGAAATCTTTTGCGGCAAAAGCATTTGAAATTGTCGCACATTACGATGTAGCCATCTCTGCCTATTTCAACGGCAACAACGGGGAATACTTTTTACAGTCTGTAAATACTCCCAAAGCCATGCGGTATGGCGAGAACCCGCATCAGACCGGTACTTTCTATGGAAAGCTGGATGAACTGTTTAATCAGTTAAACGGTAAAGAGCTTTCCTATAATAATCTGGTAGACGTGGATGCAGCCGTACAACTGATTCATGAATTTCCACAGGAAGCAGCAACGGTTTTTGCAATCATCAAGCACACGAATGTCTGTGGCGTTGCAGCGCGTGCATCAGTAAGTGAAGCATGGAAAGATGCCCTGGCAGGCGACGCCGAGAGTGCTTTTGGAGGCGTACTGGTAACCAATGGTACGGTAGACGAAGCAACGGCCCATGCCATCAATGAGATCTTTTTTGAAGTGCTGATTGCACCCGCGTTTGATGAAGCGGCATTGAATATTTTGAAATCTAAAAAGAACCGCATTTTATTACAGTTGAAACCCCAGGCATCGGACCCAGGGCTTCAGGCAAAATCTGTGCTGAATGGCGTACTGACCCAGGGGCAGGATAAGGGCAACTATACAGAATGGAAAGAAGCCGGTGGGCGGCAAACGACCGCGGCAGAAAAAGCAGATCTGGAATTTGCGAACATTATCTGCAAACATTTAAAGTCAAATGCGATTGCATTGGTAAAAAACAGGCAACTGGTGGGCAAAGGCGCAGGGCAGACCAGCCGCGTGGACGCAGTGCGCCATGCAATTGAAAAAGCAAAACAATTTGGCTTTGATCTGGCTGGCGCCGTACTGGCAAGCGATGCCTTCTTCCCTTTTAACGACAGCGTGCAGATCGCTCATGAGGCCGGGATAGTGGCATTTATACAACCTGGTGGGTCTATACGTGACAAGGATTCTATCGAATATGCACAACAGCATAACCTGGCAATGGTGCTGACCGGTATGCGGCATTTTAAGCATTAAAATTTTTTAGTAATGGCCGGTAAATACCGGAATTCCCTGCAGCGTTTAAGAAACCCTGCAGGGATTTTTTATAATGACTCCTATAAAATAAATTTGTCTACCTACTAATAGGTAGATACCTTTATCATTAAATATGGATACCCGGTCTGAAATAATACGCATTGGAGATGACCTGCTGAGGGAGCGCGGGTATAATGCTTTTAGTTTCTCAGACATTTCGCAAAGACTGCATATAAAAAATGCTTCTGTTCATTATCATTTTCCTACAAAAACATCCCTGGGGCTGGCCATTATTGCTAAATATGAACAGCAGTTCCGGCAGCTCCGGCAGGAAATGGCCTGCCGGGCTCCCCTGGAAAAGCTGGATGCTTTTCTGAACGTATACACTACCGCGCAGAAGGAAAATAAGATCTGCCTGGTAGGAGCGCTTGCCACGGATCTGTATACAGTGGATCCGCAGATGCAGCAGGCCTTAAAAAGAATCGTGCGGCAGATACTTGGCTGGCTGATGCTTATATTGAAAGAGGGAAAGGCTGAAGGTGTATTTGTGTTCAGGGCTCCTGTAAGAACAAAAGCATTGCTGGTTATTACCAATATGATTGCAGCCCTGCAGCTCACAAGACTAACCGGACAAAAGGATTTCCGGGAAATAAAAAAAACAATTAGTAACGACTTAACAAATAACAAATGAAACGTGTAGTAATAACCGGGTTAGGCGCTTTAACTCCTGTTGGCAATAATACGGCAGCGCTTTGGCAGTCTTTGGTAAACGGCATAAGCGGGGCTGCGCCCATCACCCGTTTTGACGCTTCAAAGTTTAAAACCCGGTTTGCCTGTGAGCTCAAAAATTTTAATCCGCTGGATTATATAGAAAAAGCGGAGGCCCGCAGGTATGATCTGTATACACAATACGCATTGATTACCGTGGCAGAAGCAGTAAAAAGCGCGGGTATCAATTTTGAAGAGCTGGACAGGGACCGGGTCGGGGTAATATGGGGGTCCGGTAACGGAGGCATCCAGACCTTTCAGCAGCAGATAATCGAATTTGCACAGGGCGATGGCACACCGCGGTTTAACCCGTTTTTTATCCCGAAGATGATCGTTGATATTGCTTCAGGGGTCATCTCCATCAAATACGGCCTGCGGGGAATCAATTTTACAACAGTTTCGGCCTGTGCTACTTCCAATACGGCTATTATTGATGCCTTTAACTACATCAGGTGGGGAAAGGCCAATATGATCATTACCGGCGGATCTGAAGCCGCCATCAACGAAAGCGGTGTGGGCGGGTTTAATGCTGCAAAGGCACTCTCCACCAATAATGAGGAAGCGGCCACTGCTTCAAGGCCTTTTGATATATCGCGCGATGGTTTTGTAATGGGGGAAGGCGCCGGGGCATTGGTGCTGGAAGAGCTGGAACATGCTAAAAGACGGGGCGCGCCTATTATTGCTGAAATTGCAGGAGGCGGAATGGCAGGGGATGCCTATCATCTTACAGGTACCCACCCGGAGGGAGAAGGCGCCCGCCTGGGCATGCTGGCCGCGTTGGATGATGCGGGGATTACGGCTGGAGAGATTGACTACCTCAACACACATGCTACCTCTACCCAGCAGGGAGATCTGAGTGAGCTGAAAGCAGCGGAGCGGGTATTTGGTACAGAAAGCACCATCAATATCAGCGCTACCAAATCCATGACAGGGCATTTGCTGGGCGCTGCAGGCGCTGTTGAAGCCATTGCCTGTATCAAGGCCATTGAGCACAATATTGTTCCGCCCACCATTAATTCCACTGAAATAGAACCCGCATATAAAGACGTCTTTAACCTGACGCTGCACCAGGCACAACAACGGGAAGTACGCTATGCAATGAGCAATACGTTTGGCTTTGGCGGGCATATTGCCACCACGATTTTTAAGAAATACGAAGAGTAGGGGCGCATTCGGTTATCAGTTTGCAGTTATCAGTGATCAGACTGAAAACTCAACTCTCAATTCTCAAACCTTTTCGTCCTGTCATTGTAATAATAATACAAATAGTATGTTATGGAAATACGATTAAATACAGATAATAATTTTACCGCTTCAGCCGCTTTTCTGGAAAAAGTGAGCGAAGAGCTTAAAAAAAAGCTTCACCGGTTTAGCGAATATATTACTGCAGCCGAGGTATTCTTTGGAGATGAGAACAGTAATAAAACCGGAGTAAATGATAAACGCTGCACTATTGAGGTGCGCCCCAGGCACCTGCACCCGGAAGCGGTAACCCATTATGCAGACACTGTGGATCATGCCTTTAACGGGGCAGTGGATAAGATAAGAAATTTGCTGGACAATCGTATAGGAAAACTGCAAAGCAGGTAACGAAATGTTTTGCACACCTTGTGTATAAGAACTTGTATGCGTCTCAATTTTATATAATTAATTTGTAACGGTAATGGTATGGCAACCAGGGTTCAATTGTTGCCTTTAAAAGGGAATCCCGTGTAAATCCGGAACTATCCCCGTAGCTGTGAGGCCCTTTAGCCAGAAGTTTTATAAAATAGCCACTGTTCGATCTGTGAATGGGAAGGTTTATAAAAACGGGCCAAGTCAGAAGACCTGCCAGTACCATTTTTTGAAAATGCAATGCTTTCGGGTGAAAGGCAGCGTATTATTCCGGAAGGAAATACCTTATTTCCAATGGAATAATCGTCGTCTCTATCCCCGTCTTTTTTAGAATAAAAAGTAAAAGAACAGAATTTATTATGGGCTTATTTGATAAACGTGTCAACTACAAACCTTTCGAGTATCCGGAAGTGCTGAAATTTACTGAAGCGATCAATAAATCCTTCTGGGTACATTCAGAAGTGGATTTTACCGCTGATGTACAGGATTTTCACAGTCACCTGAATACGGCGCAGCGGAATGCGATTAAAAACAGCCTGCTGGCAATAGCTCAGATAGAGGTGGCCGTAAAATCTTTCTGGGGCAGTTTATACAACCATATGCCAAAGCCGGAGCTGAACGGGCTGGGCAGTACATTTGCAGAATGCGAGTTCCGCCACTCTGAGGCCTATTCCCGTTTACTGGAAGTACTGGGTTATAATGATGAGTTCTCAAAACTGATCCAAGAACCGGTAATTGCAAAACGCATACAATACCTTTCAGAAGCGCTGAAAGACGCTAAATCGAACGACCATAAAGAATACACCCTGTCTCTGATCCTGTTTTCCATTTTAATAGAGAATGTTTCACTGTTCAGCCAGTTTGCCATCATCCTGTCTTTTACCCGTTTTCGCGGGCTGATGAAAAATGTAAGCAACATTATTGCGTGGACATCGGTTGATGAGCAGATACACGCAAATGCCGGTATTTACCTGATCAATAAAATAAAGGAAGAATATCCTGAACTGATCGACGAAGCAATGGAATACCGGATCATGGCGCTGGTAAAAGATTCTATTGAAGTGGAGAGCAAAATTGTGGACTGGATCTTTTCTGAAGGGGCAATTGATACCATTAACAAAACAGACCTGCTGAACTTTATGAAGTTCAGGGTAGATGAAAGTTTTGAGAAACTGGGATTTCCCAAGCAGTTCCACATTTCGCTGGAAGAGTACCGCCCGATGCAGTGGTTTGAAGAGGAAGTATTTGCAAATAGTCTGGATGATTTTTTTGCAAAACGCCCAGTGGAATATACCAAGCACGACAAGAGTATTACGTATAACGACCTTTTTTAGCGGAGGCGGGTTTTGTAGCTGTCCTGTGGCCGGAACAATGACCCCGATAGCTATCGGAATGCAACACCTGCCTTCCGGACAGGAGGCGTTGCTGCTATAGGTAGTGCAGCAGGTAAAAAAATAAAATTGCAGAACAATAAGAAACCTGTCCGCAGGAGGCAGGAAATAAATAGCAAACTATAATAGTAAATATATGGAAAGGCTTTGGTGGAAAAACGAAGAAAGTGAACAGATCCTGAACAGGGGATATCTGTTGAACGGTGAAACAGTAGAAAAAGCAATAGACCGTGTTTGTACGGCGGCAGCGCAGCGCCTGTACAAGCCGGAGCTGAAGGAAGCCTTTAAAGAAATGGTGGAAAACGGGTGGATGAGCTTCAGCTCGCCCATCTGGGCCAATATGGGAACAGAAAGAGGATTGCCGATCTCCTGTTTTAACGTACATATGCCGGATAATATTGAAGGCATTACCCATAAGCTGGGCGAAGTGATCATGCAGACAAAAATAGGCGGGGGCACCTCAGCTTACTTCGGATCATTGCGGGGGCGCGGCAGTGCGGTTACTGATAATGGCAAGAGCAGTGGTGCCGTAAGCTTTATGCGCCTGTTTGATACGGCAATGGACACTATCTCTCAGGGAGGCGTACGCCGGGGCGCTTTTGCTGCTTACCTGGATATTGACCACCCGGATATTGCGGAGTTTTTGAATATTAAGGATATCGGGCATCCTATTCAGAACCTGTTCTATGCAGTTTGTGTACCGGATTACTGGATGCAGGAAATGATTGACGGTGATATTGCAAAAAGAGAGATCTGGGCACGTGTGCTGGAAAGCCGCCAGCAAAAGGGATTGCCTTATATTTTCTTTACAGATAATGTAAACCGGGCAAAACCACAGGTGTATAAAGACAATAATCTTATTATACATGGCAGCAATCTTTGTTCTGAAATAATGCTGCCTTCAACTGAAGATGAATCATTTATCTGTTGTCTTTCCTCCCTGAATCTGGAGCTGTATGATGAATGGAAAGATACAGATGCCATTAAGCTGGCAGTGTTCTTCCTGGATGCTGTATTACAGGAATTTATTGCAAAAACAGAAGGGAATCATTACCTGGCCAATGCCAATCGTTTTGCAAAGCGGCACAGGGCGCTTGGTTTAGGCGTATTGGGATGGCATTCTTATCTGCAACGCAATATGATCGCTTTTGAAAGCATGAAGGCAAAACAATTAACACATTCTATCTTTTCCGAGCTGCAGGAAAAAACAGAAAAAGCAACCATAGAACTGGCGCGTATTTATGGCGAGCCCGATTTGCTGAAAGGATATGGCCGCCGCAATACCACGGTAATGGCTATTGCACCAACGACTTCATCTTCAGCCATATTGGGACAATCTTCCCCCGGTATTGAACCGTTTGTAAGCAATTATTATAAGGCTGGTTTATCAAAAGGGAACTTTATCCGCAAGAACAAATATTTAAAAGCGCTGTTACAGGAAAAGGGAATGGATACGGAAGATGTATGGCGCAGTATTATGCTGAACCATGGCAGCGTACAGCACCTGGAAGGGCTAACAACCCATGAAAAGGATGTGTTTAAAACGTTCCGCGAAATAAGCCAGCTGGAAATTATTCAGCAGGCGTCCATCCGCCAGAAATTTGTAGATCAGGGGCAAAGCCTGAACCTGAACATACCTCCGGGGCTGCCCGTAAAAGAGGTCAACAAGCTATTGATAGAAGCCTGGAAGCTGGGTGTAAAATCATTATACTATCAGCGTAGTCAAAGCGTTTCCAAAGAACTGGTTACTACATTAACGGTTTGCAGCAGCTGTGAATCCTAAGAGAACAGGTATCAGTTATTAGAGGGCCGTTTCCACAGAAACGGCCCTTTTGTTTATGCGCTGCCTTCTCTGGTTCTTGACCAGGAATTCTATATAATGAACTACCAGGATCAATAATTTGGCCGGGAATTACGAAAACACCGTTGCAATTTTTGGCGGTACCAGCCGGTATACCCTGTAATCTAGGCTGCTGGTTCAATAGCGCAGGAAATTGAAAGTGAATAAAAAATCCCTGGTTCATGAACCAGGGATATATAATAGAAAACCGTTCTGCTGAGTTAAAAAGAAGGGTATCCTGGATTCTGCACAAGGTTAGGATTAGAAGAATGTTGCGCATCCGGAATAGGGAATAGCCTTGTATAAGTTCCTGCATCGGCTGCTTTTTTGGGAGAGCGGGTACCGCCACGTGCACCGTCAAAATAATGTGTTCCGTCTGCTACATCAAAGCGGATCAGATCCTGCCTTCTCCAGCCTTCCCAGGCAAGCTCCCGGGCTCTTTCTGCTAAAAGGTTGGCAGGGGTTATATTCGCAGTTGTCCAATTGTGTGCTGCATCACCACTATAAGCCCGAAGCCGAACTTGGTTTACCAGGTCTGCAGCGGAACCGGTTGCGCCTACTGCTGCGCCGCGCATGATCGCTTCTGCGCGCATAAGCAAAATATCTGCTAACCGGAATAAAACAACATCATTGCTCTGGCTGCCATTAGCACCTGCCTCAGGATAATATTTTATTTGCCGGGCCCCGGAAATCCGGCCAGCGGCAGTTGGATCGGATAAAAGAGTGAAATTGGGCTGATATGCTAAAGGAATATTATCAAACAAGGAGTCGGTCTTTGAGAAGACCAGTACATTTTTATCCGGAGGATAGGGGTACAGGTCAGAATACTGTTGACCAACTAAAAACTGGCCGGTCCGCTGATCCTTAAATGTCCGGTAAATTTTGCCTGCATTTGTTGAGTAAACAGAAGTTGTGTCATAATTGCCATAATAGAAATCGCCGTGTGTGCACCAGCCATTATACATACTGCCCGGAAGCAAACCAAATGTTGGGTTCTGGTTATAGTGTAATGTTTGGCGTTCCTTGTCGTTCCCGGTAATATACTTGTTGTCAAAAGGAACAACGAATATATTTTCTTTGGAATTGTCATTGGTTGGCTTGAAATTATCAAAATATCCAGGCTCCAGTGAATATTTGCCTGAGAGAATTATGGAGTCGCAAGCCGCAGCGCAATCTGCCCAATGAGCAGTTCCCGTGTAAACCTGGGCATTCAGATACAATTTAGCCAGTGTTGCGAAGGCCATCCATTTTGTTACCCTACCATAAGTTGAATTATCAACTGTTGAGCTTAGTAAAGGAATACTGGCCTTTAACTCTGCTTCAATAAATGTATACACTTCCTGGCGGGTGTTATTTTTAACCGTGCTTGGATCTGTCTGGAAGCTGCTTACAATTGGCACATTTCCGAAATTATCCACGGCCAGTAAATAGTAATAGGCCCTCAGTGCTTTTAATTCTGCATTTATATTGTCAATATTGGAAGGCTTTTCGGGTAAGCCGTTCACCACGTCCAATATAAAGTTGCATTTTCCGATCCCTCCAAAAATGGTGGACCAGGCATTATTTACTGTTTCTTCAGTTGGCGTCCAGTTATGTAAATAAACCCGTTGGTGATTCCCATTATCATACCAGTCATTTCCACGGGTAGGAATAATGATTTCGTCCGTAGACACGCCATTCAGTTCCTGGAAGTCCCATACACATAATCCTTGTAATTGAGTATACGCCGGGGCTATACCCGCAGCTACCTGATCAGGTGTTTTCCAGAAATTGGCGTTTTCAATGTTACTGTAAACGGGTGTATCTAACTTGGTACATCCGGATGCGACCCCTAATATAATCGCAGTTATAATAAATATTTTTTTCATTGCACTCTTTTTTATAATAAGCAATTCACGTTATTTTATTGAAATATTAACTCCTAGGCTGAAAGATCTTGCCTTGTAATATGCATTATCTGCATTAAACATATCAATATAAGAATTATTGGTTCCGGTAACCTGAATTTCCGGATCTAATCCTTTATACTTTGTAATTACAAACAGGTTATTGCCTGTTACAAAAACCCTTAAATTATCAAAATGGTCGGAGACTTTGCCAATCGTATAACTTAAGGTCGCATTATCCATTCTTAGGAAGGAGGCATTCTGAAGCCATTTATCAGACGCTACCTTATCATCCTTGTCTCCGCTTTCCAGACCGGTTTTAGTCGTATTTCCATTTTTGAGGTTTCCTATATTATCAATAAGCATCCGGGTATTATTGAAATTCTTCAGGCCGGATACACCGCGCAGGAAAAAATTCAAGCTCAATTTTTTATAGGAAATTGAATTGTTAATACCGTAAGTAAATTTAGGTGCGGGGTCAATATAACGCTTCATATCATTATTTAAAGCGTCTTTACCTACCGTCCCGCCTTTTCCATCGTCAAAGAGCTCTTTTCCTTTGTCATCCAGGCCTACGTAATGCGGTAAATAAAATACATAAGGTGAGTAGCCTACCTGCAAATAGGTAATAGGTGAATTGGATAAACCTCTTCCCACGGCATAACCTGCAGGAATGTGATCAGTATTCAGATCATAACCATTATAAGTTCCTGCCAGGCTTTGTACTTTTGTTTTTACAAAGCTGATTTGACCGCCTAAACTCCAGTTAACCTGCTCTCCCCGTATAATATCACCATTCAGTTGTATCTCCAAACCTTTGTTTGTTAAGTCACCCACATTTGCCCAGATGTTGTTTACAAAGAATGGTGGTGTTGGTACGGTATAATTATATAACAGGTCTTTGGTCTTGTCACTAAACACATTTATATTCCCCGAAAACCTGTTTCTGAATAATGCAAAGTCGAGTTGGAAATTAGCTCCCTGCCTGGTTTCCCATCTCAGATCAGGATTAGCGTTTTGTGAGGGTGAATATGCTGTCCGATAATTAAAGCTGGGTGTGGCAGGGTTATAAAACGTACCACTTCCTCCTAAAAGCAATAAGGTCTGATAGGGGGTCAATGCATCAGAGTTACCGGTTCTACCCCAACCAGCACTGAGTTTTAATTCGTTGATCCAACCGATATATTTTATAAATTCCTCCTGACTTAACCGCCATGCTGCAGATACAGACGGGAAATATCCCCATTGGTGGTTGATACCAAATTTAGAGGATCCATCTCTTCTGAGGCTTGCTGTAAGATAATAGCGGGCATCATAATTATACATTATACGTCCCATAAATGAAATCAGCCTATAGGCATTTTTATAGGAAGCAATCGTATTCTTTGCCGGGTTGCCGCCACCAAGGTTATTGTTCTGATTAGGGTCATATAAATAGTTTTCACCGGCTGCGTTTGAATTATCGTATGTAAAATAGTTATATTCATAAACACCGGTTGCATTGATATTGTGTTTCCCAAAACTTTTTACATAAAAAGCATGCAATTCGCCCCGTTTTGAATCGTTGTTTTCTGAATATTTACTTCCGCTATTAATATTTCCGTAACCAGGTAATACAGGGGTATATGCATCCGTCTGCCTATTAAAGAAAGACATAGAACCGGCGGCGCCCAATTTTAGCCCGTCAATGATCTCGTAATCAATTGATCCGTTCCACAAATTTGTCTGGTCTCTTGATTGGTTTAGCCGCATTTCCTGTAATGGAACCGGGTTATAAATATCATAGTCATTTCTGAATGCATAATAAGCTCCTGTTGAATCATAGACCGGTGCTATTGGTGCCATCTGCAACACATAGTAGAAAATATTAAAATCGGTCCATTTTCTGATTGCGCGGTTCGCATTAATGCCCAGGTTAATAACCAGCTTATTATTTAATGCTTTTTGCTGGGCATTGAAATTTAAGCCGTACATTTCTTTGCCGGAATTGATGACAATTCCTTCATTCTTTAAATAGCTCAAAGAACCATGATAAGTAAAGCCGCCGGTTCCCCCGGATATGCCTACATTATGACTGGTGGTAGGAGCTGTACGGGTTATTGCATCGACCCAATCCGTATTCCCATTACGTAAGGTGGAACCCCCTGCGAAGTTATCAGTAGTACCTCCGGCGTCAGTAAATTCCTTGGCATTCAGCAAGTCATATTTTTTGGCATTTTTATCAAACCCGATCGTTCCGGTATAATCGATCACCGCCTTTCCGGCAGCTCCCTTCTTGGTAGATATTAATATAACACCGTTTGCTCCCCTGGCACCATAAATAGCAGTTGCTGATGCATCTTTTAAAATGTCGTAGGTTACGATATCAGCCGGACTGATACTGGAAATCTGATTTGGATCCGGCAATTGTACTCCATCAACCACAATCAAGGGCGCCTGGTTTCCTGCAAGGGAAGTTTGACCACGCAACCGGATACTTATATTCTGGTTGGGATCGCCACTGGGTTGAGTAATAACCACGCCCGAAACTTTGCCTGCGATCTGCTGCATGGGATTGGTAATAGGACCCTGATTAAATTCTTTACTGGAAACGTTGGCAACTGCTCCGGTAACATCTTTTTTCCGGGCAGTACCGTATCCGATAACCACCACTTCGTTCAGGTCGCTTTTCTGCTCTTCTTTTAATACAATGGTCAGTGGTTCAGTACCGGAGATGGCTACGTTCTGGGTAATAAAGCCAATAGCACTGACTTCCACAGATGTTGTATTGCCCGGAACAGTTATTTGGAAATTTCCATCTGCATCAGCAGCAGTGCCGGTCTGGCTTTTCTTTTCCAGGATGCTGGCTCCCGGAACAGCCATCCCTTTTTCATCTGTAACTTTCCCGGTAATTGTTTTTGTTTGTGAAAAGGCTGAAACAGCCCAGAATACTCCCAGCAACGCCAGCAGTATTTTTCGCGGAGTTTTATTTTTCATGTACAATCGTTTTTTCAAAAATAGTGTATTTAATACACATTAACAAAATTTAAACAATCTGTTTTGAAAGCCTTAACGAAAAACAAAAGAAGGTTTACCATTTTCTGTAACTGGAAATTCATCGGTGTTCTGCTCCAATTTATTAATTTTGAAGGGCAATAAATGCCCTTAATGGAAGAGTTATTACACCGCACGCTTAAAAATTATTTTGGCTATGACTCTTTCCGTCCTTTGCAGTTGGCTATTATTAAGACCGCTATTGAAGGGAAAGATGTTTTGGCACTAATGCCTACAGGAGGCGGGAAATCTTTATGCTATCAGATTCCGGGACTGAGTAAAGAAGGTTTATGCCTGGTGATCTCTCCCTTAATTGCATTGATGAACGATCAGGTGCAAAACCTGCGCAAAAAGAATATTACGGCCTTTGCCATTCATACCGGTATGTCGCGCAGGGAAGTGATCAATGTTTTGGAAACTGCTGCCCACAGCAATTGTAAGTTTTTGTATGTTTCGCCTGAGCGGCTGGGAACCGCTTTATTTAAAGAATATCTGCCGGCCCTGGGCGTTCGTCTTATAGCGGTAGATGAAGCGCATTGCATTTCTCAATGGGGATATGATTTCCGCCCTTCTTACCTGCGTATTGCGCTCCTGCGGGAGGAACTGCCGGGTGTGCCGGTCATTGCCTTAACCGCTTCCGCCACACCAAAGGTGCAGGAAGATATTTGTTTAAAATTATCTCCGGAGGGCGAAAACAGGTTTAAAATCTTCCGGCAGTCTTTTGAGCGACCTAATCTTTCATACAGTGTTATAAAAACAGGCAGCCGTATTCAGAAAATCACAGAAATTTTAAAAAAAATAACCGGCACTGCGATCATTTATTGTAAAACGAGAAAGCATACAAAGGAAATAAAAGACCTGCTGCTGATGGAAGGCTTTTCGGCGGACTATTATAATGCCGGCTTAACTGCTGAAGAACGCAGCCGGAAACAGCAGGACTGGATACAGAACCGGACCCGCGTAATTGTTTGCACCAATGCGTTTGGAATGGGGATTGATAAGCCGGATGTGCGGATCGTGATCCACGCGGCTATTCCGGATTGCCTGGAAAGCTACTACCAGGAAGCAGGGCGTGCAGGGCGGGATGGTGAAAAAGCATATGCCGTTTTGTTATATAATGAGCCGGAACTGCAGGCGCTGGAACAGCTTACCGAACAGCGTTTTCCCTCTTTGGAAACCATACGAGCCGTTTATGGCAGCGTGGTCAATTACCTGCAATTACCGGAAGGGGAAGCACCGGGTGAGTTTTACGATTTTGACCTGAAAGATTTTATTAAAAAATTCGGGCTGGACATTACTACTGCCATTTATAGTTTAAAAGCACTGGAACAGGATGGATGGCTGAGCTTTAATGAGCAGGTATTTATACCGGCAACCGTGCGTTTTACCACATATAAAGAAACGTTGTACGAATACGAAGCTACCCATGCAGACCTTGAGCCCCTTATAAAAACCCTGTTGCGCACTTATGAGGGTATTTATGATTACCCTGTCGGGATATCAGAATCATATATAGCCTACCTGATGAAAACGGACGCTGCTGCTGTAAAAGAACAACTGCTCCGGCTGCATGCCGATGGCATTATCGATTACCAACCCAAAAAAGAGGACCCGCAATTGATGCTTACGCGAACAAGGGTAAGAATTGCCGACCTGCAGATCAATACCAAAAATTATGACGCCCGCAAGCGGCTTTTTGCAGAGCGCATAGCGCAGATGAAAAAATATGTTACCAGTGAAACAGAATGCCGCAGTAAGATGATTGGTAATTATTTCGGGGATACGGAAATAAAGGACTGCGGTATTTGTGACAATTGTTTAAAAAGGAGGAATAGCCAGCTAAGCCGGAAAACATTCGACAGTATCCAGGCAAAGATCAGGGAAACGCTCACTGATCCCTGCACCATTCCGCAATTGATGGCACAGCTACAGGATACCGACAAAGAACAGGTATGGACGGTGATCAATTTTCTTACCAGAGAAGAAAAGATCCGGATGCTGGAAGATGGAAGGGTATGCTGGAATAACTGAGGGAAATGTAGAATATAAAATGAGAAATATAAAAAGGGTGGCTTTTATACCTGGCAAGGCCGTAGACCAGGTAAAATGCTGCGCTGCAACTCTCCCGATTTTCGGGACATCGCTGCGAGCAATTTTTGGTCTGATTAAAAAGTTTCCCACAAAAACGCAACCTTTTTTATTGGGCTGTAAGGAATCTTGCTTGCATGTTATGTTCCGCTGTTCCGAACCTTCGGAACGCAGCCTTCCGCCAATAGCGGAAGCGCAGATGGGCAATTATCAGCGCTATTAGCAATTTCTGCGGGAACATTACCGCTTAGGCTTTTTCTTTTGGTGCCCCTAAAAATACGAGCGTGTTGAGAATAAATGGACCTCATCTGCTTTGGAGGGCTTTTGATACCCCGGTTAGCTGGTTGCAATGCTTAGATCTATAATAAATTCCATTTTCGCATAATACGGCGGGTTCTGTGCCATAGCTCGGTCAGAAGCTCTTCTAAAAATACAATATTGCACAAATTAAAAACCTCCGGAAAAATCCGGAGGTACATAACTAAATTAAAAACACGCCTAAATTTTTACTCCAAATGTCAGTACAATCCTTGAGCCATTTAACTGAAGAGTTGCCGGATCAAAATTATTTTTATTTTCTAAACGATAGGGGTAATATACATCTTCCTTTGCGGTATAGATATACCCCAGGTCAATAAAGAAGCCACGGTTGCGGTAACCCACGCCGGCCGTTCCCTGGTACATATTCCCTTTTTCACCTGCAAGATCTTTATAAGGGTTGCCGTAATAGGCACCCCCGATACGGGCCATAAAAGTGTTGAATTTGAGCTCAGCGCCCAGGCGGGCATTAACAGTGCCTTTATAAGCGTTGCCGATTGACGTATTTAAGCCGTGCAGATACGCATCGTCTGACGGATCATCATCCTGTGCGGACCTGAACCGGGAAGACATATAGTTCATGTATTCAACATCTGCTGTAACCAGGCCTCTCTGGCTGCTGACATTGTTCAGGTTGCCAAAAAGATAGGTAAGGCTGCCCATTAAACGATAGGGCGTCTGCAGGGTATAGTCAAAAACGGAAACATCATTGGGGCGTGATTCCGATTCGTTCTTACCTTCATTCTGTGGTAAGCCTTCGGTGTTTGCCCATGCGCGCGCATCATAGGTATCCGTTAAGGAATACCAGGTAGGTGAAATGGCTGAAACGCCGATCCTGAAATTTTGCACCGGTGCAAAAACAGCTCCCAGCTTCAGGTTGATCCCCATGCCCTTTGTGGTTAAATAGTCGTCAAACTGTGCACCATCAAAATTATTATTAGGATTGGTGGTAGGATCCAGCTCATCAAATGTTCGTGTAGCACGGTAACGCAGTACCGGCATACCAATCGAACCTCCCAGGTAAACATTGTCGTTAAGATTAGCCGCTCCGCCAATAGCTATTTCTGTAATACCGCCCTCAGATATTAAGGTTCCGTGCTGTTGAACACCAGTGCTGGATACAATGGCATCCGCCGGGGAAAACAGGTGCTGGTTAGCGTCATCAGTAATCCAGTGTACGTTATATGCTAACTGGCTTCCGTAGGTACTTAGGTTGCCATTGTTGGCGTTCACGTCTTCTATAAACATATCTGCCATAGAGCTTTTCTGGTTCAGACCATTGAACTCGATCCGGTTATTAAAGTCAGCTACCCGGCTAACACCAATACCAAAGGCTGAGCTTTTTAAAGCGCTGCCGCCTCTTGTGGTATTGGCAAGGACAATACCTGTAGTGCCCAAAAAACCGCTGGTTTTATTGTCCTTAACAGATTGACCAAAGTAAGTGGCTTTATTATTCAGTATATTAAGGCCACCGGAAATGACAGCATCTCCCGTTTTATAAAAACCAAGGTTGGCCGGGTTGGTAAAAAGGGTTGAAATTTCTCCCCCTATAGAGCCGCTTGCGCCTCCCATAGCCTGAATGCGGGCGGTGCCCTGTGCCGGGTACCAGGAGTAACGCAGGGCGTCTTCAGGTGTTTGTGCCAACAGATAGCTGCCGGAGGTTAACAATAATCCTGCTAAAATGACTTTCTTCATTAATAATTAATTTCGTGTTTGAGTATTAGAATCTCCTTCCGCTGCCACCACCGGTACCTCCGCTGGCACGTCCGCCACCGCCGCCGGAAGAAGCAGGAGGGGAATAGGAGGGGGTTGATGATCTGCTGTTGTCTATGCTTGGCCTGTATGTTTCCGTTCTTGATGATCGGTTGTAACGCTGAGCAGCATTATTGCTATTGTAATCATTACCCCGGGAGAACCGGTCACGAAGGGCGTTCACCCTTCCCTGGGCGCTTGAATTTCCGGGGTTCGTATTTACACTTCTGTCGCTTCTTATACCGTAGGTTCCATAATTGCCGGTGCTGCGGCTGGTAACGGTTGTTCCGTTACCCCCGACCCTGCGGCCGGCGGCACCACCTACAGCACTTCTGTCTGTAGCTCCTCTGCCATTAAGAATATTCGGGTTATAAGTATTCAGGTTCACCCTTCTTTGCTGATAATTGACCCTGCTGCCAACAATGATCCCGGGGCCATAGCCGTAATAATACGGGCTGCCCCACCAGCCGGTATACCAGGGGTCATACCAGCCCCAGCCGCCATACCAGCTGGTGTACCAGGGATTGTAATAACCGCCACCCCAGCCCCAGGCATAGCCTAATCCTAATCCGCCATACCATCCCCAGCCGGGGTAATAGGGGTTGTAATACATGTTCCAGTATCCAACCGGCGACCAGGGACTGTTCCAGTAAAAAGGATCGTTCCAGTAATACCAGTTGTTATAATAGCTATAGTCATAACGGCCACCGTAATAATACCAGTCATCCAGGTCGGACCACAAATAGCGGTTCCGCACTTTCATACGCAGGTACCGGTCGTCATAATCGGCATAATCATCCTCATCATCATAGGCTTCATAATCCCTGTAACGCTTGTCATCAGATTGGCGCACATTGGCATACTCATCCTGCGGCGGCGGCAGTGAATTATATACATCATCCGGCGTTTGCCCGGTTTTATAGGCTGTTGCACAACTGCCCAGCAGCATTGTGAAGCCCAGCAGTACAAAAAGTGTTTTAAAATTCATTTTGGTGCTGTTTAAATTATTTTTTAAGTAGTATCGTTTTAATATTAACAGGCAATTGCAGTTAATTCTTAATGTTTTAACTATACATTTGCAATTGTTGATAAAGTTACATTAATATTGATGTACCCTTTGTTAAAATGGATGCAAAATAAGTTGTTTTTACATACTTACAAGACGAAAAAAACGTTAGGGGCGCAACAGATTCCCCCGGCAGCGTTTGCAGATACGAACTATTAATAAAAAATTATGAGCAAGGAAGTTACTTCAAGAGCAACAGATTATGCACAATGGTACAATGACCTGGTAATAAAAGGGGGCCTGGCAGATTATTCTGCTGTACGCGGCTGTATGGTCATTAAGCCTTATGGTTATACTTTATGGGAAAACATGCAGGCTGCAATGGATAAAATGTTTAAGGATACAGGGCATGTGAATGCTTATTTTCCGCTTTTTATTCCTAAAAGCTTTTTAAGCAGGGAAGCTGCCCATGTGGAGGGATTTGCAAAAGAATGCGCTGTGGTTACTCATTACCGTTTAAAAAATGACCCGGACGGGAAAGGCGTGGTGGTAGACCCGGAAGCAAAGCTGGAGGAAGAGCTGATTGTGCGTCCCACCAGCGAAACCATTATCTGGAATACATACAAGGACTGGATTCAATCCTACCGCGATCTGCCATTGCTGATCAACCAATGGGCGAATGTGGTTCGCTGGGAAATGCGCACCCGTTTATTCCTGCGCACGGCAGAGTTTTTATGGCAGGAGGGGCATACGGCACACGCAACCAGTGAAGAGGCGGTAGAAGAAGCACGAAAGATGCTGGATGTATATGCCACTTTTTCTGAAGAAGTAATGGCCATACCGGTTATTAAGGGCACCAAAACAGAGAGTGAGCGCTTTGCGGGCGCGGTAGATACCTATTGTATTGAAGCATTGATGCAGGATGGTAAAGCGCTTCAGGCAGGAACCTCTCACTTCCTGGGGCAGAACTTTGCAAAGGCCTTTGATGTCAGATTCCTGAATAAGGAGAACCAGCAGGAATATGTGTGGGCTACCAGCTGGGGAACCAGCACCCGTATGGTAGGCGCATTAATTATGGTGCACAGTGATGACGAAGGCCTGGTACTGCCTCCTAAAATAGCACCGCTGCAGGTGGTGATCATTCCTATTTACAAGGGGCAGGAACAAAAAGAGCTGATTGATGCAAAAGCCCGTGAGATACTGGAAAACCTCAAAAGCAAAGGTATCCGTGCAAAATATGATGATAATGACAACAGCCGCCCGGGCTGGAAATTTGCCGAATATGAAATGAAAGGAGTACCTGTGCGGCTGGTGCTGGGCGCCCGTGACCTTGAGAATAATAAGATTGAAGTAGTGCGCCGCGATACCCGAGAGAAGAAAACGGTAAACCTGGATGGTATCGCCCAGTATGTTGACGGCCAGCTGGTGGAAATGCAGTTTGAAATGCTGCAAAGGGCCAGGAAGTTTATGGAGGAGCATATAACACCTGTGGATACCTGGGAGGATTTTATAAAAACGCTTGATGAAAAAGGCGGCTTTGTAGCAGCGCACTGGGACGGAACTGTGGAAACGGAAGCTGCGATCAAAGAACAAACAAAAGCCACTATTCGTTGTATTCCTTTGGAAAATAAGCAGGAGGATGGCGTTTGTATTTTTTCAGGAAAACCTTCTAAGGAAAGGGTGCTGTTTGCAAGGGCGTATTGATGTTCCTGGTTTAATGTTTGACAATGAACCGGGGCGCCACCGTGGTTTGTGTACGTACTATTGCCGTCAACTTATGGCTTGAGCCTACAGCTTTCCGCTTTTATTACTGTCCCCTTATCAGTATAGCAATTTCGAAGCAATACGCTGCCGCTCTTTTCAGGCCCGGAAGGCCATCGGCCTGGTTCATAGAACAGGGCTGGCGAAAAAGCCTGTTTAAAGTTGATTGTCGTTCTGAACTTGTTTCAGAATCTATTGACAATCAGATGCCACTTTAGATGCTGAAATAATCCCGAATCTATCCTATGGTGTGGACACAAATATTTTTTTCAAAAGGATGTTGCATACCGATGGATAACCTGCAATGGCGGTAATTATTGTTCCGCCGCGCGGCGGCTCTGTGATGAAAACCCAATGCCCGGTGGTGTCAGGGTTATTTTAGAGCTGAATGCACACGATAGGAATCTATCGGGACAGTATGATAAAAGGGCTTTTTTAGTCATTCCCAAAAAATCCCTATAGAACTTTAAGTGCCATCGGCACGATGCATTTCTTTAGAAATAGGAAGCGTTCCAGATAGTAATACTCAAAAAATTGGGCTTCCTCTCTTAAATTGACGGACACCCGCCTAATCAGCTTGTACCGTAGGTTCAGAATTCGGACACAGGCAGGCAACCGGCACCCAGTGAAAGAGCGGATTGGAAGCTCTGATAACTGAAGACTGATAACTCAATACTCAATTAGCCGGCCCAATACTGCTATTTGTAATCCATTATACTAAGACGGTGTTGGCAAAAACGATATTCCGTTTCATCATTGCTGCCCACTAAAACCAGCCGGTTGGTACAATACTGATCAATAAGGGAATAATAAAGCGCTATGCCCTGCTGATCCAGGTTGGTGCAGGGTTCATCCAGGATAACCACTGCGGTGTCGGAATAGATGCATTGTGCCAGTTTGGCCCTTTGTTTCATTCCGCTTGAAAATTGCTGAATGCGTTTGTCGCCAGCCGCTTCCAGCCCCAGCTCTTCAATGATTCTTTTGGGAGTGCAGCCGGGCAATAAAGGCTTAAAACGCTGA
This sequence comes from Niabella ginsenosidivorans, assembly GCF_001654455.1. Taxonomy (NCBI): domain Bacteria; kingdom Pseudomonadati; phylum Bacteroidota; class Chitinophagia; order Chitinophagales; family Chitinophagaceae; genus Niabella; species Niabella ginsenosidivorans. The sequence goes on from NZ_CP015772.1 coordinate 112,449, forward strand.
TGGAACTCCAGAAATTCCAACAGGGTCATTTCTTCAATAACCTCAAGATAAGGCGCGCAATAGGAAATATGCCGGAATATTTTGTCGGCAGGAATACTGGCTGCTGCAGACCATCTGCATGCTCCTTCATTTAACGTAAGGGAACCACTGATCACCTGGAGCAGGGTGCTTTTGCCAGAGCCGTTGGAGCCGGTAATGGCATAGCTGTTTCCTGATTCAAACCGGCAGGTAAGGTCTTTGAAAATCCAGTCACGGTTAAACCGTTTCCCGGCCTTATTCAAGGCTATCGTCATCTCCATTTCCTTTGGAGTATCTTTTAATAATGCCACGCGTGCTTTCCTGGATGAAGGCAAGGATCTCATCCCGCTCATCAGTTACCGGAAATTCTTCTTCCAGCAGTTGCACGGCCTGGGTTACATTCAGCCCCCGGTTGTAGAGGATGCGGTAAATATCCAGGATATGATTGATCTGTTCTACAGAATACCCGTTCCGCTTTAAGCCTACGGAATTAATGCCGGCATAGCTTAAGGGCTGCCGGGCGGCCTTTATATAAGGAGGCACATCCTTGCTTACCAGCGATCCGCCGCTGATAAAGGCATAGGAGCCGATCTTTACGAACTGGTGAACAGCGCAAACCCCGCCAAAGCCTACATGGCTGCCCAATACCACGTGCCCTGCAATTTGGGTGCTGTTGCTTAGGGTACAATAGTCGCCAATAATACAATCGTGGCCGATATGGCTGTAGGCAAGGATCCAGCAGCCTCTTCCAACAACGGTTTTCCAGCGGTCGGCCGTACCCCGGTGGATGGTCACAAACTCACGGATCACACAATCATCACCAATCTCAACAGTGGTCTTTTCCCCCTGGAATTTTTTATCCTGGGGTTCTGAGCCAATTACGGTACCCGGGAATATTTTGCAGTTTTTGCCAATGCGGGTACCTTCCAATATGGTTACATTAGAGCCGATCCATGTACCTTCACCAATTTCAACATCCTGATGAATTACAGTAAAAGGGTCAATTTTTACGTTCCGCGCTACCTTCGCATCCGGATGTATGTATGAATTAAAGTGAATCATGTATTGCCGAATGAACCTGATTTTTTAAAAATATGGCGCAAATTTAGACATTCAGTCTATAATTGGTAATTATTTTTTTTCAGTAAGAAGTTGCAAATCAGTTATTATTACGAACAATTGACATTCTTCAGTTGCTTTTGCCAAAGTTTGGGAATACCTTTGGCAACGGTTATGAGTGCATCAGAGGAAAGTATAAGGTTAAGTTTCAAAGACTTGGAACAGCCACAAGCATTGGAGCTGTTATCCCACCGGGTACAGCAGATCCCGGGGGCCGTTCAGTATGAAATAAAAAGATACAACCGCCCAGGAAATAATTTAACAGAAGATATGGGAATGCTGGTGTATAAATATAACAGCCAGAAGCCCAAAGAAAATAACCTGCAGCTGAAATTTTGTGTTGCGGGAAACATGTATTGCTCCAGGGATAACTGCAGTAAATGCTCAATAGGCAATGCAAAAAACTGTGCAGACAGCGTGAACAGCCTTGATGTGGTGCAGGTAAAGTTCTCCCCGGCTCAACTATCCCGCTTTATCAAATCCAGAACCAGCAATAGTTTTAGCGATTCATTGCTGAAGTTCCGGCATAAAGTGTCTTTTACACGTATCCTGCCGCTTTGCTGTAAAACAAAATCGGTTATAGAAGGTCTCCTGGGGCATACCTATAACGGTACACTGGAAAATATTTATGTAAATGCCCAGTTGCAGATGCTGCTGCTGCTGACTATGGACTCCATGGCCGATGAGAAGGAACTGGAAGTAATTAATTGCAGGTTCTTATCCAATGCAGCCGACAAAGTAAAAGTGGAGCAGGCCCGGGATATACTGATCAAGCATATAGGTGAGCCGATCACCATAAAGGAACTGAGCCGCAAGGTAGCCATGAATGAATGCTATCTGAAAAAAGGATTTAAGGAAATGTATGGCACCACGATCTTTGATTTTTACCAGAACCAGCGTATGGAACATGCAAAATACCTGCTTTATGAAAAGGGGCTGAGTGTTACGGATGTGTCTATGATGCTGGGTTATTCCTCTATTTCCCATTTCAGCACTGCCTTTAAACGGCTTACCGGGTTAAAACCCTGTGAACTGCTGTTTGCTGCCAGGTAAAGAAGATCTGTAAGGTTTTTAAAACCTTACAGATCTTAATGCCTTTTATTTACCCACAGTTTTCCCTATCTTATTTCCTTTTATTGCAAAGAACAGGATAAAAGCATAACAGGGAACCATGATCCAGAAAGCCTGCTGCATTCCTGTTTGCGTACTCAGTACCGCCCATAATTTGGGAATAATAGCACCCCCCGCAATACCAATGATCAACAGAGCTGAACCGGTCTTTAAATATTTTCCCAAGCCATCTATAGACAATGGCCAGATAGCCGGCCACATAGGCGCATTGGCAAAGCCAAGCAAGGCTAAGCACAGAATGGAGTAATTGCCCGGCAGGTAAATGACACCAATTGACAAAATAATACCCAGCACAGCTGCAAATTTTAATGCAGTGCCCTGGGAAATGATTTTGGGTATTAATACAATACCTAAAAGATAACCTGCCAGCATGCCCAGCATGGTGTATGTGGTAAAATGCTTTATAACATCAGTAGGCATTCCCAGGCCGTTTTTACCATATAGCTGGATGATATCGCCCGCAATTACCTCCACGCCTACATAGAGAAAGATGGTTGCAAAGCCCAGCCATAAATAAGGGTATTTGAAAATACTGCTTCTGTCTGCTGTAGCATGCCCCGGGTTTGTTTCTTCTTCATTTTTAATATCCGGCAAAGAAGAAAAACGAATAGCAACCGCCAGCAGCACAAAACAAATGGCGATGATGATATAAGGGCTTATGATTTTTGAAGCCAATTCATCAAGCAGGGCGTTTTTCTGCGCTAAAGGCAGTGAGGAAGCATTTTCATATTTGTCCATGCCGTTTAGCAGCACAGCGCCCATTACAAGAGGAGCAATAGCGCCGGCGCCTTTATTACAAATGCCCATTACGCTGATGCGTTTTGCAGCGCTTTCTATAGGGCCAAGAATCGTGATATAAGGGTTGGAAGCGGTTTGCAGCAGCGCCATACCAATACCAATGATGAATAAACCGGTAAGGAACAGGCCAAATGTACGGCTAAAGGCCGCAGGAATGAACACAAGTGCGCCTAAAGCCATTATAATAAGGCCTACAATCATTCCTCTTTTAAACCCTGTTTTTTTCAGTACCCATGAAGAGGGAAATGCCATTACAGCATAGGCAATATAAGATGCAAAAGTTACCAGCACTGCCTGGTCCGATGTTAATTCGCAAGCTTTCTGAAGATAGGGAATTAAGGTGCTGTTTACCCAGGTTACAAAACCAAAAACAAAAAATAAGACGCCTATAATAATAGTAGGGATCAAATAGCTTTTGGAATTGTTTGATAAAGAATCCGTAGCAGGCATAGCTGATGTTTTGTTGAAGTGCTAAAAATAGCAAATTTATTTTTGCTTCCTGCAATTACTGCAACCGTTTGCGCATAAAAAAAGCATGAACTCAGATCTGTTCATGCTTTTCCTGGCCGACTCTTCTCTCAGGCTCCTGAATATCTTAAAGAAGGGTAGGTCTTTTGCGCCAGGGCATAAATACCAAACAGGATTGTAGTATAAAACAGATCGCCTCCAAAAGCGCCTAAAAATAACTGATTGCTGAACTGGTTGTAAAACGGCAGCGCCCGCAGGTAGGTCATGCCTAAGCTAAGGCCCGGCTCATATTCAATGCTTCCGGGGATCGTACTGCCCACCCAGGTACCAAAATTAGAAACGATCCAGAAAATAGCAGAACCGGTTAATGAATAGCCCAGCACCTTAAGTGCTTTGGGTTGCCCCATAGTAGTGCCCAGCGCTGTAACCAGCAGCATGCCTCCATAAACAAATAACTGGCTGATACCGTAAAAGCCCGTCGTTCCTGTAAGGCTGAAAAAAACGTCGGAAACAAGATAAGCGGCAACCGGCACCAGGTAGGCCAGCCATTTTTTATTGAGTGTAGCCCCGCTGAATAAAGCCATACCCACCAGCGGTGTAAAATTGTACGGGTGCGGAAGAATGCGGCTTAATGCAGCCAGCAGAATCATTATAGTAATCACCCAGAACCTGTTTGTTATTTTCATAATGAAAATTAAAATGTTTATAATGTAAAGGTAAAAAACTTTTAGGAATCATAAGGATGCAGCTTATTGAAGGGTACATAATATTTTGTGATTGGGATAGGCGTGTCTACCGGCCGGCAGGCACGCACCACGGCGAAGGCCATGGTTCGTGTTTCATGAACCGAAAAATGTTATACATTTTTTATTCGGGGGGGTGACGCATAGAAATATAAAAATTCGCCACTGATACCCGCCTGAACGGCCCGAAACTTCAGGACGGCCAGGTATTCATAAAAGCGCTGCTAACCCTATTAATTTGGTGGACTAATTATTTTAAGCTTTCTTTGCAACATGTTATTAAATACTTCTATATACACCAAACAGACCGCCAGAGCATTTCCTGCTTTTTGCTTTCGATGTTGGCAGTGTTGAAGGCGGTAAACCGCCCACTAAACCAGCGCCTGCCGGCAGCTCCGGCCTGTTGACCAGGCATAACCTATATTATTTATTATTAAAACTGTTATGATGTTTTTGTTGAATTCAACCACAAGAAAGCTGTTTTATACAGCTGCTGTTCTTATTGCTTCCACATTTATTACTTTACAGGTAGCTGCGCAGACATCCACAATAACTGGTAAGGTAACTTCTGAAAATGGCCCTGTAGAAAACGCCCTGATCCTGGCCGGCAGCCAGAATACCAATACAGATATAAACGGGAGTTATTTGCTTTCCGTAACGCCGGGTACTATAACGGTGGAGGCATCTTTAGCTGGTTATCATCCCCAAAAGAAGACCATTACTGTTGAGGCCGGTCAGACTACGACTGTGGATTTTGTTCTTGAAAGTGCAGGCAACCTGAATGAGGTGGTGGTAGTGGGAAGCCGTAACCCGGGCAGAAGCTCTACAGAAAGCCCTGTTCCGGTAGACGTGATCCCCTTAAAACAGATCGCCAACCAGGTGGGCCAGCTGGATGTGAACCAACTGCTCACTTACCTGGCGCCATCCTTTAACTCCGTAAGGCAATCACTGGGAGATGCAACGGATCATATAGATCCCGCACAGTTGCGTGGTCTGGGGCCGGATCAGGTGCTGGTACTGGTAAATGGTAAAAGATACCATCAAACCTCTTTGCTGAATGTGAACGGAACCGTGAATAAAGGCACTACCGGAACCGACCTGAACTCTATCCCAGCCAGCTCTATTGAGCGGATCGAGATTCTGAGAGACGGAGCCTCTGCGCAGTATGGGTCTGATGCCATTGCAGGGGTGATCAATATTGTTCTGAAAAAAACAACCGGGTTAAGCATCAACGCTTCTTATGGAGGAAACGTAACCAGCTATGATAAAAATTACGGATGGAACCAGTTGCACCCGGATGATCAGTTGCCGGGAAGCGTAAACAAAACCGACGGGCAAAATTTCCAGGTTGCTGCCAACTATGGCGTGCATTTAAAAAAGGGCTACCTGGTTTTTTCTGCAGAATATCTGAAGAGGAATGCCAGCAACCGTACCGGCTTATATACCGGCCAGATATGGCCCAGTGTAAACGGGGTGGACCGTTCCGATAGTATTAATGGAGCCAAAGGAGTTGACCGGAGCAAATTTGATTTCCGGGTGGGGAACTCCGAAATTACCAGCGGGGGCGGTACCGTAAATTTTGCCTATCCCATCAATGATCACCTGGAAGTGTATGCATTTGGTCTGGCCAATTTTAAAGATGGTGTGGCCGGCGGTTTTTACCGGTATCCCAATAATTTAAGACCCGGCGGAAGCATCATCCCCAGCACAGAAGCCGACTATGATTACCAGGATGCTTCTGCCCTGTTGCTGGAAAAATATCCCTATGGCTTTTTACCGCTGGAAGAATCAAAGGTGCGGGACTATAGTATTACCGGTGGGATCAGGGGCAGCCTGGGCGCCTGGAAGGTGGACCTGAGCCAGACCTATGGTGCCAATTCTTATACTTACCTGGTAAGCAATTCTGCCAACTATACACAGGCTTATTTGCCCGGCATGACAGCGGATGCGCTGCAAACTGAATTTAACAGCGGAAAGACAAAGCTTTACCAGGCCATTACCAATCTGGATGTTTCCAGGAAGCATGATGTGCTTTATGGCTTAAATACCGCTTTGGGAGCGGAGTTCCGGGTAGATGGTTATGGACTGGAAGCAGGGGAGCTGAACTCCTATGCCAATCTTACAACAGATAACGGCCTCCAGGGAATAGCCGGCGCACAGGTATTTGCCGGCTTCCTGCCCTCCAATGCCGGCAACTGGAACCGAAATAGTTTTGCACTGTATTCAGATAATGAACTGGACATTACCAAAAACTGGTTACTGGCTGCGGCTTTACGGTATGAGCATTTTTCTGATTTTGGAAGCACGCTGAACTATAAGGTAGCTACCCGTTATAAATTTACAGACTGGCTGGCGCTGCGGGCGGCTGCTTCCAGCGGGTTCCGGGCGCCCTCTTTGCAACAGGAGCATTACTCAAAAGTAACCACCCTGTTTGTGCAGTCGACCTCCGGCGGCGGATTGGTACCCACGCAGTCCGGCACCTTCCCCAATGATTCCAAAATTGCGGATATACTGGGCATTCCCAAATTAAAACAGGAAACTTCCCATTCCTATTCCGTAGGGCTTACAGTAACCCCGGGAAAGGGTTTGAACCTTACGGTAGATGCGTACCAGATCGACATAAAAAACCGCATCATTTTGTCCAATGCCTTTAGCGGGGGAAGTAACGCGGAGCTTACCCAACTGCTGAATGATGCAGGTGCAGGAACCGCTTCAGTTTTTGCAAACGCCATTGATACCCGCTCCAGGGGTATAGAAAGCGTGCTGAGCTATACAAAGAGCTTTGGTACGGATCATCACCTGAACATCAGCCTGGCGCATTCTTATATAGAAAATAAGGTAAGGCGGGATGATAACGGGGCTATCATTATCCATGCATCTGAGGTACTGGAAAATTCAGGGCAGGTTTCCAAGTATTTTAACCGGGCCGACCAGTCGCGCATTGAAACCTATAGTCCGCGTACCAAAGCGATCTTTACAGCGCAATACCGGTATAAAAAAGCAGGTGTTTTGCTGCGCTTCTCTTATTTTGGATCAGTGCAGTCATTAACAGATACTACAGGTGCAGCAGCTGCTTTGGCGCAGAACAAAGCCGGTGGCAATTATGCCTTTAATGCCTTTGATGGAGGCGCTCTTCAATCCCTGGATCAGAAATTCGGTGGAAAAACAATTACTGATTTAACCCTTAGTTATTATATCAACCGCTTTATCACTGTTAGCGTGGGCGCTAATAACCTGTTTGATGTATATCCGGATAAGATCCTCCATTCGGGCAATTCCAACAACAGCATTTTTACCTATTCAAGAGCCGTTTCCCAGTTTGGCTTTAACGGAAGATATGTTTTTGGAAAGCTGCTGTTTAACCTGCCTTAAAAAATATAGTTACCGGCACTTATTCGTCACCTCGGCCGAAGCGGAGAGGTCTCTTTATAAGTTAGAGATTACCTTCGGTGAAATAGTTCCTCCGCTCCGTTTCACTCGGGTCGGAATGACGGGTAATGTTAGGACGCCCAACATGACAGGAGCATAGCAGCACAACAGTCCGGCACCACTATGTACTGAAGCCGATAGAAGTGCCCGCCGGAATCGTGCCGTAACCGATTCCGGATGTCTTTTTTGGGTACCTTTTTGGACACGCAAAAAGGTACAAAGCATATAGAACAATACCTCATGTCTAAAACATCTTCGTCAGCCGGAGTTCTTCCCCCGCTCCGGTAAGAACGGGTGGTACCATCCCCCCACCCCCGGGGTACCCTTCGGTACCCAAAACCCGGCCGCGCGCAGCCTTTACCCAAGCGCGCGAAGCAATTTGCTAAATTGTTGAAGCTTCTTTCCCCGGCAGCCCACCTGTACAGGTGGGCTGGCCACCCCTCAGCCTTCAACATCGGAGGTTTTTAGGTACCCGGGGTATAGAAAAAAGCTTCGCCCGCTCTACTCATATTAAGCCCCGCCGGGGCTATATGTAGGTAGCCTATATGTAAAGCAAGGTGCAGAGCCCGCTTGATGGGCGACCTATTTGGGACAAGGGCGACCTGAGGGACAGGCAGGCACCTATTCTGTTTTAATTACGAGGTATAGCAGTAATTCTATTTTTAGATAAAATTTAATTTTGTCGCATATTTATAAATAAATACTATTTTTATAGTATTTGAGACTATTTTAATAATATTTTATTTAATAAACCAAAATCTACAACACCATGCATTACGGCATCATTACTTTTGGCTCCAGGGGAGATGTACAACCCTATATTGCATTAGCATCAGGATTAATGGAGCAGGGAAACACCGTTGCAATTGTAGGGAATGAGAATTTTTCTGATTTTGTGGCAAAATATGAGATCCCTTTCTACCCGCTTCCGGTGGATACGCAAAAAATATTGCAGTCGCCGGAAATAGCGGGCATCCTTAAATCCGGTAATGTGATCGTTTATTTACGGGAACTGGGAAAGTTGATCCGGAAAGATCAGGCCGCCGTTCTGGAAAAAATGGTCAGCTACTGTGCAACTTTTGATGTGCTGATAGCCACCCCGCTTACCGTGGTATGGGTATTTTCTGTAGCAGAACGTTTAAAAAAGTCCTGGGCGATTATTCAGTTAACGGTTCCTTCGGTGCCAACTGCAGTCTTCCCGTATCTGGGGCTTGATTTTTTCAATGCGCCGGTTTATAACCGGTTTACATACCGGTTGATGCGGTGGCTTTTCTGGAAAGAACACAAAAAAGATGTGCAGGAACAGCGGGCATTGTTAAAATTGCCGCCACTTAAAAAATCATTACTGAAAATAATAGATGATCAGCAGGTTTTGCAGTTACATGCGTTCAGCCGTTTTTTACTTCAACGGCCTTACGACTGGCCGCAGGAAGTGTCTGTTACCGGCTTTTTAGACCAGAATCGGGGAAAAACGCCTGTAGCCGGGCAGGATGCCAGTACGGAAGAACCGATCAGCAACTGGCTAAAGCAGGACGCCCCGCCCGTTTATATTGGCTTTGGAAGCTTTCCGGTTCCGGATCCGGCAATATTTTACAGGATTTTGGAATACCTATTGAACCATACAGGAGAACGTTATATTTTCTGCCAGGGCTGGAGTCAACCCATTGAGCTGCCCAAAAGTGAACGGGTCTTTGAAGTAAAAGCAGTAGACCATTCGTGGTTATTTCCGCAATGCAAACTGGCTGTTGTACACGGCGGAATCGGAACGATCGGCGCCGCGCTCCGTGCTAAAATACCGATAGTTGTTGTTTCCGTTTTGGGCGATCAGCCAATTTGGGGAAGGTTTATTAAACGGAAAGGCTGGGGCGCGCATCTTTCTTTTAAGAAGCTATCGCCACAAAAACTTTTAGCTGCTATCCGGACTGCTGATCAGGATGCCATCAGAGCTTCCGTTCTGCAAGTTGGCGGCATGATGGAACAGGAGAACGGCGTTGCTGAGGCCGTTTCAAGGCTTGAAGCGTATTTTAAAACGTCAGCACAACCATTGCTGACGCAAAAGAATTTGTAAGTAAGGTCACTTTTCAGCTTTATGCAGCGCCATTTTTAATTGCGTCTTTGCATGTTCTCTTTCGCCATGGTTCGCTATTTCCAACGTTAGCGCTTTTTGATAGAATTGTGCGGCCTTTGCATAGGCTTTGTTTTTAAAGCAATAGTCGCCCGCCAGTATATAACTGTTGTAGAAGGTGGGATTATCAGCTACCAGGCTGTCAGGATCTATTTTTTCACCGTCCTGGATCTTTGCACGGTAAGCCCGGAACTGTTCAAAACGCTTAAACTGGGGTGTATAGATAAGAGAATCTGCAGGAATGGTAAGGGCCGTTTCATTGACCTCTGTATTTTTGTTCATGCCATGCAGGGCAAATATTTTTTTAAGATCATAACAAACATAAGGCCCCAGTTGCCAGGGCGCGGTGGAGACCCATACCAGCAGCTTTTGCGGCTCAAAAACAATGGAATGATGTGCAATAAACTGGTTTACCGCTTTTTCATTGCCCATGCCAATGTCCGCGTTATTGATACCCCGGCAATCCCGCAGGATGGCAATGGTTTTTTGTACCGAATTTTTTTCGTTAGCTGCCAGCAGCTGGTTCAGCCGGTTGTAACGGTAAACGGAAGAGCTTTTTTCACGCATTTCCTTATTGGGTTCCGAATTCCAGAAAGTAGTACTTTGAAAATGATTGGTACAGAGAATGGAGTTTTTATGCGGATCATAAATGGCTAATGAATCCGGCGTTTTCTCAATAATTACGGCTTTATTATCAGCTGCCGAACCTACCAGGAAGGATTCGGAAACAAACATTTTACGCTTTTGGGCGATGGCCACCGCTTCATGAATGTTCTTTGCATATTGAACGATTTCCCGCGCTACCAGCGAAACCGGGGTTGCCGCGCCGGTAGGGTAGCTACTTTTGGCGGCGTTAATGGTAACGGTAAGTCCTTTTTCGTTCATACCGGATACCACACCAATAAATCCACCCCAGGTTACGCTCATATATTTATAGCCGGAAGAGGGGTTTACAAACTCCACAATTTTATTTTTTGCAAAATCGTCCCCTACATAAAAATCAAAGTTGCGGCCAATGATCAGGGTACTGTCTTCCGAAGCAGCCCCCCAGGTGCCAAACGAAGTGCAACCCACCAGTGCCAGGGCTTGCAGGGCATGACCAATATCATGTGCAGAGTGATAGTTTAAAATGCGCTGGTATTTATCGCCAATATAACCATAGTTATCGGAGGCCGAGCGGGAAACACCAAAGATCTCGTCTTTATATTCTTCGGTTACATAGTCCGGCAGCTTGCGATTGAACCAACCAATGAAATATTTTAAAAAATGCCGGTAAAAGCTGGAAGGCACCAGGCGGTTGATCTGTGCGCTGAAATAATCTTCCTGTAATTGCACCAGCTCTTTGCTGAGCTTACCGTTGATCACGCCCCGCTCAAAAGGAGCGCCTTCCACATACAATTCATATAAACCGGAACTGCTTTTGCGGAACCAGCTGTTACCGATGGTGTATAAACCCGTATCCGGTTGCTGCCGTTGTAATTGTAAAGCTGCGGTGTCTTTTACCTTCGGTTCCGGGATGTCTGAAACCCAGGCCAGGTAAGCAAATAGTAAGCCAAAGAACAATACAATAACAGCCAGCACCCGTAATAATCTTCGTAAAAATCGCTTCTTCATTTTGTGTTCGTTTTACGGCGTACAGAGCCATCGTTTTGCTTACTCATTTGCAGCTTTTAATGCCTGAAACTCAATTTCCGCAGATAAACGAAAATTGGTTTGTTTCATTTTATTTAATATCGGTTTTATTGAGGGAATAATGCCTTTTAATTTCGCTTTAATAATTATACCCAAAGTGCCGGTATAGGTTAGTCCAAGATGGCGTGCTATTTTTCTTCCTTTTATATCGTCCAGAATGATTGTACTATCAGGGGTTTCCAGTGCTAAAGCAATGGCACTTGATTCTCCTTTATCGATCTGCATTTCCAAAAGTTGCTGCCGGTATTGATCCTTTACAGCAATAATCTCCACCCATTCAGGAAAAGGATCGCCATATTCTGCAGCGATATCCGGTGTGGTTGTAATTTGCCCGTAAACCTTATGTAAAAGTTCCAGTTCGCCAATGTTAGCAAGAATAATGAAACAGCTGGTGTCTGAAATAATTGTTTTAGGCATTTGCTACATCTCCTGAAAGTTCCGATGCAGGAAAATTAAAGATAGGAACGTCGTAGCTACCTAATAATTCTGCAAATGCTCTTTTTGTTAATCCGGCAACTTCAGCGGCTTGCCCTAGTGAAAGCTTGCCCAGTTCATAAAGCCGACTTGCTACCAGCATTGCGAGTTGCTGGTTGTCTACATCTAAGCCATCCGGAATATTTAATGTCAATACTTTCATAATTGCAAATTTACTATTTATTTTTTTTACGAAAGATTACGGCGTTGAAGGCATTTTTTGTGGTTTTATACATTTCTTATTTTATCTACCAGTGTATCATCATTAAGCAACAGGGAGCAGGTTAATACTGCGGAGAGCGAAGTTCCTAAAATTCCATGCAAATTGAGGCTTTGTCCTGTTAAAAACAGGTTGGGGATTTTGGTGCGCGGACTGATGACGGTTTGTAACGGGTTTTTATAATCTTTTTGCACGCCGTACATCGAGCCATCTTCCAGTCCAATATAATCGCGGTTAGTCAGCGGGGTAGCGGCATAGCTGTACTGAATATTTTCAACAATTTCCGGGAAGCGCTCTTTTACCAGCTTTAACAATTGTGCTGTTTTCCGTTTTTTGAAGGCTTCGTAAGAGGTGCCACGGTTACTTTCTTTCCCCTTACGGTTATAAGTATCCTTCCATTGTTCCACATCCCTGAACCACATGGGCGTTAAAACAGAAATGGTTGCGGCATAGGAGGGGTTCTTACGGTCGCGGGTATAATACAAGCCATAACCCAACGGCCAGTTGGCTTCCGTGTAATCATTCATATTCCATAAACACCCGTCCTTATGAAAATAATAATTGTGATTTTTATAAGGAACCGATCGCGGCTTTAAAACAAGGTGCAGTGAAAAAGAGGATACCGTATTGGGCAGTCCGCTGATCCGTTTGCGATACACATTTTTTAAAAGGGGCGAATTGGTAAGATTTAGTGTAGCTGCAGGGTTGATATTGGAGATAAAATAACGCGCGCTGATGGTGGCGCCGTTTACTATTTCAATATGGGAAATAGCTCTGTTGGTTTCCACGATCTTTTTTACTTCGCAATTGCGCAGGACAGTTCCTCCGTGTTTTTTTATTTCCGCTGCCAATAGTTTGGCGATCTGCGACCCGCCATCCACGCATTTCCAGCTGCTTTCGATATAGCTGTTTACAATGAGTGCGTGTACGTGAAAGGGTGTTTTACCGGCAACACCGGAGTAGAGCAGGTTATTGCCCGCCAGCACGGCCTGTAATTTCTTGTTATTGGTAATGGACGCGATGGTTTCCTGTGCACCCAGGCCCAACACATTGTTTTTTACGGACGCATCGTCTGTGGTTAAGTGATAAAGTGGAAACTTGCCACACACTTCTTTTACCCGTTCGCAATAGCGGATAATGGCTTCCTTTTCTTCCGGGAAATCGGCCACGAGATTTTTAATGAACGCATCATAACCCTGGCTCTGCACATATTCCTTCGGATCATTTTCCAGCAGGATGTGATCAAAGGCCTCCTCCATTTTTTCCAGCCGGAGTTGATCCATGATACCGGCGTATTTAAAGACCTGGTACAGATTCTGGCCCTTGGCCAACCCTCCGATATAATGCACCCCGGTATCAAAAAGCTGCTTGTTACGCGAAAAGGTTTGCAGATTGCCGCCAAGCTGTTTGTTCTTTTCCACAACACAAACCCGCAGCCCTTCCTTACCCAGTATGCTGCCACATAAAAGGCCACCCAATCCGCTGCCGATGATGATAACGTCGTAATCCATAGGTTTCAGATCATGCAGGTGCAATACTGGATGTTTTTTTACCCACAGCGTTTTTCTTATTCCGCAGCTTATTGCCCCAATCGGAAATGGCTTGCAGCATAGGCCCTGCTGATTTGCCTGCTGCAGTTAATTCATATTCTACTCTGGGAGGCACTTCCGGATAAACGATGCGTCTGATCAAACCGTGCTGTTCCAGTTCTCTCAGCTGTGCGATCAACATACGTTCCGATACGCCGGGAATCGATTTTAATAATTCATTATACCGCATTTTCCCGTAAAGAAGGTTAAAAAGAATGGTGGGCTTCCACCGGCCGCCAATAATGGATAAGGCATGAACAACCCCGCAGTTCCGGATCAGTTGCGCTTCATTCAGTGCATTTGTGGAGTTTATTTTACGCATACTTACTTTTTTGTCAGTACTTAACAATTTTATCAGTACTTGTAAAAATATAAATATCTGCACAATTTTACGGCTTCATTTAAAAAAATTACTATGAAACAATTAGAGAGTAAAACAGTATTGATAACGGGTGGCAGCAGGGGAATAGGCGCTGCCATTGCACAACGGCTTGCGCGGGAAGGCGCACAGGTTGCGCTCACCTACAAAGCTTCTCCGGAAAAGGCAGCGGAAGTAGTAAAAGCCATTGAAGAGCAAAACGGGAAAGCAACAGCGATACAGGCGGATAATGCCGACCCACAGGCGATTGTGAACGCAGTTGAAACAACCGTAAAGGAATTAGGCAGACTGGACATTTTGGTGAATAATGCGGGCATCGGTGTTTATAAGGATATCAATGCATTTACGGTGGAGGATTTTGATGCGATTGTAGCGGTGAACATACGGGCCGTTTTTATGGCAGTAAAAGCAGCCTTGCCTTATCTGAAAAGGGGCAGCCGGATCATCACCATTGGCAGCTGCCAGGCTGATCGGATGCCAGGCCCGGGCGGTGCGCTTTATGCAATGAGTAAAAGCGCCCTTACAGGCTTTACAAAAGGTATTGCAAGAGATCTGGGGCCAAAAGGAATTACCGCTAATCTGGTGCATCCCGGCCCGGTGGATACGGATATGAATCCCGCAAACGGCCCTGCTGCTGATTTTCAGCGTTCTTTAATGGCGCTTGATGCTTTTGGAACCGGTGATGAAATTGCATCACTGGTGGCTTACCTGGCCGGACCGGAAAGCAGTTATATTACCGGGGCCGGTTTTTTGATTGATGGCGGAACAAATATTTAATAGTAAAAGGAAATTAATGTATTCAGATTTTATACGAATCTGGAGCTTCAATAATCTTTGGGTGACCAAAAAGTAATGTCAGCCTGAGCCTGACGAAGGCTAATCCCAAGATATTTATTTGTGCGATTATCATTTTTTTATAAAATTAAATTTGTAAAAATTAAAGTTGACTGGTTAGCCTTATTCTACATTTATAAAGTTGCTTCCTGGGTACGCTAATTTTCGTGTTTTCTCAGTACCCAAATCACATTGGAGGTGTACTTTGTATTATCTACCCGCTCAAAGGAAAGTCCATGTTTTATTGCTAACTCTTTGATCATTTTTCCGGAAAGGAAATGCAGCTCATTGACCGTTTTGTTGAAGGAGAATATTTTGGTGGAAAAGAATTCGGTCAGCCGGGTACCTTTATGTTTCGCTTTCAGATCTTTATCCCCATCGCGGATCACCAGCACGCCGCCTGGTAATAAGCTTTGAATAGCTTTTTCAATAACAGCTACCTGCTGTTCCGGTTGCAGGTAATGCAGCACATCACTAATGATAATACCGTTATAGCTTTCAAAAGAAAACCGGCTGATATCGGCATGGATAAAATGAATGTCGTCCGTTTTGCTGAAGCAGTGATTGGCGGTATCGATCTTTCCTTCATCATAATCCACACCTGTAATACGGCGTTTTTCCTGGCTGCTCCAGTAAAGAATATAGCTCATAAAACCATAGCCGCAGCCCAGGTCCAGGATGCTGCCCTCCAATGGCATCACCTTATGAAAAGGCTGGTAATAGTTTTCCAGCCGCAGCTTTATTTTTAAATACCATTCCAGTACCGGGCCTTTATAAATATAATTAAAGAACAGGTGCTCTTTAAAATATTTTGGCTGTTCCAGTTCTTTTGTTAATTGGGTGTGCTGTTCCCTGAAGTATTTTGAAACAGACCGGGTACGCTCCTGGTAAGAGCTGCCCCAGCTCAGATCATCTGCTTTGATCCTGGGTAAGTATTGCGCTGTAATGGGGCCGTTCTTTAATAAGTAATCGCCTTTTGTCATGGTATAACCCAATCCATGTAATAAAACGGGAACAATATCCAGGTGTAACTTTTCCGCCAGGTAAAAGGCGCCTTTGTGAAAGCGTTTGATAGGTGGGCGCGCACTACGGGTGCCTTCCGGGAATACCACAATAGAATAACCTTTATCGGTAAGTGTTTTCAGGAGCGGCACACTGTTCTCAATACCATTGGCAACCGGATAAAAATCGGCCATGCGGATAGCCCATCCAAATACCGGCGACTTCCAGACCCAGCGGTTGGTCAGCAAGATCAGCCGGGGGTTCAGCATGGCCATTTTTAAAATATCCAGAAAGGATTGGTGGTTGGCAATAACAACTGCAGGTGTTTTAAATGTTTCGTGTGCAGGATTATTAATTTTTTTTCTGAAATTGCCCATAATATACAGCACCGACATGCAAAACTTAGACAGTAATACATGGTAAATGTATTTTCCTTTTTCTTTATTGAAAGGATTCAGCTTTACCAGGAAAAAACCAACAAGGGTCAATAATAGACTGGTGGAAGCAAAGTACACAAATGAAAAAGAAGAACGGTGCCAGCTCCAGAGGGTCCAGGGATGGAATTTCCGTTTGATCCTGCTTTTAATAAAAAGATTGAAGAGAAAAGGTATTAATATCTGCGACATTAATACCACGCAGAGGATACCGGTAACCGAAATGAACGAAATGGATCTTAGCGCTGGATGCTTTGCAAAACCCAGCACACCCAACCCTGCAATAGTGGTAATGGCAGAAAGCAGGATGGAAGATTTATAGGAGCTTAATAATTTTTTACCGGTTTTATATTCCGATAAAAGGCCGTCCATTACAAATAAGCTGTAATCATCGCCCAGGCCAAATATAAGCGTGGACACGATAATATTTACAATGTTGAATTTAATACCAGCAATCGCCATAATGCCCAGTATCCATACCCAGCTGATGAGCATTGGAATGAAAGCCATCAGCATTAATTCGATCCTTCCAAATGTAAGGAACAATACCACTGCTACCAGGATGGATACGATCCAGGCAATACGGTTGAAATCATCATTGACCATTCCCGTTAACCGGTTGGTGAGGTACTGGCGGTCTAAGACCACGGCATTATCGGCTTTTTCAAGCGTATTGATGACGATTTGCTTCTGCTGCTCCGGCACTTTCAAAAGCGTAACTACCGAAGCGTGGCCGGGCTGTTCCGTAATATAATCATCAAGATAAGTATTGCGGATATCCTGCAACTGCTCTTTATTAACCGGCGTAAAATCGGTATTCAATAATTGCTCAAAACCGGCAAATGCATTTGCTTTAAAGCCGGTTGCGACGCCCTGCGCTTTTATATCCGAAAGCAGTTGCTGCTTCTTTTCAGTCGTCCAGTAAGCATTCCAGCGATCGATACGCTTTTTTTGCAGCGAATCTGACAGCAGCAGGGAGGCAACCCCGGCGCTGCTATTGACTTGTCCGGTGGCTTTAAAACTGTCTATTGTATTTTGCAGCTGCTCGCTTCTGCTGAGGGCATTCTCCAGGCTGTTTCCTTCTGCCACCAGATAAACAGATTTTAAGGAAGACCCGCTGATGCTGTTGAGCTTTGCTTCGGCCTGCTTCAGCTCTTTGGACATATAGTTGAGCTGCGTCATGTCCGGCTCAAACTGCACCTTTTTCATGTAAAACAGGAAAACAATGGTCAGTACAAAAATGAGCGCCACCAGCCATTTATTGGTTTCCGGCCGCACCCCGGCCAGCTTATCCAGCCAGGAATGATGCCCTGCGGGGCTTTGTGCCGATCTGCCCAGGAAATGCGGCAGGAATACCAGCGAACAAATAACAGCGCCCACCAGGCTCAGTCCCGCAAACAACCCGAGGTCCTTCAGCATATCGGAAGTAGCATACTGGAGCGACAGGAAACCGGCGATAGTGGTAAAGCTTCCAATGGTTAATGGAAAAGAAAGATCCCTGATCACCTGCCGCACATTGCCTGTATGGCGGTAATGATTAAAAACGTGCAGTGAATAATTGATCACGATCCCCAGCACAATGGACCCTGTACCCAATGCAATCACAGAAATACTGCCTTTGATCAGATAAATAAGAGCCAGTGAAAAGGCAGCCCCATAAACAACCGGTACCAAAATCAGCACCGGTGCCCGCTTCTTTTTGAAGTAAAATGCAATGAACAGCACCAGGAATACTATAGTGATGCCTTGTGTGAACAGCGTATCCTTTCTTAGCTGGATGGCGTTGCCTTCAGAGACAACCGCCCCGCCGAAATAATAAGGCTGTATCTGCGGGTGCAGTAGCCGTAATGAATCAAAGGTGTGATCCAGAATATCGAAAAAGCGTTTATTCATACCGGTGTTACCGGCTGCATATACGGGCGTAATGAACAACAGCATGGTTTTGTTGTCCTTTGTGATGATATGATTATCGTACAGCTCAAAATTATCATCAAATTGCAGCTGCTGTAATTTTTTCAATGCCAGGAACGAAATACCACTCGGATCATTACGGATCACATCATTGATCGCAAAGCCTGAGGGGGAGCTTAATAATTTAATATCATTTGCCAGTGTTGCTTTTAATACTTCCGGCTGCCTGAACGTATCGATCTTTGCATAATCTTTTTCTGACAAAAAAACGGGGAGATGTTCCTGGATGGTCTGAAACAATTCCATTGTAAAATCATCTTCCACTTTGTACCTGATATTTTTAATATAGGGTTTTGCTCTTTGCTGCAATGCATCTGCCAGCTCATCTGTATAGCTTACCAGGCTGTCTGCTGCTGTACGGCCGGTATCTTTTAAGGATACCATAATGGCCAGCTTATCGGCGAACTTTGAGTTCCCAAAAACCTGCGTCAGCTTTTCCGTTTTCTGATCTTTGGGAATGATGGCATAAACATCCTCTACAAATTTTATCCGGCTGGCAAAGAGCAGGAACAGTGCCAGCGTTACAAAAAACAATGAATACAGTAAGGGTTTCCTCGGTCTTAAAAAATCATATATGGAAATAAAAAACTGCTGCATTTGTTTTTCCCTTATTCGTGGTTAGAGTTGGCAAGGAGAGGTTTGTTTTTTTTTGCCAGTTTTAAAATTAAAAGGGTCATCAGCCAGAAAAGGAGGGCTGCAAGAACCGCCAGGGTCAGGCTGCCGTAAAGATATTGTTCCAGGTTCTGACCGATATGTTTTAATGTGAGCTGCTTTGTAAAAGAGATGTCCACAGCTCGGCTCCCCATCCAGGGTTTCCCCATTTTATAGCTCAAAAAAACAATGAGTGGTATCATGGGCGGAATGCTGATATTAGCCGCTAAAATAAACAATGCTTTGTTCAGTTTCATGAAATGCGCCAATGGAATGCCGATCAGTAACTGGAACCCCCACAGGGGAATAATTCCCATAAACCCGCCAAAAGCTATAGAATTGGCTTTGGTCATTGCCGATTCATTCGGATTGAGTATGAGCTGTTTTAGCTGCTGCTTCCAGTTTTTTTTTGTAAAGCGCCGGAAAAAATCGCGGGGCTTTATGTATAAAAAGGTGATCAGCACCAGCAATGTGTTTAATACGCTGATACGGCTGAAGTCTTTGAAGGGCCGGAAATGAGTGACCCGTTCTTCCTTTGGAGGGTAATACACGGTAATCGGAACCCAGGTGACCTTAACACCTGCCCAGGCCAGACGGACAATCACCTCAATTTCCAGTTCATATTTGCGGGTAAATAACCGCATTTTGCTGATGGGCGCCAACGGGTACAGCCGGTAGCCGGTTTGGGTATCCGGGCAGTCAATGCCTGTTTCTACCTGGTACCAGAAATTGGAAAATTTGTGCCCGAAGCTGCTCTTGCCCGGCACATTATCGGCTGTTTCCATATTCCGGCTGCCCATGATCAGCGCAGGTCCTTCCTGTTCCAGTTTTTCCAGGAACAGGGGCAGGTCTTTGGCAAAATGCTGCCCGTCCGAATCAAGGGTGATGGCGTACTGATACCCCAGTTCAATAGCTTTTTTAAAAGCGATCCGCAAGGCAAACCCTTTACCCTTATTGGGACTATAACCGATTACTGTGATACTGGGAAATCTTTTTAAAACCCCGGGAGTAGCGTCAGTAGACCCGTCATTGACTACAATAACCTGCTGTGTATATTGCAAAACATCCGTAACCACCTGTTCAATGCTGGAGGCATTGTTATAGGTGGGAATGATTACACATACGCCCAGCTTTGAAAATCGGTCTGAAATATCAGCGGGTATCATTGAACTGTTAAGTGACACAAGCTCCAAAAATAAAACTTAAAATCCTAAGCCCCCAAATCTTAAATCACCCAAAAATGATCCTTATGCTCTTCTGCCTGCCTTAAAAGCACGGAGTAAAGACATTTTTTAATATGCTAATGATTGTCAGCGTTTTTTTTGGTTTTGGAAGAAACCACCTACATTACTAAATGATTAATTTTTTATCAAATAGTATATCTTTAAGATATATTTTTTATCATTAAGATATACTATTTGTTTTTGACATAACCAAAAAGTTTATCTTTGTAAGATAAATCTGGGTAAAAGTAACAATGTATCAGCGTTATATATATGAGAATCTGCTGGCCCACCTCGGCAAAAAACAGGTGACTGTTATAACCGGTATGCGCAGAGTAGGGAAAAGCACGGCTGTGAAATATGTACTGGCAAAGGCAAAGAATCCGAATAGCTTGTATCTGGATTGCGAACGTATTGAGATTCGTACACTTTTGAGCAAGCCGGATTATGAAGAAATAAAAGAAGATTTAGAATTACGTGGCATTGATATGAGCAAGCCCTGCATATTGGCGTTTGACGAGATTCAGCTGGTTGAAAACCTGCCAAGTTTTATTAAGTATTTGTATGATACTTATGGGGTAAAGTTTATAGTAACAGGCTCCAGTTCCTACTATATGAAAAATCATTTTTCGGAAAGCCTTGCAGGCCGGAAAAAAATTTTTGAAATGTACCCTTTGAGCTTTAAAGAGTTTTTGATTTTTAAAGAAGTATGGACAAAAACCTTTGAGCGCTATAAATGGCAGCCGTACAAAGAAGCCTGGTATAATAAAGCCAAAGACTGGTATAAAGAGTATATAACATTTGGAGGATTTCCTGAAGTAGTGCTGGAAAAAGATACAACAGCTAAAAAGGATCTGCTGCTGGATATTATAAACTCCTATATTGAAATGGATGTAAAAATCCTTTCGGATTATTCTGTCGGTGAAGATCTGTACAAGCTGGTAAAACTGCTGGCAGCCAGAAGCGGCAATAAGGTAGATTATAGCAAGCTGAGCAGTATAAGCGGCATTAACCGGCAAAAGACGGCCTCTTATATACAACTGCTGGAGCAGACGTATCTTGTTTATCAATTGTCACCCTTTACCAAGAATATCGACAGGGAAATATCCCAGCAAAAAAAGCTGTATTTCAGCGATACAGGTATCTTAAATGCTTTGGCAGAAAACCAGCTATCCGGCGGACAGGTATTTGAAAATGCAATTGCCGCCCAACTGAAGCCTTCAGGTACTTTACAGTATTATCAAAAAAAGAGCGGGCAGGAGATTGATTTTATTTATAACGGGGATACCGCTGTTGAAGTAAAGGAAACGCCGTCTGTTCAGGACTTAAGCATACTTTTTCAACGTGCAGGCTCGATAGACCTTAAGAAAAATATGGTAATAGGCAAAAGCCCTGCCGCCGGTGGGTTTGTCGATTTTACCTGGGGCGGTGTAATCTGGTAAAGATGGTTTATTATTATGGGAAAGGAACATTGCTTTTGGCCTTCTGATAGGTCAAAGGGAACAGGAGAGATAAAGAAATGGTGGTAATACTATTTCGACATAAAAAGAACACTGTAATCCAGAGGTAATCATAAAAGCATTGCCTTTAAGCTGCCAATGACAGATGGCATTATGCAGTGAGGATCAGTTATACTTTCGTCATGCGTAGCCGAAGCATCTCTTCAACTCTGGGACCTTTCGTCCCGAACGTTCGGGATCGCTACGCTGCGCTGGTGACGACTTTTTTTGTCATCACCTCATTGCTTTTGCAACGCAAATAAATACCTTGACATGACATTAGAACGTATATCTTGCTGCGATACCTGCTGTTGGATGAAAGGTATCATAATCATCCGGTGCTGTAAAATGAATAACAGGGCGTACGTCCGCCGAAAGATTGAGAGGGATCTTTGGAAATTTATAATCGATGCCTCCCGTGGGGTAAATTCCAGCCCCAAATCCATCGTACCGGCCCACTTTTGCGCTGGTATTAAAAAATACCAGGCCTCCGCCCACAAACCATTTTAAACCGGGCACCGGCTTTATAGCGAAATGATGCTGATAGGTTCCTGCAAAGCTTACACCCGGTGCATGCCTCCGGTCGCCGTTATACCAGTAATCACGGTTGCCAAAACCCAGGTTTAATTCAATAGCGCCGGGCTGCGCTACAAAGAACTTATAAGATGCGGCAACAGCTTCATAAGAGGTATTGGAGCTTAAACGCATACCAATGGCCTGTTTATAGCTGGTTTGCGCATATGTGAGCATAGATAGTGCAATAAAAACTGCGAAAAAGGTGATTTTTCTCATTGATAACGGATTTACGTTTCCTATATTAACAATAAGTATACCAAAGGAGCCGGATCTTATTAAGATTGACAGGTTTTAGTTTGCCAGGTTGGGCACCTCGGCCTTGTAAATGGCATCCAGTATATTACCGCGAATGCTCAGCCGGCTCAGCCAGGGATTATCACGGGTAGGGTAAACACGGTTGGAAAGAAAGATGTACAGGATATTGTATCTGGGATCTACCCATACACAGGTGCCTGTAAAGCCGGTATGGCCATAGGCCTGAGGTGAGGCATATTTACCGGGATAGGGATCGTGGCTGGTGGCGTTATCCTTTTCCGGTTTATCAAAGCCATACCCCCTGCGGCTGATAGGGCTGTGATAAGCAGTGAAATATTGTATGGTTTCCCATTTTAAAAAACGCTGGCCGTTCAGCTCCCCACCGTTTAAAAGCATCTGGTAAAGCTTTCCCAGATCATAGGCGTCAGAAAACAGTCCGGCATGCCCGGCAACGCCTCCTCCCAGGGCGGAGCCTTCATCATGCACGGTGCCCTGTATCAACTGGTTGCGGAAATGTGTTTCTTTTTCTGTAGGTACGATTACATCAAGCGGGAACCGCTCCAATGGATGAAAGCCGGTGGTAGCCATGCGCATGGGCTGATAAAAAGTCTTTTGTACATATTCTTCCAAAGGCATCTTTGTAATAGCTTCTACAATTTTGCCAAGGAACCAGAAATCATTATCGCTGTAAACATATTCCTTACCGGGCGGAGTAACAGGGCTTTCCAGTATCTCTCTCCAGATCGTATCCTTATAATCATTCCGGATATAAAGATCCCTTGCCACCTGGGTGGTAAACCCTTCAGTGGCCGTTGTCCGGTACAGATCATTCCTTACGGTGCCATCAGGGTTTAATGTTTGTTTGTAGAAAGGAATAAACGGCACCATTCCTGCCTGGTGCAGTATAATGTCTTCTAAAGTAAGCTTTGCCTTATTGGTTTTTCTTGTCCAGGGAAGATAGTCCTCCAGTCTTTTTTTAAGATCGATCTTACCTTCTTCATACAATTTCATTACAGAAACCGTTGTTGCGGAAACTTTTGTAACAGAAGCCAGGTCAAAGATGCTGCTCAGCTGCATAGGATGGGTGGAGTCATATTCAAAATTGCCAAAGGCTTTGTGAAAAACGATCTTCCCATCTTTGGCGGCCAATATAACACAGCCCGGATAGGCCTTCTTTTGAATGCCGTCTTCTGCAATAGAATCAATAGCTGCAAAACGAGCGTCATCTATCGGCCGCATAAAGCCACTTTGCGTGTCTTTCTGGATCATTCCTGTTCCAAACTTCCAGTTGCAAACGGTAACCGGCAGTTTCCCGGTTGCCGCAAATTTTGATAATAACCAGTCGGCTGCCACATTCTGAAAAACAGGATCATCTTCATAGGCCGCCACTAAAGAGCTGGCTGTGCAGAAATTGCCTAAAGATAACGGGTTGCCAAATACCATGGTAACCGCATTTTGCCGGTTCAGGCTATACCAGTTCTGAAGCGCATTTTTTGAAATGCCAAAATTGCTGCCTCCCTTCCGGAGCCCTATGTTATGAAACCCGATAATAACGGCATCGTATTTTTCATCGATCACTTTTTTTACAACAGTGCCGCCTTTGCCAATGGCATCATTATAATTGATATAATAAACGTCTGCATTCAGATCGTCCCGTAAGCGTTTGGCCAGTGTAGTTTGTGTGCCGTCTGTAAAAGCCACATAGGCAACCTTTTTGCCTTTCAGTGGCAGGTTGAAAAAGTCATTACGGAATCCATCCGGGTTTACCATGTTTACAATGGTTAATGCCTTCTGTGCAATTTTTTCACGGAGGGCATCGGTTTCTGCATTCAGGTCTTCAGTAAGGTGCTCAGTGCTTACCGGCTCGGGGTGGTTTAAGCCCAGGTTGTATTTTGCATGCAGTACCCTTCTTACCTTGGCTTCAATATCGTTCCAGTTTAACCGGCCCTTTTTTATGGCATCATTTACGGCTTTAATAGTACCGGGAACGCTTTCAGGCAGGCAAAGCATATCATTGCCTGCAATTAAGGATTCAACCGCGATAGTGCCGCCGGGAAAATATTTGGCCACGCCTTTCATTTCCAGCGCATCTGTAAATACCAGCCCGTTAAAGCCGAGCTGTTTGCGTAGCAGCCCGTCTACTGCACTTTTTGAAATGGAAGTGGCGTGGTGTGGTGTAGGGTCTATGGAAGGTACAAAAAGATGTCCTACCATAATGCTCTGAACACCGGCCCTGATCATTTCTTTAAAAGGATATAATTCCAGGTCGGCAAGCTGGTTCACGGTTTTATTAATGACCGGAAGATCAAGATGGGAATCCACCGCTACATCCCCGTGGCCGGGAAAATGCTTGGCACATGCCATGATGCCGGCGTCCTGCATACCTTTCATATAGGCAACGCCCATTGCAGCTACCTTATATTTATCTTCTCCAAAAGAACGGAACCCGATCACAGGGTTGTTGGGATTATTATTTACGTCCACATCCGGTGCATAGTTAACGTGTACTCCCAGGCGCTTATGCTGCCGCCCCACGGCCAGCCCCATTTCATATACCAGTGAGGTATCTGAAAGCGCACCAATGGTCATCTGGTAGGGAAATTTTATAACACTATCCAGCCGCATGCCCAACCCGTATTCGCCGTCTATGGTAATCATCAGAGGCGTTTTGGCTAAAGACTGGTAATAATTGGTAAGATTGGCCTGGCGTACAGGGCCTCCCTGGAAAAAACAAAGAGCGCCGATATTATATTTTTGAATATCGCCCGCAACTTTGGCAACGTGATCTGCCTTAAGATTGGAATGGGCCCTTACAATGATCAGCTGCGCAATGCGCTGGTCTTTGCTCAGGCTCTTATAAACACTGTCTACCCATTTATCTTCCGGTAAGCTGCTTTTATACTGGGCATGAATAAAGCCCGGGATAAAAAAAGCAATTAACAGCAGCGCATACAATCCTTTACTTTTCATTCTATGGATTTTATTGGTTACGGATGTTTACAAATGTAACAGATTCCTTAAACAAAACGGAGTCCGCTCATCAAAAGCGGAGCGGTTTCCTTCAACCTGAATGTAGAGAAAGGAAGTATGATTAAGTAAATTTTTGAGTTGAATGGCCCTCTGATCAATAAAATCCTTAAGGAAGTAAGCCTTATTAGTCCTTCATTTTTGAAGGAACGAGTGAGCCGGGAGTGAGATAAAAAATGATCTGTTTAAAATGTGTAAGAGACGGATGCGGAGTGATTGCAAAAGGTAAAAATAACTATTGTTGTATCTGACATCCATTGCTTTGAAGCCTCCGCACAAAAGTGCAGATCATCAGATTTTCCTGTATTTGCCAACGGCAAAATTTAGCGGTATCACTCTGTATATTTATAACCAACGCCTCTTACAGAATGAAAGAATTCCGGGTTACGGCTGTCCTTTTCAAAATACTTCCGGAAGTTTAAAATAAAATTATCAATGGTGCGTGTGGTTGGATAAACGTTATATCCCCAAACGGATTGCAGGATCTTTTCACGCGGTACCACTTCATTTTTGTTTTCAATCAGCAGTTTCAGTAACATCGCTTCTTTTTTGCTCAACTGGATCTTTCCGGCGTATTTGGTCACCGCTTCCTGGGCTTTGAAGTCGATGATATTATCGCCAAACGTATAGGAATTACCAACAGTGCTTTTTTCCTGCAGGCGCTGGTTTTTATTGATGAGCTTCTGGATCCTTAACAACAGCTCTTCCAGGTTGAAGGGTTTGGTGAGATAATCGTCGGCGCCTTTTTTTAACCCCAGCACTTTATCGTTGCTGGTATTTTTTGCGCTAAGCATCAGGATGGGTATTTCTGTATTGGTTAGGCGAATGGTTTCTGCAACGGCAATACCATCCATTTCCGGGAGCATGATATCCAGGATTACCAGATCAAAATACTCATTTTTAATGGCCTCCAATGCCTGAACGCCATCAAAAGCCGATGTAACTGTGTATCCTTCCAGTTCAAGATTTAGTTTTAGTGCTTCATGAAGGTTTTCTTCATCTTCTACCAACAAAATAGTAGCCGTTTTGTCTCCGTTCATAATCTTTATCTTTTGTCCTAACTACTAATATGAAATTTAACCGCAAAAGTACTCCCGTTAGGCTCATGATTTGTCACTGAAATGTCTGCATTATGATCTTTGGCAATTTTATCACATAAATACAGTCCCAGCCCGGTGCCCTGCTTTTTACGGGTAGCTTCATTGCCGATGCGGTAAAATTTCGTAAAGATTTTACGTTTCTCTTCTTCCGGTATGCCGGGGCCTTCATCAGTCACTGAAACAATAACGGATTGGGACTGTTTGGTTAAAGTTACCCTGATCGGGCCTTCTTTGGGGCTGTACTTAATGGCGTTCTCAATAAGATTATTGACCAATATCTGTAATAACAGCGGATCGCCGTTAATGTCTGCATCTTCTTCTATTTGCTTTTGAAAAGCCCGGTCAGGAAAGCGTTTTTCAAATTCTTCCACCCGGTCGGTCAGCAGATCAGAAAGGTCCAGATCTTCTTTATTGATCTTATGGTTGTGGCCTTCCAACTGTGAAGAGATCAGGATGTTGTTGGTCAGGAAGTTGAGCCGGGCTGTTTCTTCCAGCGTCATCAGGATCAGCTTCCGGCGTTTTTCTTCATCGAGGTTGCGTTTTAAAAGCGTTTCCAGGTTCAGCCGGGCAACAGCAATAGGCGTTTTCAACTCATGTGTTACGGCCATTGTAAAATTTTGCTGCTGCTGCTGGAGTTTGGATTGCTGGGTAATATATCGGTATACAAATAGTGCGCCCCACAATATCAGGCCTAAAAAAACGGTTCCTTCTCCGGCGTATTTGAAATGATTGCGCCGGTAGGCCGCTTCAATTTTTGCCAGGCGTGCTTTGTACTCGGCAGTGTGTACGTCTTTTACAGCGGTATTCAGGTGTTCGATCCTGGCCTTATGTAATTCCCGGTTTTGCAGTTCCAGCAAAATGAACAGCCATACCAGTGCGGCCAGTATATAAACGACCAGCAGGTAAAAAATGATTCTTGTTTTTCCGGAACTCCTTTTTAATTTCTGCTCCATATTATTGACCGGTTGCTTTTTCAATACCAATTCCTGCATTTAAAACAAAGGGGAGCGGGTCGTCCTTCATGAGCTGGCTGATCACAAACCGGTACCGGTTCTTTTTTAGAGGAATTGTTCTGTTCAGTTTTATAAAATGATCATACAGGTCATCAATGCCGCGGCCATCCCATTTACCGGAGGCGGATACCAGCGACGCATTTACTGTAAAAGCAGCAATGGTATGGTTGGCGGTATCTTTTACGGTTATTTTTGCTATTATGTTGTTATAAGGATATTGCTCTGTATGGCGGAAGATAAAATAAAGCCCGTAATCCGCCGTGTCTTTAACATCCAGGTCAATAATTGCTGAAAGCCGCTTTCCCCATTTATGATCAGGTATATCTGCCACCCGCTGGTTCACATCTACCTGTTTGCAGGAAGCCAGCCAGCAGATAAGCATAAGAGAAATAAAAAGAATCAGCCTGTTCATCCGGATGCATTTCTGCAAATGTACTATTAAGCCCTTCATTTAAAAATGCCCCGGCAGGATTATTTGTGAAAGGAACGGTAATAACCCCGGATTTTGTAAAGGATTTTTATGGATGAAATCAGAAAGGAGCCATTTAATAAGCTGCCGGTGGAATATTATTCACTCAAACCGGTATTACCAGTAACCCGCGCAGCCACCGGTTTAACTGCTCAAATAAAAAATAAGGTGCTTTTAAAGAACATTCAGTATTTGTTCTTTAGCCTTTTCCAGCTCATCTTTCATCATTACCACCAGCTTTTGGATATCGGAATTATAGGCTTTAGAGCCGGTGGTGTTAATTTCCCTTCCTATTTCCTGGAGCACAAAGGAAAGCTTTTTTCCCTTGATGTCTGAGTCATCATCCATGATCTGCATAAAATAGGAGCAGTGGTTCTTTAACCGTACCATTTCTTCGGTAATATCAATTTTCTCGATATAGTAGATGAGCTCCTGTTCCAGGCGGTTAGGATCAAAATTATCCTTACCCACTTTTTCCTCCAGCAGCTTAACGATACCATCGCGGATCATTTCTTTGCGTGCGGGATCCAGCTTTTCTACCTCTTCCTGCAACAGGGCTATATTGTGCACCCGGCTCCTGATCTCTTCCTCAAGTATACGGCCTTCGTTAACCCGGTGCCCGTTCAGGTCTTCAATAGCTTCCTTTAATAATTCGTTAAAGGCAGCGGCGTCTTCTTCAGAAAGGGTTTCGCTGCTGGGCGTTATCACTTCAGGTAATTTGATCAACGCGCTGAGGATGTTGGAGCTGTCAATTCCAAGTTCTGCAGACAGTGTGGCCAGGGACTGGTAATAAGTTTTTGCAAGATCAGTATTGATCATTACAGGTTTGGAATCGCCGGTTTCTTTTAAATTGATACTGCACTCCACGCTGCCGCGGCTTAAGCCATTGGCCAGGGTTTTCCTTATATCAAACTCTAGTGGTTTTAAGATGGCCGGCAATCTCAATGACAGGTCAAATTGTTTTCCGTTCAGGGATTTTATATCTACCAGGAAGGTTTTTTTGCCAATCGTTTTTTCTGCACGGCCAAAGCCTGTCATTGATTTAAACATATGTTGCTTTTTGTAAAGATAATTATTCGCCGCTGCTATTTAAAAATTAAAAAGAATGATAGGATGGGAGCTTTCCTGGCGTCGCTCATAAAAAAAATCCCTCCGGATAAGAAGGGATTATTTTATAAAGATGGGTTAGTAAGTATGGGAACAAAAATTTCCCACCACAATATTAATTATTATTTTGCCTTTATAAAAATTATTTCGTATAAATTTTATTCACATTTTAAAATGGCTTGTGGATATGTAGCGACCTGTTGAAGAGGTTGCTCGCCTCTTTCTTTACGCTGATATGATTGCTGTTGTAACAGATTGCATTTATTATTCGCCTGAAATATTGATGAATACAGCATTTCAGCGGATGCATGTTTCTGATCGATTGTGTAGTACTAACTATGTTTTATTATTGCAGGATGTATTTTTATTGTGATAACGCTGCTAAGACCTGCTGGGAAAAACTTTTGAAAAACGATCAGAAAAAGAGGGTAAATGTGAAAAACTTTGCACTGTTGCGTTTCAACAACCACTTACGCCTAACTTTGAAAAAAAAGATATGCAGTTCAAAAATCCTGTTCCGCTTACTGAAATAGCCGGTTTAATTGATGCAAGAATTGTTGGTGAAAAGAGCGCATCGGCAGCCGGGATCAACGAAATACATCAGGTGGCCAAAGGGGATCTTGTTTTTGTGGATCATCCTAAATACTATGATGCGGCCATTCAATCAGCGGCAAGTTATATCATCATCAATGCGGAGAAAGAAGTGCCGCAGGGAAAGGCATTGCTGATTGTTGAAGAGCCGTTTGAAGCCTATTTAAAAATAGTAGAAACCTATTACCCGTTTCGGCCTTCCATGGAAATGCTTTCCGAATGCGCAAAAGTGGGAGCCGGTTCTGTAATTATGCCAAATGTTTATTTAGGAAACAGAGTGGTTATTGGTAAGAACTGCGTTATTTATCCCAACGTTACGATAATGGATGACTGCATCATTGGTGATGATGTGGTGATACAAAGCGGCACCGTTATTGGCAGCAATGCATTTTATTATAATAAAAAAACCAACAGGCCGCTTTATTATAAAAGAATGACCAGTTGCGGCACTGTTGAAATAGAAGATGGAGTAGAAATAGGAGCAGGCTGTACTATAGACCGTGGTGTAACCGGGGTTACCCGTATCGGGGCCGGTACAAAAATTGATAACCAGGTGCATATCGGCCATGATACTCTGGTAGGAAAGAACTGTCTTTTTGCCTCCCAGGTAGGTATTGCGGGCGCTACTGTTATTGAAGATGAAGTGATCCTTTGGGGCCAGGTGGGCGTAAGCAAAACTCTTACCATTGGCAGGGGCACAGTAGTGCTTGCAAAGAGCGGTGTACCCTCCTCACTGAAAGCAGACCAGGTTTACTTTGGTATCCCATCTATAAATGCCCAGGAAAAAAGAAGGGAACTGGTATGGATCAAGCGCATACCGGAGCTTTGGGAAAAAGTAAATGCATTGTTAGTCAAAGAGAAATAACTACAAATCGTACAAATTACAAATGCACGCTGTGCTGATAACTGAGCGCTGATCCGGTAGTTACCGGACTGATGGCCGAAATCTGTACCCTGATGGCTGAATTCTGAAATCTCTGGCGTACCTTGCGCGCATGCAGGATTATTTAGCAGGATTGAATGAACGGCAGCGGGAAGCTGTTTTACATATTAACGGGCCTTTGATGATTATTGCGGGCGCAGGAAGCGGAAAAACCAAAGTGCTGACCACCCGCATTGCGCACCTGATGGCCACGGGAGTGGATGCTTTCAACATTCTGGCGCTTACGTTTACGAACAAGGCCGCTCGCGAGATGAAGGAACGCGTAGAGCGTATCCTGGGCAATAATGAAGCACGGAACCTGTATATTGGAACCTTCCACAGTGTTTTTGCCCGTATTCTCCGTGCAGAAGCACATCGCATCGGCTATCCTAACAGTTTTACGATTTATGATACAGACGATGCCAAGAGCGTTGTAAAAACGGTGATCAATGAAATGCAGCTGGATGAAAAACTGTATAAACCCGCCACGGTTTATAACCGGATCTCTTCTGCAAAAAATGCATTGGTAACACCGGCAGAGTATGCCAATGATTATTATATACAGCAGGAAGATATAAGAGGCAACCGGCCGGCCATTGCAAAAATCTATGATGCTTATTGCAAGCGCTGCTTTAAGAATGGTGCCATGGATTTTGACGACCTGCTGCTGAAGTTTTATGAACTGCTGAAAACCTTTCCTGATGTATTGAGCAAGTATCAGCATAAGTTCAGATACATCATGATCGATGAGTACCAGGATACCAACCCGGCGCAATATGAAATTGTAAAGCTGCTGGGCGCCATGAATGAGAATGTGTGTGTGGTGGGCGATGATGCACAGAGCATTTACAGCTTCCGCGGGGCCACGATCCAGAACATCCTTCAGTTCCAGAAAGACTATGACGACGTAAAGGTGGTAAAGCTGGAGCAGAATTACCGCAGTACGCAAAACATTATTCACGTAGCCAATGAGGTGATCCGCAATAATAAAGCACAGATACCAAAAGTGTTATTTACGGAAAATGCCAGCGGCGAAAAGATAAAGATCGTTCGCACTATGACGGACAATGACGAAGGGAAGTTTGTTGCGGATACCATCCAGGAGCAAAAGCTGAGGAATCATTATGCCAATAAGGATTTTGCCATTCTTTACCGTACGAATGCGCAAAGCCGTGCATTTGAAGAATCGCTCAGGCGTATGAATATCCCTTATACCATGTATGGCGGTATCAGTTTTTATCAGCGTAAGGAAATAAAGGATTTTGTTGCCTATTTACGTCTTATCGTTAATAAAAAAGATGAAGAAGCGCTGAAACGGATCATTAATTATCCGGTGCGGGGAATCGGGAAAACAACCATTGATAAGATATTGCTCCAGGCCAACACGCACAATATTACTATGTGGGAAATGCTGGAAAATGCCGACCGGTTCGGATTCCGTGCCGGCACGCTTAACGTGATCCAGGATTTTGTGGTTATGATCCGGAGCTTTACCAGTATGCTGGAAAAACAGAACGCCTATGATGTTGCTTTTCATGTGGGTAAGCAAACCAACCTGGTAAAAGAGCTTTTTAATGATAAGAGCACTGAAGGATTGCAGCGTTATGAGAATATACAGGAATTGCTGAACTCTATTAAAGAATGGGTGGAAAGCCCGGATAACGAGGAAGGGGAAGTGGTGGATAAAAGCCTGGGCGCTTATCTCCAGCAGATCACTTTACTAACGGATGCGGATAATAAGGACCCTGATGCGGATACCGTAAAGCTGATGACCATACATGCAGCAAAGGGACTGGAATTTGCCTGTGTGTTTGCAGCAGGGCTTGAAGAAATGCTGTTTCCGAATGCAATGAGCATTAATACCCGCGAGGAGCTGGAAGAGGAACGCCGCCTGTTTTATGTGGTGGTTACAAGGGCCAAAAAGAAATTGTGGATTACCTATGCGAATACACGGTATAAATTCGGCTCATTGGTACAAAACGAGCCCAGCAGGTTTATTGATGAACTGCCTGCGGATTATGTAGACAGTACGTATGCCGGAGGGGGAACCAAACAAAGCACTTTCGGATTTGGAAGTACCGGCTCTGCTTATGAACGCATGAGTGGCGGCTGGAGCAGTACCGGTTTTGATGCCGGGAAAAAATTCGGCCCTCCGCCGGCTAAAAAAACGACGCCGGAATACCTGAGCCCGAAACCTGAAGCAAAAAAAGTGGCCGATCATACGCCTTCGGCCGATTTCCAGGCCAGTGATGTGAACGATATTGCTGTTGGGCAAAGAGTGGAGCACCAGAAATTTGGCTTTGGAGAAGTGCTGAAACTGGAAGGCAACCAGCACAACAAAATGGCCATCATCCGGTTTGACCAGAATGGCGAAAAGAAAATTCTTTTAAATTATGCACGGTTAAGAATCCTGAACTCTCAGTTATAGCGGCGGTTATTTCTTTTTGTAGGTGATTTTCACGGGAACAACGCCATCATTCAGCATACCGATCTTTCTTGCGGCTTTTTTGCTGAGGTCAATGATCCTTCCCTGAACAAAGGGCCCCCGGTCATTGATGCGCACTTTTACCTTCCGGCCATTTTTTAAATTGGTTACGGTTACTTTTGTTCCTAATGGCAATGTTTTATGCGCAGCAGTCCTTTTTCCCTGTCTGAATATAGCGCCACTTGCGGTTCTCCGCCCTTTGAAACTGTCAGCATAATAGGAGGCATTTCCGGAATCAGTTATTTTCCTGCTGCAGGAAAATAATAGTACCACGGGTAATAGCAAAAAGATCAGATAGCGGGTCATGGCTGCGTTTTCTTGTGGGTATAAGCAAGTTTCAGATAGATCATGGTAAGAGAAAGGCAAAGGATAACGGCATTGGTCAGGATGATCACCCAGTCGCTTTTCAGTGCACCATAAACGATCCACATAGCTTCATTTACGGCAGCAATAATAAACATCATCAGTGAAATGTCCTTAACGGATTTATCCTTTATCGTCTTTATTACCTGGGGTAAAAAAGTAAGTGTGGTAATGGCGCCGGCTACGGCGCCTAAAAGATCAACTCCGTTCATTGTGATTTCAGATTTTGGAATAATAAAATTATTTCTTCCTCTTTATTTTTTTCCTTTCATAATAAGGGCTCAGGTCAATGATCTCTACTTTTCTGAATTCTACCGGGTGCCCCTCACTCTGCAGGGATATATATCCTGACTTCAGCAATTCGCCGTCCTTTTTCACAGCAGCGTCAAAATCAGTAACATTGCTTCCGCCCAACTGTGGTTTTTCATATACCAGCACCGTGTCTCCGTTTACGATCTGTTTTATAACAGAATCGCCCAGCACCAGTACTTCCGCCCTTACCCAAACGTCATTCCGGAATGTTTTTGAATCGGAATTGATACAATGCTGTGTTTGCAGCTTACCATCCATAACAATATTGGTTCCGGGGGTGCAAACATTGCAGGTACTGCGCTCCCCCGTAGAATCGCCGCCTAATAGCTGATCTTCAATAGAAATAGGGAAGTCCTGGTTTTTTAACATGGTTTCCGGCGCCTGGCAGTGCAACATAATACCGCTGTTTTTATAGGCCCAGCCGGGAGCGCCGGGTGTTTGCTTTCCTGTAAAGCGGTATTCCACCGCAAGCAGGTAGTAAGAGAACGGGGTCTTATAAAAAAGGTGACCGAACCGGTCGTCAAATGTTTTATAGTGACCGTAATTGACCTGTATAACACCATTTACTACTCTGAATGTGTTGCCAAAATTATTCCCCAGTTCATAACCTCTTATTTTAGGCGTCCAGCCTTTCAGATCTTTTCCGTTAAATAATTGTACCCATTTACGGGGAATAGGTTCCTGTGCATTGCAAAACCGGCAGGCAATAAGTATAAAAAGAAGAAAAAGGGATCGCATATAAGCTATATTAAATAAAAAGGTATAAAAATATGTATAACATTTAAAGATACTATTTTATTAATACGCTTACAAAACGGCTTTGGAAAAGCCCGAAAA
Source organism: Niabella ginsenosidivorans (assembly GCF_001654455.1). NCBI lineage: Bacteria > Pseudomonadati > Bacteroidota > Chitinophagia > Chitinophagales > Chitinophagaceae > Niabella > Niabella ginsenosidivorans. Next base: position 147,305 of record NZ_CP015772.1, read on the forward strand.
ATTATAAACCATTACTATATAAACGATCATTAAGAATGCAGCAGTAAAAACAAAATTTATCCCCATCAGGGAATAACCGTGCAATGCGGATTTATCAATTTATTAAATCTTCCGGAATTAATATTAAAACAATATAGCGGGGATAGGTTTGGGGACAAAACCATCCATAACATGCAAAGCGTTCAGAATTTTACAGCCAAGAACAGGATTTTTATCAATTTCCTGATTGTTTTTACACTGGTAACTGCACTTCCCAGTTTGCTGGTACCAAAGGAATATAGTTTTTACTGGTTGAATTTTTTCCATTGCAGGGAGCTGGATCATTTTTTTATTGCATATACTTATGTTGGCGACGGGCTGTTTTCAATATTGCTTGTATTATTGTTCTTTGTTTTTAAGAAACGCTTGTTGTCATTCCATTTATTGCTGTCATTTCTCTTTTCAGGGATCGTAGCCCAGGTACTGAAAAGCATCGTGCGTTTACCCCGGCCCATGGCCGCATTGGGAACAGGATCCTATCATTATTTTATAGAAGGGGTTACGCATTCCGGATATAACAGCTTCCCCTCCGGTCATACCGCTTCGGCTTTTGCGCTTGCCCTGCTGTGCGGTTTCTATATAAAGGATTTCAGGGTGCAGCTGCTCCTCTTTTTCCTGGCTTGTGTTGTTGGCTACTCCAGGATATATCTTGGTCAACATTTTTTACCTGATGTTTTTGCAGGAATGCTGATCGGATGCGGAACGGCCATTAGTGTACGCCTGTTCATCAAATGCCCGGTATGGATAAGAGAATCTGACCGGCTGACTGAGCAGCTGAATGCAACCGCTTAGTTCTAAAAAACAGTATCTCTTATGGCGTACTACCGGAAGCAGGTATATGGTCTTATTGTTGTGGTAACCCTTTTAAAGTTATTGCTGTCTGCCTTTTTACAACTGGGGAACGATGAAGTATATTACGTTGCCTATGCGCAAAAACTTCAATGGAATTATTTTGATCACCCGCCATTTGTGGCCCTCATCATAAAATTTTTCTCTGCTGGTCTTTTGCTGAAACATGAAGTGTTTCTGAGATTGGGCTTTGTTTGCATTGGCAGCATCAATACCTGGCTGGTATACAGGATTGGAGAAAAATTACAGAGCAGTTATGCGGGCTGGATTGCAGCGCTGCTGTTTACGGCATCTGTTTACGGAAACATAATCAGCGGCTTTATGATTATGCCGGATGCGCCGTTGTTGCTATTTTGGCTGGCCGCGGTATGGACGGCTCTGAACATAAGTAACTGTACCGGTAAATACCGGCAACGCTGCCTGTTGCTATTGTTTGGATTGCTAACCGGCCTGGCCACCATGAGCAAAGCAAGCGGGATGGTATTGTGGGCGGGTATGGGCCTCTATAGCCTGTGCAGTCAAAGATCCTTATTAAAGAATCTTTATTTATATGCCGCGCTGTTAGTAACTATCCTTATGATATTTCCTGCAGTGTTATGGAGCATGCATAATGGAACAGATGGGATTATGTACCAGGCACACCGTGTAGCCATTCACCAGCAGTCATCAATACAAGCAAAGGGTTTTTTGCAGCAGCTGTTTGGAGAGATCGGGTATAACAATCCTGTTTGCTATGCCTTGGGGTGGATGGGGGCCTTCCATTACTGGAAATACCGGTGGCGCCGGAACGAGCAACAATTATTAATTTTCTGTTTTGCACTGCCATTGATATTACTGGTATGGTTTTTTTCCTGGTTCCGGCAAACACTTCCACACTGGACGGGCCCTTCCTATGTGCTCCTGCTATTGTTTGGTGCACTGTTTATTATTTACAGGCAGGTTAATAAAATATGGGCACCGTTAACCTTAAAATGGGCAAATGGCCTAAGCGCCGTTGCTGTAATTGGTATTGCGGCGGCCTCTGTGTTTTTACCTTATACCTTTAATAAAAAGGATCCGTTGCAAACAGGAAAAGGCGATCTGTTGCTGGATTTTACGGGATGGAAACAGTTTGCAAAAGATTTTAGAGCGGTGTATATAAATGATGCTGCAAATGGCGTTATGAAGCCAAACGCATTTATTGTTTCAGACTATTGGTTTCCGGCAGCGCACTTTAACTGGTATCTTGCGGATAAGGATCATTATCCTTTTATGGCAGTAGGTGCTTTGAACAACATTCATCAGTTTGCCTGGTTAAACCAACAGCGACCGGGGCTAACAACCGGTGCGGATGCGTATTATATTACAGTATCCAATTATTACCGGGCACCGGAAAAGGCGCTCACAAATAGCTTTGCAATGACCGGTCCGGCGCTTATCATTCCCCAGTTTCGTATAGGGCAGGTTGTTCGTAATTTTTATATCATCAGATTGCACTATTATAAAGGTAACATCCGGCCATCGGGCATTATTAATTAAATACCGGCTATCTTTTTTCAAATAACCAGGGAAGCCGCCAGCGTTTTTTGATCTTATAATTAGACTCAATGTACTGCCGGATATGGTTCATAGCTTCATCCACGTCATCTGTTAATAAAACAAGATCCATATCTTCTTTTGAAATAGTGCCCTGGTTGGCCATATCTTCAATGGCGGTCATCAGATCCCTGTAGAACTCTTTTCCAAATATGACAATCGGAAACTGGGTAATGGATTTGGTTTGTATCAGGGTAATGGTTTCAAAAAATTCGTCCATAGTTCCAAAACCACCCGGCATAATGATAAATGCGTAGCTGTATTTTATCAGCAGGGTTTTTCTTACAAAAAAAAGATCCAGGGTTACTGCGGTGGTAAGGTACTTATTATAGTGTTGCTCAAACGGCAGTTTAATATTACAGCCTACAGATTCACCTCCCGCTTCAAAAGCGCCTTTGTTGGCGGCCTCCATAATACCGGGACCGCCGCCTGTTAACGTGGTAAAGCCCAGCCCGGCAATTCTTTTGCCAAACTCTTCAGCACTTTTGTAATAAATATGATCTTCCTTAAAACGTGCAGAACCAAATACGGTAATACAGGGCCCCACAAAATGCAGTGTACGGAACCCCTTTAAAAACTGCCACAATACATGAATGGCAAATCCCAGTTCATAAGTCCTGCTCTTAGGCCCGTCAAGATATACCTGCTCTTTTGGAGGAATGATTTGTTCCCTGGGTTTTATCTGCTCTTTTTCGTCCATATTACTGAATAACTAAAGATTGAGTAACGAATATAATTCATAAAATTTTTAATGCATAAATCCTTTTACTTTTGTACGGACTAATATTTATTTCCCCTATGCGTATTATAAGCTATAATGTGAATGGTATCCGGGCTGCCCTTAAAAAGGGGTTTACGGACTGGTTAAAAACAGATCCTGCAGATATTATCTGTCTGCAGGAAATAAAAGCGGAGAAAGAAAATATCGACGTCAGGGAATTTGAAGATCTGGGATACAGCACTTATTGGTTCTCTGCGCAAAAAAAAGGATATAGTGGTGTTGCTGTGCTTACCAGGGTACGTCCGGATAATATTGTTTACGGCACCGGACATAAGGTGAGTGATGAGGAGGGGAGAGTAATACAACTTGATTTTAAGGAACTCCGGCTGATCAATGCCTACTTCCCCAGCGGAACCAGCGGGGTACTGCGTCAAAGCTTTAAATATAGCTGGCTGGATGAGCTGTATACCTACCTGCAGGAGCTGAAAAAGAAACATCCTGCTCTTGTTCTTTGCGGTGATTATAACATTGCTCATGAGGCGATTGACATCCATGATCCTAAAGGCAATAAGAACTCATCAGGGTTCCTGCCGGAAGAAAGGGAATGGATGACCCGGTTTTTAAAGAATGGCTTTAACGATACTTTTAGAATGCTGCATCCTGATGAAACAGGACGGTATAGCTGGTGGAGCCAGCGTTTTCCTTCTGTACGCTTAAACAATAAGGGCTGGCGTATTGATTATATTACCGTAACGGATGCATTAAAGCACCAGGTAGCCGATGCGGAGATCTTTCCGGATGTAAAACACAGCGATCATTGCCCTGTATATCTAAAATTAAAAAGCTCATGAAACCCGCTTTTATATGGAATGTTACTACCAAAGTGGCACCAGAAATTCACAAAAACTGGCTTGCATGGTTAAAGGAGGTGCACATTCCCGCCTATCTGGCCACAGGATGCTTTTATGATGCGCTTGTTTTAAAACTTTTAGGACAGGAAGAGGAGGACGGGTTTACATACGCCGTGCAGTTTTACGCCCGTTCTGTTACTGACTATAAGGTATTTGCCGAGCAGCATTATCCTGCATTACATATGAATATGATGGCAACCTGGGGCGCAGACTGTTATGGTTTTGAGTCTGCCCTGGAGGTTGTGAATTGAATGTGCATAACATTTTCCGGCGCCTGTTAAATATCTGAAATTATTTGTATATTCCCTAAAACCCTTGTGCTGCGTGCATTTCAGCCGGTAAAAGGCTGAAACCCTTTATGGAAGCGGGTTTGGCTTGTTTTTCTCTTTCTGTATGTCTTATTTCCGGCAGGTTCATTTTTGCTGGAACTCTTGCCCGTAGCGGGTTTTCAGGAGTTAAAGAGAATCAAAAACTTCTGAAGTTTTTTGTTACAATCATTAAAAACCCTCTAATTTTGTTTTGTTATAAAAACACTCATTAAATAATTAATTATGAACAAGGCAGAACTGATCGACAAGATATCCGCTGATGCTGATATCACTAAAACACAGGCTAATGCAGCTTTAGATTCTTTTGTAGATGCTGTAACCAGAACTTTAAAAAAAGGGGATAAAGTTACTTTAGTTGGTTTTGGCACTTTTTCTGTAACAAAGAGAGCTGCCCGTAACGGCCGTAATCCTCAAACAGGCGCTGTAATAAAAATTAAAGCTAAAAAAGTTGCCCGCTTTAAAGCTGGTAAAGAGCTTGCTTCTAAAATCTAACAGCCTGCTTCAAAGAAAGTATGCTCCGTAATGCATAATTACGGGGCATTTTTTATTAAGTAACCCTTACATTTGCAAAAAATTATAAACTATGGGAAGAGGCGATAAAAAAACAGCAAAAGGAAAACGTTTTAAAGGCTCATTTGGTAAAAGCCGCCCGGCTAAGCCCAAAAAAGCCGCTCCTGCAAAGAAAAAAGCAGAAGCATAGTCTGTTTGATGGTTAGTTGCCTGCACCTACAGGCAATTAACCGTTAGATAGTCTCCTTTTCACCATTGTGCCATAGCTTCTACGTTCATGCTTACCCGTTGCTGCGTTTCTGATGAACGTGTACTTTCAGACCCAGGAAGCGCTATCTGCTCTTGCTTTGTGCCAATCCTGCCAGCTGTTTTTTAAAGCAGCAGTGTGGCTTATTGCCGCAGGTTTTTCAGATAATACAGAATGGCATTTTCATTAGCTGATATTTTTTGACGTATAAGAGCTTCAGAACCGGCCGGGTTGCCTGAAAACAGTAAAATCTGGGATTGCAGGTGGTTTAAAGCGCTGCCCGGAACCGTGCTTTATTCATCCACTTATAAAAATAAAAGGCTGCCCATATTTTCCTGGACAGCCTCGGACCCTCTGCTGTGACGGGGCCAATTAGTGCCGGAACCTATTTGAGCGTACTTTTAAGTTGTTTATAATGGCGGATACTTAACTTCTGGAAAATAGTTTCCGGGCTTACTGTTTTAATAAAGGTGTTTTTCATTGTTAGCCCATTGATTTTATTTATTATATGATCAGATAACTCAGTTTTGGTTGCAAGACCTTTGATTCTGGCAATCAATTGCATTTTCTTTTGTCGTGTAAACACTGTACTTCTTTGTAAAGAAGCGGTAACAGATGTACTGTTGATCAGATACATGTTTCTATTAAAGGTTTTAACAAAGAAAAGGTAACCTGCAGGAAACCGTTTTCATAATCGGGAAATTGATTTTTGAAATGCGGAAATTTTTAGGTCAGTCAGGAAAGAGATCCGTTTTAAATGGGCTTCAGGTAGCCTTAGAAACAGTGGCCCGGGGGTGTTTTTTCCTTCTTCGGCCGTACCAGATCAAAAAACCGGTAACGGGCAGTGATGCACAAATGCTGCTTACAATAAACGCAAGTATTTTTGTGGGCAGCCCCAGAATAGCGCCCACATGTACGTCATAGTTAGCGTCAATCGCTTTTTCACCCAGGTTTTTTTCCCTGTAATTGTAATTCCTGAGCAGCCTGCCGGAGTTGGCATCAAAGATCAGCTGATGCATGATGTGGTAAGAATAGCTTAATTGCCGTACATAAACAGTGAAACCGGTGCGCTCCTTTTGTTCGTTATCCAGAACCAGCGAATAGCTGAAAGCAGTAGGATACAATGCTTCTACCTGTGCGCAGATCTTATCTGCCGTGGTGGTATTCCGGACACTGTCAGGAGCAGTTGTTACAATGCCTGAAAAGTCGGGCAGGCTGGTTTTACCCCCGGAAAAAGCAAAATAAACGGCGCTGCCAACAAACGGAAATGCATAGAATAAACCGGTCAGTGCAATAATGAATGCAAAAGACAGGGCATAAAAACCAGAAATGTTGTGCAGGTCATAATTTTTCCTGCGCCACGCTTTTACGTTCTTCCACCGGAACCAAAGCCGTTGTTTCCTTGCTTTTTTATTTTTAGGCCACCAGAGGATAATACCGGTGATCAGCATTACCAGGAATATCAGAACCGGGATACCGGTCAGATATTTTCCCCAGCTGCTGTGTAACAGGAAGCTCCAGTGGATGAATTTTACAATGTTGAAAAAGCCGTTCTTCTCATCAAATACCGCAATCACCCTCCCCGTAAAAGGGTTTACATAGGCGGTTTTATAAATGACCAGTTCCCGGAAATAGTTCCACCCTTCGGGGTTGGTTTTATAATAGACAAACTGATAGGAACGCTTTTTATCAATGGGAATATCTACCCATTGTACATTGTATTTTTCTTTGCATTGTGCCTGAACCGCTGCTTTTAGCATATGGACAGGCAGCGGGGTCTTGTTCCGGATATCCTGCTCGTGGTGAAAAATGGCGTCTTTGCGCAGCAGGTCCTGTACCTCGTCTTTAAAAACATAAAGGGCTCCTGTTATGGATATGATGAACACCAGCAGTCCAACGGTCATCCCCAGCCATAAGTGCAGCCGGGAAGCCCATTTTTTTATAAACCCGGGTTTTTTCATTCTAAAAACGTATCAGCGAATGCTCCTCTTTTAGGCAGGTACGCATTCTATGGCAAAAATACCTGTTGCGAAAACAGTTTGCGGAAGTTGCCGGTAAAGGTAGGGATATCTTCATGGGGCCAGTCGCTCAATTTTCCAGGTACCATTATCCTGTAACGTGTAAAGCAGGCGGTCATGCAAACGGTTAGGCCTTCCCTGCCAGAACTCTATACGTACAGGTGATACCAGAAACCCGCCCCAATGTTCCGGTTTTATGATCTTTTCCCCTGCCTCCGCACGTTTTGTGAACTCCAGGGTGCGTGCATCAAGGAATGTACGATCCGGAATAACCGAGCTTTGCGGTGATACCACTGCGCCGATCTGGCTGCCAACAGGCCTTGAGTAAAAGTAATTTTCGCTTTCTTTTTTTGGAACTTTTGACACAGAGCCGGTAACGCGTACCTGACGTTCCAGTTCTTTCCAAAAAAATACCAGACAGGCACGGGGGTTCTGCTCCAGCTCTTTTCCCTTGGCACTTTCATAGTTGGTAAAGAATACAAATCCTTTTTCTGTAACGCCTTTCAGCAATACAATGCGTGCGTCCGGCAGGCCGTTTGCATTGGCTGTGGCCAAGGTCATGGCGTTCACTTCCGAAAGCTGGCTGTTCAGCGCTTCCTGCCACCAGTTATTGAACTGTGCAATGGGCTCTGAAGCCACATCTGTTTCGGACAGGCTTTTTTGATAATAATTGATACGGATATCGGCGATATTCTGATGCATCGGAAATGTTCATTAATGGATCAATGTGCCTACCTTTTCTCCTTCTACCAGCCTTTTCAGGTTGCCTTCCCTGTTCATATCAAACACAATAATCGGCAGGCTGTTTTCCATGCAAAGTGTAAAAGCCGTCATGTCCATAATACGCAGGTTTTTGGTAAGGCATTCCTGGTAGGTGACCTCATCATATTTTGTAGCGGTGGAATCTTTTTCAGGATCAGCAGTGTAAACCCCATCCACACGGGTGCCTTTTAAAATAACATCGGCATTTATTTCAATAGCCCTTAAAGAGCCGGCGGTGTCTGTTGTAAAATAGGGATTACCGGTACCGGCACCAAAAATAACAATACGGCCCTTTTCCAGGTGACGGATCGCACGGCGCCGGATATAGGGTTCTGCAATCTGCTCCATTTTTATAGCGCTTTGCAGGCGGGTAAATAAGCCCACTTTTTCTAATCCGGCCTGCAGGGCCATGCCGTTGATAACCGTAGCCAGCATTCCCATATAATCGCCATGTGCGCGCTCAATGCCCGTTTCTGCCTCATTCATACCCCGGTAAATATTACCCCCACCAATTACCAACGCTACTTCAATACCCAGATCCGTAACGGATTTTATTTCTTTTGCGTACTGGGAGATGACATCAGAATCCATTCCAAAATTTTTATCCCCCATTAAAGATTCTCCGGAAAGTTTTAGTAAGATCCTTTTGTATTTATGCATTGTTTACTTTTTTGATGAGTTGATTGATGCAGCGAAGATACTGTTTCAGAACCTAAAATCGGCCATCCGGTTTTCTGAATTCCGCCCTCCCGCCGGGTAATTTCTGTAAAAATGGTTGTATCTTCCAGCGGTTGATATCGTAACCTGTTTTTATAAAAAATGTAAGATGAATAGTATGAGAAACAAACTGGGTACCAGTGATGTTACCGTAACGGCGGTAACACTGGGTGCATGGGCTATCGGGGGTGCCATGTGGGGCGGCAATGACGAGGCAGATTCGCTGGCCGCCATAAAAACGTCTATTGATAATGGCATTACTTCCATCGATACGGCTCCTGTTTACGGAATGGGGTATAGCGAGGAACTGGTAGGAAAAGCCATAAAAGGGTATGAACGCAGTTCCCTGCAGCTACTGACGAAATTCGGCATGGTCTGGGATCAGGAAAAAGGTGATTTTGCCTTTGAGCGTAAAGATAATAATGGTGTTATAAGAAGGATTTACCGGTATGGCGGTTATGAAAATGCTATAAAGGAAATAGAGGCCAGTTTAAAACGTCTGCAAACAGATTATATTGACCTGATCCAGCTCCACTGGCCGGACAGTACGACTCCTATCCGGGAAACAATGGAAGCCATGCAGAAAATGCTGGATGAGGGTAAGGTAAAAGCCATTGGCGTTTGCAACTATAACAGCACACAACTGGAAGAGGCTGAAAGAACGGTGCGACTGGCATCTGATCAGGTTCCCTATAGTATGCTTAAAAGGAAAATTGAACAGGATCTAACGCCTTACGCGCAGCAGCATAATCTTTCCATTATTGCTTACAGCCCTATGGAGCGCGGGTTGCTGACGGGTAAATACAACAGTTCCTATAAGCTGCATGAAGATGATCACAGGAACAGCTATTTTAAACAGTTTGATATGAACAAGGTAGCCAAACTGACCGATCACCTTGCCGAAATGGCGGCAGGATATAATGCTACAACAGCGCAACTGGCCCTGGCATGGGTCTTTCACCAGCCAAAGGTTGCTGCCGCATTAGCGGGAGCCCGGAATGCCAAACAGGCTATAGAGAACGCAAAGGCAATGCAGTTACAGTTGTCCGGCTCTGATCTGCAGCAGATTGAAAAATGGCTGGCGGAATAATTGCATATTGAAAAACTTTATTGCTGTAATATGAAGTTATCGAATCAAAAAATTAAGAAATTATTGCTGAGCGTAGCTGCAGGCATTACACTGGCTGCCGGGGCACAAAAAATAACACCGCCGGCACCGGTAGGCCCTGTGCCCTCAGCCAATCAGTTGGCCTGGCACCGGTTGGAAATGTACGCATTTATCCATTTTACTACCAATACGTTTACGGATAAGGAATGGGGGTATGGAGATGAGGATCCCAAAGTGTTTAATCCCACAAAGGTGGATGCAGACCAATGGGCTTCCGTACTGAAGCAAACAGGGTTTAAAGCCATGATCCTTACCACCAAGCATCATGATGGGTTTGCGCTGTGGCCCAGCAGGTATACGGAGCATTCTGTTAAGAACAGTCCCTGGAAAAACGGCAAAGGGGATATTGTAAAAGAAGCCAGCGATGCCGCAGCAAAAGCAGGACTGAAATTTGGCGTTTATTTGTCGCCCTGGGACCGTAACCGGGCTGACTACGGAACGCCTTCCTATATTACCTACTACCGCAACCAGTTAAAAGAGCTGTTTACGGGTTACGGCCCCATTTTTGAAATGTGGTTTGATGGCGCCAATGGTGGTGACGGTTATTACGGGGGTAAAAATGAAAAGCGAAAGATCAATGGAGCCACCTATTACGACTGGCCGGCCACATTGAAGATGGTACGAAGCATACAACCCAATGTATTGTTCTTTAGTGATGCCGGTCCGGATATCCGCTGGGTAGGTAATGAACGGGGTATTGCCGGCCGGACGAACTGGAATACGATTACACCCGATACTTTGTACGCAGGGAAACCGGGAATTGATGCGCTGCTCAACAGTGGCTCAGAAGATGGTTCCCGTTGGATCCCGGCAGAAGTGGATGTATCCATACGGCCGGGCTGGTTTTATCATGCTTCTGAAGATGGAAAAGTAAAAACCCCGCAGCAGCTGTTTGATATTTATCTTTCTTCTGTAGGGCGTGGCTCTAACCTGCTGCTGAATATTCCGCCCGACAGGAATGGTGCATTTCATGCGGAGGATGTAAAAGCGCTCCTTGGGTTCAGAAAGTTACTGGATGAACGGCTGGGCCATAATCTTGCAAAAAATATAAAGGTAAGCACCACAAACACAAGAGGAAATGCAGCAACCTATGAAGGAGCAAAAATGGTTGACGGCAATGCCAATACCTATTGGGCTACGGATGACGGTGTTACCACAGCGGGTTTTGAAGCAACGCTGCCCGCGCCGCAAACAATCAGCTATATATTGCTGCAGGAATACATTCCACTGGGTCAGCGGGTAAAAAGCTTTACCGTTGAAGTTTTTGAAAATGGCAGCTGGAAAAAAGCGGCTGATGAAACAACGATCGGGTATAAGCGCATTTTAAGAATTGATCCGGTAAAGACCAATAAAGTACGCGTGAACATTACGGATTCCAAAGCGGCACCGGTGATCTCAAATTTTGAAGTGTATTAGATAAAAGGCGATGGCTGGTAGTATAAGGTCTTTCTGGTTCACTGAATTTTAAACAGCAATAAGGAAACGCATGACACAACATACAGCAATCTGTTTTGGAGAAATACTCTGGGACGTGTTGCCCACTGGTACAGAGCCCGGCGGCGCGCCTATGAATGTAGCGTATCATTTAAATCAGTTAAAGATATCCGCAGGCCTGATCTCAAAAAAAGGAAATGACAGGGACGGGGAACAACTGGTGCATTTCCTGGATGAGCATCATGTGGACACGACATTGATACAGACCGATCCGGAACATGCTACCGGAAAAGTTATAGCTACTCCCGGCGATAACTATGAAATGCAATATGATATTGTTTTTCCTGTGGCCTGGGATTTTATTGATGCTACGGAACCGGCAAAAGAAAAAGTGGCCGCTGCTGAATTGCTGATCTTTGGAAGCCTTGCAGTGCGCAATGAACATTCAAGAAACGCATTGTTTGAATTACTGCCCCTGGCAAAGACAAAAGTGCTGGACATTAATTTAAGGCCGCCGCATTTTAAACAGGAAACAATTGAAGCGCTGTTGAAAGAGGCCACGATCCTGAAGCTGAATGAGAACGAAATGGAGCTGATCTGCGGATGGTATGCATTCACAGGGCCCTTAAAGGAGCAGGCTGCAGCCCTGGGAAAACGGTATGCAATCAATGATATTGTTGTTACCCGGGGTGCCGAAGGAGCGGTCTGTTTTTCTGATGGCAGGTTTTATGAGCACCCGGGCTTTCAGGTGAAAGTAGTGGATACTGTTGGAAGCGGTGATGCGTTCCTTGCAGGATTTTTATCGCAATTGCAGAAAAAAGCCGACACGGCCGCCATATTGGAATTTGCCTGTAAACTGGGCGCATTTGTGGCAACGCAAAAAGGAGCCTGCCCGGAGTATGACAGCGCATCTGTTTTTGTTTGAGGCCTGCGCATGAGCGCCAGGAGATAAACTCATTTTCAATCCGTTAAAACGATTGCTGATTCGGGTACATATTTTGTGGCTCTAAAGTATAACAGAAATAAATCAAAAATGTCTTATAGCGAATTTAAGGACTCCTTACAGGCTAATGTACCGCCGGCAGGGTTAAGTGAACTGCAACTGGGGCTCTGGCATATTGCAAAGGGCAACTGGCAGGAGGCGCATACCATTGCACAGGATCATGAAGGTGAAACGGATTTTGATCGTTTACATGCGTATGTGCACCGGATCGAAGGTGATGCCTGGAATGCTGATTACTGGTATCAGAAGGCCGGAACAAAGATGCCCGAAAAATCAATAGGAGAGGAACTGGAACTGCTGATACATCTTTGGTGTTAGGCACCCGGTATATTCAGCTCTTTTGCTTTTTGTTTCAGGTATTCCAGCGCTGCTGCCCTTGTATTGGGAATTTCCCCGTCAAGGATAGCATCTTTTAACGAATCCTTTAAAATGCCTACAGGTTTTGAAGGCGGCAGGTTAAAGAGCTGCATGATCTCCAACCCGTCAACCGGTGGCTGCCAGCTGCGGATCTGGTCTTTTTCTTCCACCTCCCTGCTGCGCTCACGTACCATTTTAAAATTTTCCAGGAAACGCTGCACCTTCTTTTTATTCTTGCTGGTGATGTCGGCCTCACAAAGCAGCATCAATGCTTCAAAATCTTCACCGGCATCAAATAACAACCGCCGGATAGCAGAGTCGGTTATGTTTTCTTTTGTCAGGCTGATGGGGCGCAGGTGCAGTTCTACCAGCTTTTTTACAAAACGCATTTTTTCATTCATCGGCAATTTCAGTTGCGCAAAAATTTTGGGAACCATACGCCCGCCTACTACCTCATGACCATGAAAGGTCCATCCTGTGCCTTCTTCAAAACGTTTGGTAGCAGGCTTTGCAATGTCATGCAGGATTGCAGCCCAGCGCAGCCAAAGGTCATTGCTGGTAGCGGCAATGTTATCTAAAACCTGCAGGGTGTGATAAAAGTTATCCTTATGGCCAATACCCTCTTTAAATTCAGCACCGGACAGCTCCACCATTTTAGGAAATATGATCTTCAGCAGCCCTGTTTTATACAGCAGGTCAAAGCCAATGGAGGGTTTGGGTGATAAGATGATCTTGTTGAGCTCCTCTGTAATACGCTCCTGCGAAATGATCCGGATACGCTCTTTATTTTCTGTAATGGATGCCAGCGTATTTTCTTCAATAGAAAAGTCCAGTTGCGTGGCAAACCGAATGGCGCGCAGCATACGCAGGGGATCATCGCTGAAGGTTTGCCCTGGTTCCAACGGAGTGATGATCTTTTTTTCCTGAAGATGTTGCTGACCGTTAAACGGATCCAGCAGTTTGCCGAAGTCTTTTTTGTTCAGACTGATGGCCATTGCGTTAATGGTAAAATCCCTGCGGTTCTGATCATCTTCCAGTGTTCCGGGGCTTACTTCCGGCTTCCGGCTGTGCTGCCGGTAGCTTTCTCTCCGGGCACCTACAAACTCAATATCAAACTTCTGTGTATGAATATGCGCCGTACCAAAATTCTTAAAATAGTTCACCTCCGGTTTGGGATGAAATCGTTCTGCCACGGCCTTTGCCAGCTCAATGCCATCGCCAACAGTAACGATATCTGCGTCTTTGGTGGGCCGGTCTAATAATTTATCGCGCACAAAGCCGCCTACCAGGTAGCTTTCCTGCCTCAGCTCCTGTGCTGCAAGGGCTACCTTGTCAATAATTTCCTGCTCTTTCTTATCTAAATGAATATCCATGTAACGGGCAAAGATAGTTTGAGATTTGAGATTTCAGTAATCAGGTTTCAGTAGTTAGTGATCAGTTATCAGTAGTCAGCCTTCAGTGCTTGGATAAACCTGCTTAACAATGAACGTACTTCTGGATTTATTATTTTATATTTTACATTCTTTATTTCTACCGGATCACTTCCACCTGTCCATCTTTCCAGCGGATAATGGAAGAGGGCTGATGAGGTGTGCGATCATCCTGCCGGTATTGTACAATATAATCTGCCTGGTTTTTTATGGCAGCCGTGATGGCGTTAAAGCGGGCAGGGGTTGGTTCACCGGAAATATTTGCAGAGGTAGAAACAATGGGCTTCCCAAAACGTTTGATCAGCGAACGGCAGAAATCATCTTTACAGATACGGATCGCAATGCTGCCATCTGCTGCTGTCAGGTTTTCTGCAAACCCGATCCCGTGTTCATAGATCACCGTTGTAGGGCGCTCAGCCGTTTCCAGGTAATCAAACAGGCTCAGATCTACAGCCGCCGTGTACTGCAGCACCTCCCGTTCCGTAGCCGCCAGTACAATCAACGCCTTGCTGTCGTCCCTTTTTTTTATAGCATAGATTCTTGCCACTGCTTCCGCATTGGTTGCATCGCATCCCAGTCCCCACACGGTATCTGTAGGATAAAGGATCACGCCTCCGTTCCGTATTGTATCAACTGCTGCCTTTAGATCCTGTTCAAAATCAGTCATTGTTTTTCTTTAATTTATAGATTGAAAGGCCGGATCATGAGTTCTTTTAAAAATATTCATCCAAAAGGGCTGTATCCTGTTTATACAATAGAACGATACAGCTCCATCACTTCCCTTGCATATACTTCCGGTAAAAAACGTCGGGCATTTTCCATCCCTTTTGTGCGCATTCCGGCTGCAAATGCCGGGTCGGAATAAATTTTTCTAAGGCCGGTTGCCATTTCTTCCGGACTGTCCGGGTTGGCCAGCCAGGCAGCGCCACCGGCTATTTCCGGCAGGCAGGAGGTGGTAGACGTAACCACGGGCACGCCTCCGGCCATTGCTTCAATAATGGGCATGCCAAAGCCTTCAAAGTAGGAAGGATAGATCATGGCCGTTGCCAGCTGGTATAAGGCAGGCAGCTCGTCCGTTGCAACAAAGGGTTTTTTACCTGCGCTTTCCAGTTGTTCCGACAGGAACAGCACCCGGTCTTCCAGTTGCATCGTTTTTAAATAGACCTGTACTTTTTCCTTAAACCCGCCGTCATTGCCTACTACAACCAACGGAACAGGGATCTCATCCCTGATCAGCTGCATGGCTTTGCAGATGTTCAGCAGGTTTTTGCGTTCAATGATAGTGCCCACATGCAGAAAAAAGGCATCCGGCAAATGGTATTTCCGGCGCACAACCTCCTTTTGCTCTTCCGGTTCCTGTATCATAAATGCCGGGGCGCAGCTTTGATAAATGACTGCGATTTTTTCAGCAGGGATACCATAGATCTGCATAATATGCTGTTTGGTTTCCTCACTGATAGCCATGATCTTGGTAGCATGGCTACAGGCGTATCTCGATTTGGCGCGGTAAATCCTTGTGTCGATCGGCTTGTACTGGTGCGGGTAAATTTCGGGGAACAGATCGTGCATGGTTACCACAGAAGGAATGCCTGTTTTGGGCATTCCCACCGGAATTTCATGGCTCAGGCCGTGGTACAGGTCTATTTTGCGCTGTACCAGGTCTTTGGTTACCCACCGGCTTCTCCAGACAGCGCTCAGCATTTGATGCAGTGCGCCTGCTGGTAATATCTCATGGATATTTTCCTGGTTGGGATGAAAAGACCTGCCTGGTCTCGGATTGAACAGGTAGTACTCATTTTCAGGATAATGCCCGGCCAACAGACTGATCAGTACCCTGCTGAAGAATCCCAGTCCTGTATTGTTATGATAGGCCCTTTTGGCATCAAACCCGATGTTCATAGCCGCAAAGTTGCAGGAAATTAAGACAATTTACAAACAGGGGCTGGTTTGAATCTTATAATTCAATCTTATGGCCCGATTCTCAGATCTCAATTCTCAATTCTCATATCATTCTGTTAACTTTGGCGGCACAAAAGCACAAAGATCGCCATGGAAGAGTTAATAAAAGCAGCCTGGGCCGACAGGGAATTGCTGAAAACCAGAAAGTATGAAAAAGCGGTGCATGATGTAATTGCCGCTCTGGACAAAGGTGAGTTGCGTGTTGCGCAGCCGGAAGGCAGAAAGTGGAAAGTAAATGAATGGGTGAAGCAGGCCATTCTGTTGTATTTTGGTATACAGAAAATGCAGACCTGGGATGTGCCGCCCTTTGAGTTCTATGATAAAATGCTGCTGAAAAAGAATTACAGGGATATTGGTGTGCGTGCCGTACCGCATGCAGTTGCGCGTTATGGCGCCTACCTGGCTCCCAATGTGGTACTGATGCCCTCTTATGTAAATATCGGGGCGTATGTGGGAGAAGGAACAATGGTAGACACCTGGGCTACTGTGGGCAGCTGCGCACAGATCGGTAAAAATGTGCATCTTAGCGGTGGCGTTGGTGTTGGAGGGGTGCTGGAGCCGTTACAGGCAAGCCCGGTTATTATTGAAGACGGGTGTTTCCTGGGCAGCCGTTCTATAGTGGTAGAAGGCGTGATCGTGGAAAAAGAAGCCGTGCTGGGGGCAAATGTAGTGCTTACACAAAGTACCAAGATCATTGATGTAAGCGGCAGCATTCCCATTGAAGGTAAGGGCAGGGTACCGGCAAGGAGTGTGGTTATTCCCGGATCCTATGCCAAGAAATTTCCCGCTGGTGAATACCATGTAAACTGTGCATTGATCATTGGCAAACGAAAAGCAAGCACGGATCTGAAAACCAGCCTGAACGATGCTTTGCGCGACTTTAAAATAAGCGTATAGCACCGCGGTATTTCAAAATATGGTTTGCGGATCCTGTTAAACCAGGTCTCAAATCTGATAGCTCAATGCTCAATTCTTGAAAGCGGTAGTCTATAAATCAACCGGTAGCTGGTACACCGTTAAGGATATAACGGGTAAGTTTCATAATGCCCGTATAAAGGGCGTTTTTAAAATTGATGGTATTACCAGTACCAACCCATTGGCCGTAGGCGATTGGGTAAATATTGAGCAGGAAGAAAGCGGGGAAGCCACCGCTATAATCACAGAAATTTTTCCACGGAATAATTATATTAACCGGCAGTCGCCGCGTATGAAACACCAGCAGCACATTATTGCTGCAAATCTGGATCAGTCTGTGCTGATCGCTACATTAAAAGAGCCACGCACCTCACAAGGCTTTATTGATCGCTTTTTAGTGGTTTGTGAAATGTACCATGTACCGGCTGTGGTGTTGTTTAATAAAACAGATATTTACCGGGAAAAAGAGTGGCACCGTTTTGAAGCACTATCTGCCATGTATACCTCGCTGGGTTATGGCATATATGCGGTAAGCGTAGAAAAGACGCAGGGGGTAGAAGCATTGCGGGAATTATTGCAAAACAAGACCACGCTGATCAGCGGCCATAGCGGGGTAGGAAAATCTTCCTTGATCAATGCCCTGTTACCGGACGAAGCCATTAAAACGCAGGATGTAAGCGGCTGGAGCGGAAAAGGAATGCACACCACCACGTTTGCCACCATGTACGACCTGCCCGGCAGTGGACGAATCATTGATACACCCGGCATCCGCGAACTGGCCATTACCAACCTGGACAAAGAAGAGTTATCCCATTATTTCCCCGAAATGCGTGCACGGTTAGAACATTGCCGTTATAACAACTGCACACATATTAATGAGCCGGATTGTGCCATAAAAGCTGCAGTAGCAAATGGGGAGATCTATGAGGAGCGCTACATCAGCTACCTTAACATTTTTGAAAGCATCGGAAATAAAAATTACTGATCTGTTAAAAAGTCGGCTAAAGACACTACTTCTATGCTTTTGCCATTGTTATTGATGGTGTCTGTTTGATTAACAGTGACGATCTTTCCCTTCTTTATATTAAAGAAATCCAGGGCCGTTGTCAACCCTGCTGTTTCCCGCTCCAGGTTATCTGCATTTAATTCATAGCAAGCCTGAATAACCTCTTTAGGTCTACCCTTCTCCATCGCTATAAAGTCACACTCACCTTTTTCAGTGAAATAATAAAGTTCTTTATATTTTCTACGTAAGTGAAGGTATACAGCGTTCTCCAGACTTCTTCCATTCTCATCGGTAAACACAATGGAGTTTTCTGTAAACATTCCCGGGTCTATTGTATATACCTTTTTCATATTCCGTACCTGTTTTTTAACGGAATGGCTGAACATAGGCAGGAATTGCACTATATAAGCATTTTCCAGGTAGGAAAAATATTCAAGAATAGTGCTGGTTGCCTTTATAGCGAACAGGCTTTTCAGATTATTGGCAGACACGGGTTTGCCAATATTGGATATAAGATATACGGCCAGTTGTTTCAAAGATCGTACATCCCTTACTCCATATCTCACAGCAATATCACGGTATAGAATATCTTCCAGGAGCTGATTCAGGATAAAGCCGTTGGCAGCTTTTATATATTCCGGAAAACCGCCCTGCAAAAGATATTGCCTGGAAGACCCTATCGTATTCTTTAGTTTTTTGAACGCTAAAAATTCATTATAGGAGAAAGGAAAAAGTTCTACAGATAAATGACGGCCTGTGAGCCGGGTACCCAGTTCACGGCTTAGCAAGGTAGCATTGGAGCCGGTGATCACTATTTTATAGTGCTGATCCAGCAGGTGTCTTATAAAGAACTCCCATTGATCCATGATCTGGATCTCATCAAAAAACAATACTTCAGGCTTCCGTTTTTTTATTTCACTTTCCAGTCTTGCAAAATCATTTTTCTCGAAACCTGCCAGGCGTGGATCTTCAAAATGAAGATAAAAAGCAGTATCAAAACAATTCTTCAACAATTGCAGCAACAAAGTGCTTTTTCCGCAACGCCGGATACCGGTAATGATCAAGGTATGCCGGTTGGGTACCGGTAATTGGGGTAATATTTCACGCTCAAGGCCTGTATGCTTTCCTAGAAAGTTTGCTGCCTGCGATTGGATCACTTCTGCTATCTGGCTTTGTAAAAGCATCCTGTCTTTTAGTGCAAAAAAAATATTATTTGTTACTAAACAATAATATTATTTTTTAGTAATGAAAAATATTGTTTTTTAATATCAAATAATAAGATTGTGATTCCATTAATATATTGATAATGAGTATAATACTGGATGGAAGGGTGAAAAGCGTGGTCCATAATTAGCGGGTACAGGGCAACCCGGATACTACCTGCATAGAAGCAGACTGCCAGAAATTATAAAGAGTTCAGCAGAATTTTATGTGGATATTATTTCTCAGCATATTGCTCAGCTTCGTTCGCATCATGGAACCAACTGGCGTATTTTACGTAATTGTTGGCAATGCGGTTAATTTCTCCATTTAGCAGGTCGGCTGAAATATCTTTTATCCTTTGTGCCGGCCGGCCGGCATAAACGCCACCGGCATTGCAAACGGTTCCTTCCAGTACCAGCGCACCTGCGGCAATAATACAATCATTATGAACTACAGCGTTGTCCATAATAATGGCACCCATACCCACCAGCACATTGTCATGGATAGTACAGCCATGTACTACTGCATTGTGCCCTATTGAAACATTGTTCCCGATGGTAGTGCTGGTTTTCTGGTAAGTACAATGAATGACCACGCCATCCTGCACATTTACTTTGTTGCCTATTCTTATGGAGTTTACATCTCCGCGCACCACGGTATTGAACCAGAAGCTGCAATCATCCCCTGCAATAACGTCTCCAACTATTGTAGCGTTGGGCGCTATAAAACAATTGTTGCCTATTTGCGGGTGTTTCCCTTCTACCGGTAATATTACTGCCATAAAAGATCATTTAAAGCTAAGATACAAAAATTAGACCGGGCTTTTGCTAAAGAGTGTATAACATTTTTACGGTTTGTATTCTTACCATAGCCGTTAATTTAAGGGCGGAAGCACGATTTTTGGGTATTGCTGTCAGGAACATTTCCTGAGGCCAAAGAAAAGCATCGTGCATGCCTGATCCGGTAAGCAGGCCGATGACACTCAGAGTTCCATAGGGGGTTCTTTAGGGCTTTTTGGTCAGCCCGTTCCATGAATCAGGCCGATGGCCTTTGGGCCTGAAAAGAGCGGCAGCATATTGTTTAGGAATTACTATCATGATGAGTACTGAGGCGTAGCCCCGGGCGGATGTGTTAGCAAAGAACCTCAGTTCGTTGTTAAGCTAACCGTAATAAAAGCTGAGCGCCGTAAGCTTGGGCCATAAGTTGACGGTAATAGTATTTTTACGAACTGCGGTGCCGCTCCATCACAAAAAAATGAGCTGTATTGTCTTGCTGCGTGTGCAGATCATTATTAACTTTAACCTGCCCATTTTTATAAAATTCATTTCAATACGAAACACGCTAAATAATAACATGCATGTATTTGTTACGGCTAACCGTTCCCTGAAATTCGTTTGTCTTCACTTTGTATGGATGCTTGTATTGCTTACTACAGCACAAACGAATGCACAGGAAACCGTAAAGATTACTACCCGCACAACGGATCTTACCCATACATTGTCAGAAACAGAAAAAAGAGCCTCAATGATCAGTTGTATGCAATAGAGCAAAGTACGGGCAGGCAGGTAGTGGTGATGAGGGTACTTACAACAGGCAGCCGGTCTGTTGAGACTACGCCACAGCAATGTTCCGGCAAAATCATATCGGCTCAAAAGAGCAGCGACAGCAGTAGCTTTTCCGGTGGCGGTGGCAGCAGCGGGGGCGGAGGCGCCAGTGGAAGCTGGTAACCTGTTACGGGCGGCAAGCTGCAGTACCAGGCACGCCGGTGGCAATTCCTTCTTCAAAAAAGCAGTATTCATAATCCGATTTGGTTATTTTTGTCCGATGCAGGATAAATTGGACCAAATTACAGACCTATTTATAAAATGGAGCGGCCATGCACCCGACACCATCGATATTTTACAGCAGGCCGGCAGTGAGCGGCGCTATTTCCGTATCTGGAAAGATGGTCGGTCTACCATCGGAACCTATGGCGCCAATATCAAAGAAAATGAGTCTTTCTTTTACTTTTCAGATGCCTTCCAGAAAAAACACCTGCCGGTAGCCAGGATCCTGGCTATTAGTGATGACCGCGCGTATTATTTACAGGAAGACTTTGGCACGGTATCTCTGATCAATCATCTTGAAAAAGACGGGGAAACAGATGTAGTATACCAACTGTATAAAAAGAGCCTGCACGAGCTGGCACGGGTTCAGGTATTAGGTGATCAGGGGCTTGACTATGACAAATGCCTAACCAATAAAGAGTTTGGCAAGCAGGCCATCATGGCTGATCTGCTTTATTTTAAGTATTACTTTTTAGATGCGCTGCGTAAGCCTTATGACAAACAGGCGCTCATTGATGATTTTGAAGCGCTGAGCACCTACCTGACGCATACGGATTATAAGTTCTTTATGATGCGCGATTTTCAGAGCCGCAATATACAGGTAATGGAAGATGACTCTGTTCATTTTATCGATTACCAGGGCGGCATGAAAGGTGCCCCGCAGTATGATGTGGCTTCTTTATTATGGCAGGCAAGGGCCAACCTGTCTGAAAGCTGGAAAGAAAACCTGCTGATGGATTATATGGATGGCCTGGAGCCCTTGCTGGAAAAGCCTTTGAACCGGGCTGTATTTGTAAGCCAGTACAATGGGTATGTACTGATCCGTTTGCTGCAGGTGCTGGGTGCCTATGGCTTCCGTGGGTTGTTTGAGCGAAAGGCTCATTTTTTAACCAGCATCCCCCTGGCATTAAGAAATTTGAAGTCTTTTATTACAAGGAATGCAATGGGTATTTCAGTGCCAGAGTTTGATAAGGTTTTGCAATTATGCATTGATGATGCAATCATACAACAGTTTACACCGGTACAGGCAACGGACAAAACACCGCTGGTAGTAAAGGTTTCCAGCTTCTCATTTAAGAAGGGGTTACCGGTAACAGATAACGAGAATGGCGGCGGGTTCGTGTTTGACTGTCGTGGTATTTTAAACCCGGGACGTATGGAAAGCATGAAAACAAAAACGGGCCGGGATAAAGAAGTGATCCAGTACCTGGAGCAGCAAACCAGAATGCCGGAATTTTTGCATAGTGTTTTTGATGTGGTAGATATAACGGTAGAAGATTTTATAAAGCGGAACTTCAGCAGCCTGACGGTAAGCTTCGGCTGCACGGGCGGTCAGCACCGCAGTGTATATGCCGCAGATGCACTAACCCGGCATTTAAAAAATAAGTTCAGGGTAAAGGTAGAGCTGAACCATTGGGTACAGGACGCGAGAGAGTGGGTAAACACGGGGCAATAGTCCACGCTCAATGGTTCATAGAGCAGTTGCCGAAAAAATGTTTCAGGTATGATTTCTCACTGGATAAATTTCAGTTATGGCATTCAAATTTGAAAGTTTAAAAGTATGGCTGATTGCAGCCGCTTTATCAAATGAAATCGACCTGCTTACAAAAGAGTTTCCGGTTGAGGAAAAATTTACTCTTTCTTTACAAATAAAAAGAGCTGCTGATTCTGTTGTTTTAAATATAGCAGAGGGTTCTACAGGGCAGCCCACACCGGAGTTTAAAAGTTTTTTAGGGCTTGCCTTACGTTCAGCGGTTGAAGTGGTTAGCGCTTTGCTCCTGGCAGGGATGAGAAATTATATAACAGAAGATGTAAAATAGAAATACTACGATGAGCACGAGCTTCTTTGTAAAATGATTACCAGTTTAAGAGATTCGATGCAGCAATGGGCTATGGGCTGGTTAGTATAGACTTTTCTAAAAAAAGTAACACAAATTTTATACGGAATAGGATGTAGCGTGTGAAATGATTTCTGGTTTCAGAGACGCACTTTAATAGATCAATTATTTGAATTCAAAACTATGGACAATGAACAATGGACAATGGATGCTCCCCAGGGCATGATCTTCTGTGCCGGCCTGGGTACCCGCTTTAAACCCTGGACGGATAAGCATCCCAAGGCATTGGCAGTGATCAACGGGAAAAGTTTATTACAGCGGAATGTGGAGTACCTGCAACAATACGGCATCAGGCATGTGATCGTAAATGTGCATCATTTTGCTGACCAGATCATTGAAGCTATTGAAAAAAACAAGGGCTGGGACAGTGAAATTGCGATCAGCGATGAAACCGATGCGGTGCTGGAAACCGGTGGTGGCTTGTTAAAAGCAAAACCTTTATTTAAGCCGGGTGAAAAATTTATTACCTGTAACGCAGATATTCTTACCGACCTGGACATTAACCGGCTGATCGACTTTCATGAGGCCAACAAGCCATTAATTTCCCTGGCGGTAGGTGAGCGTAAAACCTCCCGTTACCTGTTATTTGATGAAAACGACACGCTCTGCGGTTGGAGGAATATTGCCACGGGAGAGGAAAAAATAGCCCGCCGGGGCGCTACGCTCATTCAAAGATCATACGACTGTGTAGTGGTTTTTGAGTATGAGGTGTTCAGCCACATTCCGTTTACCGGCAAATTTTCGCTGATAGACTTATACCTGCACCTGGCCAAAACCCACATCATAAAAGGGTTCCGGCACCAGGCTGACCGTTGGATAGATGTGGGCAGGCCCGAAAGCGTGGCGCCGGCAGAGCAACTGTTTCCATAATCGTCAGTTGTTGTCGCCTTAAAAATTTATTTTACACGTTTGTTTCATAAAAAGGCAGAAAATAGAATACTTTGTTTATCAGCATATTCTTTCATTATTTTTCCTTTTATCGCAAGCCCTACTATTTACCTGTCCATGTATTATTGGAGCGGTCCCAGTCGTACATTTTTTTATTGGGGTCAATGGTTACCGAACTGATAGGGGAGGTGGTGGGCACATCAAAACTATAGATAGCGCTGCGCTGCCATATTTCTACCGGAAGGTTTATCGTTTGCTCCTTTCCATTGCTTTCCTTTATAAGCACCGTTACGGGCATAGGCATTTGCTGCAGGTTTTCTATAGTAATCGTAGCGCCATTGGCAGGCACACTGTTTTTATACTTTACTCCCTGCACGGCCTGGTCTATCTTCCAGTCGTTAAACACCCAGCCCCTCCAGAACCAGGCAAGATCTTCGCCACCTACATTTTCCATAGTGCGGAAAAAGTCC
This sequence comes from Niabella ginsenosidivorans, assembly GCF_001654455.1. Classification (NCBI taxonomy): domain Bacteria; kingdom Pseudomonadati; phylum Bacteroidota; class Chitinophagia; order Chitinophagales; family Chitinophagaceae; genus Niabella; species Niabella ginsenosidivorans. The sequence continues at coordinate 171,540 of NZ_CP015772.1, forward strand.
CAGGGTGTGGGATGCTTAAAGGCCCAGCGACTGATGTACTCCCGGAACGCTGCATCAAAGCGTTTTTCACCCAATACAGCATTTCTTAAGGCGTGCAGCATGAGTGAGGGCTTCAGGTAAGCTGCCACACCTAAACTCATCTGCTGGATCACATCCGGCTCTGTCAGCATAATGTCCATTTTATCATTAAAAACCATGCGTACCATTTGCTCATTGGTAGGATCTCCAAAAAAGCTTTGCTGTTTAAACTCCCCGTTATTGAACGCTTCTGTAGAAAGATCATTAATAAATGTATTAAAACCTTCGTCCATCCATGCATATTTGCGCTCATTGCTGCCAACGATCATCGGGAACCAGGTATGCCCGAATTCATGATCCGTTACGCCCCAAAGGTCTGCTCCCATTGATTTGTAGCTGCAAAAAACAATGCCGGGGTACTCCATTCCGCCTACAGTGCCGGCCACATTGGTAGCTGCCGGGTAAGGAAATTCAAACAGTTTTTTTGAGTAGAACTCTATAGCTCCTTTTACCATTTCCGTACTGCGCTGCCAGCCGTTTGTTCCCATGCTTTCCACCGGATAAGCGCTCAGCGCGAGCGATTTTTTACCGCTGGGCAAATTGATCTTTGCACCATCCAGCACAAAAGCTTTTGAAGCGCCCCAGGCCACATCCCTTGCATTTTGTATTTTAAACCGCCAGGTAGTAGTGCCTTTTTTTGCGCTGACGCCGCTTTTGCCGATTTCGTCCGCGCTGCGGATCATTACTGTTTGATCACTGTTCTTTGCTGCTGCATAACGTTTTGTTTCTTCTGCCGTAAAGCATTCAGCCGGATTCAGCAACTCCCCGGAACCGACAATGATCATGTTTGCTGGGGCTGTTACGCTAAAATTAATATCCCCGTATTCCAGGTAGAACTCTCCCTGGCCCAGGTAGGGAAGCAGGTTCCAGCCCTGTACATCGTCATATACCGCCATGCGCGGAAACCATTGCGCTATTTCATAGATCCACCCGTTCCGGGTATTCAGCCGCCCCATACGGTCGCTCCCGTATTCAGGCACTTTAAAAGAATATTCGATCGTCAGCTTTAGCTTTCCACCTCCTGCTTTTAACGGGTTATTCAACCATACCTGTGTGCGTGTGTCTGCTGTATTGTACTGTGGTGTATATTTTTTGCCCCCCTCTTCAATGCTTATTGAGGAAATAACATCGCCCTCTGTAAAGGTGGAGTTGGCCCAGCGGCCACCGGCAGCGGTTGTGGTTGCCGTGGCGCGTGAGTCTTTACGATAAATGTTCTGATCTGTTTGCAGCCATAAAAACTTCAGGTTATCCGGGCTGTTGTTGGTGTATAAAATTTCCACTTTTGCCGTAACCGTATGACTGGTAGTATCCAGCGTGCTGGTAATGTTATAATCTGCCCGGTTCTGCCAGTATTTTGGGCCCGGCTCACCGGCAGCGCTCCTGTATTCATTTCCCGCAGAAGGGTAAAAGAAAGGTGCAAACGCTTCTGTATTACTGTACTTCGACTGGGCAAAAACAGCCACAGAAAAAATACTTACTACAATAAATAATCCGCCTTTTTTCATTTTCATTTCTCATTTATTGAGTGAATGTAATGAAAATAACAAAAGTGTTTCAACAAACCTGCCTGAAACGACCTGTATTTTTTATTTTTAAGGCCTGCTGTAGGCTTCTGCCACCCAGGTAAATGCGGTTCCATCCTTGCGGGTATAGCCAACACCCGGCCAGCTAAGATGATAGCCCAGTGCGCGGGTCTTTGTTACAGCCAGTTGCTCCATTATCTTTTTTCTTGAGGCTATAGCCAGGTCCAGATCTGTATCGCCAGAGAAGCCCCATTCCGGGTGCGGGAATAATAAAATATCTGAATGTACCAGGTCTGCCACGTACAGCAGCCTTTTATTACCCGATTGAATAGTGGTTAATGTGAGCCCGGGTGTATGCCCCGGTGCCAGCTGAAAGCTAAAGGTACCATACAACGGCTTTTCAAAATCGTAATAATTCAGCAGCGGCTTTATGGTAGTGAGCAGGTGCTGTACCTTCGGAATAAACATATTTAAAAATTCCGGTTCTTTCTTTAAGGCACTGTTGTTAAAATCCGCCAATGTCGCTTTCATCCAAAAATCATGCTCCGTTTTAGCAATAAAGATCTTTGCATTAGGGAACACCAGCTGGTCCTGCTCATTTATAACGCCACCGATATGATCCGGGTGTGCATGGGAAATAAACACATCAGTAATCTGGTCCGGAGAAAAGCCGGCTGCTCCCAGGCTTTTTAATAACAGGCCGGTATTATCATCAGCAAAGATGCCCATGCCGGTGTCCAGCAATATGAGCCGGTCCTTTGTTTTTATTAAGGGCACATTCATGGCCATATCAATGTGCTCTGTGCTGCGGAAGTGCTCTGCCAGTAACTGCCTTAAAGCGGCAATATCTGCGCGGGGCGCAAAGTGGGTGCTTTTGTCCTGCAGGAATCCGTCTGTTAACACATAGAGCTCCAGGTCGCCTATCTGTAATTTTTTAAATCCGCCTGCTATTTCCTCTTTTGCCGCTTCTTTTTTTGTTGCTGCGGATAATTTTCCAAAAGGCAATGACGCTGCCAGGCCGGCAAACGTCATGCTGCTTAACATTCTTCTTCTGTTCATAATTATTTTGTTTAACAGACCTATAGGGTTTCAAAAATCTTATAGGTCTTTATTTTTCAACTTTATAACCTGCTGGTGAAACTTCACAAAAGCTTCTACAGAACCGAACCATTGTATTACTTCATCTCTTTTTAAAAAAGTAGGCTGGCCGTTTACCAGCGAAGGATAACTATCAAATTCCCAGGCTCCGATATACTTTGTAAGGCCGTGGTGCACGGCGTTTTTATGAATGTAGAAAATAAAGTTATTGACCGATGACTCCTTTTCTGCCCTGGATCTTTTCATATGATCCATAAACAGCCCACCCATCCTGGAATACATTTTATTAAATGCCTTTGTGTACCCATTTAACCAGTTGCTGAATTGCTGCATTACAAACCGGGGCATATCATCCTTTAACGGATCAAAAATTGTTTCTTTTTTCTGGTAATAGAAGTCTTCAAGCTGTTTTTGTATTTTTATCCTTACCAAAAGGTGAAAATGATTGGGAAGCAGGCTATATGCGTAAATATCTGCGACCGGCAAAATATGCTGCTCCATTTTCCTGAGGAAATACCGGTAGTTTTCTTTTGAAAGAAATAATTTTTCACTTCCAACAGCCCGGTTGAACAGGTGATAGCAATTATTTTCAATTAATGGTGGGTGTTGATCAGGCATGTTTAAAGTTAAGAAAATCTTTATAAATCTATAAGGTCTTCAAGACCTTATAGATTTTACGAAGACCTAATGATTCACCAGTTTCATAGCCCCCTCGCTATAACGGGCACCGGTATTGGGGTATTTTTTTAGCAGAGCCTCAATAGCATCAAGGTCGCTTTGTGTTAATACCACGTCAACGGCGACAGCATTTTCTTCCAGGTACTTCCTTTTCTTGGTACCGGGAATGGGAATGATGTCTTCCCCCCGGGCCAGTACCCATGCCAGGGCCAGCTGCGCGGGTGTGCATTGTTTTCCGGCTGCCAGGGCTGCAAACCCGCCCACCAGTTGGTTGTTGTTTTCAGCCACATCTTCCTGGTAACGCGGTAAAGTTCTCCTGAAGTCGTCCGCTGCCAGTGTTTCCGTATTGAGCGTATTGGTAACCAGCCCGCGTGCAAGGGGTGAATAAGGTACCAGACTGATGCCCAGTTCCCTTACGGTATCGAGGATCTCTCCTTCCACATCTCGGCTCAGCAAAGAATATTCGCTTTGCAAAGCGGCAATAGGATGCACCGCATGTGCCTTACGGATGGATGCGGCAGAGGCTTCACTCAACCCCAGGTAGCGTACTTTTCCCTGCTTTACCAAGTCGGCCATGGCCCCCACCATTTCCTCCACGGGCACGTTCGGGTCGATCCTGTGTGCATAATACAGATCGATGGTATCTATTTTTAAGCGCTGCAAACTCTTATCCACCGCCTGTTTCAGCCACTCCGGCCGGCCATCAAAATAAGTTCCGGCGCTGCTGCTCGGGCCGGCAACACCGTCTTTAAAGCGAAAACCAAATTTGGTGGCAATAAATACTTTATCCCTGTTAGGCACCAATACTTTTGATACCAGCTCTTCATTGGCTCCATTGGCATACATATCTGCCGTATCCCAGAAATTAATCCCCAGGTCCAGGGCTTTATGCAAGGTGGCAATGCTTTCCGCATCATCAGTAGGGCCATAGGCAAAACTCATGCCCATACAGCCTAATCCTATTGCGGATAACTGTTCTCCTGTTTGTCCTAATGTTCTGTATTTCATAATTCTTATTTTTTAGTTTGATGATAATTTGAAATAATAGCCCATAGTTGATGGTTCATAGTTCATGGCCTTCTGCTATGATCCATGAATCATTGCTGCTGTATGCACACAGGTACAAGCGAGCGTGGCAAGAAAGCTGATAGCATTACTGCTGCTGACCCAATAAAAAAGAGCTAAAGTAAATGCCTATTGCTGCTTTGCTTGGTGCTTTAATAAGAACTGCAGGATGAAAAATGAAAGGACGCCCATTGCCAGGTAGCCCCAGCCCAACACCATCTGTGATCCCGGATGCAGGGTGCCCACCACCGCATAGCTTGCAACAGCAGTAAGGATAAAATTAGTGCCCCCGGCGAGGCCGCTTGCCAAACCGGCCATTTGCGGAAAACGCCCCAGGCAATAGGCAAAATAATTGTTGAAGATGAATCCTACACAGGCATGTATAAGAAATGCAAATACAATCAATGTGTAAATATTCTGTAGAATACCTACGCTTCCGATCATTACTAATGTAATCAATAATTGTACCGCATTGCTTAGCCGTAGCTTGGGCAAAAATGGTTTATGCAGGGTTGCTTTCCCTAAAAAGCCTCCGCTCATCCAGGCCAGGCCCATCACCAATGCTGCATATCCTGCTACCACGGGTGAGTAATGCATTTGATGCTCAATAATAAAAGCGCCGGCAAGACCAAAGATCATGGTAGTGCCATAACACAGTCCGCAGATAAACAGCCCGTATAAAAACCTCCGGTTGCTTAACATGTATTGATAATCCCTGATGATGACGCGCCATTTAAAAGACCGGAAAACGGGTACGGTTTCTCCGGAGAATACCCACTCCAGCAATAACATCATGCTTCCATAAATGGCCAGCACATAAAAGTTGGCCTGCCAGTTAAAATACTGCTGCAGGTAACCCCCGATGAATGGTGCTATTACCGGCGCGGAAGACCATACGATAGACATCAGGCTGAGATAATGTTTGCGTTCATCCCCCTCATATACGTCCACAAAAAATGCGCGTTTGGCCACTACAATAAAGCCCGTGGTAATGCCCTGCACAATACGCATGGCGTAGATCACTTCTATTTGCCGGGTATAAATGATCACAAAATTGCTGATGATAAAAACCGCCAGGGAAACAAGCGTAAGCCGGAACCTTCCAAAACTATCAATAAGACTGCCCGTAATAAACTGTGCCAGCCCATAACTTACCAGGAATAGGGTAAGAGTCAATTGAATGGCTCCTTCCCGTTGTTGCAGGTCTGCTGCCATATGCGGCAGGGAAGGAATATAGATATCCGTAATCAAGCCGGATAAAGGGATCAATAAAAAAGATATAAAAGTAGCAATGCGCTTATTTTTCTCCTGTAACTTTTTTACTTCTACCCATCGTTGTTTTTGCAAGATTACTGCATCAGACATAGCGTTCACTTTTTAGGTCAACAAAATTAGATGGCCGGACAGGATTCCGTGTTACGCTGATCAAACCAATACTTACAAAAATCAAACAATTGATTTCCGGAGGGCCGCAGGGCTTTGACCGGTTTTTTTCTTATAAAAATTGGTAAAATGCGCCGGGTATTCAAAACCAAGGCTGTACGCTATTTCCGAAACATTCCAGTCCGAATGCAGCAGCAGCGCCCGGGCCTCCTTTAAAATGCGGTCAGAGATATGGGCAGAGGTGGTTTTACCGGTAGCCTCCTTTACGGAGCGGTTTAAGTGGTTTACATGCACAGAAAGGTGCCGCGCATAATGCTGTGGGGTGCGCAGTTGCACTATCCGGTCCGGTTCATCAATCGGGAACTGCCGTTCCAGCAGTTCCAGGAACAGATTGGTGATACGGGCGCCGGCATTGGTGCTTTTTTCAAAGGTATCGGCCACGCACCATTTCATGGCCTCATGAATAACCAGATGCAGGTAATTGCGCAGCATACTGAATTTGTGCATATAATCCGACTGCATTTCCTGCTCCATTTTGCGGAAGATGGTGCTTATTTCCTGTTGTTGCTGCTCATTCAAAAAATAAACAGGGCGGGCTCCGGTTTTAAAAAGCGGGGTATCCTGCAGGCTGGTTACCCGTTTATCCTGCAAAATAAAATCTTCTGTAAACAGGCAGAACCAGCCTTTTTGTTCGGCAGATTCCGCTTCCCAGGAATATGGGATCATAGGGTTGGAGAACATCAATGCCGGGCGGTCAATATAGATCCACTCATTGGCATAATGTAATTTGCCGGTTCCAATGATATAGGATACCTTATAAAAATCGCGCCGGGAGTAGCTGGTTACGGCAGAACAGGAGTCTCTTGAAAAAATATTAAAATGCCCCAGACCTGCATTTTGCAGAGAGTGTTTAGGCAGCTGTTCATTTACCCTTTTATAAAAATCCTCAACGGTTTCTGTTTTATTCATGGGTTAAAATTACACAATTCAAATAAAATGATCTTATCTGCAAGCTTTTAAGCCCATCAGTCTAAAAATTATAGTAACGAGCTTTATCCTGTTCGGGAGATTGTGGACTTTATTCCGTTCCTGCGGGTTTCGCACCCGGCAGACGGCTTTTTAAAAAAGCAATCTGTCCGCGGTGGTTGGATTCATGCTCACATACATGGAACCATTTCCAATAGGTATTCAATGGCTGGTTGGGGGGCGACCACTTGCGGTCAACGGCCAGCAGCCATTTGTCATCTTTCTTTTTAAAGGCTTCCAGCGTCTCATTGCGTACTTCCGTAATCAGGTCCAGGTAATACTGTATATCATGGCCCCTTATTTCAGCTCGCCCCTTTGCGCCCAGCTCCAACGGGGCCTGCCATAGCTTTTTTTCCTCGTCGTTAAATTCTTCCCGACCTTCAAAGGTATTGATCTGGTAAAATTTGTCCACAGCACCCAGGTGCATTACAAGCGCTGCAATGGTATTGGCATGATCATCCAGCAAAAAGTCAATCTGGTTCCGGGATAATTTTTCAACCGATTTTACTACTGTAGAGCGGTTGTAGTTGAGCATGGAAACCAGCGTGCCTATCTGCGGTGTATAACCTTTTATCGGCCCGATCATAAAGAGACCCTCATCTGTTGCTGAACCCTCAAACGTGGCAGTACCGGCGATGGGAGTTAATAAAGTGCTGGCAAAAAGGGCCATGCTGCTTTTTATAAATGTTCTTCTTTGTGTTTGCATGTTTTTGTGTTTGGATGGGTGTAGAAATTGTTTGCAATACAAGTTACGTTATTCCATCAATAATGATCGCGTACCTATCCAGCAGTCCCGCTGCAGCCGGAAATGAAAATCGGGCCTTTTTAATGAGGTTGCGTTCCGGGTCGATTGAGTAATTGAAAGAGGTACGGAGGTCCGACTGATCCAGGCGGGTATTCTCAAATTTTGCATGCAGAAAGTCACAGTTATCAAAAACAACACCGGTACAAACGGCATCAGCAAAATCTGCTTCATGAAGGATACAGTTGGTAAAAGCAGCATGTTTCATATTTACCCCATAAAAAGAGCAAAGGGTTAATACGCAATCCCGGAAGGCAGGTGTAAACAAAAAGGTATTGGCATCCTCAAAATGCATGCCCAGCATTTTACAGCTGCTAAAGCCGGTATCCTGGAAACTTGTTTTTATAATAGCTGCGCTGCTTAAATTACAGTTTTCAAACCGGCAATCTATAAAATTGGTATAAGACAGCGCTGCTTTTGAAAGATCACAATTTATAAAGCGGCATCCTTCATAATCGCCTGCTTTAAAAAGCTGGCCGGTGAAATCCTGCTTTTCAAAAACCAGGTCTTCAAAGTAAGTGCTCATCTTTTCTGTTTTTCCAAAGATAGTTTTTGAAGAAAGTATTTTTAAATTTTTATGGAAATAATCACTGAGTGGATCTAATAGGTAAATACACATTTACTATGAACAGCATGGAAACGGCTATACAGCTGGTAAGCCATAAACGCAGTATGAGAAAGGTTTTCAGCCGGTCTGGTCTTAGAATAGATATGACACCAATGGTGGACCTCGGCTTTTTGCTCATCACCTTCTTTATTTATACCTCAGCAATGAGTGATCCGGCAACAATGGACCTGTTTATGCCAAAAAACGGGCCGCCCGTTAACACGGCAGTTTCCGGAGCTTTTACCATTCTTGTTGGTAATAACAGGGCCGTTGCATACTATGAAGGAAATTTAGCAGCCAATGCATCTAACCTGAGCCATGGCTCGCTTACAGAGCTGAGGAAAGCATTGATCCGTAAAAAAAGAGAGGTGATGGCCGCCTATGTTCCCGATGCAGGCTGTGAAGCAAAAGCGTTAGCTGAAAAACGATCCATAGACGATTGCAGGCAAAATAAACTGATGGTTTTGATCAAACCCGGTAAAAACGCTAATTATAAGACCATTGTAAATGTGCTGGATGAAATGTCCATTAACCGGATTGCGCGCTATGCACTGGTGGCGCCCGAAAAAGAAGAACAGCAACTGATTCCCTGACAGAACCGGTAACAGTATTGAACGGTTTCCTGAAAATTGATTTTGGGGAACAGGGGAGCGTTATGTCCGTTAACAACTAAAATAAACAATATGGAAACCAAACAGATCCTTTCTTCCAGTCTGCTTGACATTGTCTTTGACGGAAAAAACAAAGCGTATGGTGCGTATGAATTACGCACTACCTATTCCAGGCGCTTATTGAAAGCATTGCTTGCAACAGGTATTTTGATAGGCATAGTTGTAAGTGTTGCCTTATTAAAACCGGAGCCTGAAAAAACTGCAGTGCCCGTTATTGGCCCGGATGTTACTATTATTGAAAAAATTGACGAACCCCAAAAAACGGAACCGCCCGTACCGGTACCACCAAAGCAGTCGGAGCCTAAAAAAATTGAGACCCAAAAATTTGTGATCCCCAGAATCACACCGGATAAGCTGATGACAGATCCTCCCCCCGCGCAAAAAGATCTTACAGATGTAAGGATCGGGATCGAAAATATAAAAGGCGATAAAACAGGGAATATTGCAGTACCGCCTATAGGTGATGTGGACGGTGGCAGGGGAATAGTAGAAACGAAAACAAAAGATAAGGAACCCGATATAGCTACGTTTGTTCAGGTAGAAGCAAAGTACCCCGGCGATTGGATCCGTTTTCTTACTACAAACCTGCGGGGCGATACGCCGGTAGACAATGGTGCTGCTCCGGGTAATTACCAGGTACTGGTGCAGTTTGTGGTGGATGTGGATGGTACGGTAAGCGATATGAAAGTGCTGAAAGACCCGGGTTATGGCATGAGCGAAGAAGCCATACGTGTGATCCAAAAATCGGGTAAATGGAAGCCCGCCATCCAGAACGGGTATCCTGTAAAAGCCTACCGGAAACAACCCATTACTTTCCAGGTTGTAGAACAGTAATAAGCTGTTAAAACCTGGCGGTTTTGTCGTAATTTTGCCGCCTAAAACAAAGTAGATGACCTTACATAAAGAAGGATCCGCCACTATTACCATTAGCACCCTGCTGTTTTTAATGCTGAGTGTTGTGTTGTACTATCTTCTGTTTTACAGTTACCCTGTTATTTTCTGGATACTGGAAACGGCGCTGCTTATTGTGTATGGACTGATCATTTCCTTTTTCCGTATTCCCAACAGGAACTATACTGTTGATGCCCATGCCGTTACCGCACCCTGCGATGGTAAGGTAGTGGTAATTGAAGAAGTGCAGCCGGATGAATATTTTAACGACCGCCGCATTCAGGTCTCTATTTTTATGAGCCCGCTGAATGTGCACGTAAACCGAAATCCGGTAGATGGGGAAATCGTTTATAATCAATATCATAAAGGGAAATACCTGGTGGCCTGGCATCCGAAATCATCCACAGAAAATGAACGGCATTCTAATGTATACCGGCATAGCAGCGGCAGGGAAGTGCTGACCAAGCAGATTGCCGGAGCGCTTGCCAAGCGGATTGTAAACTACAATAAGGTAGGGGATAGGGTAAAGCAGAATGATGAAATGGGCTTTATTAAATTCGGGTCAAGGGTAGACCTGTTATTGCCCCTGGATGCCAGAATCAATGTTAAGATCGGAGATATTGCGGTTGGTGGCGTCACGGTTATTGCGCAATGGTAGCCCTGATCAACTTATTTGAAGAATAAACAGGCCCGGCATCAGCCGGGCTTTTTTATTATACTATATTTATCTATATTAAAGTTTTTTTCATAGATTTTGTCTATATTCTTATAGAAACAATCACTTGACCACGCATTTGCATAGCTGTACCTTTGCAGCGTTTTTTAAAGCAAGATTCCGTATAAATTAAAATTGAATAATTATGTCATTAGTAGGAAAGAAATTCCCGGGTGTAGCAATCGATGCCATGTCTGAAATGGGAGACAATTTAAAGATCGATGTGTATAAAGAGGCTGTTGAAAACAAGAAGAAAGTGTTGTTGTTCTGGTATCCGAAGGACTTTACCTTTGTTTGCCCTACTGAATTGCATGCCTTTCAGGAAGCGCTTCCTGAGTTTGAAAAAAGAAATACACTGGTCATTGGTGCTTCCTGCGATACTGCGGAAGTGCATTTTGCCTGGCTGAACACACCAAAAGACAGTGGCGGCATTGAAGGCGTAACCTATCCGATTCTTGCAGATACGCACCGTTACCTGTCAAATGAATTAGGTATCCTGGATGCAGACTATGAAGTGAACGAGGAAACCGGTGAAGTAAAACTAAGTGGCTCCAATGTTTCTTACCGTGCCACTTATCTTATTGATGAAGAAGGAAAAGTGTTTCATGAAAGCGTAAATGACATGCCTTTGGGAAGGAATGTTCAGGAATACCTGCGCCTGATTGATGCATATACACATGTGCAAAAACATGGGGAAGTATGCCCGGCAAACTGGGAAGAAGGCAAAAAGGCTATGAATGCAGACCGGGAAGGCGTTGCTGCTTATTTCAGTGAGAACTAAATAAAAAGGAGGAATAGTATGTATATAGAGCTGAACGAGGATAATTTACAGCAACTGGTAGCGGATCATCCTTCTGTAATGGTACAATACGGGGCTGGCTGGTGTGGCAATTGCCGTATTATGAAACCTAAATTCAAGAAGCTGGCAAGTGAAAATGAGCAGGTGGCCTTTTTTTATGTGGATGCGGAAAAATTTCCCGAATCCCGTAAGCTGGCTAAGGTAGATAACCTGCCCACCTTTGCAGCATTTAAAAATGGTCAATTACTTAACCAGGTGCAAACCAACCAGGCTGCATCGCTAAACGAATTGTTTGATGAAATTACCCATAATTAGAAAACTGTACCAGGCGGCACCACCGGAAAAGCTTCAGGCAACGGTTGATGTGCTGGAAGCCTTTTGCGAGATGAATATAAAGGATGAAGAAATTGATGTGGCGGGAGAACTGATCACCAATCTTTGCGGGGCTATTGAGGTGCATGAACTGGTAAAAAATGGCATGCGGGAATCAGAGGCCCTGAACCATTTTTCAAAAAAAGTCTTAGGATCTATTGATCTGTAAGTTCACGTAAATGTTTGTTTTACGCCCTGCTACAATAAGCAGGGCGTTTTTTTAGCTGCAATTCATTTTTTTAAAGCGTATTTTTATTAAAAGATGGAGTAACAATGCAGGAAAACAGGTATGACGTGATTATTGTAGGTGGTGGCCCGGCCGGCTGTTCGCTGGCCGCACGCTTAGCCGTATCTGGTATGCGCATACTGGTGCTGGAAAAAGATGCATTGCCGGAACGGACGGTGATCTCCTGCTCTTTATTTCTGGCAAGTGGTATGCGGCTGATGGATGAAATCGGGATCAGTGAAGTACAATATACTGCCGGTAATCCAAAGCTGGCAGGGGCTGTACTGGAAATGGCCGGCTATTTTAAAACCTTTGTAACAATGCCTGAAGTGGGCGGAAGAAACTATTTATACGGAATCCGGCGGGAACTGCTTGACAATGCACTTTGGAACCATTTGCAGCAATTCCCGAATGTTACAGCAATCGATCAGTTTTCTGTTACAGACATAAATAACGATGAAAAAGGATCGGTAAAAATCATATCAGGTACTAAAAAAGGAGCAGGAAACATACAGTTTTTCGCAAATGCAGTAATTGGTGCAGACGGGCGGAACAGTATTGTTGCCCGTAAGATGAAAGCTCCGGTTATTAAAGAGGAAAAAAAGCTGATTACTACCGTGTACTATGCTTACTGGGAAAATGTGGCACCCTATAAAACCGGTGGGAAGGAATGGGTACATATCCATTCCGGATGTAATGGCTTCAGCACTGTTGTGATGCCCGCCGGAAGGCGCCGAACAGGTGTGCTGGTACAATGCAGGCACGATTATTTTAAAGCAGATGAAGGAGCTGATGCCTGGTACCTGCAAACATTAAGCACTTTCCCATCTGTAAATGAGCGGCTGAAAAACGCCCGTAGAGTCACTCCTCTAAAGGGTATCAAAAATGTTTCTAATCTTTTCAGGAAAGCTTTTGGCCCCGGTTGGGTGCTGGTGGGAGACGCTTATCACCAGAAAGACTCTTATGATGCACAGGGCATTTATGATGCGCTTACAGGTGCAAAGATGCTGTCTGGGTATTTAATCGCCTGGTATCAGAAAAAAGGAGAATGGGATGCTTTAATGCAGCAATATGAGTCTGAGATTTACAGGATTGCCGCTCCAATGTTTAAAAGTACCATGGAACGGCTGAAGCGGGAATTGTTTACTATTCCTCCGCCCTTTGTTGCCAAAACGCTGATGCGCTGGATGCTTACCAGCCCGTTATATAAAAACCGGTTTGCCCGGTTGATCAGCCGTCAGGTGGCTCCGGATAAATGGGCGCCTCCTTCTGTGGTGCTGCGGTCAATTGTTACAGGAGCATTAAGGGATCTGACAGGTAAACGCAAAGAGTAGGTTATTTTAGCACGCGTATGATCTTTACAAAATGTTTTTCAAAATAACCGGATAACCGGCCAATGGTTACTACCGTTCCGCTGCCGGGAGCGTGTATAAATTTTAGTACATCCTTGTTTTCCGTAACAATTCCCATATGCCCTATTTTACGGCTGTTTTCTCCTGTAAACAATATGATATCCCCGGGCAATGCCTTTTTTACAGAAACCTCCCGGCCTACATTTTCGTAGTCATAGGAAGAACGGGGCGATTTTACATGATAATGCTGAAAAATATGATACAGCAGTCCAGAACAATCCAGTCCCTTATCAGGGTCTGCTGATCCGTATTTATAAGGAGTGCCTAAAAAGGTCTTTGCATAATCTACAAAATCATAACGGTTAATATCCAACGGCTGATCTAATGAACGATTGATTGCGGTGTTCCCCGGATTGTTTTCCTTTTTTGAAGTAGTTGCAGCAGCAGTGCTTTCCACAGGATCTGGCCGTTGCTCCAGTACATTTACCTTCTGGCTTTTCCGGGCGCCGGAACACGAATACAATACCACAAGGAGGGTAAGCATCAAAAAAGAATAGCCGTTCTTCATACTCCAAAAATAATAACAAGTAATTTAATGAGGGCAGAGGGCTGTTCTTTGGAGAATTAAAGAATATATTTGTGAACTAAACAGTTCATTTATGCGTATACGATTTTTTGCTTTGTTATTGGGAATAGTATTGATCCCCGCTGCTCCTTTATGGGCCCAGAATAAGCACCTGCAGGAAGTAGAAGCTGCCGTAAAAAAATTTACCAAAGCAATGCTGGATAGTGATATCCCTGTTTTGAGCGCCTTGGCCGCCGACCAGTTAACGTATGGTCATTCAAGCGGCAAAGTGCAGAACAAGGCAGAATACCTGGAATCATTTAAAACCGGTGCATCTGATTTTACAAAAATCGATATCAGTGACCAGACCATCTATTTTGTGAACAATACGGCGATTGTGCGTCATTTGCTGGATGCAGACACCAATGATAATAAGCAACCGGGTCATACTACTTTAAAGATCATGACCGTTTGGGAAAAAGTGGCCGGTAAATGGTTGTTGATTGCAAGGCAGGCTGTAAAACCACAATAAAACAGGTTTTATGAAGGCATTGTTATTGTTACTGATCGGGTGCGGCTTTACAGGTAATATATGGGCGCAAACAAAGACCATTACCGTTATCAACCCCTCTGATATAGCGCGCAAAGATGAACTGGTGGTTCTGAAAAGAGAATGGCTGAAAAAAAAGCTGCCTTTGCTCAGCAATGATCATTATGTTGTCATTGCAGATAAAGGCACACCACAGGTGGTGCAGTATGATGATATGGATGGAGATGGTAGCTGGGATGAAGCCGTGCTGTTGCTGGACCTGGCCCCCGGCCAGCAGCGAACGCTGACAGCTACCGTTAGTGACCAGCCGGCTGCAGTAAAAGCGGTGGTGCGCAGTTATGTACGCCAGAAGCACCGGTTGCCGGATAGCCGTTTTGGGGCAAATGTATTAACAGATACCATGCCTTACAACAATGCGCCTACAGATTTTTCCAAACAAAAGCTGCCGCCCTATTTAACGGAAGGACCGGCATGGGAGAATGACAAAGTGGGCTTCCGGAAATATTTTGATACCAGGAATGCAAATGATATATGGGGAAAACGGGTGCCGCAAATGGTTTTGGATGAGGTGGGCGCAGATCCTTCAAAGATCTATCATAACCTGGCAGACTGGGGTATGGACATTCTTAAAGTGGGTAAATCACTTGGCGCCGGAGCGCTTGCCTTAAAACTCAGCATAAATGAAAAAGACACGCTGATCCGTTTTGGCAGTAATGTAAAGCAGGAAATTTACCGACAGGTAACAACAGGCCCGCTCCGTTCTGTTTTCGAGGTCATTTATAAGGACTGGCAATACCTGCCCAACCAGGCGCCCATAACCGTTACAGAGCAGATCAGCATCTGGGGCGGGCAGTATTTTTATGAAAACAAGGTAAGTTTCAATACCGTTCCTGCCAATGCCTCCCTGGTTACGGGTACCATTGATTTTTACAGTAAAGAGGATCACAAGATCAGTAAACCGGGGGTGGCCGGCTTATATACTTATGACCGGCAGAGTGAGCACAAGGATTTACTGGGATTGGGTATACTGACACCGGCAAAATATTTTAACGGCTATGGGCATATTGGAGCTATACCCGGCGACATCACCAATGTATTTACATTAGATATGAAGATCAGCCAGGAACAGCCAACTCTTTATCGTTATTATGTGGGCTGGGAGCTGTCAGATCGTGTCTTTGCAACCAAACAGGGTTTTGAGCGATTTATAGATAGCGAGGAGGTAAAATTCGGGAGGCCGGTAATTATCCGGTAGAACCATTTGTCAATCAGTTTACTGCAAAAGAACGTGTGGAGCTGATCAATCAAAAGTATATCCAATAATCACAGTTAAGTAAATTATTATGTAACCTGGACTAAATAAAACGCCTGAATAAATGACACTTCAGCAACAGGAATTATTAAACCGTATTACAATTATACCCGGATTAATGAGTGGGAAACCTACAATACGAGGTTTAAGGTTTCCGGTGGGGATATATTAGAAATGCTCGCAAGTGGAATAGGGAAAATGCTATTCTGGAACAACACCCGTTTTAGAAAGGGGCGATATTTCTGCCGCACTATTATATGCGTCTTTAAAAATGAAAAATACGGTTGTTATTCATGCGGCCTGAATAGGAAATCTGGCTGGATATGCATCTTTCTCCCATTATTGCAAAATGGATGAAGGAAGAAATCGGAATAGAAGTTAATCAGGCTGCATACTTAATTTCAATGCACTTTCTGATGTTGCTATTTACAATAAAGCAAGAGCCTATGGAAACGTTATACTTATTTCAAAAGATGCTGATTTTCCGGAATTAATAAGTCGCCTTGGGGCGCCTCCCAAACTCATCAATCTCAGGATCGGCAATTGTGACAATCGTTTTTTGTGGGAGAAACTAAAAGTACGTATTCACGAAATGATTGCCATACTGACAACAGATAGTATTGATATTATCGAATTGGAATTGGAACGGTAGGTGCTGATCGGCGTTTTACCAGTCTTTCTCATTACTGATGCCATACTGGGATTTATCTTCAGAAATACGCTGTTGCGTATTCCGTTCCTTTTGTTCCAGTTTATCAAGCTGGTTCTGTGCCTGCTTTTGTTTCAACTTTGACTGCTGGGGTTTCTTTTGTTGATCCTCCTTATTATCATCTCCGCCGCCGCTTTGCTTCTTTTGTTCCAGTAATGCTTTTTGCAGGTTTTCCCGTGCATTCCTGTCGTTACTGTTCAGCCGCAAAGCATTCTTGTAAGCTTCAATACTTTCGGTCAATTTGTTTTGATTAGAGTAAACCACGCCCGTGTTATAAAATGCACCGGAGCGCAGGGCATTATTTGTATTGGCAGCGTCACTTGCCAGCTGGTAGCTTTTAATAGCGTCTTCATACTTTTTAAGGCGGTAAAGCGCGTTCCCTTTATTTACAAGCGCTACATATTTAGCAGGCCCGTTAACTGCCTTGTCATATTCGGTAACCGCTGCCTCCAGCTTTCCCTCTTTGAAAAATTCATTCCCTTTATTTACAGATTGGGCACCGTTATCCTGTGCAAACACAGGGATCGCAATACAGCTCAACAATAAAATAAAATTGCTTTTCATGTTTCTTTTACTTTTTTGCCATCGGGCAGCAACTGCTCTGTGATCAATAATAATACCATTGCAGTTGCAAATACCCAAAAGTAATAGCTAAAGCTCATGAGGCTGGTATCTGCGGATACTTTTTTGTCAATTTGCGCCAACTGGGCATTGATTGCTTTAACAGCGGCATTGATATCGGTCAGGTGCACATACACGCCCTTTGTATTGGCCGCAATTTCCTGCAGTTCCTTTTGATTGAGCTTTGAAATAACAGGTGCCCCGGTTGCCGGATCCAGCTTATTTCCGCCTGTGGAATCGTCCGGAATAAAGCTGCCTTCCGGGGATCCGATGCCAACCGTGTTCACCATTAAGCCATGTGTGGCTAATTCCTTTGACAGCTTCAGTGCTTTTTCGTCGTGATCTTCCCCGTCGGAGATCAGGATCACTGCTTTGTATTTTGCTTCCCGTTCTCCAAAAGATTTAAGGCTTTGTTCCAGGGCATCGCCGATTACCGTTCCCTTTACAGGAACCACATCCGGGGAAGCATCGTCTACATACATCTGGGCCGACCCGTGATCTGCACTAATGGGCATTTGTATAAATGCCTTTCCGGCAAACCACACAAGCCCCACACGGTTATCAGGCATGGCATCCATCATTTGACTGATAAATTGTTTAGCCAACAGCAACCGGCTGGGTTTTACATCCTGTGCCAGCATGCTCTTGCTGAGGTCCAGGACAAAAACCACATCAATTCCCGCTCTTTTTATGCCATCGTCTCCGCCGGGCTTTCTAAGGCTCATCACACAAAAAACGCCCAGTAAAAAGGATAAACAGAGCAAAAAGAATTTGAAATTGAACCGGAAGGGGCTGTATCCCCTGATCATGGACTTTACAAGCGCGGGCTCACCTATTTTTTTTATGGTTTTGCGCTTCCATTTTTTTACGGCAGCAAACAATACCAGAAAAAGCAGGACCGCTGTTGCCAGCCAGATAAAATAGATGTATTGAAATTCAAAATGCATGTGCCTGATAAAGTTACCCAATTGACGGGTTTAAAAAGCTGAAAAGACGCTGCCTTATCAACTTGTTAACATTTAAAAGGCCTTTCTGTTACATTTTTCCTTCAAAAAAGCCCAATTGTTTTAAAATAGCTTTCAGCATTCTCAATCGTACAGTGCTCATGTCATAATCAGGATCGGGCGACTCTACGTTCAGCACAAAGAAATAGGGATGCCGGTTCTCTTCGATCCAGCCAACCACCCAGCCCAGGGCATGATCTTTATCTGTGGTGCCCCAACCGGTCTTATAAGCCAGCTTATAGTTGGCATTGTCTTCAAACAACATGGCATGTTTTACTTTTTCCTGGTATAATTTGAAAAAGGGCAGCTCATTAAAGTACAGTTTCTTTACAAAGCCCAGATTTTCATCGGGAGTGATCTTTAGTGTATTATCCAGCCAGAAGGTATCAATAGCGGATCTGATCCTGAATAAAGTATCTTTTTTACCGGAACCGTAATGCAGAGAATCCAGCCAGTATTGCATCGTATCTTTCCCGATACGGCGGGCCACCTCCTGGTAATAGGGAACTGCAGATACACGAAAAGCCTGGTACATGTTCAGGTCTTTGTTCCACTCCGCTACGGGCCGTTGTATACCGTCCCAGGGAATGACCATACTATCGCTTGAAATAATACCTGTCTGCAGGCCAATGAGGGAATTAGCAATTTTAAAGGTGCTGGCCGGCAGGTAAGCACTATCGCGATAACGGGCCAGGTTATAAACCGTAAACTCGCCGGTTCCGTTGTCCAGCAGCGCAAAACAACCGGTCAAATGGTTCTCATCAAAATATTTTTTAAGGGAATCGTCTTTTTTTACATTGTTTTGTGTACAGGAGTATAATAATATTGAACTGATGACCAATATTATACCTGACGCGCATCTATTGTTCCTCCATCCGGGCAAACCAGCTATCTTCTTCATTTGGAATTTGTTAATGCTGGCAAAAGTACGTACCTTTTATTAGTGTTGCGTCAGGTAAAATGTATTGTTTAAGGGAGGCCGCATATCCTTCTGTCTGTAATACAGATCAGCGGATTTATTGTTGCCGGTATTCAACATCGGGTCATTTTAATAGTTTTCTGGCACCGGAATTGCCTGTTTAAATAGATAGCTAGTTCAAATGCAGTCGGTTATAGCATATAAAAGAGATGATTTCAACAGGTACCAGCTGATACTGGATCTGCCTCCGGCAATAAAAAAACGCTTTGCGAACGCCCGGGCAAAACTGGATGCACTTTTCAGGGGTATAACCCTTCCCGGCGGTCATCCGTTTATTTATCTCGCTGCTTTTTCCGGCTATGAAACAAAAGAAACAAGCTGGTTAAGTGAGTTGCATAAAGTGGCGCTGGGAATGATGCCTTTTAAGGTACACCTGAAGAATTTTGCATTAGGAAACGGGGATGAGCTCTATATAGATATTGCTGAAAAAATTGTAATTCAAAAGATCATAGAGAAAATAAGCAGGATTCAGCATCACTGGAGCGATGCCCGGCTGAACCCGCTGCCAAGGATCACCCTGGTTAAAGGCTTGTATCACTGGCAACTGGAAAAATGCTGGCCTTATTTTGAAAAGGAAGTTTTCAGGAGCAGTTTTATAATGAACCGGATGCTGCTGTTAAAACAAATGCCCGGATTCCGGTCCTGGCAGATTGAACGATCTTTTCTCTTTGAAAACCAGTTTATACAGGAATAGCTATACTTTAATATAGATCTTTCTTTTATCCATCCACCAGGCAATGGCCCACATCAGCAGGATCACACAGATGGCATAAAGCAGCGAACCATTTTCTTTGGCGCCGGGTGTATGTACCAGTACTTTTGTATAGAGCCAGTTCCAGGGTGTTACTCCGTCTTTCGTTTTAAACAGGGCAGCAGTTTTTGGGAAAAAGGCGCTTAATGCAAAAATGAAAAGAGGGTTTTTGCCAAACACCTCGAAAAAACTGGCCAGGAACCCCCTGCTGCCTTTTATTTCAATAAAGTAGATCATTACACAAAGGGTCAGGAGGGCTAACCCCGTTGTGTATACCGTATAAGAACTGGTCCATATTTTTTTATTGACAGGAAAGACCATATCCCAGCAAAAACCTGTTACCAGTAGGCCAACAGCCGCTACAAACAAAACGGTCAGCATTTTGAACATCGGGTTGCGGTAGTCGTTCTTATCGGTCAGGTCTTTTGGTATTTCAGCACTGCTGTTCCTGATATATATTCCTACAAAATACCCGAAAACGATCTGCACAATAGCAGCCATTGTGCTTGCGATCCCTTCAGGGTCAAAAGGCACCCCCTCCCCTTTATACATGTGAGGTATATGCAGGATGGCTTTATCTACATTGGTGCCAAACCATCCGTTAAGGCTGTAAGGGTCCGATGGGTTACCCAGTATACACAGCGCCCAGTAGGCTAAAAGCAATATCAGGCAAAGGAAATAAGCCGCCCTGGGTTTCAGATAGTATACAATAACCGATGCAAAAAAGTAGCAGACAGCAATACGCTGCAGCACCCCGAAGATCCGGACCCCGCTTGTAGGACTGCTGACCCACCTGATGAATTGCAGCGAACCCTCATTCCACCGGACAAAGGGATACCAGTTCAGAAAAAGCCCGATTCCAAAGATCATCAGGGTTCTTTTGATCACCTTTTTCCAGAATTCCGCAGGGCCGGCCTGTTGTAAACGGGGAATTACAAAGGAGAGCGCATTGCCCACCGCAAACAGGAAAAAGGGAAAAACAAGGTCTGTGGGAGTAAGCCCGTGCCAGGGAGCATGTTCTAAAGGAGCATAAATATGAGCCCAGCTTCCGGGGTTATTTACCAGGATCATCAAACAAACCGTGGCGCCCCTGAAAACATCAAGCGATCGGTATCGAATCTTCATTTTATTGAAATAAACAGTTAAAGTACAAATTATATTTCTAAAATAAATAATTATGTTTTATTAATATTGCACAGCTCAGGCAAGAAAAACGGAACCGGAATCAGAACTGATCGTAGTATTGGCTGTTTTTGTAACAGGAATAGCTTTACGGTAAAACTGTTGATGAAGGCCGGTTAATATAGCATTCAATTTTATCAGGATAATAATATGTCAAAGACAATCATCATTACCGGGGGAGCCGGATTTATAGGATCGCATGTGGTGCGCCTGTTCGTAACAAAATATCCAGATTATAAGATTATTAATCTGGATGCGCTCACCTATGCAGGTAACCTTGAAAATTTAAAAGATATAGAGCAGCAGCCGAATTATATTTTTGAAAAAGCCAATATTGTCAATGCAGAAGAAGTAGCAGCGCTATTTAAAAAATACCAGCCGGATGGGGTCATTCACCTGGCCGCCGAAAGTCACGTGGACCGCTCTATTACCTCGCCACTGGATTTTGTTTACACCAACGTGATCGGCACGGTCAACCTTTTGAATGCGGCAAAGGAATTGTGGAAAGACCATTACGAGGGCAAGCGGTTTCACCATGTGTCTACGGATGAAGTATATGGGGCATTAGGTGCAACCGGGTTATTTACAGAGGAAACCAAATATGACCCGCACTCCCCGTATTCTGCTTCCAAAGCGGCTTCTGATCACTTTGTATACGCCTATTCGGATACCTATGGATTACCCGTTGTACTAACCAACTGTTCCAATAATTACGGCCCCAACCACTTTCCTGAAAAGCTGATACCGCTGATGATCCACAATATCATCAATAATAAACCCCTGCCGGTGTATGGCGATGGGAAGTATACCCGCGACTGGCTGTATGTGATTGACCACGCCCGTGCCATTGACCTGGTGTTCCATAAAGGTAAAAACGGGGAAAAATATAATGTAGGAGGCTTTAATGAATGGCAGAATATTGACCTGGTAAAACTGCTGTGTAAGCAAATGGATGAAAAACTGGGCCGGCCTGCCGGAACCAGTGAGCAGCTGATCACTTTTGTAAAGGACCGGCCTGGTCATGATCTGCGTTATGCCATTGACGCTACCAGGATCAATAAGGAACTGGGGTGGGCCCCTTCCGTAACCTTTGAAGAAGGGCTTTCCAGAACCATTGACTGGTTCCTGGAAAATAAAGAGTGGCTGAACAATGTAACCAGCGGGGAGTATCAGCAGTATTATAAGAAACAATATGCAGACTAACATATGAGACTTACTTTTTTAATAATCTGTACATTAATAACACATGCTCTTTATTCTCAAACGGTAGTATATGGTCCTGAGGTTAGTAAAGAGCAGAAAAAGCTGATTGATGAATTTGTTGATGTGAGTGGCTTTAAAAAGGCGCTTATAGAAGCAGCAAATATGCGGGTTTTTGTGAAAGCTATGGAAGCAAATAAAGAACATCCGGAGGCAATTTCAAAGGCGGATGCTGCCAGAATATTGAGAAGTATTTATGATAGTTATAATTACAAAGAGAAATATTATACGGAGTTTTCCACTGTTACAGAAAAAGAATTAAAGTCATTGATCAAACTCTATAAGGACAATCCATCTTTATCGGAGCGCGGGCAATACATTTTTTGTTCGGTAACACTATTTCATAACCTGGAGAATGAAATAGAAAATGAAATAAAAACGGTTCTTCAAAATAAAGATAAAAAATGAAAGGTATCATACTCGCAGGTGGATCGGGCACCCGGCTATACCCGATCA
Organism: Niabella ginsenosidivorans; assembly: GCF_001654455.1. Lineage (NCBI taxonomy): Bacteria > Pseudomonadati > Bacteroidota > Chitinophagia > Chitinophagales > Chitinophagaceae > Niabella > Niabella ginsenosidivorans. Next base: position 194,215 of record NZ_CP015772.1, read on the forward strand.
CAAAAGCCATCAGCAAGCAATTAATGCCTGTTTATGATAAGCCCATGATCTATTACCCGCTTTCGGTGCTGATGATGGCAGGTATCCGGGAAGTGCTCATCATTACCACGCCGGAAGACCAGGCCGGTTTTCAGCGGTTGCTGGGCGATGGCAGGAAGATCGGTTGCCGGTTTGAATATGCCGTGCAGGAGGTGCCCAATGGCCTGGCACAGGCCTTTGTCATCGGTGCTGATTTTGTAGGTAAAGACAAAGTAGCGCTGGTGCTGGGCGATAATATTTTTTATGGAGTGGGATTGGGGTCACAACTGAAAAAACTGACCGATATAGATGGCGGTTATGTATTTGCCTACCCCGTATCGGACCCGGAGCGGTATGGTGTGGTGGAGTTTGATGAGAACAGGGTGGCAAGATCTATTGAAGAAAAGCCGGCCGATCCTAAATCCAATTATGCAGTGCCCGGCCTGTATTTTTATGACAACTCGGTGCTGGAAATTGCCCGGAACCTGCAACCTTCCCCGCGGGGTGAATACGAGATCACTGATGTGAATAAAGAGTACCTGCGGCAAAACCGATTGCATGTAGCAGTACTGGACAGGGGCACGGCCTGGCTGGATACCGGCACTTTTGATTCGCTTACGGATGCATCGGAATTTGTGCGGGTGATCGAAAAAAGGCAGGGCATGAAAATAGGCTGTATTGAGGAAATCGCTTACCGGAACGGTTTTATCAATAAAGAGCAGCTGAATTTACTGGCAGATGAACTGGTCAAAAGTGGCTATGGCGCCTATTTAAAAAAAGTGAAGTAAATGAAACCCGTATTTATAAAAGGTGGAACGCATATAGATGAGAGAGGCACTTTATTGTTTAATAACAGTTTTGACGCAACATCTGTAAAAAGGATTTACACTATTGAACATACCAGTACTTCTTTTATAAGAGGCTGGATGGGGCATGAGGTAGAGCATCGCTGGTTTACAGTATTACAGGGATGTTTTAAGATAGATGTACTTGCTATAACTGATTGGCAACAACCCGATCTGCGACCGGAAAAAGCTGTTACGTTTATTTTGGAAGCAGAATCTCTTGATGTATTGCATATTCCTCCCGGACATCTGTTTAGCCTTCAGGCAAAAGAAAGCCCTTCCCGTATTCTGGTAATGGCTGATCGTTTATTGGGAGCTGATAATGATGAACATCGTTACCCTGCTGAAGCGGGCAGGGTGTAACTAATATTCGTGTTCTTAAAATAAAATGACTTCATGTCTGCAGCCTCGTTTTTTGCGCATCCTTCTGCTATTATTGATGAGGGGTGTAGTATTGGTGAAGGAACAAAGATCTGGCATTTTTCACACATCATGTCCGGATGCTCCATTGGTGCCAATTGCAGTTTTGGGCAAAATGTAATGGTGGCATCCAATGTGGTGCTTGGCAATAATGTACGGGTGCAGAACAATGTGTCTATTTATGAAGGAGTGATCTGTGAAGACGATGTATTCCTGGGCCCCAGTATGGTGTTTACAAATGTGATTAATCCACGCAGTGCTATCAGCCGGAAACATCAGTACCGGCCGACTCTTGTTCAAAAGGGAGCATCTGTCGGGGCTAACGCCACGATCGTTTGCGGTAATACAATAGGAGCGTATGCTTTTATAGGGGCTGGTGCCGTGGTTACAAAAGATGTACCTGCCTATGCATTGATGACCGGGAATCCGGCCCGGCAAACCGGCTGGATGAGCGAATATGGCCACAAGCTGGAATTTAATGAAAACGGAAGCGCTGTTTGCCCGGAAAGCGGAGCCCTTTATCAATTAAAAGAAGGCAGGGTCTTTAAACAGGAAGAATAGGAAAGTTTAAAAAATTGTTGAAATAGTACAGGTTCAGAACCAGCTTTCAGTTAAATTCGCTACGTATAACTCCTCAAATTAATATGAAGAAAAAAGTTTTAATAACCGGGGCCGCCGGTTTTCTAGGGTCGCATCTTTGTGACAAATTTATTGCAGAAGGGTATAAGGTTATTGGAATGGACAATCTGATAACCGGCGATTTAAAGAATCTGGAACATTTGTTTGCCAATCCTGATTTTGAATTTTACCACCATGATGTAACCAAATACATCCATATTCCCGGACAACTGGACTATATACTGCATTTTGCTTCGCCTGCAAGCCCGATCGACTATTTGAAAATACCTATCCAGACACTAAAGGTGGGCGCCATGGGTACCCATAACTGTCTGGGCCTTGCCAAGGATAAAGGTGCACGGATGCTGGTGGCTTCTACCAGTGAAGTATATGGGGATCCGCTGGTGCACCCGCAAACAGAGGAATACTGGGGAAATGTGAACCCGGTAGGCCCCCGCGGGGTCTATGACGAGGCAAAGCGATATATGGAATCTATAACAATGGCATATCATACATTTCATAAAGTAGATACGCGTATTGTGCGCATCTTTAATACCTATGGCCCCCGTATGCGGCTAAACGACGGGCGGGCGCTCCCGGCCTTTATAGGACAGGCTTTAAGAGGTGAAAATATTACCGTTTTTGGCGACGGATCTCAAACCCGCAGTTTTTGCTTTGTTTCTGATCTTGTAGAAGGCATTTACAGGCTGCTGTTAAGCAATTATGCATTACCGGTAAATATTGGCAATCCCAATGAAATTTCCCTGAAGGATTTTGCTGAAGAAGTACTGGCCCTGACCGGCAATGCCGTCAAAATTGTTTATAAACCTCTGCCGGTTGACGATCCCAAACAGCGGCAACCAGACATTACGAAGGCAAAAACACTATTGAACTGGGAACCTGAAGTTTCCAGGAAAGAGGGCCTGCAAAGAACATATGATTATTTTAAAAGCCTTCCTTCTGAAGAATGGTACAAACAACCTAAAGAGTTCGTTAGTAACAAATAAGGAACATACGGAACAAAGATCTGCCTGAACGCATTTTTTAATAAGATGCCTGGAATTGCTGCCGGATATATTGAATTTCTATGCTATCTTTGCAGATATGTTTGGCCTTTTTTCGAAGAAAAACAACAAGACGCGAATGGATTACACATTGGTAAAAACCGATATGCATTCTCATTTGCTGCCGGGCATTGATGATGGGGCGCCTGATCTGGAAACATCAATAATGTTGATCCGCCGGTTTAAGGAACTGGGATATACCAAGCTCATTACAACCCCTCATATTCTGTGGGACCTGTATAAAAATACGCCTGATATTATAGAAAACAAGCTGGAACTGGTGCGTAATGCATTAAAAGAGAACCAGATTGATATTGAAATTACTGCTGCCGCGGAATATTTTCTGGACGATCATATGACGGAACTGCTGCAGAAAAAGGAAAAATTACTGACGATCAAAGAAAACCAGGTGCTAACAGAATTTTCCACCATGCACAAGGCCCTGTCTATGAAAGAAAGCCTTTTTGATGTTCAGATGGCCGGCTATCAGCCGATCCTGGCGCACCCTGAACGTTATGTTTATCTTTATAAAAAATGGGATTTCTTTCATGAAATAAAGGATAATGGTGTGCTTTTCCAGTTGAACCTGCTGTCTTTAACAGGTGGATATGGAAGCCGTGTGCAGGAAATTGCCCAGTACCTGCTGGATAATGATTTTTACACCTTTGTTGGAACAGATCTGCATCATGAAGGGCATATGAGCCGTCTTCAGTCATTACAAATTCCGGAAAAGCTTCAGAACCTGTTAACAGGCGATCGTCTTTTAAATAAAGCACTTTAAAAGTAACGGGTTGTTCGGCCGGAATGTATTATCTCCTGGTTTTACACAAAACGTATGGGAGGACTTTCCTTTGGCTGCCGGTATGGCAGCCCGTGGTAAACGGTAAACTTTTTGTTATAATTGAACAACGAGCTTTGCAGATAGACTGTAAAGCTGTAATTTAGATATATTTCAAAAAAGAAGGGTATGGCAAATAAAGAATTTAATGAGTTGTTGGTGGATAATGCGGATTTTTTGAAGCCTTTTGCTGTCAATCTTACAAAGAATACGGAATCAGCTAATGACCTTTACCAGGAAACATTATATAAAGCACTTGCAAACTCAGAAAAGTATCATTCAGGCACCAACATAAAGGCATGGTTGTTTACGATCATGCGGAATATTTTTATCAATGATTACCGGAGGAACGCCAAGCGTAAAACGATCCTGGATAGTACACCGGAAGACTATCTGATCAACCTGAAGCAGGTTTCTGTAACCAATACGGCAGAAAGCTCACTGCATGAAAAAGAGATCCAGGCAGCAATTGAAGGTCTGCCGGAAACGTTCAGGGTTCCGTTTCGTTTATACTTTGAAGGATATAAATACCAGGAAATTGCCGAATACCTGCAGGAACCTTTGGGAACCATTAAAAGCCGTATTCACTTTGCGCGTAAGCTGTTGAAAGAGCAGATACGCAGGTATTAGCCTTTGCTGTTACAATATTAAATGACCCTTTTGTTATAGTTCCTGAACAAAAGGGTTATTTTTTTTCTCATATCCGATGCAGGTACCGGCTCCATGACCGCTGTAAACATGGGTATCATCCGGCAGGGTATAAAGCCGGGTTCTTATAGAATGTTCAAGCGTGTTGAAGTCACCACCCGGCAGATCCGTTCTGCCAATGCTTCCGCTGAAAAGCGTATCTCCACTGATCAGCAGCTTGTTTTCGGCATTGTAAAACGATAAACTGGCGGGCGAATGGCCTGGTGTAAACAGCAGCCTGATCTCATCGGAACCCAGGAGCAGCTTTTCCTTTTCATCTATAAATACAATTTTACCGGAATAAGGGTGAAATTCAAAACCATACATTTCCGCCACTCTGGGGCCAGACTCTAAAACAGGGAGCTCTCCTTTGTGAATGTGCAAAGGAAGGCCCCACCGGTCATAAACAAACTGGTTGCCGAGGATATGATCAATATGACAATGTGTGTTCAACAGGTAAACCGGTTCCAGTTTATTTTCGTCAATGTATTGTAAAAACTGATCCTGTTCGTCTTTATTTGAAAACCCCGGATCTATAATAATGCACCTGCCGGATTCATTATAAAGAATATAAGTATTTTCCTGAAAGGGATTGAAAACAAAACGATGGATGAATAACATAACAAATCTTTACTTTTAGGCGATGAAATTAGCTGAAATTCTGGAAAACAACAGTAAATGATGGGGAAGAAAGGCTTATTGACAATAGGGGTACTGTTGTGGCAGTTTACTGTATGCGCACAAAAAACACTGACCGGAAACGTAAGGGATCATCATAGTGAAGAACCGGTCCCTTTTGCTTCATTTCAGTTTAAACATACAAATACCGGTTTTATAGCGGATTCTGCAGGCAGCTTTCATTTTTCTGCAACGCAGTGGCCTTCAGACACGTTGGTGATAACCAATGTGGGCTATGAAACAAAAGAAATTCCTCTTCGTCAGGGTACAGATTCCCTGAAGATATTGCTTGAACCCAGGACCTATGACAACGGGGTTGTAGTAAAAACAAAGATCAATATGGGCTTATATATCTGGAAGAACATTGTAAAGCACAAGCCTTATAACGACAGGTTCCGGCATTTTGATAATTTTTATTATGAGATCTATAATAAAATGGAGCTGGACCTGAAAAACTTAAAAAGCATACAGAAGATCACCAATATAAAGCCTTTCCGCCCTATGAATGAACTGATCAACCGGAACATAGATACAACAGAAGGGGTTAAGTTTTTGCCAACATATTTAACAGAATCGATCTCAGATTACTATTACCAGAAAAAGCCGTTAAGACGCAGGGAGGAAATAAAAGCGTATAATACAAATGGAATTAATAATGCCAGCATGGTAAAGTTTTTAGGGGGTATGGATCAGGTGATCAATGTGTATAATGATTTTATAAACGTCTTTAACCGGCAATTTATAAGTCCGCTTAGCAGCAGTGGCAATTTTTATTATAAATATGCCTTAAGCGATACGCAACGCATCGGTTATCAAAAATTTTATCACCTGGTATTTACTCCTAAAAATAAAGGCTCCAACACCTTTGAAGGGGATTGCTGGGTGGCTGCCGGAAGCTTTGCCATACAGAAAATGAGTTTGCGGCTGGATAAGTCTGCCGATGTCAATTTCCTGGACCGCCTGAGCCTTATACAGGAGTACAAAAAAATCAATGACAGTACCTGGTTTATTGCAAAGGATAAATTTGTAGCGGATTTTTCCCCGGCGGGAAAACAGGTGCCGGGGATCATTGCGCGCAAAACCACCACCTATCAAAATGCCCTTGTAAATGATAGCAGCGTTACCAATGTGCTGAAACAGAATAAAAAGATAGAAGAGATTATTGTAAAAACCGGATCAGGGGATAAACAGGCCGGGTACTGGGATAGTGCCCGGCATGAAGGGCTAACCACCAATGAAGTGAACATCATGAATATGATGGACACGGTTTTGAACTCGCCGACCTATAAGAAAATAACCAAACAGATCGCATTTTTGGGGTCAGGATTGTTTAATATAGGTAATGTGCAGTTGGGGTCGGCTTATAACTGGTTCAGCGGAAACGGCTGGGAAGGGTTCCGTATGCGGTTTGATGTTGCCAGTAACGTGCATTTTGATAAAAAGCTATGGTGGCATACGTACCTTGCGTATGGTTTCAGCGATAAAAAGTTTAAAGGAGAAGCCGAAGTTTTTTACCTGCCTAAAAAAGAGCCTAAACGCCAATACTGGTACCTGGGATATAAAAATGATCTGGATTTTGGACAAACCTATTTTGGAGAAATTTCCAATGATAACATTTTTGCGTTTGCCATACGTAAGCCCAATATTCCTTTAAAATACATCAACCTGGAACAGGCACAATTTGAGTTTTTTAATGAGCTGGGGAAAGGATTTTCCTTTTTAACAAATGTGTCCCGGAAAACATACCGGCCGCTGAAAAATCTGGTGCCTGCGGATTCCTTCAGGATGGGTTATAATGGCTTAACCGGTTCGGAGATCACGGTAAAATTCCGGTATGCATTCCAGGAAAAATTCATTGAATCTAACTTTTTCAGAAGCAGCCTTGGGAGCAGGTACCCTATTGTTGAAGCTTCTGTTACCAGAGGTATTTCAGGTTTTCTGGGAGGTAATTATAATTATACAAAGGTGCTGGCAAGCGTTTCCCATATTTTAAAAATCCCGCCGTTAGGGGTTATCAATTATCAGGTTTACACAGGTAAAACATTTGGTACGGTACCTTATATGTTCTTAAATGTAGCGCCCGGCAATGAGCTGTATTATTATAACCGGTATGCTTTTAATATGATGAACCGGTATGAATTTATTAATGACCGTTTTGCCGGTATTAATTTTGAGCACAATATCGGTAATGGTATTTTCAAATTGTTCCCCAAATTAAAATTCCGCCAGTTGTATACCGTTAAGGCCTTATGGGGCACGCTTTCTGACGCAAACAAGTCACTGAATTTTAAAGAAGGGCATAATTTTCAGTCGCTGGATGGAAAGACCTATATGGAAGTGGGCACGGGCATTGATAATATCCTGCGTTTTTTCAGGGTGGATTTTGTCTGGCGGGTATTGCCCAGGAGCTCCATTAAAACCAGTACTGCCCATTTTGGCGTTTTTGGAAGCGTAAGGCTGAATTTTTAGATGCCGCACTTTTAGCGTTGATAAATAGTTACCACGTTTCCTTTGCCGCAGATGACCATTGAAGCCAGGTCAATGAACAGGCCATGTTCCACCACTCCTGTAATATGATCCAGCTCTTTTGCAAGAGCAGCCGGATCATCAATAAGCCCAAAGTCTACGTCAAGGATGTAATTGTGCTGGTCAGTAAGATACACCTGGCCGTTCCTGTTGCGTAAAACCGCTCTTCCGTTTAAAGCGCTTAGCTTACGGGCCACGGCATTGGATGCAAAGGGAATTACTTCAACCGGAACTTTAAAGGCGCCCAGTTTTTCAACCTGCTTGGATGAATCGGCAATAATGATCTGTTGTTGCGTAATGGATGCCACAATTTTTTCCCGCAACAATGCGCCGCCGCCACCCTTTATTAATTGTAGCTTGCTATCAAACTCATCAGCCCCATCAATGGTTATGTCAATTGCAGTAACTTCATTAATATCTGCCAAAGGAATAGCCAGCGCTGCTGCCATCTTTTTTGTTTCTTCTGATGTAGGAATGGCTTTGATCGTCAATCCTTCCTTTACCATTTCCCCAACGCTCTGAATGGCAAAATAGGCAGTAGAGCCCGTACCCAAACCTATTATTTGCCCTTCTTTTATATAGGTTACCGCTTTTAGAGCGGCGTTCTTTTTTTCCTGTTCGTTCATGCTAAGGTATTTAATGTTTTGATGATAATGGCACAGGCTTTTTCAATGATTTCTTCAGCAATGGTAAGCGGCGGGCAGACCCTGAACGCGGAGGGAGCAAATAAGAACCAATCGGTAAATACACCCATCTCTTTATTTTGAAGAATGGCATCAATCAGCTTTTTATTTGCCTCAAATGTTCCTAAATCAACAGCCATCCATAAGCCAAAGGAATGAATGCTTTTGATCTTCGGGTGTTGTAATAAAGAGCTGAATAACGCTTCTTTTGCGGCTACACCTTCAGCCAGTTGCTCTTCCAGTAATACATTTAGCGCGGCATGGCCGGCAGCACAGGAAACAGGATGCCCTCCAAACGTAGTGATATGGCCTAATACAGGGTTTTCTGTAAGGGTCATCATTATTTTCCGGTCGCTTATAAAAGCGCCCAACGGCATTCCTCCGCCCAGGGCTTTGCCCAGTAATAAAATATCGGGCACCACGTCAAAATGCTGAAAGCCCCATAATTTCCCGGTGCGCCCGAATCCCGCCTGTATCTCATCCAGCACCAGTAATGTGCCCGTTGCAGCACATTGTTGCCGTACTGCCTGTATCCATTCTTTTTGTGGGGCTATAATTCCTCCTTCGGCCTGAACGGTTTCTAAAATAACGCAGGCTGTTGTTTCATTAATTTCATGCAGCCAGTCGTAAGAGTTGTAATTAACATGTAAAATACCGGGTAATAGAGGCCGGTAGGCATTGCGCCAGTATTCATCTCCCAAAATGCTCAATGCGCCTTGCGTAGAGCCGTGATAGGAGTTTTTTGCCGCGATGATCTTTGTGCGGTTGGTAGAACGTTTTGCCAGTTTCATAGCCCCTTCCACAGCTTCTGCTCCTGAATTGGTAAAATAAACAGAATTGAGGGAATCCGGTAAATGGTCAGCAAGCAGTTGGGCATACTGTACCTGAGGGCTCTGCACCACTTCTCCGTAAACCATTACGTGCAGGTAAGCATCCAGTTGCTTTTTAATGGCATCAATCACAGCCGGATGCCCATGCCCGGTATTGGCCACACTGATGCCGCCAATGAGGTCAATATATTCTTTACCGTTTCTGTCAAAAAGACTGGTACCCTTTGCTTTTGAAACTTCAAGAGTGAGCGGAGCCGAAGAAGTTTGTGCTACATGCCTTAAAAAAAGTTCGCGCTGATTCATGGGCTTCAAAATTACACACTTACACATGAAACAGGAAACCAGTGGTATTTTCCTATTTTTGCTAACAATTGTTCGGGTATGAAGGTTGATACTTTACGTATAGTTACAGCGGCTTCCCTGTTCGATGGGCATGATGCTGCCATTAATATAATGCGCCGCATATTGCAATCAAAGGGTGTCGAAATTATCCATTTAGGCCATAACAGGGCGGTACAGGAAATTGTGGAATGTGCTATTGAAGAAGACGCGCACGCCATTGCCATTACCAGCTACCAGGGTGGGCATATAGAGTTTTTTAAATACATGAAGGACCTGCTGGCAGCATCAGGCTGTGGTCATATAAAGATCTTTGGGGGAGGGGGCGGTACCATTCTGCCTCATGAAACTGAGGAACTGCATGCTTATGGTATTGACAGGATCTACAGCCCGGATGATGGAAGAAAACTGGGTTTAGAAGGAATGATTGATGATCTTATTAAGATTACCCGTTCCAAAGAAAGCAGGGAGGCTTTTAATAATGCACCTGAAAGCTGGAGCGGAGAACCGCCGTTGGGCGAAGCCAAAGACATCCGGCAGATTGCCCGGGCTATTACTTTGGCCGAGCTGGGTCGTGCTCATTTGCCGGAAGCATTCAAACAAGCGCATACGCGTAAAGCGCCGGTATTGGGCATTACAGGTACCGGTGGTGCGGGTAAATCATCTGTGACTGATGAACTGGTGCGCCGATTCTTACATGAATACGCTGATAAAACCATCGCGGTCATTTCTGTTGACCCCTCCCGGAAAAAAACGGGTGGTGCCCTGCTGGGCGATCGTATCCGTATGAATGCCATTGCTCATCCAAGAGCCTATATGCGTTCTATGGCTACGCGTAATGAGCACGCTGCCTTAAGCGGAGCCATACAGAAAGCGATTGACGTGTGCCAGTCCGCAGCCTTTGATTGCATTATCCTGGAAAGCGCCGGCGTGGGCCAAAGCGATGCCTCTATTGTGGATTATGCAGATGTGAGTATATACGTAATGACACCTGAGTATGGCGCGGCCTCTCAGCTGGAAAAAATTAATATGCTGGACTACGCGGACATCATTTGTATTAACAAGTTTGATAAAGCAGGGGCTCAGGATGCATTAATGGAGGTAAGAAAGCAATACAAAAGAAATCATTCGTTATGGCATACGGCAGATGATGAGTTGCCCGTAATAGGAACAGTTGCTGCAAAATTTAATGACCCGGGCGTCAATGAACTGTTCGTAAAAATGATACAGGTATTGAATAAGAAAACTGAAGCAGGGTTTAACGAGCTTATTTCCTTTCAGTATTCAGCCCAGTTGGAGCGGTCTGTTATTCCTGGTAAAAGAGCACGTTATCTTTCAGATATTGCAGATGCTGTGCGGCAGTATAATCAATGGGTGGGAGACCAGGCGGCTGTTGCAACAAAGCTGTACCAGTTAGAAGGCGTAATAAAAATGTATGAATGAATGTGCTACGCAGACAAAAAGTGAATATTAAGGAAAGAGAGTTAGAATGAAAGAAGCTATCATAAAAGAACAGTTGCAGGCGCAGCAGCAGCAACTGTCAACAGCTCTGGATGCCGGCAATAAGCAATTGCTGCAACAATGGCCGCTGTTACTGGAACGATATAATAAGGACGTATTTGAATTTACTGTGCGGGATAAAACAATCAGCCTGCCTTTAACAACCAATTCCTTAAGCGGTACGAAGATTAAAAAGATCCTGCTTCCGAAGTATAAGGATTGGGGCGATATCCTGAAATGGCAGCTACAGGAAAATGTTCCCGGCAAATTCCCTTTTACAGCAGGTGTGTTTGATCTGAAGCGGCAGGAAGAAGACCCTACCCGCATGTTTGCGGGGGAGGGCAGCCCGGAAAGAACCAATAAGCGCTTTCATTACGTAAGTGCAGATGCACCCGCAAAACGGCTCAGTACGGCATTTGACAGCGTTACGTTGTATGGAGAGGATCCGGGGCATCGCCCGGATATTTATGGAAAGATAGGCAACAGCGGTGTAAGCATAGCTACGGTTGATGATGCTAAAAAACTGTATAGCGGTTTTGATCTTTGTGATCCTGCAACCTCCGTTTCAATGACCATTAACGGGCCGGCTCCCATCATCCTTGCATTCTTTTTAAATGCTGCCATTGACCAGGAATGTGAGAAGTATATTGCCGCGCATGATCTGTGGGACAAGGTAGCGACAGTACGCAAAAAGAAATTTGAACATACAAAGGCGCCTGTATACTTTAATCCCCTGCACCCGGAAGGGCTGCCCCCGGGCAATAACGGACTGGGTTTGCAATTGCTGGGATTAAGCGGCGATGAGGTCCTTGATAAAGAAACCTACGAGCGTATTAAAGGTGTTGCATTAACAAAAGTGCGGGGCACGGTACAGGCTGATATTTTAAAAGAAGATCAGGCACAAAATACCTGTATTTTCTCTACGGAGTTTGCATTGAAGCTTATGGGCGATGTTCAGGAATATTTTATTGAGCACAGGGTACGCAATTTTTACAGTGTAAGCATCAGCGGGTATCATATTGCAGAAGCCGGTGCCAACCCTATCACCCAGCTTGCTTTTACTTTGGCCAACGGGTTTACCTATGTAGAGTACTATCTGAGCAGGGGAATGCAGATAGATGATTTTGCGCCGAACCTTTCCTTTTTCTTTAGCAACGGAATGGATCCGGAGTACAGCGTAATAGGCCGTGTAGCCCGGCGTATATGGGCCAAGGTTATTAAGAACGTTTATAAGGGAAATGAACGTTCTCAGAAGCTGAAATATCATATACAAACATCAGGGCGCAGCCTGCATGCACAGGAAATTGATTTTAATGATATCCGCACTACATTGCAGGCTTTATATGCGATCTATGATAACTGTAATTCACTGCATACCAACGCCTATGATGAAGCCATTACAACGCCCACAGAGGAAAGCGTGCGAAGGGCGATGGCAATACAGCTAATCATTAACAAAGAACTGGGAACGGCCCGGTCAGAAAATTTTATACAGGGAAGCTTTGCTATAGAAGAGCTGACGGATCTGGTAGAAGAAGCGGTGCTGATGGAATTTGACCGTATTAACGAGCGGGGCGGTGTTCTGGGGGCTATGGAACGTATGTATCAGCGTAATAAAATACAGGAAGAAAGCCTGTATTATGAAATGAAGAAAAACGATGGGAGCCTCTCCCTCATTGGAGTCAATACCTTCTTAAGCAAACAGGGAAGCCCTACCGTTTTACCCAATGAAGTGATCCGCAGCACCCCTGAAGAAAAAGAACAGCAAATCCGGAACCTGAAAAATTTTCTTGAAGCTAATAAAGACAAAAGTGCAGCAGCGCTTGCAACGTTAAAACAGGCTGCTGTAGAAGGGAGAAATTTATTCAACGTTCTGATGGAATGCGTAAAAGCCTGTTCGCTGGGGCAGATCACACACGCATTATATGAGGTTGGTGGTCAATATCGCCGCAGTATGTAATATATTTCCTTAATTTCGTCCGAATCAAAATATAAAATCAGGATTATGGAAACAGGTTTGCTTCACTTACATAGTTTTTTGCGTTGGGTAATACTTCTTTTATTATTGATTGCCATCTTCCGGAACATTGGTGCCGGTAACCGGCCATTTACCAACGGGGATAAAAAAGTAAGTTTGTTTTTAATGATTGCCGTAGACATTGAGCTGTTAATAGGATTGATACAGTGGTTCACCGGTTCATGGGGACTAAAACAGTTAACATCCCGGCCTATGGGCGAAATTATGAAGGACGCTGTAGCCCGCTTTTTTACAGTGGAACATATTACCATGATGCTGATTGCCGTGGTACTAGTACATATTGGCAAAGCTGCGGGGAAAAAAAATATTTCCGACCGGAAAAAACATCGTAAAACGGCCTTGTTTTTTGTACTGGCCCTGATTATTATGCTGGCTGCCATTCCCTGGCCTTTCAGAGAAATAGGAATGGGCAGAGGATGGTTCTGAAAAGGAAACGCTCCTGAAATAATGAATCACTGACCTGAGGTTGTCTGAAGTAGAGGCAGCCTTTTTTTATTTACACACCCGTTTGTGGAAACAGATGCCCCTATGCGATTCTCAGGAGGTGCATATACCCTTTCAGATGGCTCCGTTTTTATTTATTTTCCTGCTTTTCATCATGCAATCGTTTGCGCACTGTTTACTGTATAGCGATAGAGTTGTTCAAACGATTGCACGGATCTGTGATCGGGCCGGATAAATTTCTACATTTGGCGTTTACCCTCCAGCGGTATTATTGTATTGAAATGTTGCAATACTCCCCGCTGTACTTTTTAATAAAACAGACCTGTCATACCTAAGAACCTGTTTCCCGAAAGCGACTGTTTTGGGGGTGCAGTATTAGTAATGTTTTATAAATAACCATTATTGGCGGGCAGTGAATTGTAATTGACTAAATAAAAGTATATGCTTAAAACAAAAAAAACGAACGCTTTCTGTGGGCGGGCGATGCTTGGCTGCTTTCTGACATTGTTATCGTTCATTCCCCCGGCCGGGTTTACCAGGAATGCAATACCAATGGATTTTGCACATCAGCAGGCGCCGGTAAAAGGAAAAGTTACAGATGAAAATAAAACTCCATTGGAAGGAGTTACGGTTACTGAAAAAGGCACACAAAATAGTACGGTAACCCGTGCAGATGGTACGTTCAGCCTTACCGTAAGTTCTGATACATCTGTACTGGTTTTTTCGGCAATAGGATATCAGACCCTTGAAGTAGCGGCAGCAGCGGCTTCGGAGGTTACACTGGTAAAGCAGGCGCAAACGATAGATGAGGTAGTAGTGGTGGGCTATGGTTCTCAGAAGAAATCCGATCTTACAGGTAGTGTTGCCACCATCAGCTCCAAAAACCTTTCAGAAATCAATGCCCCGAATTTTGTTGATAAGATCCAGGGGCGTGTACCGGGTATGAATATCAATACCGGCAATGCAAAACCCGGAGAGGTGGCGTCTATGACGGTACGGGGCGAAAACTCCATTTCAGCATCCAATCAGCCACTGATTATTTTAGATGGAGTGCCCTTTAATGGTTCTTTTAATGATATCAGCACCAGCTCTATTGAAAATGTATCGGTTCTGAAAGATGCCTCCTCCACCGCCATTTACGGGTCGCGGGCTGCCAATGGCGTTATTATAGTTACTACAAAAAAAGGGCAGAACGGGAAACCGCGGGTGGCCTATAACGGCTATGTGGGCGTTCAAACAGTAGAAAGAAGATTGCATTTAATGAACGGACCGGAATATATCCAGTATATGCGCGATTATCAGGCATCCAAAGGAAAAACAGGTGATGAACTGGATCCTGAAAATTATTTATTTGCAAATGTTCTGGAACAATGGAAAAAGGGTGAGGAAGTGAACTGGCAGGATGAAGTATTTAATAAAGCGGCATTGGTACAGGAGCACCAGTTAAGTATATCCGGGGGCAGTGAAAAATCAAATTATTATGCATCAGTAGGCTATCTGAACCAGGATGGGCTGGTAAAAAATACTTCCTATGAGCGTTATAACGTAGCGCTCGGGTTGAACCAAACGCTGCTGCCCTGGCTGAAATCGGGCTTAAATGTACAGCTTTCTCAGGGAAACACGAACGGCGTTCAGCCAAGTATTGATAATGCTGTAAAGCTGAGCCCCTATGGCAAGAACAGGGATGAAAACGGGAACCGTGTGCTGTATCCCATGTACGCGCAAACGCTTTACCCCAATCCCTTTGCGGATGAAAACGGACTTGATGATAATACCCGCAGAACCGTTTTTGCGGCAGGCTTCCTGGATGCCAAATTACCTATAAATGGCCTGAGTTTTAAAACCTCCTTCGGAACCAACTACCGGCACGAGTTTACCGGTCAGTATTATGGCGCCAATACGTTTAGCGGCATGAGCATGAACGGGTACGGACAAATCGATAATTCAGATTATTTTGACTGGACCTGGGAAAACCTCCTGACCTATGACCGCAGTTTCGGAGATCATAAACTAAATGTGGTAGGGCTGTACAGTGCACAGAAAACAAACCTCAAAACCTCTTCTTTATACGGAGAGGATTTCATTATTGATAACGGGTACAATAATCTTGAATCTGCTTCAAAAAACCAGAAGATCAACTCCAATCTTACCAACACTGCGTTGATCTCCTATATGGGAAGGATCAATTATGGTTTTAAGGACCGTTATTTATTAACGCTTACCGGCAGATCAGATGGTTACAGTGCTTTTTCACCCAATAATAAATGGGCGTTTTTCCCTTCTGTTGCAGGAGCATGGGTCATATCCCGGGAAGACTTTTTTAACAGCAAGCTGTTCAACCAGCTAAAATTAAGATTGTCCTACGGTGAAAACGGAAACCAGGGTGTAACCGCCTATCAGACCTTTGATCGTTTAACAAAGATCCAGTACCTGTTCGGAGACGGTGCTCCCGCAGAAAACGGGCTGGTGATTAATTACAACGGTATCGGAAGTAAAAACCTGAAATGGGAAACAACCCGCTCATTTAACATCGGTGTTGATTTCGGCTTGCTGGAAAACCGGATCAGCGGTAGCCTCGACTTTTATAAAACACACACCTTTGACCTGTTGCTGAGCCGCCAGGTGCCGGTAATGAACGGCTATAATTCTATATGGGACAATGTGGGTAAAACACAGAACACAGGAATAGAGCTGGCGCTGAGCAGTCGTAATATTGTGCACGAGGATTTCTCCTGGAATACGGATCTGACCTTTGCCTATAATAAGAATAAAATTCTTGAATTGCGCGGCGATGGCAAAAATGATCTGACCAATGCCTGGCTGATCGGTGAGCCGATCCGGGTTTTCTATGATTACAATGTTATTGGGGTATGGCAGGAATCAGATGATATAAAAAACTCCTGGCAGCCCAATGCAAAACCGGGTGATGCAAAGCTGGAGGACGTTAATCATGATGGGAAAATAACTGCTGATGACCGCAAAGTCATCGGCTCCAAGATGCCGGCGTATACAATGGGTCTGGGCAATAGTTTTCAATATAAAAACTGGTCCCTGTCCTTATTTCTTACCGGCGCTTTTGATGTGACCAAAGAGAATAATTTTGCTAATATTGAGCGCTTTTTGCCCAATAACGGCGGCAACTTCCTGTCAGATATTCCTTACTGGACGCCCGAACGCCCCAGCACGGAATATGTATCACCGGGGTATACACCGGTCAATAATCACTCTTATTACCTTGATGCCTCTTACTTAAAAATAAAGGACGTGTCGCTGGGCTATGCTTTCCCGGTAGATAAATGGAATGTAAAAGGGATTACAGGTATAAAGGCCTTCATCAATGCCAGGAACCTGTACACGTTTACAAAAGTAAAAGGGTATAACCCGGAAGCACTTTCTGTAAGCGCAACAACGGGCAACCCCACAACAACAAATGTTCTTTCGCCCTACCCGGTGGCGCGTACTGTTTCACTGGGTGTGAATGTTCAATTTTAATAACTGATAAAAATTATTATATGAAGGGTTTTTATAAATTGCAATGGACGTTACTGGCAGCTGTAATGCTGACTTCCTGTAGCAAGCATTTTCTTGATGAAGATACCAGCGGCTTCCTGGCGCCGGATAATACATTTATAAATACAGCAGGCTTTAATGCTGGTATGACCGGTCTGTATGCTTTTGCAAGGCTGGAATTCCAGACCTGGAACAATGATATCTTTTCGCAAGGGGCAACACCCCAGGAAGCATTGCAGGCCGGAACTGATATTGTTGCTATTAAAACAACGGGTACGGATGCCACCCTGGCGCCGTTCTCCAATTACACGCTCAATCCTGCCTCCAGCTATGTAAGAAATTACTGGAAATTCTCTTATGGATTAATTGCAAATGCCAACCAGCTTCTCGCGGCGCTGGAAAATCCTGCCATTTCATGGACGGACCCGGAAAACGATCCCAAGCTGGTTAAGGGCACTGCCGCTTTTTTCCGCGCTTATGCCTACCGGTACCTTGTTACACTGTATGGAGATGTACCCTGGGTAGATAAAGTATCTGTAACACCAAGAACCGACTTTGTGCGGGATAAAAAAGAGGATGTTCTGCAAATGATGATCAATGATTACCGGACGGCATCTGGTAATCTTCCTGAAGATGCAGACGGGGTGGCTGACGGAAAGTTGACCAAATGGGCGGCCCTGCATTACCTGGCCGAAGCCTACCTGATGGCACATAAGCCTGATTCTGCCATTATTGCTGCTAATGCGGTTATTAATTCCGGGTATTTTCATTTGAATGACCAGCGTTTTGGTGCGCAGAAAAGTGCTCCCGGTGATTATTTCCATGATATGTTTATCGAAAATAACCAGAACCGCAAATCCGGCAACCAGGAGACTATCTGGGCCATGCAGCTGGATTTTAATACCCTGGGGGGCGGCGACCGTTACACAGACTGGAGCAAAAGGGCCTGGGTACCTTTTTACGCGCAGCAGGCTGGCTTTTTACTGGCGGATAGCTTAGGTGGCCGCGGACTGGGACAAATAAGACCGTATAAATGGTGGCTGGATAGCTATAAGCCGGGAGATGTTCGTAACTCCGAATACAACATCAAACGGCACTGGTATTATAATGATCCCAGCTCACCGCTTTATGGTAAAGAGCTGGTGCTTACAGACGCCATCCGGGCTTCCGGTAATGTATTTGAAACCACCACCAAATTCTTTTATGGTAAAACCTCGGTTGACCCTGCTTTTGAGGGAAATATGAAAGACCGGGTAAAAGCACGTTTGGCTGAGACCTATCTTTTATTGGCCGAGGCCTATTTGCAAAAGGGTAATACCGGAAGCGCTGCCACTGCAATTAATGTAGTGCGCGCCCGGGCAAAAGCCCCGCTTGCATCAGCCGGAGAGATCAATACAGATTACCTGCTGGATGAAAGGGCGCGTGAGCTCATTGGTGAGGAAATGCGCAGGATGACCCTGTTCCGTTTTGGCAAAGAGGTCTTTTATCAACGGGTACAAAGAAACGAACAGTCCAAAGGTGTGTATAAGGATTTTAACTGGCTATGGCCCATTCCGCAGGAAGTGATCGATGCCAATACCGGTGCGCCCTTTGCGCAGAATGAAGGGTATTAATATGAACCGCCTTTTTATACAATGTCCGCTTGTTGAAAGCGGACATTTTCTATTACCGGCCCTTCAGCTCAATAACTTCACAATCCCTGATATCCGGTCCGTCAATCGTAAAACGGATCAGCGTTCTTATCTGATGCCAGCCCTGTTTGCCGGCAGCCCCGGGGTTCATATGCAGGCATTGCAGCTGGTTATCATACATAATTTTCAGAATATGCGAATGACCGTTGATAAAGAGCTGTGGCTTTTCCCGTATCAGCAGGGGCCGCGTGTCCTTATTGTATTTAGGAGGATAACCGCCAATATGTTTCATCAGTACCTTTACATTTTCACACTGAAATACCAGGATCTCCGGGAATTCCAGGCGGATCTCCTGTCCGTCGATATTGCCATATACGCCCCGCAGCGGCTTAAAACTTTTCAATTGCTCCACAAGCTCCTTACTGCCAAAATCCCCGGCATGCCATATTTCATCGCAGTCTTTAAAACAGGCAGAGACCGCTTCATCCAGAAAGCCATGCGTATCTGATAGTAAACCGATCCGTTTCAATTTTTTTCTGAAAATAAATAAAAAAGTCCCGCAAGCTACGGGACTTTTTTAAAGAATATTCCAAATCCGATCAGAAGTTCTTGGAAATACCAATTCCTACAGAACGGCCAAAAGTGATATTAAAGTTGTTTACTTTATCCTGGCTCTGTTTGTATTTCATGGATGTATATTCAATTCCGCCAATATTAAAGTTCAGGCCAAAGCCATTTTTAACGTTGATAAAAACAGCAGGAAAGAAACCAACATTAAAACCATTTCTCTTTTCAGAATCTAAATTCTTACCATCGTATTTTACCTGAGAAGACTGGTATTGCCCCTGCAACTGACCATAAACAGAGAAAATATCACTTAAAGGCGCCGTGTAACGTACAAAAGGACCCACGCCCCATGCAGTGGTCTTCACCTTATCGTCATATTGTATGCCACTAATACCGATGACATCATCACTTTCTGCGATGCTCGAGTTTTTAGTAGTGCTGACAGAGCCCACAACACCAACGGTCCAGTTATCGTTAAACTGATAGCCAATGGTCGGCGAAAACTGGAAGTAGTTCATGTTGTCCTTGTTACCGGAGCTGTCTTTAAAAGAGCGGGAATTAAAGTCTACGTTACCACCCACTAACACTGTTCCACTTTGTGCATTGGCGCCTGCTATTACAGCAAGGGAAAAAATGCTCAATACGATTTTTTTCATTTGATAAAGTTTTAATTGCGCCAGTTTGCCCAACAAACGTGCCAAAGTATAACAGAAACTTAAAAATAAATTAATGCAGTGTTAACGAAAGACCGGAAAAAAAACTATATTTATGCTTGTAATTCATTGATTTTAAATAAAACATTTTTATGAGATTGGGTGAATTAAAACCAGGGGACTGGGTAATTGTTGATGATGACGGTGTGGCACGTGAAGGCACCGTTGTACGGGTAAGTAATGAAGAGCAGGAAGTTTGTGTTGATAACGGCGTGCAGGAAATCTGGTACAAGCCGGATCATGTTAAGGGCATTCCGCTTACAGAAGAGCAATTAATGCGCCTGGGGTTTGAAAAAATGGACAATGAGTCAGGAAAGGGTGCCAAATATGGCAAAGGCCCTTTCAGAATAGTGGTACCAGCGGCTGACAATTTTTCCCGCAGTGAAATATGGTACCGGGAAGACCGGCGGCAATATGATCGTCAGATAACCGTAAATGAGTTACAAAATATTCATTTACAGATGACTAAGGTGCCCTTAGTGCATTAATGGCGGCAGTAACGGTCATTTGGTATGCAAAACAGACAGCTTTATTCTGAAATTAAGCAGAATAAGGCTTTTTTATTATAAAGAATATACCTATCTTTGCAGCCCTAAAATTTGTATGTCAAAACAACCATTAATAAAACAGGACGGTGTAATTGTAGAAGCCTTGTCCAATGCGATGTTCAGGGTGAAACTGGATAACGGGCATGAGGTTTTGGCAACAATTTCCGGTAAAATGAGGATGCACTATATCCGCATTATGCCCGGAGATAAAGTGGGATTGGAAATGTCTCCTTATGACTTAACCCGGGGGAGAATTAACTTCCGCTACAGGAATTAATCGGCTAAAAACCTTAAAAATTTATAAGATGAGAGTAAGAGCATCCATTAAAAAGCGTAGCGCCGACTGCAAAATAGTACGTCGCAAAGGGAAGCTTTATATAATTAATAAAAAGAATCCCCGCTTTAAACAAAGACAGGGATAGTCTAAATTCTAAATTCTAAATTCTAAATTTAAAATATGGCACGTATTGCCGGTGTAGATTTACCAAAGAACAAAAGGGGCGAAATAGGCCTTACCTATATTTATGGCATTGGCCCTTCTACAGCCAAATATATTCTGGACAAGAATAATATTGACCGTAACAAAAAAGTAAACGAGTGGAATGATGAAGACCTGAATGCGATCCGCTCTACTATTACTGAAGAACTGAAGGTGGAAGGTCAGCTGAGAAGCGAGGTGCAGATGAACATAAAGCGTTTACTGGACATCGCCTGTTACCGTGGGCTGCGTCACAGAAAAGGATTGCCTGTTCGTGGTCAGCGTACAAAAACAAACAGCCGTACACGTAAAGGTAAGCGTAAGACCGTTGCGGGGAAGAAAAAAGCAGCTAAGAAATAATTAAAAGTCGCCGTAGGGACAGAAAATTTTCTGTCCCTACGGCGACGACCCGTTTTTAATTTATATGCACCGAATAATTACCGGTTTAATTGCGGATACGATGGTGCACGTGGAGGGTTGAACCGGGTTTCGCTGATCAGGCGAAATGTTTTTATAAATAAGAATACCTCAGTTTTCAATTATGGCAAAAGCACAAAACAGCGCAAAAGCCGCTGCAAAAAAAAGAATTGTGAAGGTGGACGCTTATGGCGACGCGCACATTTCTGCTACATTTAACAACATCATCATCAGTTTAACCAACAAAACCGGCCAGGTAATTTCCTGGAGCAGTGCCGGTAAAATGGGTTTCCGTGGTTCTAAAAAGAACACGCCCTATGCCGCTCAGATGGCTGCTGCCGATGCTGCCAAAGTAGCACTGGATGCCGGTTTAAAAAGGGTAGATGTTTTTGTAAAAGGGCCCGGTGCCGGCAGGGAAGGTGCGATCCGATCTCTTTCCCAGTCTGGTATTGAGGTAGTAATGATCAAAGATGTTACACCTTTGCCGCATAACGGCTGCCGTCCTCCAAAGAAGAGAAGAGTTTAACAGCATCCGGAAGTCAGAAAGCTGGAAAGTCTGCAAGTATACGCTTCAGTCTTTCGGACTTTTTGGACTTTCGGTCTTTTACATATTTTTTGAGCCGATTTGGTTTCATTTTTAAAAAGGGTACACAATTAATTTTTTCCAAAGCTTTTTACTGATTGCTGTACCGGTTTCTAAAAAAGCTTAAATGAAAGTATAATTATGGCACGTTACAATGGTCCTAAGACCAAAATCTCCCGTATTTTCGGGGAGCCTATTTTAGGTAATGGTAAATGGTTGGGTAAAAACAGTAACCCTCCCGGTATGCATGGTGAAAAGCGTAAGCGTAAAACCCTTGGTGAATATGCTTTACAGCTGCGCGAAAAACAAAAGGCAAAGTACACTTACGGTGTATTGGAAAAACAATTCCGCAAAACTTTTGAAGAAGCGAACCGCCGTAAAGGCATTACCGGTGAAAACCTTATAAAATTACTTGAAGCGCGTTTAGACAACACTGTATTCCGCATGGGCATTGCCCCCAGCCGTCCTGCTGCACGCCAGCTGGTGAGCCACAAACACATTGAGGTAAACGGCGAGGTGGTAAACATCCCTTCCTATCAGCTGAAAGCCGGTGATATCATCACCTTAAAGGAAAGCAGCAAGAACAGGTCTTCTATTACAAGCGTTATCCGTCCGAAAAATCCGAAATTCGGATGGATCGATTTCAACGAAACAGAAATGAAAGGTACTTTCATTACGTATCCCGAAAGGGAAAGTGTTCCTGAAAACATTAAGGAGCAATTGATTGTTGAATTGTACAGTAAGTAATTTTTTAAGTGATAGTACCGCTATCACTTTTATCCTTAAAATACAAACCTAAAAAATGGCAATTTTAAATTTCCACCAGCCTGATAAAATAATTCTGCAAAAGGCGTCAGATTTTGAAGCTCAGTTCGAGTTTCGCCCATTAGAGCCTGGTTACGGGGTTACTATTGGTAATGCCCTGCGCCGTGTTTTATTGAACTCTTTAGAGGGATATGCTATTGTGGGCATTAAAATAGAAGGAGTTGATCACGAATTTGCTACCATGAAAGGGATCAGCGAAGACGTGGTTGAAATTATCCTGAACCTGAAACAGGTACGCTTCAAAAAGATCGTTGATCATGAAGTGGCCAATGAAAAAATAGCAATTTCCGTAAAGAACCAGACTGAATTTACCGCTGGTATGATCGCTGAAGGAACACAGTCTTTCCAGATCATGAACCCGGATCTGCTGATCTGCACTATGGATTCTTCTTCCAAGCTGGATATTGAATTAACCATTGGCAAAGGCCGTGGTTATGTTCCTGCGGAAGATAATAAGGTAAAAGATGCACCCGTTGGCTATATTGCCATCGACTCTATCTTTACTCCTATAAAAAATGTAAAATACAGCATTGAAAATACCCGTGTGGAACAACGTACCGACTATGAGAAACTGTTGATGGAAGTTATTACAGACGGTACCATTCATCCGGAAGAAGCGGTTAAGCAGGCCAGCCGTATCTTAATTCAGCACCTGATGATCATTACTGATGAAAACATCACTTTTGATAATAAGGAAGAGAAGAAGGAAGATATGGTAGACGAACAGACCCTGCAACTGCGTAAGGTATTAAAGACTCCGCTGGAAGATCTGGATCTTTCTGTTCGGGCCTTTAATTGCTTAAAGGCCGCCAAGATCAATTCATTGAGCGAGCTGGTGCAATACGAACAGGAAGACCTGATGAAGTTCCGGAACTTTGGCCAGAAATCGCTGTCTGAAATTGAACAGGTATTGATTGAAAGGGGCCTGAGCTTTGGAATGGATCTTCAGAAGCTGGGTATTGATAAAGATGATTATTAAATAATTTAAAGATTTGAAAATTTGAGAATGTGCTAATGGATTAGTGTTACTGCTACTGCTCCAATTAAAATATTTCCAAATTTTCCAATCCCCAAATTTTCCAATTTGTGTATAGTAGGTTACATTTCCTTGACACGGTGTAGCCGAATTTTTTAACCGGTTTGACTTTGAAATCTCAGGTCTCAAATCTCAGGTCTCAAATCTCAGATCTCAAATCCAAATGTCATGCGTCACGGAGACAAAATCAAAAACTTAAGCCGTACCAAAGCACACAGAGATGCTTTGTTACGCAATCTTTCCTGCCAGTTAATTACACACAAACGCATTGTAACTACTGTTGCAAAAGCAAAAGCGCTGAGAGTGTATATTGAACCCCTGATTACAAAAAGTAAAGAAAATACCACTCACCAGCGTCGTATCGTGTTCAGTCACTTACAGGATAAAGAAGCTATAAAAGAGCTTTTTGGTGATATTGCTGCAAAAGTAGGAGGGCGCCCCGGCGGTTATACCCGTATCATTAAACTGGGCATCCGTCCTGGTGATGCTGCTGAAAAAGCAATGATCGAGCTGGTAGACTACAACGAAATTTACGGTAAAGGTGGTGAAGAAAAAGCTGCCGGAAAACGTACCCGCCGTCGTGGTGGAAGCGGTAAGAAAAAGACTGCAGAAGAAACCACTGTAACGCCTGAAGCGGTAACAGCACCGGCTGAAGCCGCAGAGGAAGCAGCTCCAAAAGCTGAAGAGGCTCCTGCCACTGATGCAAAAGACGAAAACAAGGAAGAAGCGTAATGTTTTTTTGATAAAATGCTTAAAACCTCACCGTACCCCGGTGAGGTTTTTTTTATGGCAATTCTTTTTAGTAAAAGGGCAGGACCGGTAGCCGCTGCTAAAATGCCGTTTTATTCTGTTTAGATAATTTATAACAGGTATAAGCAGTTATTGAAATTTATATAAATAAATTATTAAATGGTTAATAACTACCCCTGCTATTGGCGAAAATCCTGTATCTTCAACGCTGATCTTTTTCCGGATATGCAATAAAGCGGGAATTTAATTCCATTGCTTTGCTCAGGAACTTAATTACTAAAATTAAACAATAATTGACATGGATGTGGTAGCGAGTCAGTCCGTTCAGCGCTTTAAGAATGATGTTGGCGTTCGATTTCAATTATACAATAGTTTATTTACTTCTTTACCCTTTCATAAAATTGAAAAGACCGGGATTTTATTATCACTGCTGTCCAATATGTGTGAAGAGGGCTATGAAAAAGGGCTGAGCCCTGTCGAAATTCTGGAAGATTTTTTTAGCCGGCACACTTCTTTTACCACGCCCAGGGAGCGGCTGGATCTATTGTTCCGGCTGGTGCAATATGTAGAGCGCCAGGTGGTTTTATTTGATGCACTGGAAGATGCCTCCTATAAAAAAATAAATGACTTTAATGGCCCCGGTACGTTAAAACAGCTGATGTCTGCAGTAGCTCAAAATAACAAGGAGGCTCAGTTGGATAAAGTGCTGGAAGATTTTTGCGTGCGGTTGGTGCTAACAGCGCATCCTACCCAGTTTTATCCGGGTTCTGTGCTGGGTATTATCAGGGACCTGAGCAATGCCCTGGTTAAAAATGATGCCAGTGAAATAAATACACTGTTACAGCAGTTGGGTAAAACGCCTTTTTTTAAAAAAAACAAACCCACGCCTTTTGACGAAGCGGTAAGTCTTATCTGGTATCTTGAAAATGTTTTTTATCCGGCAGCAGGCCGTATTCTCAGCGAGTTAAAAAACCAGTTCCCGGATGTTGCTACAGACAAGCATACACTCATAAAAATGGGCTTTTGGCCCGGTGGCGACAGGGATGGAAATCCTTTTGTTACTACTGATACCACGCTGCAGGTAGCTGCGGCGCTACGCGCGGCTATTTTGAAATGCTATTACTTTGATGTGCGCAGGCTAAAACGCCGGCTGACTTTTCATGATGTAGAAGACATTATGAGCGATCTGGAACGCCGCCTGTATGAGGAGGTATTCATTCCGGGGCATGAAGCCAAAATAACCGATAAAGAAATTATATCCATACTGGAAGGGGTAAAGAAAATCGTTAATGAGCGGGCCAACGGGTTATTTGTGTCCCGGATACAGGACCTGATCAGCAAAATTGAAATATTCGGGCTGCATTTTGCATCGCTGGATATAAGACAGGACAGCTCTATACATGAAAAAGTATTTTCACAGGTAGCAGCTTCACAGTCGGGCATATTGCCGGAGAATTACGATGACCTGGGAGAGAAGGAAAAGGTGAAATTACTGTTGAACCTTAAACCGCTTGGCGCTTCTTCCATATTCAAAGATGATGTTGTAAGAGATACGGTTGAAGTCGTAAACGCCATTTGTTCTATACAAAAGTCGAACGGGGAACAGGGCTGTAACCGATATATTATCAGCCATGCCACCAGTGTACTGAGCATTATAGAAGTAATTGGTTTGTTTAAACTGAACGGCATCAGCAGCCAGGAAATGAATGTGGATATTGTTCCGCTTTTTGAAACAATTGATGATCTGCAAAATGCGGGGGATATTATGAAAACCCTGTATTCCCTTCCGGAATATAAGGCACATCTGGGCCGCCGTGGCAAAACGCAAACCATCATGCTGGGCTTTTCTGATGGTACCAAAGATGGCGGCTACCTGATGGCCAACTGGTGCATTTACCGGGCAAAGGAAGAGCTGACGCGGATCACAAGGCAATACGGCTTTGATGTTATTTTCTTTGATGGAAGAGGGGGGCCTCCTTCCCGCGGTGGCGGAAAAACACATAAGTTCTATGCCTCTATGGGACGGAATATTTCTAACAAAGAAATTCAGCTGACCATACAGGGCCAAACCGTAAGCGCTAATTTCGGTATTATTGACTCTGCCCAGTTTAACATAGAGCAATTAATTAACGCTGGTGTGTCCAGCTCCCTTTTTTCGGATCGCTATCCGCCGTTAAACGGCAAGCAGGAGCAGTTATTGCAGGAGCTTTCTTCATACGGGTTTGATGCGTATATAAAACTGAAGAACCATCCGCAACTGGCCAATTATTTGTATGAAATAAGCCCCCTGCGTTTTTACAGCGAAACAAATATTGGCAGCCGGCCAGCCAAAAGGGGCAAACAGACTTCTATTTCACTGGGCGATTTACGTGCGATTCCGTTCTCGGGTGCGTGGAGCCAGCTGAAGCAAAATGTGCCCGGTTTCTTTGGTGTGGGCACTGCGTTAAAACAAATGGAATATATCGGGCGCTTTGATGAACTGAAGCAATTATATAACGACTCGCTGTACTTTAAAACCCTGCTGGATAATTGCGAAATGGCCATGAGCAAATCTTATTTCCCCATAACGGCTTACATCGCAAAGGATCAGCAATTTGGTGATATCTGGAAAATGATTTATGATGAATTTGTTTTAACCAAGCAATATATTTATAAACTAACGGGACATGATACATTAATGGCCTCTTATCCGGTAGATAAATTATCCATCCGCATGCGTGAGCGGATCGTGATGCCGCTGGTAACTATTCAACAATACGCCCTGGTGCAATTGCGTGAGGGTAATGACGATAAAGAAGAAAGCCTGCACGAAGTGCTTGGAAAACTGGTGATGCGCTGCTCCTTTGGAATTATTAATGCCGGAAGGAATTCAGCATAAATATAGCATTGGTTCGATAAGTAATGCCATTTAGATTCTTTTAAATTGCACCAGGTGAAGGTATGTCAGGCTGAGCCAACCATAAAGCGTTACAGTTAAGTTTATTGAAATGACAGGTAAATAAAGAGTCGTCATGCTGAGTTTTCCATTTGTAAAAACAAGATCATCCGAAAGTTCGGATGAGGCAATAACAATTATTCTTACGGGGTCCACCCTGAAGATGTCATCCCGGACTTGTTCCGGGGTCCCGATTAGCAATAAATAGATACCGAAACAATTCCGAACTATCGGAACGGCATGACAAAAAAGAAGGATTGATTTTCAAAACAATAACACATCTGGCATTGGCAGCGGAGTGTAACGCAGCCGAAACATCTCTGGATAATCGGTTGATCTTAGCAATCAGGAGACCCTTCCGCTTTCAGCGGAATACGGCCAGGGTAACAAATACTATAATACTTACCATTAACAGGCACAAATAAGAGGAAAGGTAAGTTCTTTAAATCCGAACATTCGGATGACAAGTAGCACTGTCAGGCAGAGCTTGACGAAACCTCGGACGATGGATATTAATGTCCTTCGTCAGGCTCGTCCGACCGGGTCATCCGGGCGGGCTTAGGACGACATTGATTTTCATATTTAAACCACTTGTCATTAGCAGCAGTTTGACGAAGCCTAATCAAGTGAAATTTATTATGGACTAAAGCATTAGGACTAAGTTGCCGGAGCATTAAAAATCCCTAAAAGCAGCTGGATCTATTTTTGGATAAGGTATTCTCACCACCCGGATTTCCAGGAAGAACCAAAAGAAAGGGCCCGTGCTCTTCAATATTCCCGCAGAACAACGCAAACAACCATCTATCTGCGCTTCCGTTAATGGCGGAAGTCTGCGTTGCGAAGGTTCGGAACAGCAGGACATAACACACAAGTGAAACTCATTGCAGGCTAACAAAAAAAGCGTTGTGTCTTCGGGAAACTTTTCGGCCTGATTAAAATGTCACTTCCGTATGAGAAGAAGGATCCCGCTTTCAGATGGTTCGTATACATCTCCTGTTACTCTACTTTGCTGCGTCCGGAATGGATACTAATCCGGAAGAAAGCCGCACTCTGCAATGGTTGGTTTTGCATGTTGCGATTGTAACCATTCATATAATTTATAAGCCATTGTGTTGTGATCTAAATCAGAACGGATAATGACATATAATTTAGTTATAAAAGGATATGTTCCGTTTGCAATCGTTTTTTCACTGGGAAAAATATTGTCAATGGCTATTTTGGGTACTTCACTGTCCGGCACCCGCGCTTGTAAATTTTTATAGTTATTGAATGTATAGCATATGGCATTCTCAAAATTACGCACTTCAGTAAAAACACCCGCCATGCCTCCTATGGCGCTTTCCGGAAAATCGGCTGGTTCCATGCCGTCCATTACAAGGCTTCTGAACACCTCTTCACTACCTGAATTGCGCGGTCGGGTAAATACTTTTATCGCTGCATTTTTGCCACCTATCTGAGACCAGTTAATTATTTCGCCGGTATATATTTTCCGGATCTGATCTGCCGTAAGCGATTTTACGGGATTGTTTTTGTTCAAAACAAATACAAAAGCATCAGAAGCTATTGGAGTTTCTGTTAGTATGATTCCGGCCGCTTCCGCGTAAGCTTTCTCTTCCGGAGAAGCGGTGCTGCTCGTTATGATTATATCCGCATTACCATTAATCAGGTTCAGAAATGCGGTGTGGGTTTTGGAACTTTTTATTTTTTCACTGAAAAAGGGCCAGCGCTCCTTTGGTATTTTATCATACACAGGATGTATGCTCCATTCTATAAACGTATCCGCTCCACTCCACTTATAAGGCACGCTCAATTGTTTGCAGGCCACCATCATATTCAGTACATAGGAAGACGTAGATCCATCTACTTTCGGATAATTTTCAAATGAAATACCATCGATTCCAATAAAATGCTCTTTTGCAGGTTTTTCTTTGCTGCAAGCTGCGTCAATGACTATGGCCAGTAAAATCATTACTGTACATACATTCAATCGTTTCATATTTTATGCCCCGTTTATTGTTAAATCTTTCGCTGAAACAAAAGTAATACCAATTGTGAAGGTGACCCCAAAGCCCTTTTGTCATGCTGCATTTATTTCAGCATCTAAAATAACGATTGCTTGTCAACAGATTCTGAAAAAGGTTCAGAACGACAATCTGTTATAAACCGACTTTTTGGTTATCCCCTATTCCGAGCTATCGGAAGCATTATACCAGAAACAGTTGGACTGTTGCTTAATGACAAACAGTATAATTCCCTGTTTCCTGTTGTTTATTGCCTTAATATAACCGGATAATATAATTATCTCAAAACAGAGGCTTATCGTCAATCTCTTTCCTGACCTGTAAATCATTTCCCCGGCACATATTTACTTTAGAGCAATTAATGCTTATTCCCCGGGAGTGCCACCGGAGTACCACCAAAATGTTCTGAGTCATTCATACAGCGCAGGTCATTTGCTGAGTCCATGTTAATAGGTTATAATTTTTGTAGTTGTATGGAATACGTACCGGATGACAGCTCATAGCTGCCATCTTTATTAGGTGCGCCCGGCATTTTTGAGGCTTCTTTCAGTTTCCATTCCCGGGGAATATAAAATGTTGCTGTGCTGTTGGCCGGGATCACAACTTCAAAATGCACGGAACGGCCTGTTTGCCTCCAGGAAGAGCGGATGAGCCCCTGTGGCCCGTAGTAAGAGGCTTTGAACCGGCTAAGGCCTGTAACAAAATTGGGTTTCAGCAGAATGTGCTTAAAACCGGGCAGGTCAGCATCAGGGAAAATACCACCTAATGCCTTATACAGCCAGGCACCGATATCGCCAAACATAATATGGTTTAAGGAAGCATCATTCTTTGCGTCTACTTTCCAGTTCTCATAAAGCGTAGTGGCTCCGTTCTCCATCCACCATCCCCAGGAGGGATATGTTTTCCTTGAGGCCAGCTGGTAGGCAAGGTCTGCATAGCCATTTTCGCTTAAAACATTCAGTACTGCTTTAGCGCCCAATATGCCTACGTCTAACTGCATGCCGTCCTTTCTCACTTTCTCTGCAAGGTTTGCCACCACCCTGGCTTTTATATTTTCCGGAACCACACCCCAGTATACCGGGGTGCTTAGCTCTGTTTGCAGCCCGCTTCCATAAATGCCGGTTGTGGTGTTCAGATATTTTTTGTTGATGGCATTTTTTATTTTTTCTGCCAGGGCTGAATAGTTGTTCTCATCTTCTGTTTTGCCCAGTAGTTTTGCAGCTTTTGCAAGTATAGTTGCATCCGCATAATAATATAAGGAAGAGGTTAACTCAACCGGTGATTTGGACTTCACAGGTACCCAATCGCCAAGCCCCCAGGTGGTTAATCCCCCCGGATAAAGATCATTGATGTGGCTTACATAAGACCTTATGTTTTCATAGTTGTCTTTCAGTGGTTTCAGATCCCCGTAAAATTCATATAATGTCCAGGGAATAACGGCGATGGTGCTTGTCCAGTCGGGCCCGTTCCCCCATTCATATCCCCAGCCGCCGGTGGGTATAATAGAGGGAAGCACCCCGTTAGGCTGCTGCTCATCCCGGTGATCTGCCAGCCATTTTTCATACACGGTAATGCCGTTAAAATTATAAAGCCCTGTTTGCAGCGCAATAATGGCATCGCCGGTCCAGCCGTTCTTTTCGCGTTGCGGGCAATCTGTCGGATAACCAAACAGATTGGATAAGTAGGAATTGTTAGTTGCCTGCCATATTTTATTGATCAGCAGATCGCTGGTTTGCAGCTGACCGATTTCCGGAACAGCACTATGCATAAAATAGCCGGTCAGGCTGTTTTTGTCCAGCTGAACAGGAGCGCTGCTGACTACTTCTACATACTGAAACCCTTTGTAATTAAAACGGGGTTTAAAGGTTTCGGTACCGGCGCCCTTAAGAATAAAAATATCTGTCTGGAAAGGGTCGCTGTCATCTGTAGGGCGATAATGCACATCAATATTGGAAAGATCTGTATGGCCGGAAGGATGGATCTTTTCCGCATGGATCAACCGGATAATGGTACCAGCCTTCCCCGAAACAGTCAACTCACTGATGCCTGCAATGTTCCTTCCCAGATCAAATACATAATTGGTATCGCTGAATTTTTTTACTGCTTTTGCCGGAATTTTTTCTACAGCACGAATGGGGTATAAGGTCTGGGCCACGATGTGCCCGGAAGGAGCGGATCTTATAATGACCGGCTTCCAGGTAGTGTCCACAAAATCAGCCCTGTTCCATCCTGGTATTTCCAGCCGCGCATCATAATGCTCACCGGTATAAATGCTGTTGAATATAACAGGACTTAATGCTGTTTTCCAGCTTTTATCAGAAGTAATTGTTTCAATGCTTCCATCAGCATAGGTAATGCGGAGGTCTAAACAGAAAGCCGGCCGGTTGCGCCAGGGTGCTTTATGAAAATCCCATACGGCGGTAGACTGATGATTGTACCAGCCATTCCCTAATAAAAGCCCTATTGCATTGTTACCGGATTGCAGCTCATTCGTTACATCATAGGTTACATAAAGATTTCTTCGGTCAAAACGTGTATACATAGGATCCAGCTGATGATCGCCGATTTTTTTGCCATTAATGGAAAGCTCATATAACCCCGCTGCTGCAATATATACTCTTGCTGATTTTATGGCTTTGCCAAGCATAAATGATTTTCTGAAATAGGGGGCAGGCTTCAGGTGAATGTCTGTACCATCACTGATCCAGCTGCCCTTCCAGTTCTGTTTTTGCAGCATGCCTGTTTCAAAAGAAGCAGTTGCTGACGGCTGATAAGGATGATTATCTTTATCAGTAAGCAGTACCTTCCAGGTATATTTTGTAAACGGCTCCAGGGCTTTGCCTGCATAGGTAACAAGATGATCGCCTGATGCAATTGGTCCGGAGTCCCATATTGTTTCGCCGTTTTCCTTATACACGATTACCTGGTAACTGGTCTGCCGGGCACCCCGGGTATCATCAAGCAGCACCCAGCTGAAACGTGGCTGGAGATTATCAATACCCAGGGGATTTTGCAAATGTTCACATTGCAGATCATCTGCCCTCCCGGGTGATTGTGCCTTTACAATAACAGGAACAGCGGCAAAGATCCACACCAGGCAATAAATGATTCGATTCATAGTGGCAATGTTATTTTATAATTTCTTGGAACAGTTAAAGTACAATGATAATAAATGTCTTTCTAAAATTATATTTTCAGGATGGTACAGGATGGTTGGCCCGGCAATATTGCTTAACTTAACCAACGGTTAGTAACAGCTTTATTTATAACGGTTGCCATTTTATTGATCTGTACGTTTATCAGGAAGGAATGTTTTTGGCCGGCATCGCAGGCCCGTGATTGCTTTTCAACAGATAGAACGATTGCATTATTGCATAAGATAAAGGACTTCCTGAAAAATTAAGGCAAATGTAATATACCACAAGAGGACTGTTTGTGGAAATACTGCGAACTTGCCCGGATGCTGTTAAAAGTATTAAACTTGTAATAGATGCTTTCTGATTTTGAGATAAGAATCAACATGGAGCGCGTGGCTCTTTTTGAAAAGCAGGATGCTTTTGAGCTGTTGTTTAAACATTTCTATGAACGTTTAAAACGTTTTGCCCTGTCTATTGTAAAAACAAATGAGGCCGCAGAGGATGTAGTGGCTGAAGTATTTCTTGTTCTCTGGAACAACCGGGCCCGCTTGCTGGATATTAAAAATCTGAACAGCTATCTGTATATCATTACAAAAAACCTGTCGATCAGGGAATTGAGCAAAACCAGGTCCATCCGTTTTTTTTCGGTAAATGATATGGAGTTGCAGTTGATTCCTGCTGTTGAAAAAAACCCGGAGGAGTCGCTGTTGAATAATGAAATGATACGGCAATATGAGAAGGCTGTCGAGCAGTTGCCGCCCCGCTGTAAATTGATCTATTTGCTTGTAAAGCAGGAGCAGCTGCGCTATAAGGAGATCGCCTCGATCCTTAATATTTCTGTCAAAACGATTGACGCCCAAATGGCTATTGCTACCCGGCGTATAACAAAAGCAGTACGCTTTGAGATGATCGGTTAATAGGAATCATTTAGTAAGGCTTTAATTATAAACCCGTCTGTAGTGCTGCTATCGGGCTTTCGTTGCGTCGCACTCTTCAACTGTTGTGCTACTATTCAACAACATCCCTGTATTGTTTGGGAATTGCTATAGTGATGAAGAGGCGTAGCCTCGGCCAAATGTGTTAGCTACGAACTGAAGTTCGTAGCTAAGATGACAATAATAAAACGGAGAGCTGTAGGCTCGGAGCATAAGTAAACGACAATTGCCGGCAGGAATGAAAAGTAGAGCAACCATTTGTGGCGGCAGAAGATGGAAGTGATGCGGCAGTTCAACAGCAAACCTGATGAAGTATGATGGTTTTGCTGTTATGCCGTTGGTGTCTTTCCCTCGCGCATAGGCTGTGCTCAACACCAACGGTAGCGGAATTTTTTTTTGAGAGCATTTAGGGGATTTTTATTTGCATACCGCTCCTATAAGGAAATAAACGGGTATGCAGCTTGCCATTCATAATTGTAAACGGATCAGGATCTCCTTTTTAAAAGAAATTATCGGGGGCGGGTATGTAAAAGAACCCCTGGTGCTTACGGACTTTGCCTCAGCCGGAAATACCTGGGATGCAACTTCCGCCTGTTTAACCTGGTTCATTAATCCTAAAGACCCCTCAAAAGACAGATGATCCCGTTTCGCAAAGAATTTATCCGTATTGCCAGGCTGCTCCCTGTTATTGTGCTGGCATTCTGTTCCTGTAAGAACGATTCAACTGATTATACAAAATGGGAAAACTATGCAGGTACCAAAGACGGCATGCGTTACAGTTCCCTGGACCAGGTGGATACCGCTAATGTGGCCAACTTGCAGGAAGTATGGCGGTTCAGTACGCATGATAAGGATACACTGGGCAGGAGCCAGATCCAATGCAACCCGATAGTGGTGAACGGGATCCTGTATGGCGTTTCACCGGCTTCAAAATTATTTGCCTTGGATGCGGCAACCGGTAAACCCCGCTGGATATTTGATCCGGCCGGAAAAGATCCGGATAACGGGGGACAAAAGCAGGGAAGCTTTAACATCTGCCGGGGAGTAACCTATTGGACGGATGGGAGCGATAGCAGGATCTTTTACAATGTGGGAAAAAAGATAATGGCTATTGAAGCCGGCACAGGTAAGCTGATCAGGAGCTTTGGGCATAATGGCTGGATTGATCTTTCAGAGCACCTGGGGCGGGATGCAGGCCCCAGCCCTTATGTTGTGGGTACCACTCCCGGTATTATTTATAAAGAACTGCTGATCGTTGGATCAAGGGTGTCAGAAACGGCTGATGCCGCCCCGGGCGATATACGCGCTTATGATGTGCGGAGCGGCAGCCTCCGCTGGACCTTTCACACCATTCCCCACCCCGGGGAAAAAGGCTATGAAACCTGGCCTGATAAAGAGGCCTGGAAAAAGCTAGGAGGCGCTAACTGCTGGGCCGGTATGTCGCTGGATGAGCAACGCAGAATTGTATATGTACCTACAGGCTCAATAGCGGGCGATTTTTATGGAGGGATCAGGCAGGGTACCAATCTTTTTGCAAACAGCATTATTGCCTTAGATGCTTTAACCGGCAGCTATCTCTGGCATTACCAGACCGTGCATCATGATCTTTGGGACCGGGATCTGCCCGCAAACCCCAACCTGGTAACGGTGGAGGTGAACGGGAAAAAGATCGCAGCATTGGCGCAGATCACCAAGCAGGGAACCATTTTTTTGCTGGACAGGACAAACGGTAAACCGGTTTTTGAAATAAAGGAAATGCCTGTTTCTACAAAGGGATTGCCGGGAGAGGAGCCCTGGCCCACACAGCCGGTGCCCACGCTGCCGGAGCCTTTTGCACGGCAGTATTTTACTGCCGCAGATATTTTTAGTACCGATGAAGCCGGTAAGGCGGATTTAGCTGAAAAGTTCGGTAAAATCAGGTATCATGAGCAATTCGATCCGCCTTCAAAGGAAGGAAGCTGGATCTTCCCGGGCTTTGACGGGGGCGGTGAATGGGGCGGAGCTGCGGTTGACCCGGAATCATCAGTTCTGTATGTGTTCAGCAGCGAGCTTCCCTGGTCGCTTACCATGACGGATATACCTGTGCAAAGCGCACCGGCCGGGGAACGTTTGTATAACCGGTATTGTGCTGCTTGTCACCGGCCCGACCTTCGGGGGGATGGCGCTTCATTTCCTTCGCTGGTAAATATTGCAGAACGGCTGACACCGGCAGTAATAAAAGGACTGATACGGCAGGGCCGTAACCGGATGCCTTCTTTTGCCAGTCTGCCGCCCGGAGAAATAGAGGCACTGGTTGCATATATTACGCATAAACAGGATAAGGAACCTGCATCGGATCCGCATGATCGTGCGCCGGGAGATTCCGGTAGTATACTGGATCAGGTTCCGTATATGATGACCGGCTACAACCAGTTTCTTGACAAAAACGGCTATCCCGGTATCCGGCCACCCTGGGGTACTTTAAATGCGGTGAATTTAAGCACTGGTAAACGGCTTTGGACGGTGCCGGTTGGGGAATACCCCGAACTTACCCGTAAAGGGATCCCGGTTACAGGAACAGAAGGATATGGCGGCCCGGTTGTTACAAAAGGCGGACTGGTATTTATTGCAGCATCCAGGGACAAAAAGATCCGCGCCTTTGACAAACGCAGCGGAAAACAGCTCTGGCAGGCGGACCTGCCGGCCGCGGGCTTTGCCACCCCCGCAACGTATATGGTGCAGGGCGTTCAGTACATCGTCATTGCCTGCGGTGGCGGCAAAATTGGCACAGTATCCGGAGATGAGTATGTAGCATTTGCACTAAAAAAATAAAAAAGCCTTTAGGGGATTTTTATATGCTGCCTGCTCATAATAAGAGATTAGAATAAAATGTCTTCAAGATTTTGGTTTTTATTGGCAAGAAAGCTGGCTGGCGAGGCAACGCTTGATGAGATCAGGGAACTGGAACAGCTGCTGCTGGAAAACCCGGAACTGGCGGGCAGGGTTGAGTTATATACAAAATATTTCAATAGCCGGATACCAACAGCTCCTTCAGCTAATGCCAGGCTGGAGCAGCAATGGCAGCAGCAGCTTGACCGGTTGCGGGGGCAGGGCGCACCTGAAGATCAGGTAGGGCCGCCCGATAGCAAACCCCTTAAAAAGGGCAGGATGCTGAACCCTGTGCTGGTATTTGGTTTGGTTGCTTTGGTGGCAGGATTGTTTGGCATTTTTACTGTGAAGCAAAGACAGGGCGCATTGCTGCCGGGTAATACTCCCGGTGCTGTTACCTCAAAAAATGAGCGCATTGAAACGCTATTGCCGGATGGCAGCAAAGTGTGGCTGAATAAAGACAGCCGGCTTACGTTTGATAAGGGTTTTGGAAAAAGTAACCGGGAAATTTACCTTACAGGAGAGGCCTTTTTTGATGTGGTGCATAAAGCAGAACTGCCAATGATCGTTCATGCCGGAAAGGTGGATGTAATGGTAAAAGGTACTGCATTTAATGTATGCGCCTACCCGGGCGATAACCAGGTAGAAACCGCCCTGGTAAGAGGCTCCATTGAACTTTCGGCCCGTATCAATGGTAAAAAACAACGGCTTTTGATGAAGCCCAATGAAAAGGTGACCGTTCACACCGGTGAAACACCGGTTCAACTACGACAGCAGGCACCGGTTCCGGAATTTGTTCTGGATACGCTTGCCGTTGAAGAACAAAGCGGGCTGATTCCTGAAATTGCCTGGATCCAGAATAAAATGGTGTTTAAGAATGAAAATTTTGCAGAACTAACAGAGAAAATGAATAAGTGGTTTCATGCCAGAATTATCATAGAGGACACTTCCCTGTTAAAGGAGCGGTTTACCGGTGTCTTTCAGAATGAAAACCTTCAGGAGGCATTGGAAGCGCTGCGGTTCACTTACGGGTTTAATTATAGCATTCAGAACAATCAAGTAGTAATAACTAAATAGACATACAATGATATAGGAATCGTTCAACAAAAAAAGAGGAGATGCGTCAACATCTCCCCCGGAAAATCAAAAACGTTGGGGCATGCTTTGCAAACCAGTCCCATTATTTTTAATCTTTAAGAACTGCAATTTATGCAAAAAAATGCTATTGCTGCCATTTGTTGTGGAGCAAATAGGAAAATGAAAATCCTGCTTGTTATGAAGTTGGTTATTGCGATGTTAACCCTGTTTTGTGTACAGGCTGCCGCTAAAGGTTTTTCGCAGAATAAAGTGACCATCTCTGCCAACAAAACGGCTATCCGTGAAATATTTAAATCTATTGAAAAACAAACGGATTACCGGTTTCTTTATCATGAAAGCAACCGGCTGAACAATGTTAAGGTAAGCCTTGATGTAAAAGATATGGAGGTTCCGGAGCTGCTGGAGCAGTTGCTTAAGAATACAGCGTACAGTTACCGCATTACAACGGGTAAATTAATATTGTTAAGCAGTGGAGCAGCTATTTTTGAAAAAATCACCGGCGTTGTTAAGGACAGTGCAGGAAATGTATTGCCAGGCGTATCGGTGGGTATAAGAGGCAAGCCGATCGGTACCACAACAGATGGCAACGGGGTGTTTAGCATCAGCGCAGATCCTGAAGATTACCTGGTGTTTTCGAGGGTCGGAATGGTATCCCTGGAAATTGCTGTGGGCAACCAGAAGGAATTCCGGATTACGATGTACTATGAGGAAGCAAAATCAGAAGATGATATAGTGGTGGTTGCTTATGGAAAACAACGCAAGGCAACACTTACCGGCTCAGTTGCAACCATCACTACAAAAGAAATAAAGCAAAGCCCTGCGGCAAACCTTGCAGTAGCGCTAACCGGCCGTTTACCGGGTTTGATCGCCCAACAAAGAAGCGGAGAGCCGGGGCGCGATGAAACCTTGCTTTTTATGCGGGGCAGAGGAACGCTAAATGGTCAGGCGCCACTAATTATGGTAGACGGAGTGGAGCGCGAACTCAATTCCATAGATCCTAATGAAGTGGAAACGGTGACCATTTTGAAAGATGCTTCCGCTACAGCTTTATATGGCGTACGCGGTGCAAACGGGGTGATCCTGGTTACTACAAAAAGAGGCACAGAATTGGTGCCTACTATAGGACTTAATGTGGAAAGCGGGCGGCAGACCTTTACGAGGTGGCCGACAACGATGAGCTCCTATGACTGGGCGCAGCTGAAAAACCAGGCATGGCATAATGACAATCCCAATCCCGGGCCTAATGATTCTCCGCCCTATTCCGACTATGCACTGGAGCGTTTTCAGAAGCAGGATTGGCCGGAGGCTTATCCCAACAATAACTGGGTCGATAAACTTTTGTATAAATGGGTACCGCAAACCCGCTATAATCTTACACTCAATGGAAAGGG
Organism: Niabella ginsenosidivorans; assembly: GCF_001654455.1. Lineage (NCBI taxonomy): Bacteria > Pseudomonadati > Bacteroidota > Chitinophagia > Chitinophagales > Chitinophagaceae > Niabella > Niabella ginsenosidivorans. The sequence goes on from NZ_CP015772.1 coordinate 233,186, forward strand.
ATCAAACGTAGGATACTTCGTAAACATTGGCTATTTAGACCAGGGTGGACAATTTAAGGTGGACCCGGAACCTAAGAGCTGGGATCCCGCAGCGTATATGAAGCGTTATAATTTCCGCTCTAATATTGATGCGGTTTTAAATAAATCAAAAACCCTGAAGACGTTTTTAAACGCTGCCGGCTGGCTGGAAAAGGTGAACGGGCCTTATGTTGATGGGCGGTTCACTTCAAATTCTCAAATTGCTCCTGAAATCATACATAGAACCCTGCAGCTTTGGCCGGTTACCATGCCCGGGCCATTAACGCCGGGAGGAGAGGTATTGATTGGTAGCGGAAGTTATCAGGAATCCCCCTGGGCTGAGATTAACCGGACCGGCTATCGTAGGGAAACGCGCAGCAGCGTTACGGCTACCTGGGGTATGGAGCAGGACTTTAGTGCACTTATAACCAAGGGGCTTTCTGCGAAAGTAATGGCTTCTTTTGATACGCGGTCCATGCATTACCTCAATGGTGCCATGCAGCATCAGTACTGGGAGCAGGTAATTGATCCCAATCTGAAAGGCAGCAGCGGGTTCGATAGTGTGTATTACCGGAGGATCCGGTCCGATTTTGACAATACGCCTATTTCAACCAGTATCAGTGCCAGTTTTCAATCATTCTTCGATATGCAGCTGCACATAAATTATAACAGGTCTTTTGGCAAACATAATGTAGGGGCGCTTATTTTAGGGCAGCAGCAGGGGATGATCAAACCTTCTGACCCCCTGCCTTTTAATGTAAGAGGGTTGGCATCAAGATTGAGTTATGGCTATGACAATCGTTATATGGTAGAATTTAATGCCGGATATAACGGTTCAGAGCAATTTGCAAAGGGCCGCCGCTATGGTTTTTTCCCTTCTTACTCCGGGGCCTGGAACATTTCTAATGAAGCATTCTTTCAGGGCCTGAAGGCCACTGTGAATACTTTTAAACTAAGGGCTTCGTACGGTAAGGTAGGAAACGACAAAATTGGCGACACCCGTTTTTTGTACCTGGATAATGTATCCAGGGGCGGTGGTGGGCCTATACCCGGCGTTGCCCAGAATAACAGTACGATCAATGAAACGTTTTTCGGTAACCCGAACGTATCCTGGGAAACAGCCCGGAAATTAAACCTGGGGCTGGATATAAGCTTGTTCCGCTCTCTGGATATTGTTTTTGATGTTTTCAATGAACATAGAGATAATATCCTTATCTACAGGCAGACAATACCCACGTTAATTGGTGTTTCAAATTCTTCTATTGCGCCGTATAATATGGGAAAGATCAATAATAAAGGATGGGAACTGGAAATGACCTATAACAAATCTATTAACAGGGACCTGAATCTGGTCAGTAAATTCAATATTGCCTATAATGATAATAAAATAATATTCAGGGACGAGTTACGGATGGACTCTTCTTACGCTTATCCTTACAGGGAAACAGGGTATTCTATCGGGCAGCAATGGGGCTACAAGGTGCTGGGCTATTATAATAGCCAGGAGGAGATTGACCAGGCAGGCATTGTGTATGGTGAAGGAAAGGCATTCCGTCCCGGCGATTTTAAATATGCAGATCTGAACGGCGATGGAATCATTAATAACAAAGATGTAATGCCCCTTGGATACTCCAATGTACCCAAACTTAGCTGGGGATGGGCAACCAGTATCAATTATAAGATCTTTGATATATCTTTTTTATTGCAGGGCGTAAGCAAGGTTTCAGGGGTTATTGGAGGCGACGGGCCCTGGGAATGGTATGATTTCCGTAAGTACCATCAGCAGGCATGGACGCCGGAACGCGCAGCTTCCGGAGAAAAAATCCTGTATCCTGCATTATCCTTAAATGTTTCCGCAAGTAATACTACCAATTCGTTTTTCATCCAGGACCGGTCTTTTGTACGGCTCAAAAATGTGGAAATTGGTGTATCGCTGCCCTCCAGTTGGGTATCTAAGATCAGCGCCCGCCAGGTACGTCTTTATATGAATGGCTTGAATTTATTTACCTGGGATAAACAAAAGATCAAGGATTGGGACCCCGAGCTGTTGAGCAACACGACCTATCCGGTACTTAAAATTATCAATTTTGGTTTGAATGTTACTTTTTGATCATGTATCAATTTAAAAAAATGAAAAGACTTTTTATACTTAGCATCGGCATTGTTATTCTTTTGGGATCCTGCAAGAAAGATCCGCTGGATATAACGCCCGATGGGAGAATGAGCCTGGAAGATGTTTTTAAAAGCTCCGATCTGACCCCGGCTTATTTAAATTCCTGCTACGCCTGGGTGCGCAAATACGGCCACGGCTATCATTATTATACCTTTCTCTCTTCATTTACAGATGATGCAACAGATAGCCAGGTGCCAACAGATAGCTGGCACCAGTTGCAAAGCTGGTATAATGATGCTTTCAGCGCCAGCAATATGCCCTTTATGGCGGGGAGCGCAACGCAACTTTATAATGACATGGATCTCTATGCCCGCAACTGGATGGGCATCAGGAAGACCAATGTATTTATCAACAATGTAACGGAGCAAAATATTCCAGACCCGACAACGCGCGCCCGGCTGCTGGCAGAGGCAAAAACCCTGAGGGCCCATTATTACTGGGATCTGATCAAAATGTTTGGGCCTATGCCTATTATTGATAAAGATCTTGTAGGAGAGCAGGACTTTAGCAGTATCAAAAGGAACAGTTTTGATGAATGTACACAGTTTATTGTAAAAGATTGCGATGAGGCAATTGCTACTGCATCTTTTCCATTACGTGCAGAAAATGAGCCAGACAGGGGCAGGATGACGAAGGCAGTGGCATATGCTGTAAAATCGATGGCCACCTTATTTAATGCAAGCCCTCTTTGGAATCCGGATAATAATGCCGGAAAATGGAAAGCGGCTGCTGATGCATCAAAAGAAGCAGTGGATGCGCTTAGCTCAAATGGTTATGCCCTGTATCCCGATTATGAAAAATATTTCCTGACCCGGCCGGATAAGGCCGCTGCTCCCGGCGATAAGGAAACCATCCTGGAAGCAACAGACAGCTATGGTTACGGAACCCAGACATACCGTGCCTTTGGTTCTATTACCTATCTGATGCACATGATTCCGACTTTTCCTTCCGAAAAGCCCGGCTGTGCTCCTACACAGGAACTGGTGGATGCTTACGAAATGAAAGATGGCACCATACCTATTCTGGGTTATAATGATGCCGATCACTCCAGGCCTATTATTAACCCGGCTTCCGGCTATGATGATCAAAATCCTTATGTGAACCGCGATCCTCGCTTTTATGCCTCCATCTGGTATAACGGTGCCTATTTTGGTGTAGTAAACGGCGCACAGATTTATATTGAATCTTTTGTAGGAGGTGCACATGGTATCTCAGGCATTAAGCAACGGTCGCCTACAGGTTATTACTTAAGAAAATATGTAGATCCGGCCATGCGCAATAATGGTACCAGCAAAACCCTGTTCCGGATCTACCGCCTTGGTGAGTTGTACCTGAACCTTGCCGAGGCTGAAAATGAAGCCAATGGACCCACAACTATTGCTTATAACGCCGTAAATACCGTAAGAGCACGCGCAAAAATGCCTGACCTGCCGGCAGGGTTGTCAAAGGAGGAATTCCGGGAGCGCATCAGGCGGGAACGCAGGGTAGAAACGGCCATAGAAGAAGACCGGTATTATGATTCCAGAAGATGGGGGAGCGATTATTTTGTAAATGTGTCAAAAATAAAAACCGGGATGCGCTGGGTAAAAGCGACCGATGGCTCTTTGAGCAATACGCGTATTGTGGTAGTAAAACCCAAAATGGCCATACCCAAATACCTGTTAATGCCCATACCGCTGGGAGAAACGATCCGCATGCCGGGTATGACTCAGAATCCAGGGTGGTAACTCCTGCTCATCTGTTAGATCCGATATTTTCCACAAAAGGGAAAGCGGAAGCGTTGTGCTTTCCGTACGGGAATATTATTCACTTCACCTCAAAACTTATATATGATGAAAACCTGTTTAACAATTGCAAAGAGCAATACACAAACTTTTTTTATTTTAGGATTGCTGCTTATCATTTTTTACGGTTGCAGCAGGCAGCTAAAGGAGAATCTGAATGTATCGGGAACCAGTTCGGGAACCGGATTGCCCGGCCCTGTAGCAACACTTGCCACAACGGCTGATGTACTTACCCTGGACGCGACTACCGGCAGGCTAAAGAAAGGAGGAGCTGATTACTACGGCGCCGGTGTAAATTATTATGATGCTTTTTACAGGGTTATTATAAATGCTTCGCATTCCGATACGTCTTATAAAAAAGGCATCCGGCAACTGGAAGCACGCGGCATCCCATTTATTCGCTTTAGTGTGCTTGGGTATTATCCCGATGATCTGAACTATTATAAAAATAGTGAAGCAGATTATTTTCTAAAGCTTGATTCGTTTGTAAAATTTGCAGGTGACCATAATGTAGGATTAATACCCTGTTTTTTCTGGAACCATTCCACTATTTCGGATTTTGTGGGTGAAAAAGTAAAGGCCTGGGCACATTTGGAAGAGGCAGGTAATAAGACAAATGCTTTTATTACAACCTACATACAAAAAATGGTAACCCGCTATGGAAATAACAAAACAATATGGGCATGGGAATTCGGCAATGAAACGAATATTAAAACGGATCCGGCAGGGATGAGCTTTCAGCAGCAAAAATGGCTATATCCGATCACCAGTGCTACCGGCCAGGGAGGCATACCTGCCACCCGCTCCTGGGATGATACCTTGCATACTACACAGCTAAATGCCGCATACAATAAGTTCCAGGGGTTGGTACGTTTTTTTGAAAATCAATTAGGACTGCCCAACCGTGCGCTATTCAGCGGGAATACGCTTTCTACATGGGGCGCGTATTCGCGTTATTACGGCATTTGGGGCGCAGATACAAAAAGCGCACTGGAAACGATGATGCTTTGGCAGAATGGAAACCTCGGAACCATTACGATCCATCCTTATCTTAATAACGAAGGGGCTGCTTCATACAACACGTCCATCGGAAATATTATTACCGGCGCCAAAGCAAAAGCAGATGCCTTTAACCGGGCCTTATTTATTGGCGAGTTTGGAGTGCAGGAATCCTATACAGGCAATAAATTGCAGAAATTTGCCGAATATCTTAATGCCATCAGGGGCTCCTCGGTTCAATTGTCCGCCTTGTGGGTATTTGACCCGCTGGGAGGCGCTACCGGCTATATGCAAGATTGGGCAGTAACTCCTTCTTACAGATCCTATCAGTTAGATTCATTAGAAGCGCTTAACAATTATTACCGGTCGCTGCCGCATTGACGGCGCCTGGACGTAACCAGAACCGTACAAACTCGTTAACCCGGATTAAAAGAAAAAATATGCGAATTCTGAATATTATTTTAACAGTTTTTGTTTTACAAAGTTGCGCTTCTTCAAAATTTACCATCCCGGTACTTCCGGATACACAGGAAGCGGTTACCCGCCGCCATGACATGTTTAATGCACAACTGAATTGGATCGCTAAGGCAAAAGATTCATTGCACATACCTATTGTGCTGCATGTGGGCGACCTGGTGAATTTTGATACCATTCCCCAATACCAGCGGGCGGCAAAAGCGTTTGAAGTGCTGGATCAGGCAAAGATCCCTTATGCCATTACGCTCGGAAATCATGATGGGCAGGCGGTTCAGCACAATAGCGGTAGCGCGGCACCGGGCAATGTAAATGCCAATTTAAGAAAAACACAAAAATTCAATGAGTACTTCCCCGTGTCCAGGTTTGCATTGCAAAAAGGAAGATATGAAGAAGGAAAAAGCGACAACTCTTACCAGGTTTTTAAGGCAGGCAAAAAGAAATTCCTGGTAATAACCCTGGAATTTTGCGCCCGCGAGGGGGCAGCACAATGGATGGACCAGGTAATAAAAGAACACCCGAAATATAATGTGATCGTATTGACGCATTATCATCTCACACCCAAAGGCGAGATTGCCAGAACCAACGCCGGTTATGGCGACATGAAAGTGGTTGATATTTTTGATAAATATATAAAGCCCCATAAGAATGTCTTTATGGTGCTGAGTGGGCATGTATGCTTCTCAAGCCACAGGGAAGATAAGGGTACCGGTGGTAACAGGATCTACCAGATCTTATCGGACTACCAGTGTAAAGATGATGGTGGTGGCTATATACGGCTGTTAGATTTTGATTTGAAAAAGAAAATCATAACGGCAAAAATGTACAGCCCTTTCTATAATAAAACGCTTGATGACGATAGCCGGTTTGTACTTACTGATGTCCGGCTGGTAAAATAAAAAAAAGAACCGGATTCAGGATTAACCTGCTTTGTTGTTATAACAATGTATATATCCGGAAAACAGAAAGGAATTTATGAAGCCGCTGCAAAATAACCGCCGCAGGTTTATTAAGCACACAGTTGCCAGTGTAGGGCTTTTATCGCTGCCGGCTTTATTACAGGCACAGCCAGGCAGGAAGGCCGTTGCTAAAAAGGTTGTTTGTGTCGGCGCCCACCCGGACGATCCTGAAACGGGTTGCGGAGGTACATTGGCCCGCCTGGCACGTGCGGGTCATAGGGTGACCATCATTTATTTAACAGCAGGTGAGGCGGGTATTACAGGCGCTTCACATACGGAAGCCGCCCGGATAAGAACACAGGAAGGAATAAATGCCTGCAAGATACTGGAAGCGAAACCTGTATTTGCCGGTCAGACGGATGGCGCTACGGAAGTGAATAATGAGTGGCTGAAAAAGATGCGGGAACTGATCGTTTTCGAAAGCCCCGATATTATATTCACCCACTGGCCGGTCGATTACCACCCGGACCACCAGGTGGCCGGTTTATTGACCATCCAGGCCTGGATGAAAGAGGAACGGAAATTTGGGCTTTATTTTTATGAGGTTCAAACAGGGTTGCAAACGGCTCTTTTTCATCCTACGGATTATGTGGATATTACCGGAACAGTTGAACAGAAGTGGAAAGCGGTTTATTGCCACAAGAGCCAGGACCCTTCGGGAATTGAGGCCAGCGGTCACCGGACTATGGAAAATTTCAGGGGATTGGAATTAGGCGTGAAGGCCGCTGAAGCTTTTGTGCGGATGACTGGCCGGCTGCAAGGGGAGATCAATATCTGAATCGTTACTTAAATAGATTTATTATGACTGTAAATATTTTTCATGCTGCCGTATTAATGATCTTCTGCATGCTCACAGGTTGCTCCACGGGCAGGCACCAACCTGCTGCGCTTTCAGAAAATAAAAGCAATGTTCAGATCGGCGCTTATTATTTTGATGGATGGACAGGGAAGACAAAGCATATCAGGGAAACCTTTAATGACTTTCCTGAACGGAAGCCCATATGGGGAAGCTTTGTTACCAGTACGCCGGAGCTGGTAAAAAAGCAAATTGACCTGGCCGCAGACGCAGGGCTTGATTTTTTCAGCTTTTGCTGGTATTTTGATCATAAGAACAATTCTGATGATCCCCCTATGAACAATGCACTCAAACTTTATTTGCGCTCTCCCAACCGTTCCCGGTTAAAATTTTATTTAATGGTTGCCAATCATCAAGGCTATTATATTGACCCCCAGAACTGGGACCGGATTAAAAAATACTGGATACAGGCCATAAAAGAACCGGGGTATTTAACCGTGAACGGAAAGCCGCTGCTGGTTTTTTTTGAGTACAGGAAAATGCTTGAAAATTTCGGATCGAAGCATGCCTTACGGCAGGCGCTCCTTTCCTTAAAAAGTGAAGCAAAAGGTCTTACGATCGGCGTTTGCGTGTGGCCCGGCTTCAATGATGTGCAGGAAGCGGTGGATTGCGGTTTTGACCTGATTACGGGTTATAATTACCATGGGTCCGGTTTAACCGGGCTTTTGACACCGGTACGGCAGATGGCAGATGCAGAGTATAAAATATGGGAAGGATTAAAGAACACCCGGTTGCCCTATATTCCCGTGTCTACCCTCAACTGGGATCTTCGTCCGTGGAGCGATAGTGCAGACCGGGAAAAACGGCTTGTAGGGTATGGTGAGCAATCAGTAATGCACTCCGTGGGGTCCCTGAAAAAATGGTTGCTGCAAAATGCCGGCTTTGCAACAAAGGAAAAGATCGGTATCTTATATGCCTGGAATGAATATGGCGAGGGTGGCTGGCTAACGCCTTCATTGCCTATGAAAGACAGCCTGCTGAATGGTGTCAGGCGTGTGCTGAAATAACTTTCCCTGCTAAAAGATATTCAATGATCCTTGTAAATTTATATTTCAAAATAATTGGGTTACAAAATAAGAGAGCTGACAAAGAGCAGCGACAACTGATAATGAATCGGGATGCAAGACGAACGTATCCGTTTGTTTTTTACTGTAACTGGCCGTCAATAAGGTTCTTGTTCATAATGCCACGAATTCCATCGTTCTGCGTTTCAGAATGATGGAATCCGTGGCAAAATACGATACCGTGATTTGCATCCGCACAAAACCATTTAAAGCTGCGTTAGTTGGGGATGATTTGATCCCGGCGTGGCATAACATTTTAACCGGAAATAATCCGCATAATAATTTTAAGAAAAGTAAATCAGATGAAAACAATACGTATATTCCTTCCCCCCTCATTCTTCGTCTTTATTTATCTGAATATAGCTCTGGCGCTGTTAGGGCTTTCGGCATGTGTTTCGCAAACACATAAGGAGCAGGTTGTAGAGAAAAAGAGCAACTATTACGTAGCCGCGTATGTATGGCCCTCCTGCCACAACGATACGATGGCGCAAAGATTATTATGGCCCGAAGGTATCGGAGAATGGGAAGTGATTAAAAAAGGAAATCCCCGTTTCGAAGGCCATTATCAACCCAAACAGCCCTTGTGGGGCTACGAAATGGATAATGATCCCAAAGTAGTGGAAAAATGGATCGATGCAGCTACCAGTCACGGGGTGAATATATTCATCTACGATTGGTATTGGTATGACAAAAGTCCGTACCTGGAAAGCGCCCTTAATGACGGGTTCCTTGGAGCCAAAAATAATGAGAAGATGCAATTTTACATAATGTGGGCTAACCACGATGTGAAAAAGAACTATTGGAATTACCATAAATACGGTAAAGACACCTCCCTGTTGTGGAATGCTGCTGTTGATTGGGAAAACTTCAAAATTATCGTACACAGGGTCATCAATCAATACTTCCGCAAGCCCAATTATTTCAAGATCAATGGCGAACCGGTGTTTGCTATTTTCAGCCAGGAAAAACTGATGCAAAGCTTTAATAACAGCGTGGAGGAAACCCGTAAAGCATTGGACTATTTCAGGACTGAAGTAAAGAAAGCCGGTTTCCCGGGATTACACCTGCAGCAGATCTACGGTGGCGGTGGCTACCTGTCTGAAGAATCAGGCAGGCAGGCGGCTGACCGTATTGACAAATTAGGATTCAACAGCGTAACCTTTTATAACATGGGTGGCCGCGTGGAAGATTATATAACATACGGTACCAATTCCATTAAAATCAGGGAGCAGTGGGATAAGGCAATGAAGGTTCCGTTCTTCCCCTGCGTATCTGTTGGTTGGGATGATACCCCGCGTTTCCCCGCCTATGGAATGAAGGATGTGGTACATTACCATAATACACCTGAAAGTTTTGCCGCCCTCCTGTCAAAAGCCAAAAGTTACGCGGACAGCCGCCCGGACCAGCCCAGGCTGATCACGATCAATGCCTGGAACGAATGGGTGGAAGGCAGCTATCTCTTGCCTGACATGCAATATGGATATGATTACCTTGATGCGGTAAAAGAGGTGTTTTTAGAAGGGAAATATGACAGGTAGCCAGATTGAGGAATAAATAATAGGAAAATTAAGTTCATTAAAATGACAAGTAGCGCTTTCAGGCAGAGCTTGACGAAGCCTCAAGCGATAGATATTAATGTCCTTCGTCAAGCTCAGGACGACATTGATTTTTATTTATTTATACTACTTGTCATTAACAGGAATAAGAAAGGGGTGTTGACAGGGCTGCTCCATGCTATAGGTGTATAAAGAACATAAAGGATCCGTCTAAAGTTACGCGTCAGCCCCGTTAGAGCGATAGATTGTAGTAAAAGGTATTTTAATAATCTATATCACATGAAAAAAATAGAAAAGCTTGCAGGATTTGGATATTTTTTATTGGCTATGTTATTGCCGGCTGCAGCGTTGGCGCAGTCTGCAAAAGAAATGCGCGTAATGACCTACAATATCCGGTATAAGAACACGATTGACAGCATCAATAACTGGGACAACCGGAAGGCGAATGTTGCTGCGTTAATAAAGTATCACCAGGCGGGCATTATTGGCATGCAGGAAGCGTTTCTCTCACAGATTGCTGATCTGGAAAAAGACCTGCCCGGTTATAAATGGTATGGTGTTCCACGGGTAACGGGCAGTAATGGTGAGTGTAACCCTGTTTTCTACCGGGAGGATCTTTATACGCTTTTGGATAAAGGCACTTTCTGGTATTCGGAAACCCCCTATATAAAAGAAAGCAAAAGCTGGGATGCTTACTATCCCCGGATTGCATCCTGGTGCAAATTCCGGGATAAAAGATCTGGCAGGGAGTTCTTCTTTTTTAATACCCATTTTGATCATAGGGGAGCAATAGCCCGGACGAAAAGTGCCGAAGTATTGCGGTATCAGATTGACTCTATTGCCAAAAATACGCCCGTAATTGTGACCGGCGATTTTAATTCCATGCCTTCCTCAACGGCTTATGAAACCATGACCAAAGACGGCGCTTTACGGGATGCTTTATTAATTACCGAAACGCCGCACTACGGACCGGTGAATTCGGCCGGCGGGTTTTTTGTAAGCACCCAGCCCATTCGTGCAAGGATTGATTATATTTTCGTCAGCAAAAATGTAAAAGTGCTGCAGCATGCAACCCTGAGCGATCAGCAGGAAGGCAGGTACTATTCAGATCATTTGCCGGTGCTCTCCGTTGTAGAATTGGTACGGTAGTGCCTAGTTCCCAGGCATAATCTTTCAAAAAAATATATATACAGTATGCGCTTTTTATTTTTTAGTATCTGCTTTCTTGTTGTATTTCCCGCCTGTAACACATCCAAAAAGAGCCGGCAAAGCGGCCTGGTAAAAAAACACATTAAAGTGCTGATATTAGGAAACAGTATTTTGCAACATGCACCTGCTCCTGCGTTAGGATGGCAGCATAACTGGGGTATGGCCGCATCGGCGGCGGATAGTGATTTTTTGCACCGTCTTCAGGTAAAGATCCTTAAAAAACAGCCGGAAGCAGTAATTGAGCACAGGAATATCGCTGATTTTGAAAGAGACTATAGGAACTATGATCCGGAGCAGCTTGCAGTATTTAAGAATGCGGATATCATTATCATGAAGATTGGTGAAAACGTTAAGGATGCAGCCGCTGCAGATAGCAATTTTATAAAATATTATGATGGGTTACTGAATTTCCTGGATGAGAGAAAAAAGGCCAAAAGAGTGCTGGTGGACGGATTTTGGAAAAACCGGAATGTAAACAGGCTGATCCGGAACTATGCGCAGGAAAACCACCTTCCGCTTGTAAGTATAACAGCCTTATCCGCTGATCCGGGCAATGAGGCTACCGGGATGTATGAAAACCGGGGCGTGGCGGCACATCCTTCAGATAAAGGAATGCAACTGATCGCAGAAAAAATATGGGAAGCCATTAAAGGCTATTTTTAAGCCCTGCATTTTCTATACTGTTACTGCTGACCTCTTTAAAAGGAAGCTGTATATTATTACAATTCATTGCCTGCTATTATTGCAAACCTGTATTTGTCCCCGCGGTAATAAGAACGTTCCAGTTCAACCACTTTATCGTTAGATGTGAGCACCGCACTGTCTAAAATGAATACGGGGATCAGCACATCGGACTCAAAATTGTTTTCGGGGTCGTCTGGTTTAAAGATGTCCGTTCCTAAGGTCTGTGTAATATGCAGTTGGCCCAGTTGGTATCTTTGTTCGTAAATTTTATAGTAAGAGATATCTGTAGGCAATATATTTATTTTGGGGCAAAGCGTCAGCGATATATATTTTGTTTCGTCTTTCATAACAATATCATTGGCACACCGCAGCTGGCGTACCAGTAAAGCCGGCCCTTCTATGATATAATGTTTCCCATTTATTTCAGAAGATACGCCTTCGTTTAATATTGTTTTCTCAAGGATGATATTCCTGGGTTCAAATCCTTCCGCTTTTAATTTCTCGTGAAAGCCGATACGCGTATCGCCGATGGAACCAAGTGTCCGCAATAAATGCCGGTCCTGTGTGCGGTTTAGAACAAAAGTACCTTTCCCTTTTATCCGCCGGGCCCAGCCTTTTGTTTCAATTTCGAGCAATGCCTTCCGGGCGGTTGTGTTACTTACCCGGTAGTTACTGATAATTTCATTTTCAGAAGGAATTTTATCTCCGGGCAAATAGTCACCCGCTTCAATTTTTTGGATAATGTCCTGGCTTATTTTTAAGAATTTGTGTTTGTCTTCTGCTTTCATAAATTTAACGCACTAAGTTGATTCCCTTTGTTTGGATCAGGAATATGCCGGCTGATTCCTGCTTCATAAAGGGGCAGGGTGTAAATTTACTACATTTGGGACGCCCATATTAAGAAATTATGACAAAAATGAATATCCGGTAAGATTGTTTTTGTTTTTTATAAAAGATTATTATATTTTTGGTTCACGATTACTTAGTGCGTTAGCTTATATGAAAAAAATTAAACTTAAATGGATTGTTGCTGGGCTTTTGTTTATTGCTACAGGGTTGAGTTTCCTTGACAGGCAGGTGCTTTCTGTTGCCATCATCCAGATACAAAAAGAGCTTCATATCACCGATGTTCAATATGGATGGATCAACACTTCCTTCCTGGTGGGGTATGCATTTATGTTTACAGCAGGAGGCTGGCTCATTGACCGTTACGGAAGCCGGAGGGGAATGGCCTGCTCAGTGGGCGTATGGTCCGTTGCAAACCTGTTACATGGAATGGTAACAGGGTTTGGCCAGCTTGTTTCCTTCCGTTTCCTGCTGGGCCTTGGTGAAGGGGGCTGTTTTCCCGGTGCTGCCAGGGCTGTATCTGAATGGTTTGACAAAAAAGAACGGGCCCTGGCCAATGGTATCGCCATCGGGGGATCTGCGGTGGGAGCAGTGATAGCGCCCCCGCTTACGATATGGATCGCCGGCAGCCACGGATGGCGCTGGAGCTTTGTATTGCCGGGGATTGTTGGAATATTATGGACGATCGGCTGGTTATGTATACGCTCCAAAAAACCGGCAGCCGGAGGAGATTTCTTTATACTATTCCCGACAAGAATTCCCTTTTCAGCCGTATTACAGCAGAAACAGGTATGGGTATTTGTTGTGATCCGCTTTTTACTGGATCCCGTATTGTATTTTTTTATGTTCTGGATCCCAAAATATCTTAGTGCAGAAAGACATGTTTCCTTTGACCGGATCGGAAACCTGTTCTGGATCCCTTTTCTTGCATTGGGCGTATCCAATATAATCGGGGGCTGGCTTTCAGACCGGCTGATGAGCCGGTTGGGTTTTTCATTAAACAGATCCCGTAAAACCGTGATGGGGATAGCCGCATTCCTGACAATGACGGCGCCTTTTATTGCGGTTGTTGCTTCTGTAGAGGGGGCCATAACGCTGATGGCCGTCATCCTGTTTGCACACGGTTTCTGGATTACCAATTATATAACGTCTATATCCGATGTATTTGGAACTGCAGCCACATCAACCGTTGTAGGTATTTCCGGAACCGCGGGTGCCCTTTCAGCCCTGCTGGTGAACCCGCTTATTGGCAAAGTGGTATCCGCCGCAGGTTACACGCCATTATGGTTTTTATCCGGGCTAATGTACCCGCTGGGGTTCGTGCTTCTTGTTGTATTGATTCCTAAACTATCACCGGTAACATTCAAATGCTTGTATCAAAAGTCATTATAGAACGTAATGTCGTTCTGAACTTGGTTCAGAATCTATTGACAATCGTAGTTCCTTTTAGATGCTGATCCGCCACCTGGCGAACAACAATGGTGACTTTTGATACAAACTTTAGAAAATAGTAAGCATTCAAACTTAGTGCGTTAAGTAAATAAAAGAAAACATTTATAATGAGTACAGATCATAGCAAACAGCAGGTTCATTTTTCAATAAGCCACCGTCAGTCACATGCTCCCGCCCGCATCGGCGTGTTTGGAGTTGCCTATCATAAATACTGGGCACAGTTTGAAGGGTTATTGGATGACATGTATAAAAAACAGCAACTGCTTATTAAAAAGATCAAAAGCCAGCCGGTTGAGGTGATTGATTTTGGATTAATAGACACCGTTCAGAAAGCGTATGAACTGGTGCCGAAATTAAAAGCGGCCGGCCCGGATCTTATTTTTTGCGACATGCTCACCTACGCCACTTCCAGCACTTTTGGAATTATTATTAAGAGTATCGATACGCCAATTGTGCTGGTGGCCCTGCAGCCCGATAAGGCAATGGATTATACCCGTGCTTCCACCTACCTGCAACTGTATAACGATGATATCTGCTCATTGCCGGAATTTGCCGGCGTAGCGGCCAGGATGGGAAAGCCGGTACCGGAAATGATCATAGGCACGTTGCAGGATGATGCCGCTGCTGATGAAAAGATAGCTGAGTACTGCCGTATAGCTAAAGTATTGCACGATCTGAAAACAGCCAGGATCGGCCATATCGGCCATCCCATAGAAGCCATGCTGGACATGCATACTGATGCGACCCTGCTGACCACTTTCTTTGGCGCACATATTGTACAATGCGAGGCGCATGAGATCGTATCGGGTTATGAAAACGCCAATGCCGGCGAGGTGGCTCTGTTGAAAGAAGACATCCTGGGTTTTTTTGATACACCGGATCCCTCATCAGATCCTATTGCAGAAAAACTAAATGAAGCAGATCTTGAAACAGCGGCAAGGGCTACAGTAGCGCTTCAGCGTTTTGTGCAGGAAAAAGAGTTGGACGGGCTGGCCTATTATTATGAGGGAGCCGCAAACAGCCTGGAGCGCCTCGTAATGTCTAACCTTATAGTGGGCAACTCCCTGCTTACTTCGCGGGGCTTTCCCATGTGTGGAGAGAGTGACCTTAAGACCTGCTTTGCTTTATTTATCATGGACAGGCTGGGCATAGGCGGCAGCTTTGCGGAATTTCATCCGGTGGATTTTAATGAGGGCTTTGTGCTGGTGGGGCATGATGGTCCGCATAATATTGCCATTGCAGATGGCAAGCCGGTATTAAGAAGCCTTAAAAAATATCATGGAAAATATGGCTCCGGCGCCAGTGTGGAGTTTAAAATAAAAGAAGGTCCCATCACCATGCTCAGTATTAATGCTACCTATAACGGCAAACTCAGGTTTATTATAGCGGAGGGGACTTCTGTTGCCGGTCCTATTCCGCCCACCGGTAATACCAATACGCGCGGCTTCTTTAAGCCGGACGTCCGCACATTTCTGTACAGATGGATGAAAGAAGGCCCCACCCATCATTTTGCATTGGGGGTGGGGCATCATGCTTCAACGATTCAGAAAATAGGGCAATACCTGAATGTTGAAACGGTGCTGGTACAGACGGGGGAATAAAAAGACATCAATCAATTATAAATATTCTGATTATTCAATTATGAAATGAGCCATAAAAATTATTCATGCCTAAAAGAATGATTATTTGGCGAATTCCATCTGACCATTAAAACAATAAAAAATAAACAGATGAAACAATTAAGGTTCTGTAAAACGCTGCCAAAGAAATGGGTGTTGCTGGTATTCAGCCTCGTTTCCTGTTGCCTTATTGTAACTGCCCAGCAGCGCATTGCTGTTAAAGGCAGGATAACGAATGCTTCCACGGCTGCGCCGGTTTCCGGCGTCAGTATTATTGAAAAGGGTACAAAGAATGGCACGTTAAGCGATTCGGATGGAAATTTTACATTGACGGTAGCCGCCAATGCAACACTCACCGCCACCTATGTGGGCTATCAGCCCCGGGAGGTGAAGGTAGAGGGCCGCACTACGCTTTCTATTGGGCTTACGGAAGAAGTAAAAGACCTGGGTGAAATAGTAGTAGTGGGGTATGGATCGCAGCGTAAAAAAGACCTTACCGGGTCTATAGCCAATTTAACGCAAAAAGACCTGGTGCCTATTCCTGCAGCAAACAGCTTTGACCAGATGATGCAGGGTAAGGTGGCCGGTGTGCAGATCACCCAGACATCCGGCGCCCCGGGCGGCAATGTAAATGTGCTGATAAGGGGCGTTAACTCTATTACAGGAGGCAACCAGCCGCTGTACGTGGTAGATGGCTATGCCATTGGTACCAGCGGAGGCGGCAATGTAAGCAGCTATGCATCCGGGTCCTATTCCGTAGATGGGCTGATCGGTTCCAGCGGCATCAACCGCATCAACCCGCTGAGCACCATCAACCCTTCCGATATTGAATCGATCCAGATATTAAAGGATGCTTCTGCAACGGCGATCTATGGTTCAAGAGGCGCCAATGGTGTTGTAATTATCAATACCAAAAGAGGAAGGAGCGGAAAGGCCAGTATTAATTTTGAGCATTCTACCGGGCTGCAGGAGGTGCAAAAGAAATTAGACCTGCTTACGCCAAGGGAATATGCCGAGTTTGTGGCTGAAGGCAGGGATAACGCCTGGGTCTTTTTAGGCGGCAAGGCATCAGATCCTAATAACGTAAGAGGCACGGGGCAATATGTAAAACCGGCATTCAGAAACCCCGAACAATTTGCGGATCAGGGTTATGGTACCGACTGGCAGGACCTGATCTTCAGAAAAGCACTGGTGCAGAATTACCAGCTTTCTGCAACCGGTAATAAAAACGGCATGATGTATTTTGTATCCGGCGGGTATATGGACCAGGATGGGATCATTATCGGTTCCGATTTTAAGAAATTCAATACCAGGGCCAACCTGGATGTGAACCTGACTTCTAAATTAAAGCTTGGGGTATCTTTTGCCGGAACCTATTCCTACGGGGATTTTGCACGTGCAGAGGGGCACCTGCAATACCGGGGCCTGATCTCTTCTGCCACAGCAAGCGACCCTACGATACCGGTATATGATGAGAATGGCAATTATTATTCAGAATTTTCTGACCCAACCGGTATACCGGTAGAGCATGTATTGTTAATTAATGATGAATTTTCCGATAAGCGGAAAAATGCCAACGTGTTTACCAATAACTATCTTGAATATAAAATTGCAGATGGCCTTACATTTAAATCTTCCTTTGGCGTAAACTATTCCAGCAACCAGACACGTTTATGGAAATCTTCCAAGATCGGCATCGCTACCAGCAGAACCGGTGCTGCCATAGCCGGGGTCACCCGCTATAATTCGCTGAACTGGTTAAATGAAAATACCCTGAATTATAAAAAGCTGGTAAACGAAAAACATCGCTTTGATGCCCTGCTGGGTCTTTCTTCCCAGAAAAATACGGATGATGTGGTACAGGTGGGGGCAACAGATTTTCCTACGGATGATATTCCGTTGATTGCTGCAGGCATTGTTAGCGATGGTACCGATTACACAACGGAATGGTCAATGGTATCCTGGTTCGCCCGGCTGAACTATGCATTCGCTGATAAATATCTGGTAACAGGAACGCTTCGCCGCGATGGAAGCTCCCGTTTTGGCGCGGACAATAAATGGGGCACCTTCCCTTCTGTTTCTGTAGCGTACCGCCTTTCCGAAGAAAATTTCCTGAAGCAGGTACCGGCCATCAATGAATTAAAGATCCGGGCCAGCTATGGTTTGTCCGGTAACAATCTTATAGGAAACTATGCAAGCCTTGGTTTATTAGGTATAGCCCCCACCGTTTCAAACGGACAGGTGGTTTCCGGTATTGTGCCTTCTTCTCTGGCCAACGATCTTTTGCGCTGGGAAAAATCGCATCAGACCAACCTTGGGCTTGATCTCAGCCTGTTTGATAACAGGGTTTCCCTTACTGTTGATGCCTACCGGAGCCTTAAGAAAGATCTGTTACTCTCTGTTTCGCTGCCCGCTGCCTCAGGCTTCTCCTCTTCTGTGCAGAATATAGGGAAGCTGGAAAACAAAGGACTTGAATTTACGTTGAACACGGATAATATTGTTGGTAAAAATTTTAAATGGAGCTCCGATTTTAATATAAGCCTTAACCGGAATAAGGTTTTAGAATTAAACACGGAAAATTCAACGATCAGTACTTCCAGCTACCAGGTAGCACAGGTAGGGTATCCCATCGGCAGTTTTCGCCTGATGAAGATCCTGGGCATTTTCCAGACTGCGGAAGAAATAGCTAACAGCCCGGTTCAGAATCCTAAAGTGCAGCCCGGGGATTACCGGTATGAGGACGTTGACGGAAACGGCACCATTACCCAGGCCGACAAAGCGATTGTAGGAAATCCCTGGCCAAAATTCACCTGGGGCTTTGGGAACAACTTCTCTTATAAAAATATTTCCCTTGGCATAGACCTGTATGGTTCCCAGGGCAATGATATGTATTTCCAGGGGGGAGAGGTGCTGCTGAACGGGGCCGGTGTGCAAAATCAACTGGCTATGGTGGCAGACAGGTGGCGCTCACCGGAAGACCCCGGTGCGGGTAAAATAGCCCGGGCCATCCGTAATGATTATGCTTTTGGTTTTGGCGCCAGTTCTACCAAGCTTCTTTTTGACGGTTCCTTTATAAGGATGCGCAATATAAATCTTGCCTATGCGTTTCCCGCAGCACTTATGAACCGGATCAACATACAGGCATTATCCGTTTTTGCCAATGTGACCAACCTGTTCACCATTACCAGCTACCCCGGCTATGACCCCGAAGGCGCAACCTCCGGAGACAATGTAGGTATGGCCGGCGTTGACTTTTTTGCCTATCCCAATCCTAGGACCTATTCTTTGGGCCTGAGGCTTACTTTATAATAAAAAAATCCAGCAATTATGAAATTGAAGTATATTTTAGTTTTACTGATTGTGACAGGCTTAATGTCCTGTAAAAAGTTCCTGGATCTTACTCCCAACAGCCAGATGAGCAGTAATGATTTTTATAATAATCAAAACGATTTTGAAAGAGCATTGCTGGGCGCTTATGCCAACATAAGAGGGCTGTACAGCGGCAGCGCTATTCAGTATGCAGCAGATCTGAGAACAGATAATGCAGAGATCAACTGGTCTTCTCCATCGATCGATGAAATGCAGTTGGAGCAGAACGCGCTTACCTCTTCTAACGGTATCGTAAACAGTATCTGGAACACCTGTCTGAAAACCATATCCAAATGTAATACGATCTTAAACAGGATTGAGAGCGTGAATTTTACTGAAGCCGATAAAAACAGGATCATAGGGGAAACAAAATTCCTGCGGGCCCTGAGCTTCTTCTATATGGTGCAATTGTTTGGCGAGGTGCCGGTTACCTTTGAGGAATTTAACAGTCCTGAAGAAATAATGAAAGCAGACCTGAGCCGCAAGCCGGTAGATGAGGTGTATAAAGTGATCATTGATGACCTTACAAGTGCTGAATCACTATTGCCGGCTGCACTGAATACAGATAAAACAAGAGCTTCCATGGGTACCGTTAAAACCCTGCTGGGGAAAGTATACCTTACAAGGGGTAATAATGACGGGGCAGCAGCAAAGCTGAAAGAGGTGATAGACCTGGGTCAATATAAGTTACATAATGATTACGAATCCCTGTTCTCCCCGGGCAATAATAACCTGGACGAATCGATATTTGAAATACAATTTGTAAAAGGCAAAAGCCTGGGCAATAATTATTCAGCGTTATTTACCCCCGCCATAACCAGCATGGCGCTGTTCCCCGGCAATGCGCAGGGCTCCGGGCGCATTACGCCCACCCTTGATCTGTTTAATGCTTATGAAGCAGGCGATAAAAGAAAAACAGCCTCTGTCAGCGATTCTGTTCCGCTGATCAACGGAACAAAATCCTATGCCCGTTACGCATTAAAATTTGTAGATTGGGAAGCTGTTTCAACATCCGATGGAGGTGTTACGTTTACAGTGCTGCGTTATGCCGATGTTTTATTAATGTATGCCGAAGCCTTAAATAATCTGGGTAAAACCGCGGAAGCATTAGCCGAAATAAACAGGGTAAGGCAGCGGGCCGGTTTGCCGGACCTTACCGGGTTGGATCGGTCTGCCACAGCGTTGGCCTTGGAAAAAGAAAGAAGGGTAGAGTTCCTGTTTGAAGGCCAGCGCTGGTTTGACCTGCTGCGTACCGGCAGATTAAGAGAGGTGGTAAATGCCTATTACCAGGGGAGAGGATTGAGCTTTAAAATAGAGCCGTTCGAAACATTATTCCCGGTGCCTTTGGCAGAGATCCAGTTAAATTCAGCCTTAACGCAAAATGAAGGGTATTAATAGCGTTTTCCGGTTTGGTCATTTAACAAAAAACAGACAATGTTTATACAATATAAACGGATAGTAACAGGCATTATCCTGCTCTTGCTGCCCTGCTGCATGGCGGCGCAATACCAGCTTGCTCCGCTCAAGGGACAACCTTTTAATAATATTGTGCTCGAAGCTTCCCTGAAGCCATTTAAAGTAAATGAAAAGAACTATATCCATGCAGTTGCCCGGGAACTATTCACACAATGGCAGTCCCTGCTAAGGCATGCTGATACCGCCTCGGTAATGTTATGGACGGGCGATGGTTCCGAAATACTGGATTATACCGGGAATATGCAGCAACGCCTTGAATGGGCCATGTACATGGGAAATCCCAATACAGGGCATGAGGTAGGTTCCGGTCCAAAGGAATTGTCCATTCACGAAAGGGCCTATTTATATATTGATCACCCGCCCAAATTTAACTATGGTGATCTCCGGTCCATTGTACAGGCGTTAAAGGAAGAAGGGCGGAAGATAACCGGCAAACCGGTGTTGGTGGGCGCTACATTCGATCCCGGTCCCGAATTTGCCAGATCGGAATTCAAATACAAAAAACATCCGGAAGTACTGGGTGGCAATGCAATGGGGCATAAGACCTTTGTAAACTGTTACGCTATTTTAAACAAAGATAAGACACACTATGCAGGATATCCGGACGGCATCCCGCAAGGAACACCGTTCGGCACTTTTTTTGGGCGGCAAAGCCAGCATTTTCTTACCGACCTGCAGTTTGATTATATCTGGTTCAGCAACGGTTTTGGCTTTGGTGCAGAAGGCTGGTCCTCCACCGGCGCCACTTTTACCGGTAAGGAATTTAGGCAGGAGGCGCTGCCAGGCTTTTCAGAAAAGGTGTTGCAGTTCTGGAAACTGTTCAGGGCTGAATGCCCCGTTTTCCCTATCCAGACAAGAGGTACTAACTTATCCGTAGGTGCAGATCTTGCGCGGGATGCCGTAAACTTAAAAGCCATTTATGAGGGCGGCTTTAATATGCTGCCGCCCCCCAATTCTCCCTGGGCCGCACTGGATGGCGATTTTGGGCTGGAAATGACGGGTTATATGTCGCGCATGGCACAGCTGCCGGATCACCGGTTCCCGTTCCGGTTTTATACGCATGATCCCTGGTGGCTGAACAGCCCCTGGCTGGACCGGTACGGAAGAGAGCCGCATGATATTTATTTGCCCATGTCGGTAAGCCGGATTGATGAAGAAGGAACTATTTGCGGGCCTACGCAATTAAACTTTTTAACAGTTGATGATACTTATGGCAATATGCCTGCACAGGTTCCGGATGAAGTGATCCCTCATATCCTGAAAGCCCGGTACGATATGCCCACCGCGCCGGGCCCGCTGGTTTGGGTGTACCCGTTTGATGAATATCATAACTGGGCTTACCGGCAGCAGGGCCGGCTGTCTGAAGTGTATTATGGCGACTGGTTTATAAGACAGGCTGTTAATAACGGCCTGCCATTAAATACGGTCATTTCCACTACTGCATTTCAGTCGGTCATCACTAAAAAACCGGCACTCTTTCAGGAGTCCGTATTGCTGACGATAGTGCCGGATGCGGGTACGCCACTGGAAAAAAAACTGATGCAATTTGTGCAGGAGGGCGGAAAATTAATTCTTTTCGGTCCCGCAGAGCATGCAGGCAGGGAATTTCTCAGGATGCTGAATTTAAAAAATGAAGCACCGCTGGAAGGGGTTTTTACACTGGGCATTAAAAATCAGCCTGACCAGATGACTATAAAATTCCCTTCACAGATCAATCACCGTTCCCTGTTTAATGGAGGGGGCATTGCCACCGTTTTGCTGGACCGGAATGATCGGTATACCCAACTGCTTGCACAGGCGCAGCAAGGAGGCCAGGCAAGAGATGTGGTATGGGTTAGGCAATTACCGGAATGGAAGGGTGGTAAAGTGCTGTATATAAGAGGTACCAACAGCAGCAATTTTACAGAAGGAAGGCTGCTGACGCCCGATGATCCGTCTCAGTATTTTGCAGGGCCTGTTTTGCTGCGTTACGCATTGCAGGAATTCGGGCTCACGATTGCCATCGATAAACTTTCACCTGAAATTAAAAGCCCGGTGCTGACGATTTCCCGGTCGGCAAATGCTTTTATTTTTTCAGGATATAACCCCAACAGCACGGTAAAGGAGCGGTTCAAATTCGCCCGGGGTGCGCCATTGCTGCTTGGGTTTGAAACCATACTGGAGAATGGCTTTTCTGCCTATACGCTGCCTACTTCCTGGCATCGTACCTGTAGGGTCTTTGTAGAACAGCAGGAAGGAATGATCTCCCATAAGGAGTTACATTCCGGTGAGCGGGGTATTTATAAACGCTACCAGATCAGCGGGCTGAAAGCAGCTACGGTTCGGGTATATGCTGACCCGGGCATTGACGAAGCGCATTTTCATGCTTATGTAAACGCGGGCTATCCTTGGAAAAAAGGGAAATACCCGTTCCGCTTAAAAAAGGATCAGTATGGAACGTATTTTTTGATAGAGCAGGTAACCGGAGACCTGGTGGTTTCCTGGTAATACCTGATGTTCTGTTTATAAAAAAACAATTATGAAATTTTTTTTATGTGTTGCTGCAATGCTGCTGATAACACAGTGCCTGCCGGGGCAGGTAGCGCTTCCTGAAACCTACCTGTCTGCAATCAGGCAACAGCTTACTGTTCAGTGGCCAAAAAATAAGACCATTAACCTTGTATTTCACGGCCACTCTGTTCCGGGAGGCTATTGGAATGATCACCGGGTAGAAACGTTGCGCTCTTATCCTTACCAGGTGCTTAAAGCGTTAAAGGAAAAATATCCCTATGCATTGATCAATATCATTGTTACCGCAAAGGGAGGTGAAAATTCCGTTGACGGTCAAAAGCGGTTTGCTGATGTACTGGCCCATAAACCGGATGTTTTGTTTATTGATTATGCATTGAATGATGTAGGTATTGGGTTAAATAAAGCAAAAAAGGCATGGGAACAGATGATCCGGCAGGCCCTGGCAGCGGGGATAAAAGTAGTGCTGCTTACACCCTCTCCCGATCAGCGCATCCATCTTTCTGATAGTGCAAATATACTGGAACAGCACGCCCGGCAGATCAGGCAACTCGCCGCTGCCTACAAAACGGGACTGGTGGATAGTTATGCGCTATTTAAAAATAGATTTCAAACAGCAGGTACAATAAAACCTTATATGTCCTGGGTGAACCATCCCAATGAAAAGGGGCATTTGCTGATTGCCGGAGGCATTTTAAAATATTTTGATCTGTAGGCCCCGGCAGCCTTTGCTTGCAGATGCCTAACAGCAGCCAATTAAATAAAAGCATTCGTATTTTACGAACTGCAAAAAATGGTATGCTTCTCTGATACCTGTACTTTATTACAACGGATTTATTTCTTATAATTTTGCAGGTTTAAATTATAAGAATGAAAATTATACCATTATCAGAAGGGAGCTTTACTGTTGACAGTACAAAAAAATTTATTCCGTTTCGTTTATCGGAAGATGAAATGACCCAAAGGGCACAGGGCAGCCTGCTGGTAGAAATACAGCCCTTTCTGGTCATAACCTCAAAAGATGTTTTGTTGCTGGATACGGGTTTGGGGTTTAACCATCATACGGGCAGCCAGATGCAGCTTGTAAAGCACCTGGCTGAGAACGGTATCCGGAGCGGGGATGTTACAAAAGTCTTAATGAGCCATTTGCATAAAGATCATACCGGGGGTATGGTAAACCCGGCAACGGGTAAGCCTACTTTTGAAAATGCCACCTATTACATACAGGAGCGGGAAGTGGCGTATGCAAAAGAACGGGGCGCTCCTTCCTATGATATTTCAAAAGTTGCGGCAGTGCTGGAAGGGCAGGCTGCTTTGTTAAAAAAGGATACCGGAGTCATCAATGACTATATCCGCTACGAGGTTACGGGGGCCCATTCAAAATACCATCAGGTTTTTTGGATAGAAGAAGCCAATGAGATCCTTTTCTTTGGGGCGGATGATGCGCCCCAGTTCCAGCAAATGAAACATCGCTTTGCCGCTAAATATGACTATGATGGAAAGAAAGCAATGGAATTACGTACAAAATGGTGGGAACAGGGCAAAAAAGAAGGCTGGAAATTCCTTTTTTATCATGATACGCAAAAACCGGTAGCCATACCGGGAAATGAGAACAGTTAAAGGCATAAAAAAAGGCCTGCCCTAAAAAGAGCTGGCCGTTGCTAACCTATGAAAAACACCAGCGCAAATATAAGCACAGTTTTTTGAATGAAACAAATATTTTTTTTGAAATATTTGTTTAAACATTGGTTTTAACAAATATTTAGTTTTTCTTAACATTCCGGCCTTTTAATACTTCTCTTATTTTTCTCCGGAACAGCTGTTCTTCAGTAAAAAAACGTGTGGCCCGTTGGTTGCCCAGTATGGGAGTAAAAGATTTCCGGTAACTGATCTTAAGGGCAGCGCGCTCCTGTTCCCTTTGCAGGGGATCCGTGATGGTTTTGTTAATCCGCCTTGTTTCTGAAAAATAGCCCACGATCAGCGGTCGCATCTGGTTACGTTCGGTTGGGGTCAGATGGATCTTTTCTGTAAGAAAATCAAGGAAAGCATCTACAACCTTTGGCTGCGGGCTGCTGCCGGACGGTTGCTGGGCGTTTAGTGGCCGGCAAAAAAGAAGGAAGGGTATAAAAAAAATAAAGATCAGTTTCATCCGTATATTGTTTTGTTTGTGTTATTAAAGCAGAGCGGTTCAATAGTTCAGTGAAGCCTGTACAGGCGCAGGCACAGCCTGGTTGCTTTTGCATAACGGAACTTATACCATTGGTTTACTGGTTAACCAGCAGGTCCTCGCCCGTATCCGCAGTTTCATTCAGAAAATTATTTAAGTCATCGCTGGACACATCTTTTAAAAGTGATGCGGCATCAACGGTGTTGCCTTCTGCCTGCTCTTTATAAGAAGAACCGTCGGCGGCATTATTGCCTCCTATAAACCGCTCCATCTGCTCATTGCTCAGTTTGTTAATGCTTGCAGCAGAAGATGGGTACAGCCTGTCATCGGTAGCTTTTTTTGTAACCAGAAAGATACTTGCAGTAGCAATGATTATAAAACTTGCCGCGATGGAAACTCCTTTTCTGAAAGAAATAACAGGTGCGGGTTTCGGTTGGTAGCTGACAGGGGCTTCAAAATAGGAATCCGGTACCGTAAAAGGCATTTGTTTTGAAATGCTGTCAAGCACCGGAAAGGGCGGCTGTTCCTCTTCTGCCGGCTCCATATGCCGGATCTTTTGCAGCAGCTTTTTTGAAAAACTGTCAAAATAGGTGTCGGGGACGCTAAAAACTGCGTTCAGTACAGTGCGGTGGTGCTTTTTTAGTCCGCTTAAAATGGGCAATATTTCTTCTTTATCTTCCATTTTCTATTTAGTCAGACATTTTTTTGAGTAATTTGTTTAATCATTCAATAAATAATTTTCTACCTTTTTGGCTGCATGGTGGTAGCTGGCTTTTAAAGCGCCTTCGGTAACTCCCAGCAATTCGCTCATTTTCTGGTAAGGCATTTCATCAAAATACCTCAGGTTGAAAATAAGCCGTTGCTGTTCCGGCAATTGCTGTATGGCCAATTGTAATTTCCATTCGATCTTACGGGCGTTAAACTGCGGATCAGCCTTTATCCGCGAGGTCAGGTCATAATCCGTAGGTGCGGCATTAATAGCCCTTCTCTTTTTCAGGTTTTGAAGAAAACTAAGGCTTTCATTGGTGCTGATGCGGTACAGCCAGGTATACAGGCTGCTATCCTCCCGGAAACGGTCCAGCCCTTTCCAGCTCTTTATAAATACATTCTGCAGGATATCGTCCGTATCTTCATGAACAATCACTAACCGCCGTATATGCCAGTACAGGCGTTCCCGGTATTTGTTTACAATAGCGGTAAACGCAGCCTCCTTCGTAGCGGGGTTACGAAAAAGAGCCACTAAAGTTTCATCGTTCTCAACCTGTTCCATTCGGGCGCCGGCATTTCTTTGACCGGGAAGATAATAAAAGGTTTAATGGAGGTAAATGAAATAATTCCGTGCAAAAAATGAAGTTGTCCCAAAAGAAAGAAATCGTCATATCAAGTGAGGCGAAGCGGAACGGAGATATCTCTTAATCAATACAAAATATCTGAGATTTCTCGGCTACACTACGTTTCACTCGAAATGACGACTTTTGATACAGCCTCTTTCAGTTCTTTTATTGAGGGCTATCCGTTTTTGCGGGCAAGCACCTTTTCGGCAGCAGCTACAATATCCGGCACATCCAGGTGATATTTTTTCAGCAGTTCATCCGGGGTGCCGCTTTCGCCAAACGTATCCAGCGTGCCTACATATTCAATAGGAATGGGAAAATGTTTAGCGGCGCATTGAGCAACAGCGTCGCCCATTCCGCCATAAATATTGTGCTCCTCTGCCGTAACAGCGCATTTTGTTTTTTTGATAGAAGCCAGTACCGCTTCTTCATCCAGTGGCTTTATCGTATGTATATTGATCACTTCAACGCTCAGCCCTTTTTCTTCCAGTTGAATACCAGCCTGGATGGCGTTCCAGACCAGGTGCCCGCAGGCAAAGATGGTCACATCCGTTCCTTCGGAAAATTTTTGGGCTTTGCCAAACACAAAATCAGCCTCTTTTGTAAAAATGGGCCAGGAAGGGCGTCCAAAACGCAGGTAAACAGGGCCTTCAATGCCGGCAATGGTTTGGGTGGCTGCTTTTGTCTGGTTATAATCGCAGGGAACCACAACAGACATGCCCGGCAGCATTTTCATCATACCAATATCTTCCAGTATCTGGTGGGTAGCCCCGTCTTCCCCCAGCGTTACGCCGGCATGGGAAGCGCATATTTTTACATTTTTACCGCTATAGGCAATAGACTGGCGGATCTGGTCATACACGCGCCCGGTGCTGAAATTGGCAAAAGTGGTGGTAAAAGGAATATGGCCGCCAATGGTTAAACCAGCGGCAATGCCCATCATATTGGCTTCTGCAATACCACATTGTATAAAACGCTCAGGAAATTCTTTTATAAACTGGTTCAGCTTCATTGAGCCTAATAGGTCTGCTGAAAGGGCAACAATTTTATCATTACTGCGCGCCGCCTCCACAATACCATCTCCAAACCCGCTGCGGGTATCTTTTTTACCTGTAGATTGAATATCCTTTAAAGCCATAGTTTCTTTTTGAGGTTACAAATGTACTATTTATCGCAAAGAATTCAACATAAGTTTTCAGGGCTGCGGCAGGAGCCTGTGAAATTTTTAACCACCGGTTTGCTCCGGAAAGAGGTTGTGTATATGAACACAATAATGCCGATTGGTACTTTTAAAACAGCACCTGCTATTACTTTTGTGTATATTTCCTGCATTGGTAAACAGCACATTGAAAAAAGAAACTGAGATGCCGGGGCTTTAGTACCAGAATGCCAATAAAACGGGATCTTTCCGGCGGGTACCAGTTTGGAGCCGGTTTAGTTGAGTTAAAATATTGTATAATATGAAATATAGAACAGGCCCGTTTGATCCCGGTTTTGCCAATCTGTTGCGGTGGCCTAAAATTCCTGCGCCTGACGGTAGTTTTACTTTGTTAATTTGGATTATTTACTTCACCTTTGCTCCTCACGAAAAGCATAAGCAATTTATTTATAAAGAATGGGACTTTTTAACTGGTTTACACAAGAAATAGCAATGGATCTGGGTACGGCAAATACCCTTATTATACATAATGACGAGGTGGCTGTAAATGAGCCAAGTATCGTTGCTCTGAACCGTAACAACCCTAAAGAGGTGCTGGCAGTTGGAAAACGGGCGCTGATGATGCACGAAAAAACGCATGAAAGCATCCGTACGGTACGGCCTTTAAAAGACGGCGTTATTGCCGATTTTAATGCCGCTGAACTGATGATCAGGGAATTAATAAAACTGGTATATCCCAAAAAGCCTTTATTTCCGCCCAGCTGGAGGATGATGATCTGTATCCCATCTTCCATTACAGAGGTAGAAAAAAGAGCGGTAAGGGATAGCGCAGAGCAGGCTGGTGCAAAGGAGGTTTATCTGATCCATGAGCCCATGGCAGCTGCTTTGGGTATCGGGATCGATGTGGAGGAGCCCGTGGGCAATATGATCATTGATATTGGCGGTGGTACCACCGGTATTACGGTAATCGCCCTTGCCGGTATCGTTTGCGACCAGAGCATCCGCATTGCCGGAGATGAATTTACCGCGGATATTATGGAAGCCCTGCGTCGTTACCATAGCCTATTGATCGGGGAGCGCACTGCCGAGCAGATCAAGATCCAGGTAGGAGCTGCCATGAAGGACCTGGATAATCCGCCGGATGACATTCCTGTTAACGGGCGCGACCTGGTGACCGGTATCCCCAAACAGATAATGGTAAGCTACCAGGAGATAGCCGAAGCCCTTGATAAAAGCATTTTCAAAATAGAAGAAGCCATTCTTAAGGCTCTGGAACAAACACCGCCTGAATTAGCAGGTGATATTTATCGCAGAGGTTTGTATCTTACAGGCGGCGGGGCATTGTTGCGCGGGCTTGATAAAAGGCTCAGCCAGAAGATCAAGCTGCCGGTGCACATCGCAGATGATCCGTTGAAAAGCGTTGTAAGAGGAACAGGAATCGCATTGAAAAATTACGATCGCTATCCTTTTGTAATGCGTTAATCCATCAAACGTCCTGTTTTGCAGAGGCAAAGCAGGCAGTAAATTTTTAACACCCGGTGCGTAACATTTTTTTGTTCATCAGGCGGTTCTCGGTTTTTATAGGCTTTCTCATCTTACAGGGGATATGCTTATACAACCTGTTTACCTATAACCGCATCCACCGGGTAAAGGGATTGAATGCCGCAGGGCGTATTACCAGTTACTTTAATTCAAAATACAATTCTCTGGAAGACTTTTTCCGCATGCAGGCGGAAAACAAGCGGGTGCACCAGATGAATGATTCATTAATGAACCTGCTGAATGAAAACTTTGTATCAATAGACAGCAACGCCATACTGGTGCATGATACGGCTACTATTGATACCACCGGTAAAAAAAGGGCCTATACCTGGCGAACAGCACAGGTGCTGTATGCCACGGTTAACGGCGAACGGAATTATTTACAGATCAACAGGGGCAGTAATTCCGGTATCAGTGATGATATGGGCGTTTTCAGCTCTAACGGAGGCCTGGTTGGGAAAGTGGTCAATACCGGTAAGGATTTCAGCGAGGTGATGACGATGCTGCATGTTATGTTCAGGCTGAGTGTGCAACTGAAAAAAACAGGGAATTCAGGCATTATTTCCTGGAATGGTCAAAGCCCCACAGAACTTACGCTGAACGGGATCCCCAAAACAGACTCTGTGCATGTAGGCGATACCATCCTTACAGGCAACTATTCCCTCAGTTTTCCCCCGGGGAAAATGGTAGGCACGGTTTCCAAAGTTATTAAGGATGAGGCTACCAATTTCTTTATTCTTAGGGTAAAGCCAACAGCTAATTTTGGCAGCCTGCAACAGGTGTTTATTGTTGAGAATATGAATTACGCCGAACAGCAGCGGTTAAATGATGAAACCATTAAAAAAGTAGAGGCGAAATCTGAAAACAAGTGAGTGACTTAGTAAAAAATAGTATCCGGTTCGTATTATTTGTTTTTGTACAGGTATACGTGTTCAATGTAATGCCGCACCTGCATGAACTGATCACCCCCTATATTTATTTTTTGTTTATACTCTGGCTGCCTTTTACCATAAAAAGAGGCTGGTTGCTGCTGCTTGGATTTTTGCTGGGCATGACGGTTGATTATTTTACCATGACCCCGGGATTGCATGCGGCAGCGGCGGTATTGGTGGCTTTCCTGAGACCCTTCATTATTCACTTATTTGCCCCCAAAGACGCAACGGAATATACTTACCAGGAACCCTCTCCCAAATCAATGGGGTGGACGGCTTACAGCCTGTATGCGTTAATGTTGTCCTTTGCCCATAATTTTTACCTGCAGTTGCTGGAGTGGCTGTCTTTCGGTTCCTTTATTCATTTCCTGCTAAAAACGCTGGTGACCACTGCGGTCAGCATGTTGCTGATCCTGATTACAGAGCTCATTTTCTTCCGCAAGCAACGCTATCGTACCAATACGGCCTAATCGATCAGCTGTATTTGCTAAATTAACGTGGCAGGCTATGAGGCTGTCAAAAGTCGTCATCCGATAGTCAGATTTGAGCGAAACGCCCGCCTGACCGGACGACTACCCGGTATACATATCTTTTGCTAACAGCTATAAGAGGTTCTAATTATTAGGTTTTGCTTTTTTCTTGTTTTTCAATTCCGGAACGCAACTGCAACTACTGTATCCAGCCGACTTCGCAGTGCCTCTTTTTTATACAACGGATGCTTATCGTTTAACGGGCCATGCCTGTAAAAAAGCAGCACATTAGTGACCTGTACAACAGCAGGCAGTGGAATCTACAGCCTGCTATTTCATTAGTATTTTGGGGTTGCTTTTCGATTGGAATCTTCATGTGCGCGGGAGGCCAAAAGGCGGAGCGTTCTTTTGGCTAAGCCTTTTATGCGCATCATTTATTATTGTTTTTGGCGCTTATGAACTCCCTTTGGTCGGTTGGAGGGGTGACCAAAAAGTCCCTTTTGTCATGCTGAATTTATTTCAGCATCTAAAATGGCGTCTGATTGTCAATAGATTCTGAAACAAGTTCAGAACGACAATCCACTATAAACAGACTTTTTGGCCACCCCTAAAAGAAAATAGAAGAGTTGAAAGGTCTGTCCTTATCTCAATAACTCCGCAACTCAATAAAGACAAACTCACAATCAGAATTACTGTACGAACCTGGTTAATAGAAGAAAAAATTTGTGTGTATAGCGTAGCTACTGGCCGGCCGGCATTTTGCTTCACTTCTCCTGATAGTAATCGAGTGCCAATGACAGATGGTATTATGCATTGAGGATCAATTATACTTTCGTCATGCTGAGTTTTTTATAGGGGGCCTAATCATCCGAAAGTTCGGATGAGAGGATGACAAATACGCTTATGGTCACCCTGCCCCGAATGTTCGAGGTATTTCAGGGTCTACTCCTGTTCAGGGTCCAGGGGAACGATAGATAGATGCCGAAACAATTCCGAACTATCGGAACGGCATGACAATAAGAAGGATTGATTTTCAAAACAATCATCTGTCATTGGCAGCGTAGCCGAAGCATCTCTTCAACTCTGAGACCTTTCGACTTCGCTGTGCTGCCAATGATGCATTTGTAAGTAACTGATTTGTAATATTCTTTTCCCGTTCAATTGTATACCTTATTTAAAGCTCCCTGGTATTTTATTTGTACCTTTTTGCTTGTCCAAAAATCCCGATCGCTATCGGGGCAAAAAAGACTCCTGAAATCGGTTATAGCAGGATTCCGGGGGGCACTTCTATCGGCTTCAGCACATAGTGGTATGTTTCGCTTTCAGTGAAACGCTCAGCTGTTGAATTACTATCATTAAGCTGATATAGACCTATATTTAGAAACTCTTTCAATTTGAAAGAGCAAATAAAATATGTCATCGCATCATTGACTTGGGCCACCTGTATTCTAATGGTGTTTAAAGCTGGTGGCAGACACCGGTCTTTGGTAAGATGTATGTACCCCGGATAGCCGGGGGGGCTAAAGCTGGTTGATCCTATCCGGTTATTTAAGTAAATCGTATAAGTTAGGCAACCGGATTCTCAACTCTCAACGCTCAATTCTCAATTCTGTGAATTTTTCAGCCTAAATTTGCGCCCTATGGCAACTACAGATACGAATAAATTTCAGGCGATCATATCGCATTGTAAAGAGTATGGATTTATTTTCCCCAGCAGCGAGATCTACGATGGTTTGCAGGCCGTGTATGATTATGGCCAGTGGGGAGCGGAATTAAAAAAGAATATCAAGGATTATTGGTGGAAATCCATGACGCAGCTGCAGGATAATATTGTAGGTATTGATGCCGCCATTTTTATGCACCCCACCACCTGGAAGGCCAGCGGGCATGTAGATGGGTTTAATGACCCGATGATCGACAACAAGGATAGCAAAAAGCGTTATCGTGTAGATCATCTTATAGAATCCCATACAGACCAGCTCAAAGCAGAAGGAAAAGAAGAAGAAGCCGCCGCTATTATTGGTGCAATGGAAAAAGCAGATGCTGCGGGCGACCTGGAGGCACTGAAAAAGATCATTGATGAGAACAGGATCAAATGCCCGGTAAGCGGCACTGCCAACTGGACGGACATCCGCCAGTTCAACCTGATGTTCTCCACAGAATTCGGCTCTACCGTTTCTTCTGAAGAAGAGAACAATAAAGTATACCTGCGCCCGGAAACAGCGCAGGGGATCTTTGTCAATTTCCTGAATGTGCAGAAAACCGGTCGTATGAAAATACCATTCGGGATTGCGCAGATCGGTAAAGCCTTCCGGAACGAGATCGTTGCCCGCCAGTTCATTTTCCGCATGCGGGAGTTTGAACAGATGGAAATGCAGTTCTTCATCAAACCCGGCACACAAAAGGAATGGTATGAATACTGGAAGCAGGAGCGCCTGAAATGGCACCTGGAGCTGGGTGTTCCCCAAACCGAGTACCGCTTTCATGATCACGTAAAGCTGGCCCACTATGCCGATGCCGCCTGTGATATTGAATACAATTTTCCCATGGGCTTTAAAGAGCTGGAGGGCATCCACAGCCGTACGGATTTTGACCTGAGGAACCACCAGGAGTACAGCAGGAAGAAAATGCAGTATTTCGATAATGACATCAACCCGGAAACCGGAAAACCGATCGGTAACTATATTCCTTATGTGATCGAAACCTCTATTGGTCTGGACCGGATGTTCCTTTCCATGGTCTGCGCGGCTTATACGGAAGAGGATCTGAGCGCTGACGGAAAAGAAGACAGCCGCGTGGTATTAAAATTCCCGGCAAAATTAGCGCCGATAAAACTGGCCGTTTTCCCGCTGACCAAAAAAGACGGGCTGCCGGAAATTGCACAGGAAATTATGGCCCGGTACCGGGCAGATTTTAAATGCTTCTATGAAGAAAAAGATACCATTGGCAAACGCTACCG
This sequence comes from Niabella ginsenosidivorans, assembly GCF_001654455.1. Lineage (NCBI taxonomy): Bacteria > Pseudomonadati > Bacteroidota > Chitinophagia > Chitinophagales > Chitinophagaceae > Niabella > Niabella ginsenosidivorans. The sequence continues at coordinate 266,795 of NZ_CP015772.1, forward strand.
CCGCATGGATGCGCTGGGGGTACCTTTCTGTGTAACAGTAGACCACCAGACCAAAGAAGACAATACGGTTACCATCCGCCATCGCGACAGTATGGAGCAGGAGCGCATTCCGATTGACCGGATCGGGGAGCTCGTTGGGAAAGCTATAAAATAAAAGGACGTAAAGCCATACAGATAAAAGGCCCTTGCCGATGACTGTTTTCCAAAGGGCCGTATTTATTTTATATTTGATCATAAAAGCTGATCAGCCTCAGGCTCCTTATCCTTTTGGATGAGGTGGAAAGGGTCCGGAGAAACAATAGATAAGTTCCCGGACAGCAATGAAAAAACATTTATTCTAACAAATTAACAAATTATGAGAAGCTATTTACTCACTTTAATTATTTCAGTATTCAGCATGACTTTAATAAATGCGCAGGATATTACAGGAGCCTGGAAGGGAGCCCTTGATGTACAGGGGACAAAGATCGCGTTGATCTTTCATCTAAAAAATGATAATAATGGCTTAACGGCCACGATGGACAGCCCGGACCAGGGCGCTTCCGGCATCCCGGTGGATAGCGTCCATTTTGCAGAGAACACCTTAGGGCTGGGTATAAAGGCAGCTGGTATCAGTTACAAGGGTACGCTCAATAATAATACGATCACCGGTGAGTTTCACCAGGGAGGCATGCAGCTTCCGCTGGTATTGACCAAAACCGTTATTACAAAGCCGGGAGATACCACGCTTCCTTCAGGAGCAACTGAACTGCAAAAAATTATTGAACAGGACAAAGGCAATTACCAGTACAGGGTGGAAGACTATTTTGCACGGCCCAAATCCTCGCAATTTCAATTGTCACCCGGTGGCAAATTCCTTTCTTATATGGAAAAAGAAGATGATGGTAAACGCCATGTATATGTAAAAGAGATCGCTACCGGAAAAATAACCAGGGCCATTGAAGAGAAGGAGGAGCTGATAAAAGGTTATGGCTGGATCAATGATGAGCGCCTGGTATATGTAATGGATAAGGGAGGAAATGAAAATTTTCATATTTATGCCGCCGGCGTGGATGGCAGCAATGTGCTGGACCTGACCCCGTTTGACGGAGTGCAGGCAAGTATAGAGCGGATCCTGAAAGATCAGAAGAACTACATCATTATTACCATGAATAAGGACAATAAGCAGATCTTTGAGCCTTATAAGGTAAATGTGGTTACCGGCCAGATGGAAAAGTTATATGAAAATAAGGATGTAACAAATCCTATAGCCGGTTATGATTTTGACAAAGACGGCAACCTGCGCGGCTTTTCAAAAATGTACCAGGGCATAAAATCACAATATTTTTACAAGCCTTCCGGAGCAAGTAATTATTCGTTGTATTTTACCACTAACTGGGACGATAATTTCAACATCCTTTCCTTTAGTTACAACCCGGCCAACCCTGATGAGGCCTATGTTTTGACCAACCTGGATTCTGATAAGGCCCGTATTATCCTGTATGATTTTAAAAAGAAGGAGAAGGTAAAGGAAATTTTTTCCAATAAAGATTTTGATGTAAGCAGTATCGGCCTTTCGCGCAAGCGGAATTATGAAGTGGATTATTATGCTTATGAAGGAGAGAAAGAAGAAGTGATCCCTGTCAGCGAAACATTTAAAAAGATATACAACAATCTTAAAAAAGAGTTCAGCGCTTACCAGTTTGGCATAGCCGGAAAAACAGATGATGAAAGTAAATACCTGGTATACGTGACCAGCGATCGCCTGGTGGGCAAATATTACATTTATGATGCTGCAACCGGCAAAATCACTTTCCTGTACGATCTGATGCCGCAACTGAAAGAAACAGACATGGCTGTCATGCAACCCATTACCTTTAAAAGCCGCGATGGCAAAACCATTCACGGGTATATCACCCTGCCCAAAGCAGCCCTGGAAGGTAAAAAAGTACCTTTGGTGGTGAATCCGCATGGAGGGCCGCAGGGCATCCGGGATAGCTGGGGTTTTAACCCGGAAACGCAGCTTTTTGCCAGCAGGGGGTATGCCACGTTGCAGGTGAACTTCCGGATCAGCGGTGGTTACGGTAAAGAATTTTTAAGGGCAGGATTCAAGCAGATCGGGCGGAAGCTGATGGATGATATTGAAGATGGTGTGCAATATGCAATTGACAAAGGCTGGGCAGATGCCGGTAAAAAAGCGATCTACGGCGGAAGCCATGGTGGGTATGCAACATTAATGGGCCTGGTAAAAACACCGGACCTCTATACCTGTGGTGTGGATTATGTAGGTGTGTCTAATATTGAAACCTTCTTTGCCTCGTTCCCTGAATACTGGAAACCCTATAAGGAAATGGTAAAGCAGATCTGGTACGACCTGGACAACCCGGAAGAAGCAAAGATCGCGAAAGAGGTATCTCCATTTTATCAGCTGGATAAGATCAAAAAACCCTTACTGGTTGTGCAGGGGGCAAACGATCCCAGGGTAAATATCAACGAATCTGACCAAATCGTAAAGGCGCTGCGTGCCAAAGGGTTTGATGTGCCGTATATCGTTAAGTACAATGAAGGCCACGGATTTCAAAGAGAAGAGAACCGTATTGAATTTTATAAAACAATGCTGGGCTTTTTGGCAGGGTATTTAAAATAAGGTAAAAAAGAAACAAGGTACGGGTGGCAACACCCGTATTTTTTTGCTGCGTATTTTAAAAAATACCGGATTTATCACCGGTCAAAAACAAAAGCAGCCGTGTAAATTTGATAAATAGACCCTGCAAAACGGGGTTCGTGTATCTGTGGTATTGAAAAAGGAATATGCTACCGGTATTAAAAGATTCTTTGTATTTTCACCGCTACAATGACTGAGAGCCGTAAGAAATATCTTGTTTGTTCGATTGCTGAAAATAATGACCAGTCTGCTTTTGAAGAGCTGTTTACATTTTATTATCCCGGCCTGGTGTCATTTGCGGCAGGTATTTTGAAAGACCGCCAGTTGGCGGAGGAAATCGTGGAAGATGTGTTCCTGAAATTATGGGAAAACAGGAACACAATGGTCTCTATTAATAATTTTTCGCATTATATGTATACTGCCTGCAAGTATGCCGCTATAAATGCCTTAAAGGCAAAAAAGAAAACTTTTGAAGAAATACCGGGGGATGATTTCTGGCTGGATGACACCTATAAAGGCCCCGAGACGGATCTGATAAGCAATGAAAATATGAATGAGATCCTCCAGGCCATCAATCAGCTTCCTCCCAGATGCCGGTTAATTTTCAGGCTGGTAAAGGAAGAAGGCATGAAGTACCAGGAAGTGGCACAATTGCTACAGCTCTCCGTTAAGACGGTTGAAAACCAAATGATTATTGCCATTCGTAAAATTCAGGACACACTGGAGCTTTTTTTGCCCGGATTGAAAAAACGTTTTAGCAAAAAGAAAGCTTAAAAAAAATTTCACTGTTTTTAGGGGTAAAAGCCTGGAAAAACTGACATATACGTACAGGTCAGTTTAAATGAATAAAGAAAGGCTTACAGAATTGCTTGCCAAAAAAGTTTCCGGAATGCTTACACTTCCTGAAGCAAGGGAATTGGCGGAATACCTGGAAAAGAATCCTGATGATAAAGAGCTGGTGGCCCTGATGGATGATTTTCTGAAGGGAAGCCTGCATTTTGATCATGTGTACACCAAACAGATGCTGGATGAAAGAGTTACTCGGCTTAACCAGAAGATTTTTAAAGAGAAGCAGGGGCAGGAACCTCTACAAAAAAAGAGCCTTCTGCGTACAATTACTCTTTATATCTCTGTTGCCGCTCTTCTTGTTTTACTGGCTGGTACCGCCTGGTATTTTTTTTATAGCCGTAAAAATGAGGCATCAGTTCCAAAAAATGTGCTGGCTACCAAACCGGGCTCTAAATCAACGGTAGAACTTCCTGACGGAACCCGGGTACTGCTGAATGCAGACACCCGGTTGTTTTATGACCAGTCTTTTGGCAACAATACGCGTGAAGTAACATTGGAAGGAGAAGCCTATTTTGACGTGGTAAAAGATGCAGCGCATCCTTTTATCGTGCATACTTCTTTAATGAATATTAAGGTGCTGGGAACGGTTTTTAATGTGAGAGCCTATAAGAATGAAGAGAACATGCAGGCCACTTTGCTGCGGGGCTCTGTAGAAGTTACTTTAAAGAAAAAAGGCGACCGGAAAATACTGGTACTGAAGCCCAATGAAAAGGTGATCGTCCGGAATTTCAACGCGGATGATACCGCAGCGGATAAAAGCAGGAATGCTTTGCCTGATATAGCGATTATGACCATTAAAGCAATGGGGAGCGACTCTACCGTTAAAGAAACCCAGTGGACCAAGAACCGGCTGGTATTTGACCAGTCGAGACTGGAAGATATTATTCCCGAACTCGAAAGATGGTATGGCGTAACGATCCAGATAAAGGATACTTCCCTGCTGAACAGGAAAATAAGTGGTATTTATGAAAATGAAAGCCTGACGGAAGTGCTGGAATCTTTTAAGCTGGTATTGGACTTCAGCTATAAAATTTCAGGGAACACCGTAACGATTGTAAAATAGATTTATTAACCCGTAAAACAAGCATATGAACCCGTAAAAAAACAGAAGGCGAAAAATGCTGCCACATTTTTCGCCGGATAACAGACAGAAATAATTGCAGTATTGCAATATTCCATCACATTTAAATCACAACGAAAATATGAAAAAATCGGATTGCCTTGCCATGGGCCTGGGAAGGTATTGGATCATTAAATTTCTGCTGCTAATGAAATTGTCAGTCATTTTTTTATTCCTTACAGCATTTCAGGCGATAGCTTATACAGGTATTACACAGGAACAGGTCAGTTTGCATTTAGAAAATACATCCCTGTCTGCCGCCCTGAAGAAAATAGAAGCCGATTACAGCTACCGTTTTGTGTATAACGATAGCGTGGCACTTATAAATCAGAAAGTAAACCTGAATGTAAATAATGCTTCTATTGATGATGTAATGCACCAGTTACTGATCAATACCCGCTTTACCTATAAAAAAATGAGAAAAGACCTGCTGGTTATTGTACCTGCAGGAAGAAAAAGGTCGTTGCTAACTGTAAAAGGCAAGGTGCTGGATTCATTGGGGCACCCCTTGGCGGGCGCAAGTATCCTTGAAAAAGGCACCAGCAATGGAACGGTGTCCGGGCCCGACGGTTCTTTTAGCCTGGCGCTCAATAGCAATACAGCTGTATTGGTCATCTCGGCAATAGGCTATGAAACAAGGGAAGTACTGGTAACGGGCGAAGAGCTCGGCGATATCCTGTTAATGGCTTCAGATCAGAAATTAGAAGACGTGATTGTGATTGGTTATGGAACCACCACGCGAAAACGGATTACAGGAGCTGTAGACCAGATCTCTTCCAAAAATATTGAAAACCGCCCGGTCGGGAACCTGACACAGGCGCTCCAGGGGGCGGCTCCAAGCCTCCTGATCCAGCAAAAAAGTATGGATCCCAATAATAACACGATCAATATTAATATTCGCGGTATTAATACTTTCACCAACGCTTCGCCATTGGTAGTTATTGACGGGATGATCTCAGATGTAGGGAATATGAATAAGCTAAACCCTAACGATGTGGATAATATTTCTATCCTGAAAGATGCCGGTACCGCAGCCATTTATGGCTCCCGTTCTGCAAGCGGTGTTATTTTAATTACCACCAAGCAGGGCGCTAAAAATTCAAAGCCCAGGGTCCGGCTGGGTGCGTCTTATGGGGTTCAGACACCGGATATTTTATATGAGCCGGTAGACGGCTGGCAGAATGCCACACTGCTGAATGTGGCATTGGCCAACGGAGGGAACAACCCTGCTTATACGCCGGAACAGATACAGGATCTGAAGAATCATGGAGATGCTGAATGGATGATGGACTATATTTTTAAAGATGCACCCCAGCAATCCTATGATGTAAATATTTCCGGTGGTGCCGCCAACAGCACTTATATGGTTTCCGGTGGCTATTTCAGCCAGGGAAGCAATTTTATTGGCCCCGGATATGGAATACAACGGTATAACCTGCGCACCAAATTTACTACCGAATATAAACGGCTGAAGGTAAATGTGGTAATGGGTTATGTGCGAAATGACATAAAAGGCGACGAAGCGAACCAGGATTTTAAAATAGCAGACGCCAGCCGTACGCCCAAATATTATTATAATGCCCCCAAAACAGCAGATGGCAGGTATATTAACAGCTCTGTGGGCACCAATGTGGCGGCCCAGCTGGAACTGGCAGGATATAACAAGCATAACAATGATTGGGTCAATATTGGAACATCGCTCGATTTTAAGGTGACCAACGATTTAAAACTGAGAGGTGTATTTGGCTATGATCTTACATCCGACTGGAGGTTTATCCGCCGGTTTGAATATCCTGTTTATAATAGCCCGGAAAGTACAGAACCTGTAATGAACGGTACCAACCGGGAAACGGAAAACTATACATCCAAAAATGTTTTTATCAATGCGCAGGTTTTGCTGGATTATAACAAGCAAATCGGTAAACATGCAATAAGCGCCATGGGAGGTGTTTCCCAGGAAGTGCTGAACAACAGGGGTATTGATGCAAAAACAAAATTTACGGATCCGGATCTGGGTATCCCCATTTCAGGAGAAACGACCTTTGATGACACCCGTACAGAAGTCAACAACACGCTGAAACGGGTGATCCAGTCTGTTTTTGGACGTGCAAATTACAGTTATGACAACAGGTATTCGGCAGAATTTACCATCCGTGCTGATGGATCCAGCCGTTTTCCAAAAGAGAACCGCTGGGGCACTTTTCCTTCCGTTTCCCTGGGATGGACGCTTTCTCAGGAATCGTTTATGAGTGCCTACAAGGACAATATAGGAGATCTGAAGCTGCGGGGCTCCTGGGGTATTCTGGGAAATCAGGAAATAGACGACTACCAGTATTTTACCACGTACACAGTTTATTCCAATATTGCCGGTTTTAATAACAAGATCGCTTCCGGCACCGGATTTCAGATAGGTAGCCCGGACTTAAAATGGGAAAAAGTAAACACCAAAAACATCGGAGCCGATCTGTCTTTTCTTAAAAATAAATTAACGGCCAGCCTGGATTTCTTCTTTAATAAAACAACGAACATCCTGCTCGTTCCTATAACACCAACCGTGCTGGGAACAACATTGGGTGACGTAAACATCGGTTCCATGCAAAACAGGGGCTGGGAAGTGAACATTGGCTATAACCTCAGAACAGGCGACGTAAATCACAGTTTTTCGTTCAACATTGGCAATACGCAGAACAAAGCGGTTGATCTGGGCAACCCGGAGATCAGAACAGTGGACAATATAGGATTTATCCGTCGCAACGGCCTGCCGTTAGGGGCTTATTACGGCCTGAAAACAGATGGTCTGTTCCAGAGCTATGATGAAATAGCAAAGTCAGCGGTTCCCGTTGGCGCGGCTCCCCAGCCGGGTGACGTGAAATATGTAGACCGTAATAACGATGGTATCATTGATGATGATGACCGTTTTTATTTAGGTGACGGGTTCCCCCATTATAATTTCGGATTCACTTATAATGTCAATTATAAAGGTTTTGATCTGGCACTGCTGATACAGGGGGTTGGTAAAAGGCTGCAATCACTCAGAGGCGATATCTATACTCCTTTTCATAATGGCGCCTGGTACCCCGTAATTTTTAAGCATGAGCTGGATACATGGACGGTGACCAACACGGATGCAAAGTTTCCACGGCTGACTACTGATAACTCTGCTTCTTTTGCCAATAACTGGGGACATGCCTCTGACCTCTACCTGCTGGATGCTAAATATATCCGTGTAAAGAATATTCAGCTGGGGTACACGCTTCCCAATAAACTGGTTAGCAGATGGGGACTGGGTAAAGTACGCGCTTACCTGAATGCCCAGAACCCTTTTACATTTTCAAAGAATTCTTTCATAGACCCGGAATCCACAGAGTTTGATAATATGTTAAAAGCCAATGGAGGAAACAGCGGCAGGAATTATCCTACGCTTAAATTTTATGGCGGTGGCATCAATATAGATTTTTAAAAGGTATGAAAATGAAACGAAGCATTATAAGCCCGAAAGCCTTCGGGGCTCAAATAAGAGAATATATGCGCGGAGTTTTATTCTGCCAAAAGAATCATCGCGCAGCGGCAAACAAAAAAAATATACGGATGAAAAAATTATATATCGTAGCTGTTATAATAGCAGCAATGCAGCTTTATTCCTGCCAGAAATTAGATATAGCACCGATTAGTAAATTTACGGAGGCCAATTACTGGACAAGTACAGATAAGGCAGAACTGGTTTTAAATATGGCCTATAACCAGATGTACAATGCCGGTATTATGTGGCGGGACGAGTTTTTGGGCGATAATATGGTGCATACCTATGGAACAAGCGACCCCAATTCGATCCGGAGAGGAGAAGCTACGGCCGCGTTAAATCTGTTCGCAAGTGAGTGGAAAGATGCCTATGGTGGTATTAAGACCTGCCTGGTTTTCCTGGCGAATGTGGACCGGATACCGGGGATGCCGGAGGAGCTCAAAAACAGGATGATCGATGAGATCCGCTTTATAAGAGCGTACATCTATTTCCGCCTTGTTAATTATTATGGTGATATTCCGTTCTTCACTACAGAGATTTCACTGGATGATGCCTACAAGGTAAAACGTACTCCCAAAAGTGAGGTACTCTCGTTTATTCATTCAGAACTGGATGATATCATGAACGGAGGGCATCTTCCTAAAACTGAAAACCTGGTCCCTGACGAAAAAGGCCGTATTACCATTGGCGCCGCCTGCGCTTTCCAGGCAAGGGCTTATTTGTATGAAAATAATTATCAGAAGGTAAAAGAATATGCCGGGCATCTTATCAATGAACAGGATAAATATGGAATGTATCAGTTGTTTGAGTATCCTGCCAAGAAAGAGGAAAGCTACTTCAGGCTTTTTACACCGGAATATGAATATAATAATGAGGTAATTCTGGACATTACCTATGTGCCCGATCTGAAAACCTGGAGCAACATGAGCCAGATGGCGCCTATATCCAAAAGGGCGGAAATATCAGCAGACAATCCCACGCAGGAACTGGTAGATTGCTATATGACCATGAATGGCCTGCCCGTGAAAGGGGCTGACAAGGATCCTGCTTATAATGAAAATGATCCCTATGTAAACAGGGACCCCCGCCTGTCAGCTACCGTTGTGTATGATAATTATAAATGGCTGAATAAAGATGGTTCAGTAGATACTATCCGAACGGCTATTGGCACCAAAACGGATGACTCTTATAAAAGCCCGGTAGACCGGCAAACAAAAACAGGCTACTATGTTCGTAAATATTATGACTGGACGATGAGCAGCAATAATCAGTCGGGTTTGAATATTATCATGTTCCGCTATGCGGATGTATTGCTGATGTATGCTGAAGCCTGTAATGAACTGGGAAAAATAGCACAGCAGGAATGGAATGCTACCATAAGGCCCATCCGGGAAAGAGCCGGTTTTAAAGTAGCTGCGGCTTTAGATTATCCTGCTGCAAAATCCCAGGCAGAGCTCCGGGATGAGATCCGGAATGAACGGAGGGTTGAGCTGGCGCTGGAAGGTTTACGCTGGTATGATATCAAGCGATGGAAAACTGGCCAGCAGGTGCTGAACGGTGCCATCCATGGCTTCAGATTTGCCGGCTCAGCCGGAGCCACAGACGGTGGCTATATCCGCGTTAACCAATACACGTTTAATAATAACCGCGATTATCTGTGGTCTGTTCCGCTGGATCAGATGGATCTTAACCAGAACCTGAAACCAAATAACCCCGGTTATTAACAGCGCTCTTTTATGTATTAAACAACTAATTAATTTTTAATAAAATAGTATGAAAACGATAATAGCCAGAATTCTTGTTGTATTTACTTTCCTCGCTCTTGTAGCAGGATGTAAAAAGAATGACATGGAATATAAGGATCCGAAAGTGAGCCCGGTTGATGAGCTATATGCACCTTTGGAAAACCAACAGGTTACTTTGAGCACGCAACCGGATGCCCGTTTATTATTTCAATGGGCTCCAAGCCATGCACAGGATGGTCAGTTGGTTGCTTACGAAGTGGTCTTTTACAAAGAATCAGATACAACCAATCCTGTATACAGGATCACATCTGATAATACGGGGAAAGAGTTGTATGCAAACATCTCGCATCTTGATATTAACAGGGCCTGTGCAGCAGCTGGTATTCCTACCGGGGAAACAGGAACTGTTTACTGGTCCGTGGCTTCATGGCGGGGATTAAGTTCCGCTGTTTGCCCCCAGAAAAACAAGCTTACGGTAAAACGTCTGGAGGGCTTTGAAGTGATCCCGGATAATGTATATCTTACCGGTGAAGCGTCGGAAACAGGCGATGATCTTTCCAAGGCAATACTGATGCAAAAGACCGGGGAAGGAAAATTTGAAATATATACACAACTCAAATCACAGGGTGGGTACAAATTTGTAGATCGTACCACCGGAACGCCTGAAGTATATTATATCAACCCTTCCGGAAAACTGGCCGATGCTGACAATAATGAAACATCCAGTGTTACAGAAACCGCGGTTTACAGGATCACGATTGATTTTACGAATAAGGGAACCACAATGACTAAAATAACAAAGATGGGTGTATTCTTCTGCCCTGAAAATAAAGTCATCCTGGATCTGGATTACCAGGGATTAGGCGTTTGGTCCGGAACAGGGATCATTAATTTCAAGCAAGAAAGCTGGGGCAGGGATGAGCGTTATAAATTCCAGATGGAAACGTCCGCTGGAACAAAGCAGTTAGGAACCGTCAATTCGACCGATAGCCGCCCGGATGCAGGGTCTCCCGCTTCCTATTACTATGTCAGGTTGCTCGATCAGAACTCTCAGTGGGATGATAAATGGAAATTTGCAACCGAGGTAGATGGTGCCAATTCTACCATTACCTTAACTATGAAGGGCGGCGCTCCGTATACCCATACTGTAAAGGTGAATTAAGAATGCAAGGGGCAATAACCATTGCCCCTTGCTTAAACTACTATTAGAAAATGCTCCTGTCGGTCATAAAACTACCGGAGCATTCATCTGACTATTAAAAAAAATTAAAAACAAACAGATGAAAAAGCTTGCTATAATCTATAGCCTTATCCTGCTAACGCTTGCGTCCTGCCAGAAATATAATGATGTTTACACGGGCAATGAAACAGAGCCTGCCGGTTTTTACCAGGTAGACTGGACAGCAGCAGTGGACAGTAGCACGAATTCCTTTGTCAACAGGTACTGGAATACCACCTACCATGTGTTCAATAATACATATAATGGTGAAATACAGTGGAACGATTACTGGCCGGAAGCGCATGGGCTGGATGTGCTGGTGGATGCCTACCTCAGAACAAAAGACAATAAATTCAAACAGGCTATTTATGATTTTTATGAGGGTGTCCGGAAAAAGAACTGGTACAGTGATAACTGGGAAAATGATTATTATGATGATATGGGCTGGCATGGATTAGCGCACATGAGAGCGCTGGAGGCCACGGGTGATCAGCGTTATGCACAATCATCAAAAGATTTATGGAGGTGGATTACTGAAGGCTGGACAGATTATGATGGCGGCGGTATCAAATGGCGTAAAGAATCGGACGATCTGGGCGAAGGCAAAGGCATACCCGCCAATGGCCCGGCGGCGATCATAGCCGCAAGACGATATAAGATGTACCCGGATGAAATAAATGGCGGTCTGAACAACCTGGAATGGGCCAAACGGATCTATGACTGGATGAAATACAATCGCACTATATTGTCTTCCGGCAGGATCTTTGAGAATATTAACAACACCAATAGTGATTATTCCTATGATGTGGGTACTTACCTGGGGGCAGCACTGGAATTGTATGACATCACAAAGGATAAAACCTATTTTGATGATGCTGTAAGGATTACCAATTACCATATTACGCACAACATCGATAAAGCTTATGGAGTAATGAGAGACTTTGGCGAGCAATCGGGCAATGGTGGCGGAAATGATGTGAATCTCTTCAAAGGGATATTTGTCCGTTATTTTACCATCCTGATCCAGCATCCGGATCTGCCCGATGAAGACCGGGAACGTTATATTGCTTTCCTGAAGAACAATGCAGAATATCTTTGGATAGAAGGTACACAGAAAACCCCCGACATAAAATTCAGCTATACCTGGTGGAAGAATCCCGGAGATGCTGAAACCTGGGGTGACCTTCGGTCTGCCATAAGTGCGGCAACCACAATTGAAGCGATGGCTTTGTTACAGAAAAAGGGGTACTTGAAATAAAAATTGCCTGGTTAAGATCCTGTATATAAAAAGCCGGTCAGTTATTATGCATGTTTGTATGATCAGTAATAATGCATTCATAAAACATCTTACAGGTCATAAGCTCAACCAATTCTCCGGGGTGACCAAAAAGTCCCTTTTGTCTTGCTGTTCCGGTAGATTCGGGACTATTTCAGCATCTAAAATGGCATCTGGTTGTCAAAGATGCTGATCCGCCAACCGGCGGACAGAACGACACTCTATAATCGACAGACTTTTTGGTCAAACCCCTTTATAATTAGAACAATTCTTTCAGCTGATATTATACGCCAGTGAAATTTATTATACACCAACAAAAAAGCGTTGCATTTCCGGGAAACTTTTTCGGTCTGATTAAAATGTCACTTCCGTGTTATACCATTTTAATTGAATGATCATTTAATACCATTTAAATTAAATGGCACCAGGTGAAGGTATGTAAGGCTCACCATGACATTTGCTTTTGATAACGTCCGGCTTATTTGTCATTTCACAGAGCATAACTGCAATGCTTTTATGGTTGCCTGTTCATGACAGGTGCTGTAATCTGTTTGAAATGGATATACAGAGAAGCGTCATCCGGATGATCGGATCTGACCGAATGGAGTGGAATGAGCGGAGCAATCTCTGCAAAGTTAGAAATCCTCGGTTTCGCTGTGCTTCACTCGGATGACGATTGGAAGGAGCCTGTTGTTTTAAAGAACTTAATCCTGTTTATTGGGGGGCTGGGTGATAATGTTCTTTTAATGTAATTGGTATAACACCTGAATGCGGATCCGCCCGCCTGTACTCCGGCAGGTAGCCCGGCGTGCGGCATGACAAAAGTGTTTTTTAGTCAGCCCCTTACTGCGCTTCCCTGCATCACCGGTTGTATTCAGACCATCTGCTGTTCCGGAACAATGGCTTTAGGTGTTTGCGATCGGGTAGTTGAAGAGGCTGCGGGCTTGTTTTCCCTTCCGTAAGTAATATATAAGGCAGCGGCAGTAAACAGCAAAGCTCCCGCAATATTACCCAGCGTAACAGGTATCTGGTTATATACCCACCAATCGCTTAAAGTAACTTTTGCGCCAAACAGCATGCCTGCGGGGATCAGGAACATGTTTACCACAGCATGCTCAAACCCCTGTGCAAAAAACATAAATACCGGTATCCAGGCAGCTATTATTTTACCAATGGTGGAAGAGGAGGTAAGCGCCAGCACCACACCCATGGTCACCATCCAGTTGCACAGGATGCCTTTTGTAAATGCTGTAGCAATGCCTGCCCCTCCCAGCTGTCCGTAGCCGGTTGTCTTTGCCTCCGCTATTTTTACAATAGCCGGTATCAGCGGTGAGCCGGAGGTTTGCCCGAAACTGGTAAGAGATGCCCAGAACAGGAATACATATAAAAGCGCCCCGAATAAATTGGCACTATAAACGATCATCAGATTACGCAATAAGGATCCTATAGAAAGGCTTTTATGAAAGTAAGCTGCCGGCAGCAGGGCAAAGCTGCCGGTAACCAGTTCCAGCCCCATCAGCACTACCACTACAAAACAAATGGGAAATAATAAGGCTCCCACAATGGGAATGCCGGTTTGTGTGCTGCCCGTAACGGCAAGCGTGGTGCCAATGCCCAGCAGCATGCCGGATAAGGCACCTCTTACAAAAAGATCAGTGGTGCCGAGCCGGCCTTTATCAGTGCCGGACTGGATCATCAATGCAACTACTTCTGCGGGTTTTTTGTAATCCATACTATTGGGTTTAATTAAAGATTGATAAATATTAGAATTTATAGCCCAGTCCCACACCTACGTTCCATTTTCCGTCGGCTGTGGTTGTTTTGGTATTATAATACAAGGGAACCTGTATTACCAGTTGCTTGTATGATGCGCTGAGCCCGCAGCCCAGGGAAGGTGTTACGGTTGCGTTTTTGGAGGCATTGGCAGCTGCTTTGTCTTCTTTAATACGCAGCGAGGGGAGCATACCCAGGCTGATGCAGAAAGGCTTCCGTGTCCATTTAACAGCTGGGCCTCCAAAGTTGAGAAATGCCCCTTTATCCACATAGCCCGCTACAATCATGCCGTCCCAAAGAGAGGCGCTGGTTTTGGAAGCAGGGGTTGTTTGTGCAGCAGCGGTTCTTGTCAGCAGCAGCATTGCTGCCAGTATCAGTAGTTTGGATCTATTGCTGTTCATATGCCGGATAAGTTGAAGGGTTGGGTGTAAGGAGGGATGCAATATCAATGAAGACATTGCCCTCATGTACTTTAACCGGATACGTTTTAATAGCGCTGCAGTTTTCATCATTAAGGCACTCCCCGTTTTTAAGCGAAAATGTTTTTTTATGAAACGGGCAGGCCACTTTTGGCTCTCCCTGCTGTGACCCCAGTATACCCCGGCTGAGCGCCATCTGCTTTTTGTGCGGACACAGGTTTTGTGTGGCATACCATTCCTTACGGTGGGTGAAATAATAAAGAGCGATCTGCTCCGTTCCATACTGCACGCACACACCTCCGTTGTGCGGCATGTCTGCTGTCTTACAGGCATAGATCCAGTTACTTTTTTGCATGGGCTATAAAATTTGGTTGAAAAAAATTACCATTCTGCGGCTTTCTTCTGGCCGCGCATTGTTTCAAATACCACCGTAGGGTCTTTGGCTTCCGGGGCATTGATAAAATGGGCGAAGCGTTTTCTCAGTTCAGGTGTTTCCACCGCTTTTTTCCATTCGCACTCATAATGGTCTGCAAGCGTTTGCATCTGAGCTTCCAGTTCAGCGCCAATGCCCAGGCTGTCATGCACCACTACATTTCTCAGATAGTCGATGCCACCTTCCATTTTATTCAGCCAGGTAGCGGTGCGGGTCAATGGGTCGGCTGTTTTGATGTAAAACATCAGGAACCGGTCAATGTATTTTATACAGGTTTCGGAATCAATATCCGCAGCCAGTAATAAGGCATGCTGGGGTTTGGAACCTCCGTTGCCGCATACATAAAGGTTCCAGCCTTTTTCAGTGGCAATGATGCCAAAATCTTTCGATTGTGCTTCGGCACATTCACGGATACAGCCGGAAACGGCCGACTTTATTTTGTGCGGGGCCCTTAATCCTTTATACCGGTTTTCAACGCGTATGGCAAAACTTACACTGTCATGCAAACCAAAGCGGCACCAGGTAGACCCTACACAGCTTTTTACGGTGCGCAACGCCTTTCCGTAAGCATGGCCGCTTTCAAAACCTGCTGCAATCAGCTCTTCCCAGATCAATGGCAGGTCATTTAAATGGGCACCAAAAAGATCAATACGTTGCCCGCCGGTTATTTTGGTATACAGGTTGTATTTTTTTGCTACTTCACCAATCACAATGAGTTTTTCCGGTGTAATCTCACCTCCCGGTATGCGGGGCACAACGGAGTAAGTGCCGCCTTTCTGAATATTGGCCAAAAAGCGGTCATTGGTGTCCTGTGAGGTGGCGCTTTCCTTTTTAATGATGAGGTCGTTCCAGAGACTGGCCAGGATGGAGCTGACCGCCGGCCGGCAAATTTCGCAGCCATCGCCGGCACCCAGCGTATCCAGCACTTCATCGAATGAGTGCAGGTCTTTGATTTTTGTAAGATCATAGAGCTCCTGGCGGGAATAAGCAAAGTGCTCACAGATCACATTGCGTACTGCTTTCCCCTGCTTTTTTAAAGTAGCAGTGATAATATCTTTTACCATTGGCGTGCATCCGCCACAGCCCGAACCGGCGCCGGTACATTTTTTTACCGCGTCAAAAGATTCGCAGCCCTTCCGGACAACCGCATCTTCAATGGTTTGCTTTTTTACACCTTCGCAGCTACAGATCAGTGCTTCAGCGGGAAGCTCAAAATCATCTGCGCCATTTGCGGTTTTGTTTGATGTTACGATCAGGTCAGCCGGCGAAGAAGGTACTGCCAGCCGGTTGGTGCAGATCTGCTGTAGTTGATTATAGGTTTCCGCATCTCCCACCAGGATGCCGCCCAGCAGTTCTTTGCCGTCATTGGAAACATTGATGCGCTTATAGATGCCTTTATGATTATCATGGTAAATGATGGAACGGGCTTCTTCACCGCCGGTGAACGGGTCGCCAAAGCTGGCCACATCAATGCCGATCAGCTTTAGCTTGGTGCTCATGTCAAACCCTCTGAAGTCTCTGGTGCCGCCGCTTAGCTGGTGTGCCACCACTTCTGCCATTTCATAACCCGGGGCTACCAGCCCATAAACAGTCCCTTCATGTACGGCGCATTCACCAATGGCATAGATAAACGGATCGCTGGTTTGCATCTGATCATTTACGGAGATGCCGCCTCTGTGACCGATGGTTAAACCGCATTTTTTAGCCAGCTCATCGCGGGGCTTAATGCCGGCAGAGATCACCAGCATGTCTGTGTTGAGTATACTGCCGTCGGTGAACATCAACCCGGTAATGGTTTCATTACCCAGGATTACGGCGGTATTCTTTTGTGTATGCGTAACGATGCCTAAGGCTTTGAGCTTTTCAGTAAGCACATGGGAGCCACCCTCGTCGATCTGGCGGGGCATCAGCCGGGGCGCAAATTCGATCACATGCGTGTCAGTGATGCCCAGGTCCAGCATAGCCTTGGCAGCTTCCAGGCCCAGCAGCCCACCGCCGATAACAACAGCTGATTTTGCCACTTTTGCATGCCGCCAGATGAGGTTCAGGTCTTCAATAGTACGGTAAACAAATACGCCATGCTTGTCAACACCGGAGATCGGTGGTACAAAAGCCGCCGAGCCTGTAGCAAATACCAGGTAGTCATATGAGAATTGCTTTCCTTCAAAGGAAGTGATGACTTTCTGATCACGGTCTACCTGTACAACAGGATCACCGAGATGCAGATCAATCTGATTCTCTTTATACCAGTTCATAGGCTTCATGCACAGGTCCTGAACGGTTTTGCCGGCAAAATATGCGCTCAGGTGCACCCGGTCGTAGGCAGGAAGCGTTTCTTCTCCAAAAACGGTCAGTTTAAGGCTTTCCGGTTTTTGAGCAACCAGTTTCTCGCAAAACTTTTGCCCCACCATGCCGTTGCCAATAACAACAACTTTCATAATATTTTATTTTTTGAAATAAAGAACGGCAGGCAATCACTAACATATTATAAAAATATAAATATTATTTATTTAATAGGTTTATAATATAAATTCATTTCAAATATACATAAAATATTATTTAAATAACAAATTAATATGATAAAATATTATTTTTACATCATAATACATTATATGTAATTATTTATAATATAAGTTATGACAAAATTAATCTTAATAGGAGCGGGGCCCGGAGATCCGGAACTGATCACACTGAAGGCCATACGGGCGCTTCAGAAAGCGGATGTGATATTGTATGATGCGCTGGCAAATGAAGAACTGCTGTTGTATGCCCCGAATGCGGCTGTTAAGCAATTTGTGGGTAAGCGTTTCGGATGTCATGCATTAAGTCAGCAGGAGATCAATGATCTTATATTAGAATACGGACAGCACTATAAGCATATAGTGCGGTTAAAAGGAGGCGACCCGTTTGTGTTTGGCCGGGCACAGGAAGAAATGGAGATAGCCTTTGCTGCAGGAATGCAGGTTGAAGTGATCCCGGGAATTTCCAGTGCCCTTGCGGTACCGGCATCGGAAATGATACCATTGACCTGCAGGGGAGTGAATGAAAGTTTTTGGGTGGTTACCGGTACCACACGGTCAGGAGAGTTATCGGAGGATATTGCATTAGCGGCCCGGTCATCTGCAACCGTGGTGCTGCTGATGGCCATGAGCAGACTGGAAACGATCGTGGATATCTTTATGGCAGCCGGGAAAGGAGAAACTGCTGCCGCCATCATTCAGAATGGTACACGGCCTGATGCAAAAATGGTATTGGGAAAGGTAAAAGACATTGCCTGCCGCGCGCAGCACAGCGGTCTGGGCAACCCGGCTGTTATTATTATTGGTGAAGTGGTGAACCTGAGCCGGCAACTGGCGGATAAGATGGCTGCCGGTAACGGAATAGCTGCTGTAATGGGCGGGTTGATATAAAAAGCAAAGCAAATTATCGCCTCTTGTCTGTTCAGGTGGCTATGTGTTCTGCCAGTCCTGTATTTAACCCAATGCCCCTTTATTTTTCTAACTTTATTGTATGAAACCGGAAATAACAATAGAATATTGTCCGAAATGTAAATGGCTGCTGCGTGCAGCATATATAGCGCAGGAACTGCTGACCACTTTTGAGGAAGAGCTGAAAAGCGTAAGCCTGCAGCCCAGTGAGGTGAGCGGTCGTTTTCTCATTGGTCTGAATGGGGAATGTATTTTTGACCGGAAGCGCTATGGCGGTTTCCCTGAAATAAAGGAGCTGAAACAAATGGTGCGGGACCGTGTATGCCCCGGTAAAAGCCTGGGGCATAGTGATACTGAAGCGCATCATCAGCAGGAACCCTGATACAGGTGGTAATTGGTCAGTATGTTATACAATAGCGGTATCATAGGTATTGCCGGTTCAGGCTTTCCTGTTCAATTTTTATAAACTGGTCCTTGTTTGCCTCACATAAAGAGCAGGTATAAGTATGGGGCAAGGTTGCAAATGCAGTGCCGGCTGGAATGCCGTTTTCAGGATCTCCGGTTGTGGCGTCATAAACAGTAAGGCAATGTGCGCATTGATAAATAGGCTCTTCTGTAAACGCTGATGCAGTAACCGGCGAAGTAACGCTTCCCCGGAAGGGAAGTTCCTGATGCGTGCACTGGTCGTAGAAGGCAGCAAGCGATTTGCGCAGATTCCCGGCCAGCAAAAAACGGGGAAGATTGCTGCGGAAGATATAGCCGGTGCGTTTATTGGGATTGTAATCGTGCGCGCAAAGGATATCATATAAATAAAACAGGGCATAGCCCCTGATGGGTAAAACGGGTTTGCGTTTTACCAGTATGCTGCTGAATATTTCGCTCTTCTTCCTGGTTTTGATGCCGATACAGAGGCCGAATGTACGGGTGTCAGTATTGTTCAGTTCTTTTACCAGGTATTGTTTCAGCCGGGTGGCCTTGCTGTTATTGTCTTCTACCTGAAAATTGAGCTCATTGGCTGCATGACGCATATTGATCGTATGTATATTCAGCAATGCATTCCACAAGTGTTTGTCTTTTTCTTCAATACCTTTCACAATAACCGATTTCCAGGGCGTGGAGCACAGCTGTCCGATCTTTGTTTGCAGGCAGATGCTGCAAAGGTCTTTTAAAAATGCAACAGGAAATAATTCATCCCTGCGGTATACGCCCAGCCAATACCTGTTATTGTGCTTGTGCAACCCTTCATAATAAGGCAGGTTAAACTCTGGTAATACCGCTCTTTGTTCCGCGGGTTTTGTAATATATTGTTTCTCCTGTATTCGCAGGAAGAACGTAGTTCCATCCGCGCCCGGCTGGTCATAAAACAGCGTTTTGTTGTTCAGGATCAGTGCCTCAATTTCCTTTGAAAGACGCGCAATGTCGTTGGTATAAACCATCTTGTCCCATTCGTAAATGGTATTGGTTTTCGGAAACCGGATCAGCAGGTGCCAGAAATGCGGTACGCTGGCGGATGCTACCCAGTTGATATTACCGGTCAGTAACGGAGTAAAGCTCTGGTGGCTGTCGGAAATATTGATCTTGAATCTGGGCGGGTAGTCTATTGCGTTCAGAATGTCTTTATAGGTGCCCTCGCTCAGCCAGGTGTGGGCAATAAAAATGTCTTCGGCGGGGCAGGAGGTTACAATGTTAGGAAAAGCATCATTGTTTATTTCGTAAAATAAATTGCTTTGTTCCAGAAAGGTGGTAAGCGGCTTTATTTTCCGGGTAGGACAGTTGGTTAATAATTGCTGCCGCAATCCAAAGCTTACCTGTTGCACACCTGCGTGCTCCAGGTGCTCCAGTAGTTGATACAGCAGCCCGGGCGATATAATTCCGCCTGCAAAGTTGATTTTTATTTTGCTGTATTTCCTCATACGCTTTGCTTTTCGATAGTTATGGTTTCTTTTGGATAAAGGCCCAGGTTTTTTTCGAGGATGGCTTTTACTTCCGGTTTACAGCTGCCACAGCCCATACCGGCGCCGCTCAGCTGGCAGAGCTGCAGGTGATCGGTACAGCCTTCTTTGATCTTATTAATCAAATTGCCTTCTCCCACATTGTTGCAACTGCATACCAGTTTTCCGATCACGGGTTCCGGGGCCTTGCCGGACCGCAGTAGTTGCAGGCGTTTTTCACTGAGCTCTAGTTTTTTTTCAATAAGGTTACGGTACTCTAAGAATTCAGTTTTGTCGCCGATAAGAATAGCACCTACCAGGCGGTCTTCGTGAATAATGCATTTTTTGTAATAGCGCTGTGCTTTGTCAATAAAGATCACTTCTTCATAGGCAGGATCGTCCGGGCATTCCACCATTCCAAGGGAACAGAGATCGGTGCCATGCATTTTCAGTATGTTCATTGCTAATGTGCCACTGTAATACATGGATATATCTCCATTCAGGTAATGCGCTGCAATTGCTGCCTGCTGCTCGGCTGCTGCTGTAATACCATACATACGGCCTTTGAATTCGGCTATTTCTCCTATGGCAAAAATGCCGGGGTCTGAGGTTTGAAGGTACTCATTCACAATAACGCCCCTTTTGCATTCCAGTCCGCTGGACCTGATGAAATCAATGTTGGGAACGGTGCCGATAGCAAACACAATAGCCGTGCAGCTGATGGTACGGCCGCTTTTTAAACGGATACCGGATACGGAACTGCCGCCAAGTATCCGGTCTGCTTCATCGTTAAAATAAATTTCAATTCCCTTATCGGTCAGCTCTTCATAGAGGAGCTGGCTACCAATGGTATCCAGCTGACGGTCCATCATGCGGGATGACCGGTTCAGGATCGTTACGGCTATGTTGATCTCACGGAGGGAGGCCGCCAGCTCTACCCCTAATAAACCGGCTCCTATAATAACCACTTTTCCTTTAAAGGCTGCAGCGTGCGCCGTGAACAGATCGGCGTCTGTACGGCTGCGCATGGTGAATATGCCTGCCATAGCGGGTATTTCTTTGGGCAGGGCAGGACTGCTGCCGGTAGCCATTATTAAAATGTCATAATTGTGCACCTGCCCCTTGCTATCGGTGATCGTTTTGTTGCTGCGGTCAACGTTCAGAATGCTGACGCCCCGGTGCAGCCGGATATTGTAATCATATTCCTCCTGGCTGGTCATTTTTACCAGGCTGTCCCATTGCAGGGTACCGGAAATATAATCCGGTAGCAATACCCGGTTGTAAAAAGGAAAATTCTCCTTGCTGAAAACTTCAATTTCATCGGTAGTATTCAGCGCGCGGTAGCTTTTTACAAAACCACAGGCTCCTGCGCCGGCGCCTGCCACAAGGATCTTTTGCCGGGGTTTCCGGTAACGGCATATTGCAACAGCAGTGTATTTGAAATCGGGCTCTTTGCTTTGGGGGTCTGTAAGGTTATTGGTAAGATTGTTTGCCCTGACCAGGTCCCTGCCCAGTAGCTTACCCCAGTGCATGGGAAGGAACACCACGCCTTTTTTTATGGTATCTGTGAGCTTTGCCCTCACCCGCACTTCACCCCGTGGGTTGCTGACCGCAACGAGGTCGTCCTCATTAATGCCGAGCGCTGCAGCATCTTCCGGGTGAATCTCTAAGAAAGAAGCACTGATGTGCTGCCGGAGCTTGTTTACCTTACCGGTCTTGCTCATGGTATGCCATTGATCCCGGATGCGGCCGGTGGTTAGTATGAACGGGAAATCCGGTGTTAAAGGCTCTGATTGGTTCACGTCCGGGAAGGAATGTAGCTGTGCCCGTTGTGTAGGGGTAAAGAATTGTTGGTTTTCAAAGAGCCGCTTTGTGCCTTGCTGGTCTTCTTTGTCTGCTGCAGCAAGGTGTTTGGTTGTAAACGGCCACTGTACGCTATTGCGCTGGCGGAGTATATTGTAGTTTAAGCTGCTGATGTCCATCTTTGTTCCGCCGGTAAGAGCAGCATGTTCTTCAAAGATGGCTGCCGGACTTTCATAATCAAAACCCGGGAATCCCATTTTCCGGGCGAAACGGCAAATGATGGTTGCATCCGGTAATGCTTCACCAGGGGCATCATTTATTTTATTAAGCAGGCTGATACGGCGTTCGGCATTGGTCATAGTGCCTTCTTTTTCGGTCCACGCAGCTGCGGGCAATACCACATCCGCGTATTGCAGTGTTTCCGGCTTGTTGCTGATTTCCTGTACCACTACAAATTTTGCCTTTTTTAAGGCTGCTTCTGCCCGGCGCACATCGGGCAGGCTGATCAGCGGGTTGGTGCATAGGATCCAGATAGCTTTCAGACGGCCGTCTTCAAGCGCTTCAAACATTTCTGTTGCCGTAAGCCCCGGCCGCGGGGAAATAGTTCCCGGAGCAATGCCCCAAAAATCTTCTACTTCCCTCCGGTGCTGTTCTTTGGAAAGGTTGCGGTGGGCAGGCAGCAGGTTTGATAGTCCGCCTACTTCCCGGCCGCCCATGGCATTTGGCTGGCCTGTTAAGGACAGTGGCCCGGAACCGGGTTTGCCGATATGACCAGTGATCAGGTTGAGATTGATCAGTGAAAGGTTTTTGTTTACACCGATCACGCTTTGGTTCAGCCCCATGGTCCACATGGTCATAAATCCCTTCGCCTTGTTAATATATCGGGCCGCCTGTAAAATATCTGTTTCGGCTACGCCGCAGATCAGTGCTGCTTCGGCAATGGATCGTTGAAAGACTGTTTCCCTGTAAGCCGCAAAGCCTTCCGTATGTTCCCGGATAAATGTTGTGTCCACCCATCCGTTCTCAATCAGTGCCCGGCCTATAGCATGGTGCAGGGTGATATCGGTTCCGGGGTTGAGCTGGAAATGAATATCGGCAGATGCGACCGTTTGTGTTTTGCGCGGATCGCTTACAATAATCTTTAAAAGCGGATTGCGTTGCCGGGCAGCTTCTACCCGCCGCCACAGGATGGGATGGCACCAGGCAGGATTGGCTCCCGCAACAAAAATAACATCTGCCAGCTCCAGGTCCTCATAGCTTACGGGCACGCTGTCTTCTCCCAGGCTCCTCTTGTAGGCCGCTACTGCGCTGCTCATGCACAGGCGGGAGTTGGTGTCAATGTTGTTACTGCCTATATACCCTTTCATCAGCTTGTTGACCACATAATATTCTTCGGTAAGGCACTGGCCGGAGGCGTAAAAGGCAACCGAGTCCGGGCCATATTTTTCAATCAGTGTTTTAAATACGGCAGCAGTCCGTTCCAGGGCTGTGTCCCATGAAACCCGCCTGCGGGGCTGGTTCCGGTTGTACCGCATTTCGGGATACAGCAGCCGGTCGCTGTAATCATTGGCTGTATAATGCAGGTTCATGCCCTTGCTGCAAAGCATACCTTTGTTTACCGGGTAATCCTTGTTGCCTTCCACCTGAAGACGGCCCAGTTTGTTTTTACGTACGGTAATGCCACAGCCAACGCCGCAATAGCAACATACCGTATTCATTGCAGTATTGTTACCGGAATTATCATCAGGGCTGGAAGTGATCATAAAAAGGAGTGCTTTTAAAATTTAAGAAACAGTAGCGGGCTGCATACGGGTAGCTGTTTTTTCCGTAGCAGCTTCCTGTTTTCCAAACCGGGTGAACAATACAATAAATGAAGTTGCAATAACAGCAAGCCCTATATAGCTAAAAGCCTGCGAATAAGTAATGGCGTTGCTTTTGAACAGGAAGCCAAACAGCATGCCTCCTAAATTGCCTCCGGCCCCTACAATGCCACTGATGAGACCAATATTTTTTATATTGATAAAAGGGGTCATGGCATAGGTGGCGCCGTTCACCATTTTAAGAAATAAGGCAAAGCTGATCATGGCGGTTACGGCCAGTGGCAGTGTGGGCGCTTTGGCAAAGAGCAGCAGGCCAATGCCTTCAAAAAGGAGCATTACCGCAAGAAAAATACCCTTGCCTTTCATGCCCTGCTTTTTACCGATCTTATCCGCAAAGATACCACCCAGCGCTCTTGCAAAAAGATTCATCAGCCCGAACACCCCGGCCCAGAAGCCTGCGGCAGCCTGGGATAGTCTGAACTCCTGTACAAAGTGCAGTGCGGCTACATTGTCAAAGGTGATCTCCATACCAAAACCCATGGCATATGCCAGGGATAATGCCCATATCCGCCAGTCTTTCAACAGGGAATAATCTGTTTTGACAGAAGCGCTTTTTTTCCCTTTAATGGAATCGCCGTAATTGCCTTCCGGTGTATCCTTTGTATAGCGGTAATATAAAAAGGCTGCCAGTATCATTAATAACCCCGGTAGCAGCATGGCATAGCGCCAGGCCTGGTGTTGGGTATAGCCTAAACCAACAATTGCGGCAAATACCAGGGGCATCAGCATATTGGTAATACCGCCACCCAGGTTGCCCCATCCGCCGGCTATGGCGTTGGCAGTACCTTTAATATTGGGAGCAAACATTACAGAGGTGTGGAACTGTGTAATTACAAAAGACGCTCCGATAACGCTTATGGCCAGCCGGAATAACAGGAATGTGGTGTAATCTTTGGACAGGCCCACGCACATTACCGGCAGGGCGCCACAAAGCAACAGCGCCGTATAGGTTTTCCTGGGCCCCCAGGAGTCACAAAGCCGGCCAATGATCAAACGGGCAATAATGGTTCCGGACACGGAGGCAATAACAATATTGCCGATCTGGGATTTGCTCAGGTGAAGGTCTTCTTTTATCGTAGGCATCAGCGGCGCCAGTCCAAACCATCCAAAGAAACAGATAAAAAAAGTAAACCAGGTAATATGAAAGGTGCGCATTTGTGCACCTTTCAAAGAAAAAATATTCAGTTTTGTAAGCGGGGCATTGGAAGAAGTCATAATAATTGAATTATTGGTTTAAAATAGTAAGGCAGGAAAAACGGATATTGGGTTATTGCCGTGGGTAAGCTGGCAAACCCGGGTAATGTTCTTGGTTGCAGGAGGCATTCAGAGCCGTCATTAACTGATTTTCCATTCATAACAGAACAGTATTAAATAATAATGACAGGCAATAATTAAATATAGTATTATATATAATATGAAATATTTTGTAGTATACTATATATTTACAGTATTAAAATATAATTTATATTATAAAAATAATACTTTAATGTATATTTTTTATATTTTAACTTTAAAATATATTATATATTTATTATTATAATATAATAGAAATGATCTTTAATTCTTTTAAGACCACAAACTGATGAAAAAAAATAAAGGAAAGACAGCTGTTACCGAAAGTTTTTTATACCGCACATGCGTGCCGGAATGGTGGCCGGCACTGGACGCCTATTGCAGGATACTGAAGTTTAAAAAAGGAGCGGTCATTTTCAGCACGGGAGAGCAGGTGGCCGGTATTTATTTTGTAATAGACGGAATGGTTAAAGTGCACAAGCGCTGGGAGCAGGGTAAGGAACTCATCATCCGCTTTGCCGGTCCGGATGATATCCTGGGGCACCGGGGCCTTTCCACCCGTTCCACTGTTTATCCTGTAAGCGCAACTGCTGTCACATCCGGAACCTTATGCTTTGCAGATATGGCGTTTTTCCGCAAAACCCTTACTGTAAATCATAACCTGCTTTATACTTTTATGTTGTTTTTTGCGGATGAATTACAGTTGTCTGAGCAGCGGATGCAGGAGCTGGCCCATGTACCTGTAAAAAGGAGGGTAGCAAAAGCGATCCTGGAAATTTATGAAAAAACAGGCTCTGTAACAGAGGCCGGCCCTGCCATAACCATTAGCAGGCAGGACCTGGCGGCTTATGTAGGCGCTACTTATGAAACCGTATACCGGTTTCTGCTGGAGTTTTCAGAGCAGGGCTGGATCAGCGCGGCGGGCAAGAATATTGTATTGCAGCATATACCGGCATTAGAGCTTGCTGCCGCAGGCCGGTAAAATTCTGCATCATAAAAATGAGATTTTTTAATCAGCCCGATCGGTATTATTTTTTTATATAATCAATAATAGTGTGCACAAGGGTGTCGTTTACAGGCAGCTCTGGATTGCTATACGATTGCATGTTTTCTGCTTGCTCCCCTGGTATATTTTTCAATACGTGGTTCATATTGCCAATAATAACCAGGGTGCTTTTGGGTTGCGCAGTTTTTAGTTTTTGAGCATCTGCTACCGTAATCTGCAGATCCTTTGTACCCTGAATAATCAGTACAGGGATCTTTAATTTTTTTATCTCGGTCTGAGGGTCATATTTAAACCAGGAAATTAAATAAGGCTGTATGGATGGTCGGAATAATTGTTGTAAGTTGGGGTTGACATCTTTAACTTCATCCCCCCTTTTTAAACTGTCAATGGTTTTTACGGCAGTCTCATACAGATTTTGTGGTAATTTTTGAAGCTGTGTTTTTAATATAGTATCTGCCGATGTTCCTGCGCCTGCAAGCGAAATGAATTTGTCTGCGTGGCCTGGAGTGGCAATCATGCCAATTAAAGAGCCTTCACTATGTCCGGCAACAACCAGTTTTGAAAAATGGCTGTCCTTTCTTAACAAGTCCATCCACGCTCTTGCATCCGCAATATAATCATCAAATCGCAGGGATGCTTCAGATTTTGCGGCGCCCACACTTTCAGCGACACCTCTTTTATCGTAACGTACAGATGCAATTTTTGCTGCGGCAAGGGCATGCGCCAGTTGAAGCGTACAATTAGTCTTTAAACCCATATTATTATTGCCATTACGATCGGTAGGGCCACTACCGGCAATAAATAACACAACGGGTACAGCACCACCGGAGTGCGGCAGAGTTAAAGTTCCATAAATTTTCCCGGTTGCAGTTTCCAGAACAATGGGGCTTTCTGTATATGAGCTGTCTTGCGCACCGACTGCTGCTCCCAGGCTCATGAACAAAAGAAGGAGTAGATACTTCATAATTGTTTTTATTTTAGAAAGTGGAGTAAATTGGGATAAAGCAACCCGCGGTATATGACTTCTGCTATGATCAATGTTGCTGCAAAAAGCACATAATGTATGGCTTTTCTAACGTGCACTGCTGTTCTGAAACCATTTAACAGTAATACGATGGCACAGACAAAAAACACCAGCATCAGCAGGCTTACAACTGTGGATATCCATATAGTGGTACCGGACAATGACTCTAAATGATTACTTTTAACCGCCTGCAGGATCTTATCCATTGCGGCTTTTATAAAAGGAAGCTGAAGGATCAGGATGCCTAAGGTTAACGGGATGCGGTGGATCATCGTGGCGTTCAGAATGTCGATGATCCTTGTTTTAGGATTGATAGCTTTGCCCAGGCCCGATAGCAGCGCACATACCAATAAGGTGTAAACAACGGCTTCTGTTATTGCCCCAACCAGGGACAGATCCGCCTTGGGCGATACATGATAAATACCATCATTTGTTTGACCCGCCCACCAGAACAATATTATGGAAAGCAGCAGGGTAATGATCCCCGCTACGGCTAAGCTCTTTTCCGAATAGCGCTCAAACGGATTAAAAACAGTTTTCCAGTTTTTAGACATTATGAAGTCATTTTTTTTATTTTCTCAATCATATCATCCATTTTATTGCGCATGGTAGGGTAGCTGGTACCCGCCTGCCTGGCCATTTCTTTTATACTTCCACTGGCCAGGAAAAATTCCATAATAAAACCCTGTTCTTCCTGGCTTAATTTCAGGTAAAGCGGCAATTCATAAAGACCGCTTACTTGTGTAGAGCAGGCTTCGCATTTCAGCTGGCTTACTTTCAGCGGGCTTTTACAACTGGGGCAATGAATGGGTAACTTCATTTAATAAATATAAAATTAATTTAAATAAAATGAAAGTGCGAATTAGTTTTATTAAACTACAGCTGTAAAAAAACCACCCTGATAAGCAGGATGGTTCCTTCATTTTAGTAAATTTTAAATCTGGCAAAGAGGAATCGCTGCCTTAAAGATAATATAGTTTTTAATGGAAAAGAAAAGGGGCTTCTTATTTTATACGGAAATCTCAAGGCCATCATAAGCAAGATTACGGCCGGGGGCCAATGTGGCTTCTACTTCCTGGTGAAAGCCCATCTGGTGGGAGATATGGGTAAAATAAACCTGTGGAATTCCCAGCTCATCGGCAAGCGCAATGGCTTCTTTTAAGGTAAAATGGGAGAGATGGGTTTTATGACGGAGTGCATTCAGTACCAGGATTTTTGAGCCTTTTATTTTTTCTTTGGACGGTTCATCGATCCTGTTGGCATCGGTAATATAAGTAAAATCGCCCAGTCTGAAGCCCAGCACCGGCATCCTCATATGCCATACAGGAACAGGCACTATTTTAAGATCGCCAACTGTAAACGGCTGCTGTTCGTTGATCTGGTGCAGGTTAACAGAGGGTACACCGGATATTTTAAGATCGCTGAAAGCATAATCAAATTCCATTTTTATACGTTCCTGCGAAGCCTGTGTGGCATAAAGTTCCATGGGTTTTTGCTGGAAATAGTTATAGGCGCGTACATCGTCCAGGCCTGCAATATGATCTTTATGTGCATGGGTAATTGCAATAGCATCCAGTTTTTTTACGGCATATGTAAGCATCTGTTGCCGGAAATCGGGCCCTGTGTCAATCACCAGTGTTGTTTGGCCGGATTGTACCAGGAGGCTGGAACGAAGCCGCTTATCTTTCGGATCAGTTGAATGGCAAACGGCACAGTTGCAGGCAATCATCGGAACGCCGGAGCTGGTTCCGGTTCCAAGAAAGGTGATATGTAAGGGTGGATAGGACATGTTGGATGCAAAATAGGAAAAATGCGTTAAGCCTTCCCTGTTTTAGCTTTTGGGGTTTTCGGCATCAGGTGACGCATTTTCCACTACTTCGGCATACAGTTTCTTTGAGCTTTCGTCGAGCTGCGCCGTGTCAATATCCAACTGCGGAATAATTTCAAGCAGTGCATTGATCCGGCCCTCTGTTTGCAGGAATTTATTCAGTACCACTACTTTTTTATTGTCCAGGATACAGTAACCGCTTTGAAACGTGCCACGTTCATAACGCAGGAGATAGCCGCACTGTTCAGGAATTGCTTCCAGCTTGTCTAAACTGTTTTGTGTATACTTGATCATTTTTTATTTGTCAATAACAACAAAGATAACCATCGTTTTCGGTTTCGGGGTTATAGTTCATGGCGAGTAGGGAATAGTGAGTAGGAAGTAGGCGCAGACAATCTCTGATAACTGACGACTGAGAACTCAATGCTTAAATCTCCCATCTCCCATCCCGCTCCTTTTACTAACTTTGAGGGCAACTGAACAAATGGCAACAATCCGCAAAATAATCAATGACCCCGTTTACGGCTTTATAACTATTGATCACCCACTTTTACTGGCAATTATTTCCCATCCGTTTTATCAGCGATTGAGGAATATTCATCAGATGGCTTTTGCCCACCTGGTTTATCCGGGAGCAGTGCATACCCGGCTGCTGCATTCTCTTGGCGCTTATCATTTAATGTGCACAGCGCTCCGGGAGCTGAAGGGGAAAGGAGTGGTGCTTACCGGGGAAGAAGCATTGGGTGCAAAAATAGCCATCCTGTTGCATGATATCGGGCATGGTCCTTTTTCCCATGCATTGGAGCATGAGCTGATCCCGGGAGTGCATCATGAAAAGCTGTCTCTTGCAATTATGCAGGAGCTGAATAAAGAGTTTAACAATCAGTTAGAAACTGCATTAGCTATATTTACAGGCACGCATCCCAAAAAGTTTCTGCATCAGCTGGTGTCCGGCCAGTTAGATGTAGACAGGATGGATTACCTGAACCGTGATAGCTTTTTTACAGGTGTGGCAGAAGGCGTTATTGGTTATGACCGTATTATAAAAATGCTGGCGGTGCACAATGACAACCTGGTTGTAGAGGAAAAAGCTATTTATTCTATTGAAAAGTTCCTGCTGAGCAGGCGGTTGATGTACTGGCAGGTGTACCTGCACAAAACGGTGGTTGCAGCAGAAAAAATGCTGGTCATGATTATCCGGCGGGCAAAGGAGTTGATCGCAAAAGGTGTCCGGATTACAGCAGCTACAGCAGCGCTGGAGCATTTTCTGCATAATGGCGCCGGGCGTACTGCCGCCAGTAAAGGCCGGTTGTTACAGGACTTTTGCAATATGGATGATCATGATATGATGGCTACCATAAAGAACTGGAGCAGGCATACTGATAAAGTTTTATCACAATTGTGTACGGACCTGATAGAAAGAAGGATCATGAACATCCGGTTACAATCACAGCCTTTTGATGAAGCATTTCTTTTACAAAAAAGAAAAGAAATAGCTCAGAAAATGAATGTAAATGAAGAAGAAGCTTCTTATTATGTATTCTGGGGCGAAGCCAGCAACAGGCTGTATAATCCGGAAAATGAAACTATTACGATCCAGTATAAGGATGGGCGGCTGAAAGATATTTCAGAAGTAGACAATGCACTGATCAACGTAAAAACAAGTATGGCAGTTAAAAAATATTACATTTGTTCATTAAGAGTACGCTAAAACCAGTTATTTAGAATATGACATTTACTGCAGCGCAGATTGCGGCCATCATTAACGGCCAGGTGGAAGGAAATGAGAATGCTTCTGTTGACAATTTCGGAAAAATAGAAGAGGCAAAGGAAGGTCAGCTGAGTTTTCTTGCTAACCCAAAATATGAGGAATATCTGTATGAAACAAAAGCCAGTGTCATCATTATCAATGAAGCCCTGGAGCTGAAAAAGCCTGTTGCTGCTACTTTGATCCGCGTAAAAGATGCCTACTCAGCATTTGCCGCGTTGCTGAGCAGGTACCAGGAACTTGTGCAGCAACAGTTAAAAGGCATACAGGAGCCTTCCTATATTGCTAAAACGGCCAGTTATGGCGCTGATGTTTTTATTGGCGCATTTGCTTACCTGGGCGAGCAGGTAACCATTGGCAACAATACAAAGATTTTCCCAGGCGTCTATATCGGCAACAATGTCACCATTGGCAATAATACCGTTATTAACCCGGGTGTAAAGATCCTGCACAATTGCCAGATAGGAAACAATGTAACCATACATGCAGGAACGGTTATTGGTGCGGATGGTTTTGGATTTGCACCACAGGCCGACGGAACGTTTTCAAAAGTGCCCCAGATCGGTAACGTGATCATTGAAGATTATGTAGAGATCGGCGCTAATGCAACCATTGACCGTGCAACCATTGGCTCTACCATCATCCGTTCGGGTGCCAAGCTGGATAACCTGATCCAGATCGCACACAATGTGGAGATCGGCAGCAGCACCGTAGTGGCTGCCCAGGCAGGTATCAGCGGCAGCACCAAGGTGGGTAAAGGTGTCATGATCGGAGGTCAGGTAGGAATAGTAGGGCATCTGCATATTGGGGATGGTGCCAAGATCAATGCGCAAAGCGGTGTCAGTAAAAATATAGAACCTGGAAAAGCCGTTACGGGCTCGCCGGCCTATGACTATACTTCTGCTTTGAGAAGCCAGGCACTTAACCGTAAACTGCCCGACCTGGAAAAGCGTTTAAAGGAGCTGGAGCAGGAACTGGAGCAGTTAAAGAAGCACCTATAACACCTGAGACTCTTCAAATTATTGATGAATTACAATCGTTCATTATTGCTACCCAAGGAATTTATAAATATATTTGCCGCCTTAATTCACAAGCATGGAGAATAGTTTCAACCCTGACAAACAACATACTTTAAAACAGGCAGTAAGCATCAGCGGCACAGGTTTGCATACCGGTGTGCTGGCCGATCTTACGCTGAAGCCCGCGAATGCCGGGTTTGGTATTCAGTTTCAGAGGGTTGACCTTCCTAATAAGCCCATGATCAAGGCCGATTGTGACCTGGTTACTGATACCAGCCGCGGCACTACCCTGGAAGCGAACGGAGCCAAAGTAAGTACGGTGGAGCATTTGCTGGCGGCTCTGGTGGGTATGGGCATCGATAATGTACTACTGGAGATCAACGGGCCGGAAGTGCCTATCATAGATGGAAGTGCCATGCCTTTTATTGAAATTATTGAAGAGGCGGGTATTGAGGAGCAGGATGCTGCCAAATTATGGTATTCCATTGATGAGAATTTATACCTTACCGATGAAGAAAAACGGGTAGAAATGGTCATTATGCCTGCAAGGGAATACCAGATCACCACGCTGATCGATTTTAACTCCCCGGTACTGGGCACGCAGCACGCGGAGCTGAAAACCATGCGGAACTTTAAAGATAAGATCTCCACTTCCCGTACCTTTTGTTTTTTGCACGAACTGGAAATGCTGCTGCAGCATAATCTTATAAAAGGCGGTGATGTAAACAACGCCATTGTGGTGGTAGATCAACCAATTGGTGATGAAGAGCTGGGGCGTTTGAAAAAGATCTTTAACAAAGATGATATTGAAGTGAAAAGCGAAGGTTACCTGAATAACCTGGAACTTCGTTTTCCGAATGAGCCGGCACGTCATAAGTTGCTGGATATTGTGGGCGACCTGGCACTGATCGGGTATCCCGTAAAAGGGCGGGTAATTGCCAACCGGCCGGGGCACAGCACTAATGTGCAGTTTGCGCGGATGATCAAAAAGCATATTAAAGCTAACAAGCATTTAAAGGGTGTTCCCAATTATGATCCGAACGTTCCGCCGGTCTATGACCTGCAGTATATAGAAAAAACGCTGCCGCACCGCTTTCCGTTCTTACTGGTAGATAAGATCATTGAGCTGACCGATGAGCGCATTGTAGGAGTAAAGAATGTAACTTTTAATGAATGGTTCTTCCAGGGGCACTTTCCGCAAAACCCTGTAATGCCCGGTGTTTTACAGATAGAGGCATTGGCGCAATGCGGTGGCATACTGGCCATTAATCTTGCCGGGGAAGGAAAGTATGACACCTATTTCCTGAAAATTGATAACTGCAAGTTCAAGCAGATGGTAAGACCGGGCGACACGATGATCCTGAAAATGGAATTATCAGCACCTATCCGCCGTGGCATCTGCGAAATGCGGGGCACTGTTTATATAGGCAATAAAGTAGCTACAGAGGCAGACCTGGTAGCGCAGATTGTGAAGCAATAGATTTTAAGATTTCAGAACAAGCCTCCACACACACTGACAACTGATCCCGATAACTATCTGGGCTGACAACTGATGACTGACAGCTGATCACTCAGCATTCCGGTAAGCTCAATGGAACATGCACGGCAAGCCCGCCGTCTGCGGTTTCCTTATATTTAAAATTCATATCCTGGGCCGTGTCCCACATGGTTTTGATAACATCATCCAGCGATACCCTGGCAAAGTCCGGTGTGCTTTGTAAAGCCAGCTGGCTGGCGGTTATTGCTTTAATGGCCCCCATGGTATTGCGTTCAATACAGGGTACCTGCACCAGCCCGCCGATGGGATCACAGGTCATGCCCAGGTGATGTTCCATAGCGATCTCTGCTGCCATCATTGCCTGTTTCTGTGACCCCCCGAGCGCCTCTGTTAATGCCGCTGCCGCCATGGAGGAAGAAACACCTATCTCTGCCTGGCAGCCACCCATTGCTGCGGAAATAGTGGATTCTTTTTTAAAGATGCTCCCTATTTCGGCTGCGGTCATTAAAAATTTATTGATCTTTTCCGGGTCATTGCCATCGCAGAAAATAATGAAATAGTGCAATACAGCCGGAATAACACCCGCCGATCCGTTCGTAGGTGCGGTTACCACGCGGCCAAATGAAGCATTTTCCTCGTTTACAGCCAGAGCAAAACAGCTTACCCAATCCAGCGTATAACGGAAATTACTTCCTCCTTTACGGATCAGCCCGATCCATTCTTCGTAGTTCTGATAAGAGACATCGCCGATCAGTTTCCTGTTCAGCACAGCGGCCCTTCTTCTTACATTCAACCCCCCGGGCAATACTCCCGTTTTATGACAGCCCCGGTAAATACAATCCCGCATGGTGCGCCAGATCTTTTCCAATCCTTCATTGGTTTCTTTTTCGCTGCGCCAGGCCTGTTCATTTTCGGCCACTATTTCACTAATGCTTAGCCCGGTCTTGATAGACCATCGCAGCAGATCATCGGCATCATCTATCGGAAAGGGCAGCAGTACGTCATTATTCAGAACAGTGTCTTCCCCCTCTTCTTTTACAAAACCGCCGCCTATAGAATAATAGGTCTTTGCAACAGGAGCATCATTGTTCGGCGTTGCCAGAAAAGTCATTCCGTTTGAATGATAAGGCAGCGTTTCTGTAAACAGGAATTCAATATCCGTTTTTGGATCAAAAGCCACTTCTTTTACACCACCCAGCAGCAGCTTTTTTGTTTGCTGTATAGCGGCAATGGTGCTGTTGATTTTTTCAACATCAAAAGTTACCGGGTCATAGCCGCAAAGCCCTAATTGTACAGCTATGTCTGTTCCATGTCCTGTGCCGGTTTTTGCAAGGGATCCGTATAAGAGTACTTTAATGCTTTCAATATTTGTGAGCAGCCCGGCCGCATTCAGAAAACCCAGGAAACGCTCCGCAGCACGCCAGGGGCCAAGGGTATGGGAGCTGGAAGGCCCCACGCCAATTTTCAACATATCAAAAACCGAGATCGGTTCGTATTGCATAAAATATTCAATTCTGGATCTAAATTACGATAAAGGAAGGAATGGTTTTTGTAAAATATAAGCCAATAATCCGGCTTTTATGGACGACCCCCGGAAATAAAAAAATATTTTATTGGAATAACAGCATTGCATTAAAAGTTACTTTTCAAACGGTAATAACAGGCCTGTTTTGTAACGGATTATCAGCATACAATTATGAACACAGCTCAGTCCCCTACTTTTATAAGTTCTATATTAAAATAAAGGGGCTGGTTGGTTAAAGACCCTGCGTTAGGATTGCAGCCGTAGGCCAGCGACGAGGGAATGATCAACCGTATTTGCCCGCCTTCTTTAATTTTAGGCAATCCCAGTTGCCAGCCTTTGATCAGCTGGTTCAGCGGAGGGGTGGTAACGCCATCCGGGGTTTTTACATAGGTGGAATCATATGCTTTTCCATTCATGAAATAAGCAATGTATTTTACAGTAACCGTGCTGCTGAGCGTTGGCGCAGCGCCGGTGCCGGGGTTAATGATCTCAGAGAAGATGCCGTCTGTTTCCCCGGTGGTATCCATTACAAAAGCGCTGTCCCTTACCATCGCCTTCATGGTATCCAGCTCATTTGAAATGGGAACGGGCGTGCAGGTTTCCACATCATTTTGTTTCAGGCAGCCGGTTAACAGGAGCAACCCGATCAAAACTGCCAGCCCGGCACTGTAGCGCTTCTTCATTATTATTGATTAAGGTTGAAATTTGCGGCTAAATTACAGGAAACCTTTCTATTTGGTAATACAACCCCTGATTCCTCTTAATTTTTTGGCTGAAGAAAGGTCGCTGCTACGCGGCTTATTCTGTTTGGGAATTTATGGACTGCTACCAAATAGCAGAGGCTGTATCAAAGGTTCACTATTATTTTGCTGAATTCCCGCCCGGATGACCCTGGTCGGACGGGTATTTCAGCATCTAAATGAGATATAATTCTCAATAGATGCTGAACCAGGTGCCAATGACACATTTGTAAGTAACTGATTTGTACTATTCTTTTCGCATCCACATGTATACCTTATTTAAAGCTTCCCTGGTATTTTTTTTATTTGTACCTTTTTGCTTGTCCAAAAAGGTACCCAAAAAAGACTCCCGAAATCGGTTACGGCACGATTTCGGGGAGCACTTCTATCGGCTTCAGCATATAGTGGTATGTTTCGCTGAAAGCGAAACGCTCAGCTGTTGAATTGCTATCATTAAGCTGATATAGCCCTACATTTAGAAAACGCTTTCAATTTGAAAGAACAAATAAATACGTCATCGCATCATTGATTTGGGCCACCAATAATTTACTCAGGATGACATTACGTTCTAAAATGACTTTTGATACAGCCTCATTTGCAGGTAGCTGTTGCTACCTGGTTTGTTCCCGGAACTTGTACGTCCGTTTTGCTAATTCGGCTTGATGCCCAGCAGTTCCACATAAAAGTAGAGCGGCTGGTTGGCCGGAATCAGTACCTGGCCGGTATAGGGATTCACGGATCCTGTGCAGCCATAGGCCAGGGACGATTGTATGATCAGTTTTATTTTTCCGCCTGTCTTTATTTTAGGAATGCCGATCTGCCAGCCTTCAATGAGGGAGGAGAGTTTGAATGTAACATTATTGCCGGCATCAAATTGCTGGCCGTTCAAAAACCGCCCTACATAGTTGATCGTAATGGAATCGGACTGGGCCGGCGCAGTGCCTGTGCCGGGCTCAAGCACCTGGTATAAAATGCCTGTTGGGTCCTGTTTGGCATCTATAGAGCTGTCTGCTGCAAATTTCTGCATGGATGGCAATTCCTTTGCAACAGGCTGGGGAGTGCAGCTTCCATCATCGTTACTCTTCATACAACCCGTTATCACAAGGATTACCAGGGCCGTAAAACCTAATAATTTTCTCATTTTTGATTAATACTAATATTTTAAGAGTTAATAGCTGGGTGTCATATCAGTTAGCTCATATTCGTAGAAAAGCTGGGAATTGGGCGGCACAATATTCACTCCGGTCATCTGCCTGCACCCAAACGCGGAGGAGGAGGGAATGATCAGCCGGATCTTTCCTCCTTTTGTGAGTTTGGCTAATGCATAAGGCACATACACCAGGTTCCCGAAATTTCTTAAGGGCATGGTGGGCGGCGGCTGTACGGTAGCCGAATCGATAATTGTGCCGTTCAGGAGCTTTCCGGTATAATGAAAAGATACCAGGGAATCGGTGGTTGGCCTGTTCGTGCCGGTTCCGGGATCTTCGATATCATAATAAAGGGCCGCCTGGTCATCAAAAGTAAAACTGGTGGTCTGGTGACTGGCTGAAAGAAAAGAATCAATGATCTGCCGGTCCTGCTGTAATGAAAGACCATTGGTACAGGGGGGCGTATCATCGTTTTTTAAACAGCCCAGAAGCGTTGTTGCGATAATAATTATGATCAATGCTTTCTTCACAAAGAGATCTAAATTTAGTATACCGATCGTATATAAAACAGATAACTAAACACTACCAAAATCAATTTTGCCTGCCGTCCTGCTCTTATTGATTAG
This sequence comes from Niabella ginsenosidivorans, assembly GCF_001654455.1. NCBI lineage: Bacteria > Pseudomonadati > Bacteroidota > Chitinophagia > Chitinophagales > Chitinophagaceae > Niabella > Niabella ginsenosidivorans. Next base: position 304,310 of record NZ_CP015772.1, read on the forward strand.
AAGCAACGCCCGTTAATGTAAAATCATAAATGAGCTGTGAATTACCTGGAATAACTTTTCCATCGGCAGTATTTTGTGAATTACAGCCAAAATAGACAGAGGAGGGCAAAATGACTTTTGCAGTACCGCCTTTTCTTAACTGGGAAAGAACAGTATATTCTACAGTAGCTACCCCGTTTGTATTAACAAAATCACTGAGCTTTAGCAGCATTCCCGTATTCGTGTTCCTGCTGATCGTGTCAGATGTACCCAGACTGGTTCCGTCCATTAATGAAATGGAATATTTATAGCTGATTACAGAGTCTGCTGCCGGCATGCTGCCTTCTCCAGGATTGGTAATACCAATATAAGCATTAATATCGGAGTTAAAATCCATATAACTCATTCCCTTGTCGTTTATAAATGAGTCAATTACCTGTCGATCCTGACTTAACGAGTAACCAGTACATTGCGGTGTATTATCTGTTTTCATACAGGAAGCAAGGGTTAATACAGCCACAGCAAAAGTCATCAGGGGTACAACAAATGTTTTTTTCATTCTTTTTGTTTAAAGATTAATAATAAATAATAAAATTGAGCCAATAATAGCTTATTTTTTGTCTTTACGGGCTAATAATTCCTTATAATAGTTTTCATTAATATCCCATTTATGGTAAGACGAGAAGATGCCTACAAACGCAACAATAATAATGCCTGCAACCAATAAAACCAGGAAAAGGGAGGGGTCTGCATTGGCCTCCATTGCAGCCCGTTTATACCAGCCGCTGAAAAAGTTGACGAAAATGCCAATGACCAGTATGATTCCCAGGGGAGTAGAAATAAGAATATTTTTAAGCGACCGTTTCTTTTTTAAACGGTGCGCTTCCCAATACTTTATAAATGCTTCTTCCTTTTGGGTGTACATACCCCAAAGATAATAAACCCTGCCTGAGCACCCGGCATTTTTCAGGCCGGGCAACCTGAACCGGACAATTTTGCAGCTGTACGGGACAGGCAGGTTCACCTGGCGTAAGTCCGGCAGGATGGGTGCTCTCAACCCGATGCAATATAGAACGAATGCCTTAAAAGCTGTACAGAGCCTGCGGAATCAATGGTAAAATACATTGGGTAACATTAATTTAAGAAATACCCTGTTGCAGGTATAACAATTCTTTCATATATTGCAGTTTAATCGTTTGTTTGTGAAACTATCACCCTTACTGGCACAATACCTCTTAAACCACAAGGAATTAAGCTTACCGGGCCTCGGTACTTTTTATGCCGAAACCTACGGTGGCCCTGAAAATGCAACGGTTAAATTTGAGCAAAAACCGGTGGAGCAGTTTGACAATAGCGTTATTGCCTATATTTCTGAAGAAACCGGCAAAATGAAAGTGCTGGCAACGTCTGACCTTCAATCACAACTGGAGGATGCAATCCGGTTCTTAAATACAGGCAAGCCTTATCTGTTTGCAGGCATCGGCACCCTGTTGAAAAAAGCAGACGGGACCTATGATTTTGTGCCCAATACGCAAACGGAGCCACCGAAAAAGAAGGAAGTACCGTTTACGGAACGGAATACGGTTCCGCAGGCCTATATTGAGGAAAAGCGCAGCGGCAGTAACAGCCGGTCAAAAAGACCCGCAATAATGATCATTGTTTTAGTAGTAGTAGCCATTGGGGCTACGGTATGGTTTTACTCAAAAACGGCCCGGCCAAAAGAGGCCCCTGTAACCGGCACTGCGGAAACCGGCAGTGCGGTGGATACTGCCGCACATAAAAATACTGCACAGCCTGCAGCCGGTCCAACTGTTGTGCCCGCTGCAGCTTCAGGCATGGTAACGTATATACTGGAAACCACCAGAGAGCCAAGAGCTTCCAAACGGTACAACCAGCTAAAAAAGATTGATTGGCCGGTAGAGCTGGAAAAAATAGATTCACTTCATTACAATATATTAATGAAGCTGCAAACCCTGCCGGCAGATACCGCAAGAGTGCGGGATTCCCTCACTATAATTTCCGGCAGAAAAGTTACGATCCGCAATAATTAATAAATTGATCTTAACCTGCGGCGGCTTTCTACAGCACCCCTGAGTTTGTTTTCGTATTTTAAAAGTTTTTGATTAGCTACGGGCATCAATACCGGCTGCGCTGCCGGCAATGCCGCCATGGTTCGTAAACCGGTGCGGTCAATACCGGCCAGGGCTGCCGCCAGCATGGATTCCTGTACATCGCCCCAGTTGCGGTCAAGCCCATCTGTTGCGGTGACCGTGGGTTGAATGCCGTCAAAATAATTTCCCTGCCTGCTGGCATTGAGGCTCCTGAATGATACCGGGAAAATATACCAGCTGCCTACTTCGATAGGGAAGAAACCTACAGCCTTGCCATCCGTCCTTGTACCCACTGTATTTACTGTCATATAGGGTTTCAGGCTGTTGATCAGTAATTCACTGGCGGAAGCCGTGCCCTGTGTGGTGAGGAAATAGATCTTATCCAGGTTCAGGGAACTTTTTTTGTTGAAATAGACCGTTGTATCAAAATCCTGGTAATCGGGGTTAAAATTTTCTGTATACATTACTTTTTTGGAGCCGGATGCATTATTATTAACCAGGTAATTGGCTAAAAGCTCCTGCATCCATACATAGCCCCCGCTGTTATAACGCAGATCCACGATCATATTTGAAATGCCCGCTGTATTGAATTTATTAAAGACGCGGGCCATATTACTGACCACGGATGCGGAATCTCCCAAAAAGCTGTTGTATACCAGGTAGCCCACTTTGCCGGAGGGGCGGTTGTAAACAGTGTCCAGGTAAACAGGCTGCTCTGTGTAAGTAGCAGCTTTCAGCGTGAGCTGCTGGTTGCTTGCGTCCGGCTTTTTAAAGGTAATGGTAGCTTCCTGGCTGTCGAAAACAGCAGTTACGATCGCTTCTATTGCTGCTTCCGTTGTGTCAATCCGGGCTACCCCGTCTATTTTTAATACCTGCCATCCCCGCTGAATGCCTGCGACCCCGGCTGGTGATAATTTTTCAACTGATTTAACGTACAGCTTGTTGGTGCCCGGCATAAAGAAGATGCCCAGGCCAAAATCACCTGCAATGCCCTGGCTTACATCATTCCACTCGCTTTGCCGGATGGCAAAGCTCCATTCATCAACATTTCTCCGGAATTGCTGCTCAAAGCTGTATTTTTTTATATATTCCATTACATCGTCCAGGCTGCTGAATTGGGAAGCGTTCATGGAAGCCGGAAGCTGATCGTTCCATAAATAAATTTCCTTACTGTATTCAACCGCCTGTTTTAATTCCTGTGGGGTATTTGTGGTGGATGGGCGATCGTTTTTCCGGCAGGAAAAAAGGAGTCCCATGATTGCCGCGAAAAAAAGCAGATTTTTTTTCATTCGTATAATTTTTTAATGCCTGGTTTACGCAGGCAGGTTTTGGGTTAATGCCTGCCTTCCGTTGGCAAGCGGGTGCCATCCTGATGGCAACCGGGATGAACATTTTATAATGAATGTTTCATAGCGCTTCTAAAGTTTCTGAGAATTAACCTGTCAAATATAAGATTCTAATGGCATTAGTTTAAGGCTTTCATACCTAAATAGCTATTTTTGTAACCGCTGCCGGCTGATTAAGCGTGCTGCACGCCGGGACCAGCCGGATGAGAAACTGATATTATGGCAAAAAATGATTTAAGAAAAGAGCTGGCGCTTGATTACCATGCCAAAGGCCGGCCGGGAAAGATTGAAGTAATCCCCACAAAAAAGGCAAAAACACAAAGAGATCTTTCGTTAGCCTATTCGCCGGGTGTGGCGGAACCCTGTCTGGAGATCGCAAAGAATATTGAGAATGTTTACAAATATACTGCTAAAGGGAACCTGGTAGGGGTCATCAGCAATGGCTCGGCTGTATTGGGATTGGGTAATATTGGGCCGGAAGCCGGAAAACCGGTAATGGAAGGGAAAGGTGTGCTGTTTAAAATTTTTGCAGATATTGACGTTTTTGATATTGAGATCAATGAAAAAGACCCGAAGAAGTTTGTGGAAATCGTAAAGGCATTGGAGCCAACTTTCGGCGGTATTAACCTTGAAGATATTAAAGCTCCCGAATGTTTTTACATAGAGGAGGAGCTGAAAAAGCAAATGAATATTCCGGTCATGCACGATGATCAGCATGGAACAGCGATCATCAGCGCTGCTGCATTGATCAACGCACTGGAAATTCAGAAAAAGAAAATCGATAAGGTCCGGTTTGTGATCAGCGGAGCAGGAGCGGCTGCTATGGCCTGTATCCGCCTGTATCAGGAGCTGGGAGCAAAGCCTGCCAACTTTCTGCTGTTTGATAAAGAAGGCGCATTGCACAAAGAAAGAACGGATCTTGATCCAACACAACTTCCTTTCGCCAATGCCCCCAAAGGCATGACACTTGGGGAAGGCATGAAGGGCGCCGATGTGTTTCTGGGCCTGAGCGCGGGAAATATTGTCAATGGCGATATGATCAAAAGTATGGCCAAAAATCCTATTGTATTTGCCATGGCCAATCCCGACCCGGAAATTTCCTGGGAGGATGCTACCCGCGCGCGTAAGGATATTATTATGGCTACCGGAAGAAGCGATTATCCTAACCAGGTGAACAACGTGTTAGGGTTTCCGTACATATTCAGGGGCGCACTGGATGTAAGGGCAGGGGTTATTAATACCGCCATGAAACTGGCGGCTGTAAAGGCGTTGGCCTCACTGGCAAAGATGCCGGTTCCGGATGCGGTAAACAGGGCCTATAACCAGGAAGTGATCGCATTTGGCCCGGAATATATTATTCCGAAACCCTTTGATCCCAGGCTGTTGCCTGTAGTGGCGCTGGCCGTAGCCAAAGCCGCTGAGGAATCGGGAGTAGCACGTCATCATATTGAGAACTGGGATCAATATGCACTGATGCTGGAACGCAGGCTGGGCATGGGGAACCATGTATTGCGGTCGTTAGGGGCCAAAGCCCGGCAAAACCCGAAGCGGATCATATTTGCGGAAGGGGAGAACGTGAAGATATTGAAAGCTGCCCAGATCGTACTGGAAGAAGGGATCGGTTTTCCGATACTGATTGGCGACGGAAAGGAAATAACCAAAATAGCAACGGAGAACAACATTGATCTGTCGGGTATGATGATCGTTGATCCGCGCAGTGAGGAAATGGCCGAACGCTGCAGGGAATATGGTGAGATCTTTTTCAGGATGCGCGCCCGGAAAGGCTATACAAAGGACGAGGCATATAAGCTGATGAAGGAGCGGAACCATTTTGGGTGCATGATGGTAGAACAGGGCCATGCCGATTGTATGCTGGCCGGTCTTACTAAAAAATATGATGAGGCAATCCGCCCGGCCCTGCAGATTATAGGAACGGCGCCCGGCGTTAACCGCGTTGCAGGAATGTACCTGGTAATGACGAAAAAAGGCCCTTTGTTCCTTGCAGATACCACTGTAAATTTTAATCCCACTGCTGAAGAGCTGGCAGAAATTGTTTTATTAACGGCAAGGGAGGTAGCAGCGCTGAACGTCGTTCCCAAAATAGCCATGCTCAGTTATGCGAATTTTGGAAGCAGCAATTCGCCGGAGGCGAAACTGGTAGCCAGGGCAAGGGCCCTTGTAAAGGAAAAAATGCCGGATCTGGTGGTTGATGGGGAAATGCAGGCAAATGTGGCGCTGAATAACAGATTGTTAAAAGAAATGTACCCATTTAGTGAGTTGGTTGGGCATGAGGTTAACACCCTAATCTTTCCTAACTTAGCATCCGGTAATATTGCCTATAACATTCTGCTGGAAATTGGTTCCACAGATGCAGTGGGCCCCATAGTGATGGGTTTGAAAAAACCGGTACACCTGCTGCAACTGGGCAGCACTGTAAGTGGCATTGTAAATATGGCAATGATAGCGGTCACAGAAGCACAGCTAAAGTCAAAAGAACAGGAACCCGGTACTAAAGGCGGGAAAGGGTTTTTGAGGAAAAAATAACGGATCGACTCAATAAAAATTAATCAGTTGAGAATATTAAAAGAGTTCGGGGAGTTTATTAAAATGGCCGGCGGCATGTTTCGCAAGCCGGAAAGTGTTAAAATGTACTGGAAGCAGTTTATGATCCAGTGCAATGATATCGGCATTGGCTCGCTGGGCATTATTTGTATTATATCTGTTTTTATCGGAGCGGTGTCTACCCTGCAAACAGCTTACCAGCTGGTTTCTCCCATTATCCCTAAATCGACCATTGCCCAGGTTGTACGGGATACGGTTATTCTTGAATTTGCACCTACTTTAAGCTGTATTGTCCTTTGTGGCGTGGTGGGCAGTAAAATAGCCAGTGAGCTGGGCAATATGCGGGTAAGTGAGCAGATTGATGCGCTGGAGATCATGGGCATTAATACCAAGGGGTACCTGATCCTGCCTAAAATTCTGGCCGGCCTTATTACGATTCCTTTACTGATTATGCTGGCAATGATCCTGGGTATCTGGGGCGGACGCCTGGCGGGCACGGCAGCGGGCATTATTGACCCTGCAATTTTTGATTCCGGTCTTGTAATGGGCTTTAAGGCCTACAACGTTTATTTTGCGCTTATTAAAAGTATTGTATTTGCATTTATCATTACTGCCATTCCGGCTTTTTATGGCTATAATGTAAAAGGTGGTGCCCTGGAAATTGGTCACAGCAGCACAAGGGCCGTAGTTGTTTCCTGCGTATTATTATTACTGGCAGATTATGTGCTTTCTGCTTTGCTTTTGTAACCCACTCACCCGATAATTTCATAAGTATGATTGAACTGAAAGATCTGAAGAAGAGTTTTGATGAGAAGCCGGTCTTAAAGGGGGTAAGCGTTGTAATGGATGATGGAAAATGCAACCTCATTATTGGCAGCAGCGGAAGCGGCAAAACGGTTTTAATGAAATGCATGGTGGGGTTATTTAAACCCACATCGGGGAATGTATTATATGATGGTGCAGATTTTGTAAACCTCAGCGATAAAGAACAAAAAACGATCCGGGAAAAAATAGGAATGCTTTTCCAGGGCGGAGCGTTGTTTGACAGCCAGACAGTTGAACAGAATGTGATGTTCCCTATGGATATGTTTACCAATGAAAAGTATTCAAAAAAAAGAGAACGGGTAAAACAGGTGCTGGACCGTGTTCAGCTAAAGGAAGAAGCCTACAAAAAATTTCCGTCAGAAATAAGTGGGGGCATGCAGAAGCGGGTGGCGCTGGCACGTGCCATTGTGCTGAACCCCAAATATCTTTTTTGTGATGAGCCCAACTCCGGACTGGATCCGCAAACTTCCCTTGTGATCGATAAACTGATTCATGAAATCACAAAAGAGTATGATATGACAACGATCGTCAATACCCATGACATGAACAGCGTAATGGAAATAGGAGATCATATTATTTATATGCACCAGGGTGAAAAAGAATGGGAAGGCAATAATAAAGAGATTATTTTTAGTAAGAATGAAAAGCTGAACGAGTTCATTTTTGCGTCAGAATTTTTAAGGGATGCAAAAAATATGCGCACGATCCAGGAAACCGGAGAAATTCCCAAAGAAGTGGAAGCCGGCATCAAAGATGCAATAGAGGAAAAGCTGAATGTTGATCTTGACGGGGACGGGCATATTGGCGACCCGGGAAAAGCAGATGAGCCGTCTGAGAAAAAAGCCCCTCCAAAAAAATAAAGAAAACAGCCTTACTTCCGGCCGGTCCTGTAAGCAATCCAATAAAAACATTAAGTTCTAAATATCAAATCGAAAAGTTACATTTGCAACATTCAAAATAAAAATAATAAGCAACTTATGGCAGTTTTAGTTAATAAGGATTCTAAAGTATTGGTGCAGGGGTTTACAGGTACGGAAGGTACGTTCCATGCTACGCAAATGATAGAATACGGGACAAACGTTGTGGGTGGTGTAACACCTGGTAAAGGTGGCAGCACGCATCTGGAACGCCCTGTATTTAATACTGTTGCGGAGTGTGTCAATGCCACCGGGGCTAATGTAAGCATCATCTTTGTACCGCCGGCCTTTGCGGCGGATGCTATTATGGAGGCCGCGGACGCAGGCATTGCGTTGGTTGTGTGCATTACAGAAGGGATCCCTGTTCAGGATATGGTGGCGGTAAAAAACTTTCTGCAATCGACTGCCACAAGGCTGATCGGCCCCAACTGTCCGGGTGTGATCACTGCGGGAGAATGTAAAGTAGGGATTATGCCGGGATTTGTTTTTAAGCAAGGCCGTGTAGGTATTGTTTCCAAATCCGGAACGCTTACTTATGAAGCTGCCGACCAGGTTGCCAAAGCAGGACTGGGCATCAGCACGGCTATCGGTATTGGCGGAGACCCGATCATTGGTACTACTACCCGGGAAGCCGTTGAACTATTTATGCAGGATGATGAAACAGATGCCATTGTAATGATTGGTGAAATTGGTGGTGGAATGGAAGCCGAAGCTGCCCGATGGATAAAAGAAAATGGCAATAAAAAGCCGGTTGTTGGTTTTATTGCCGGGCAAACAGCTCCTCCCGGCCGCCGGATGGGACATGCAGGCGCCATTGTGGGGGGTGCGGATGATACCGCTGCTGCAAAAATGAAGATCATGGGTGAGTGCGGCATACATGTGGTAAGCAGCCCGGCAGATATTGGTAAAACGATGGCTGAAGTAATAAAGAAATAACAACAAAAAAAATCAGCTGATCATGATGCCCCACTTAAAAGGGGCATTTTTTAATAGCAAGTATATTCCGAAATTATTCTAAATTTGACTGCTCTTCTTAACCAGACAATTGCCGTAGCGTGTATATTAAGGAAAATATAAATACTGTTTGGAGCAACACCTTAATGGCTGCTGCTTATCTGAAAACCGGTAGTATTATTTGTAGTGAATTTGAAAACGTTCAAATTGCCTTCTATTCATGAAAACAGGAAAGGAAATATTTATTGTAGATGATGATTCGATTCACCGGCTTTTAATGAGCAAACTTTTTGCACGGCAAAATAAAGGATATAAGCTGGATTTCTTTGAGAATGGCCAGAAAGCCATGGATGTATTGGAAACGGCCATTGCAGACAATCCTTCCGGGATACCGGATATTATTTTACTCGATATCGAAATGCCGGTTATGAATGGCTGGCAGTTTATGAATAAATACCGGTTGCTGCCGCCGGAAATTAAAGACCGGATCAGTGTTTACATGGTCAGCTCTTCTTTTTCTGATGAGGACCAGGAACGCGTAAAGTCTTATCCTGAAATTGTGGACTACATCGTTAAGCCGCTCCGTATTGAAAAAATAATTGAGCTGATGAATTAGTTCCCCCTTTACAGTCCTGTTTACTTACCAAACTGCTGCCCACGTAGTTTATAAACTATGAACTACCTTTAGCAGATCGTTTATTGTGTTATTATGGATCTTGAACAGTTGGAACCGTTCTTCAGCGGGGAATTGTATTATAGTAATGAGTATGCGCATAAAGCGCAGAAGATCGTTTATGCCACAGACGCCTCTGTTTACCAGGAACAGCCCCTGGCGGTTGCTGTGCCAAAAAATAAAAAGGATCTGCTGGCATTGATCCGGTTTGCCAATGACCACAGGGTAACCCTGATTCCCCGCGCCGCAGGCACTTCCCTTGCCGGCCAGGTAGTAGGCAACGGTATTGTGGTAGACACTTCAAAGTATTTTAAAAGAATAATTGAAGTAAATACCAATGAACGATGGGTGCGCCTGGAACCCGGTATTATCCGGGATGACCTGAATGCGTTTTTAAAACCCTATAGTTTATTTTTTGCACCGGAAACCTCTACTGCCAGCCGTGCCATGATCGGGGGGATGATTGGTAATAACTCTTGCGGGCTGCATTCCATAGTATGGGGCGACACCAGAAAGCATTTGCTGGAAGCCACCGTGCTGCTGAGCAATGGTGAAGAAGTGGTGCTGAAGCACTATACTGCAGAAGCCGTTCGCAAAAAAGCAATACAGGATAATCTGGAAGGGCGTATTTATAGCCAACTGATGAATTTGCTGAATGACGAAGCTAATAAAACGGTCATTCGCAATGATTATCCCAAACGGTCCTTAACCCGCCGCAATACCGGTTATGCACTGGATGCCCTGCAGGATGAGCTGGAACAGGGTAAAGACGGATTGAACCTTTGTCACCTGTTAGCAGGTTCAGAGGGCACCCTGGCTTTTGTTACAGAAGCGAAGCTGAATTTGCTGCCGTTACCCCCGGCAAAAGATGCGCTGGTTTGCATCCATTGTACCTCCATTATAGAATCCCTGCACGCTAATAATGTTGCACTGCGGCATTTACCAATGGCGTCAGAACTGGTTGATAAATACATTATGGACTTTACCAAAGGGCATCCGGTTTATGATCATAACCGGTTTTTTATAGAAGGGGAGCCGGAAGCCCTGCTGATGGTGGAGTTTATGGAAGATACTGACGAAGCGTTGGATGGAAAAACCAACCGGCTGATCGGGGACTTAAAAAAACAGGGACTGGGCTATGCTTATCCGGTTATTAAAGGGACTAAAACCAAACTGGCCTGGGATATCCGTAAGGCGGGGCTGGGGCTGATCCGGAATATGCCGGGTGACACACAACCGGTGAATCTGATTGAGGATTGTGCCGTATCGCCGGAAGATTTACCGGCTTATATTGCAGATCTACAGCAGTTGCTGGCGGGGTACGGCCTAACGGCTTCTTATTATGCGCATGCCGGAGCGGGCGAATTGCATGTAGAGCCCATGATCAATCTGAAAACAGAAGAAGGAAAAGAAACGTTCAGGAATGTATTGAGAGATACCGTTACGCTGGTGAAGAAATATAACGGATCCCTCAGTGGTGAGCACGGCGACGGGCGTTTGCGCGGGGAATTTATTGCTGCTGCCATGGGGGAGAAGGTGTACAGCTTACTGAAGCAGGTAAAGGCTGTTTTTGACCCGGATAATATTTTCAATGCAGGCAAAATTGTAGATACGCCTAAAATGAATGAGCAGCTGCGTTATAATCCCGGCCACCGGCAAAAGAAAATAGTAACAATTTTTGATTATACCCGCCAGGAAAATATCCTGCGCCTGGCGGAGAAATGTTCCGGTTCGGGCGATTGCCGTAAATCGCATATAACCGGTGGCACCATGTGCCCGTCGTATATGGCCACCTTGCAGGAAAAAGATACCACGCGTGCCCGGGCCAATGTGCTCCGGCAGTTTTTGACAAACGCATCAGGAGAGAATCCGTTCAATCACCCGGAAATAAAAGAGGTAATGGATCTTTGCCTGAGCTGCAAGGCCTGTAAGTCGGAATGTCCGTCCGGAGTGGATATCGCCAAACTGAAAGCAGAATTTTTACAGCACTACTATGATGCCAATGGGGTGCCGTTCCGCTCCCGGCTGATTGCCGGTTTCACCAGATCGCAACAGGTTGGTATAAAGATGCCGGCAGTGTATAATGCTTTTGTGGGTAACCGGTTTACATCGGGAGTCATTAAAAAGATAGCAGGGTTTGCGCCAAAACGTTCCCTGCCTTTTGTAGGAAGAACCACGCTCCGGAAATGGTTTCAGAAATATACAGAGCAACAGGCACAGCAGTTTGACCGTATGGTATACCTGTTTTGCGATGAATTTACCAATTACAATGATGTGGAGATCGGTCAAACGGCCATACGGCTTTTAAACGCATTGGGCTATGGGGTTATGATTCCCGAGCATGAAGAAAGCGGCCGTACCTGGCTGTCAAAAGGGCTGGTGCGCAAGGCACAGGAAATTATCAGTGGTAATGTACAACAACTTTCAGGGCGGGTAACCCGGGAGTGCCCATTAATTGGTATTGAGCCCAGTGCGCTGCTCACTTTCCGGGATGAGGCGCCGGACCTGGTGCCTGCTCATTTAAAAGATGCTGCCCGGCAATTGGCTGCAAACAGTCTTTTAATTGAAGAGTTCCTGGCTGATGAATATGAAAAAGGTGCCATAAAGGAAGAGCAGTTCACCCGGGAAAAACGGACCGTGAAACTGCACGGGCATTGTTACCAGAAATCATTTGGTATTGTACCGTCTGTACTAAAAGTGCTGGGCATTCCTGTAAATTATTATGTGGAAGCCATCCCCTCCGGCTGCTGTGGCATGGCCGGTTCTTTCGGCTATGAGAAAGAACATTATGAGGTATCTATGAAAGTAGGAGAGCTGGTGCTTCTGCCGGCTGTAAGAGGTGCTGCTCCGGAAACCATTATTGCTGCATCAGGAACCAGTTGCCGCCACCAGATAAAGGACGGAACCGGGCGAAAAAGCCTGCACCCGGTGGAAGTGCTGTGGGAAGCGTTGAAACAATAGCTACAACAGGTTTTACGGAGTATGTTTTTTAAAAATACGCTCAATTCATAAACATCATTGCTAATCATTTGAAGCGCTCCTGCTTCAAATAGATACCCTATCTTTCCGTAAATAATTTAAAAGCTTGAATTTCCCGGTCTACCTGCATATCGGTACGCATAAGATCCTGTTACATATGGTAACGGAGATTGCTGCTTTTTTTATAGCGTTTAGATATTATCTCTATCTACGCAGAAAAAAGGGCGATGCTATCTCCGGCCTGCACCGGCTGTATATTTTACTGGGTGCCACACTGGGCGCCTTGCTGGGGTCGCGCCTTCTGGGCGGGCTGGAAGACCCCATAGCCTTACAACGCAGCACTTCCCCGCTGCTATACCTGTATGCCAACAAAACCATTGTGGGTGGCTTTTTGGGTGGACTGGCCGGGGTAGAACTGGCTAAAAAAGCAGTAGGTGAAAAACAACGAAGTGGCGACCTGTATGTTTATCCAATTCTTCTTGGGCTGGTCATTGGCCGTATTGGTTGTTTTAGTATGGGCGTGTATGAGGAAACCTATGGACTACCTACTACCGCATTTACCGGCATGGATCTGGGTGATGGGCTGATGCGCCACCCGGTGGCACTCTATGAGATCGGTTTCCTGGTGGTGTTATGGTGGCTGATCCGGTGGGCGTCTCGCCGCTACCCACTGGATAACGGGGCCCTGTTTAAGCTTTTTATGGTCGGGTACCTTGTATTCCGTTTTTTGCTGGACTTTATAAAACCGCACTATACCTGGGCTATCGGGTTATCATCCATTCAGGTAGCTTGTTTGCTGGGATTATTGTATTATATTCGGTTTATTATTCATCCTAAAAAATTGCTGACTACTGATGCCGGTACGCCCCTACACATACTATGATTTTACCATAAGCCTTTGCAGCACCTGTTTAAAAAGAGTGGATGCCAAGATCGTTTTTGAAAATGACAGGGTCTATATGCTCAAGAACTGCAGGGAGCATGGGTTTGAAAAAGTGCTGATTGCTACAGATATACCCTATTACAAAAATATCCGCAACTATAATAAGCCTTCTGAAACGCCGCTCCGCTTCAACACGGAAACACACTATGGCTGCCCGTATGACTGCGGCCTCTGTACAGATCATGAACAGCACAGTTGCCTGACGGTGGTGGAAATAACGGATCGCTGTAATCTTACCTGTCCTACCTGCTATGCTATGAGCAGCCCGCATTATGGCCGGCACAGAACAGTAGAAGAAGTAAACCGCATGCTGGATATTGTTGTGGCTAATGAGGGACAGCCGGATGTGGTGCAGATCAGTGGCGGAGAGCCTACGGTGCATCCTGATTTTTTTGAGATACTGAATATTGCCAAATCAAAGCCCATTAAGCATTTAATGGTCAATACCAACGGGGTCCGCATTGCCAAGGATAAGGAGTTTGTAAAACGGCTGGCGGGTTATATGCCGGACTTTGAAATTTACCTGCAATTTGATTCTTTTAAACCGGAGGCGCTGATCAACCTGCGGGGGAAAGACCTGCTGGGAGTGCGCATGAAGGCACTGGAGCATTTGAATGCCCTGAATTTATCCACTACCCTGGTGGTGACCCTGCAACAAGGCGTGAACGATGATGAAATAGGTGCCATTATTGACTATGCACTGCAACAGCCCTGTGTGCGGGGCGTTACCTTTCAGCCGGTGCAGGTAGCGGGGCGGACAGAGCATTTTGACCCGGCGGTGAACCGGATCACGATGACCGATGTGCGGCAAAAGATACTGGAGCAGACAACGGTCTTTAATGCCAACGACCTGATCCCCGTACCCTGTAACCCGGATGCCTTGGTAATGGGCTATGCATTAAAGCTGAATAACCAGGTGTTCCCGTTAACGCGTTATATAGACCCGGCACAGCTGCTGGATAATTCCAGGAACACGATCATCTATGAGCAGGACGATGCGTTAAAGGAAAAAATGATCAATATATTCAGCACCGGTATTTCGGTAGATCGCGTAGAGGAGAACATGAACCAGTTGTTGTGCTGCCTGCCGCAGATACAGGCACCAGGGCTTACCTATAATAATTTATTCCGCATCATTATTATGCGGTTTATTGATGCCTATGATTTTGATGTGCGGGCAATTAAAAAAAGCTGTGTGCATATTGTGCATAAAGACGGCCGCCTGATTCCTTTTGAAACCATGAACCTGTTTTACAGGGATGAGAAGGAACAATATGTAAAGCAATTGCAGAATAGTATTGAAGAAACGCTGGTCTGAGGAAGTGCAACGCAGCGGCGTCGTTAATGATCAAAAATGAAAAATTACTGGTATGAATGATGGTTTTTTGTTGTTCCTGCTGTTTGGGATCCCCGCCCTTTGTGCCGTTATAATGCTTGTGGGCATTGTAATGCTGTTTAGTAAAGATGAACGGGTAAGGAAAACCGGAACAAGGCTTTTGCTGATCGGTTTTATTGTGGCGGTTGTTACCGTAGTGATCGGCTTTTCTATTTGCACCGGGGCTTTTGGCGGATTTCATTAATCGTAGTTACAAGTGGTTGGAACCTGCTCTTTATTGCTGCTTCATATTCCGCAGCAGAAGTGTGCAACGCAACAAAGATGCTGTGAAAACTATAGCCGGGCGCATAAAACCTCTTAATAGTAAACATCGGTTTTGTGCAATAAGGCAACCTGAAGAAGTGGCTGGCACATTAAGTACAACCCCTGTTAGAATTGCTCATTTGTCAACTCCATATTGGCCATCGCACCGGCAAAATTTCCTGCTGAAACCGCATTGGCCACAGAGCGCATGGGCGATGTGTTATCGCCGCAGGCAAAAATGCCTTCAACAGTTGTTTTTTGAAAACTGTCTGTTTTAATGTAACCCTGTTCTGTCAGCTCACAACCTAACGAAACGGGAATATCCGAATGCTGGGTAAACGGAATAACAGCATACACCGCAGTGAAGTGCATCCTGCTGCCATCGTCAAAGACCACATTTTTAAGATGACCGTTTCCGTGCTCAATTCCGGTGACCGGTGTTTCTATGATCCTGATAGAATGCTTATGCAGTTTAGTCCTTTGGGCTTCAGTGAAACCGGCTTTGCCCGAAGTTAAAATGGTAATATCATTGCTGAGGTTATTGACGAGGGATGCAATATGAAAGGCCCGGTCGCCGTTTGCCAGAATGCCTGTTGGCTGACCGCGGAATTCATAGCCGTGGCAGTAGGGGCAATGGATTACGGAAATGCCCCAGCAGGCAGCAAACCCTTTTATACCGGGCATCAGATCTTTGATACCCGTTGCAAAAATGAGCTTCTTTGCGTGGAAGATGACGCCTGACCCGGTAGTGATCGCAAAGCCATTCTCCGTTTTTGTTCCACTAACAGCAAGATCATTATGGAGTTTTACAGTGTCATAGTTCAATACCTGTGCCCTGGCTTTTTCCGCTATTACCTCAGGGGGTGCTCCATCCTGCGTAATGAAATTGTGCGAATGGGGTGTTTGCCTGTTGCAGGGTAACCCGCTGTCAATGATCAGCACATTGCGAAGCGAACGGCCCAAAGCCATTGCCGCAGAAAGCCCTGCATAGCTTCCGCCGATGATGATCACGTCAAAATGCTTACTCTCTGGCATAAAATAATTTTTTTAAAGGATAGATAACCCGGAAGGTACTGTTAAAACAGGTTTGCCCGGCGCTGCTGAGCGCCCCAGATCATCAATCAGCAAAATTAAGTGGATTTTTATATTTGCAACTATGTTGCAGATATTTTATTTTTGCATAAATGAATCACTATGCAGTACAAGCGCTTAAAAATAAATTACGACCAGTTGGGCATTTTTACTTCTATTGCCTGTGCCATCCATTGCACCCTTTTACCCTTGCTGATCAGCAGCCTGCCTTTTCTGGGTATTGATATACTGGAAAATAAAGCCATAGAATGGGGCATGATCCTCCTGGCCCTGGTCTTTGGCTTCGTATCGCTTTATCATGGCTATTTGCATCACCATGGCAGCTATAAGCCGCTTGTTTTATTTGGCTGCGGTTTCCTGTTCCTGATCCTGAACCAGGTTTGGGAAGAGGCTTTTGTGTATCTCTTTATTCCCCTGTCGGCCCTCTTTATTATCAGTGCGCATCTACTGAATATTTATTATTGCCGCAACTGCACCCGTAAGAAGTCCGGAAAAACTAAAGAAAGCTGAGTGTTATTTATGATGCTTTTATTGCAGAAATTGCTCCTGCAGGTCTTTTTTTCTTCTGATGTTGCCATCAGCCAGATATGTTGGTGCCGGTTCTTAAGAGGCCGGCCGGATAACCTGGTTTATAAAGCGGTAAAAATATGCGGAAAACTGTAGCATCCATTTTCCTGGTTTTGTATGTGGCCCTGTTTGTCAGCAATGCCCTGTTTACACATGGGCATGTTACGGCAGACGGGCGGTTTATCCTGCATGTGCATCCTTATAATATTGCCTGGGAAAAGACAGGAAAAAAACACCGGCATTCTCCCTCCCAAATGGAAATGCTGAATGCGGTGCACTATTGTACCTATACCCATCCTTCAGTATATCTGCTGCCACTCTTTAGTCCTGCATGCACAGGGATCTTGCCCGTGCCGGAAAATATGGGCAGGCCCCACCTGTCTTATGTAAGAGCAGCAGCAGTCCGCGGCCCTCCGTTAGCAGCTATTGCTTTTTCCTGAACGGGGCTTACACACTTTCGCTTTCACTGCTAATGGCAGGAGGTGCCGTATTCATTTGTTTACAGGTGCGTTTTGCGTCCCGGGCATTGAGCGACGGCGTAAGACCGGCGTTTGATAACAGATCAGAGAATGCCAGGTCCACAGTCTGCCCTCAATATCCATGTGGTACCCGGCCGGGAAAAAAGGATTTTTATCGTTATCCTGAGTTTCCGTTTATAAAAACAAAATCATCCGAAAGTTCGGATGAGGCAATGACAATTATTCTTACGGGTCACCCTGAAGATGTCCCGGACTTATTCCGGGATCTGTTTTTGTTTCAGGGTCCAAATTAAGCAGATGCTGAAACAATTCCGAACTATCGGAACGGCATGACAAAAAGAAAGATTGATTTTCAAAACAATAACACACCTGTCATTGGCAGCATAACGTAGTGAAGCAGAAGGGACTCACAATCTGTAGAGATGTTTCCTTATTCTTAAGTGTGTATCCACCTGTTCGTTTCGTTCTTGCTCCGTCAAGTTCAGCATGACAGCACTTTCTGTTATTCCGATGAACTCAAAAAATGCTTTTTGTTCCCGCTCTGCAGAGCGATAAAGCCGGCATTGATTGTCAATAAGGCAAACGATAAAATTCATAAATACTATAACCCTGCAGCATTCCGGTTAATCAATTCCGGTCTGTTTGCTGACAGGCATTTTCGATCCGGGAAGCCCGGTAATGTGTAAATCGGGTACTAAAAAAACATTTTGTTAGGTTAATCTAACTTTTTATATTCGTTAAATCAAATAGATAATATGCCATTCAAAATAACAGGTCTGAAAATCATTTTTTTTATCATCGGCTGTTTTACAGGAATTGCTGCAATAGCCCAGACCGGGCTGCTTAAGGGCTTTGTACAGGATGTAAATGGAAAAGCCGTAAGTGCCGCTACCATTGCGATTCCCAAGCTGAACATCGGCACTACAACAGACAGTACCGGCAGTTATCAGCTAAAGGGCATTGCTGCAGGTAACTGGCAGTTGAGAGTAAGCGCTGTTGGTTTCGATCCCTATACTGCCCAGATCAGGATTACGGATCAGTCTTCCAAAACCCAGCATATAACATTAAAAAATTCCGGTGCGTCCATGGACGAAGTGGTCATTACCGGAACGCTGAAAGCCGTACGAAAATCTGAAAGCCCCGTACCCGTTACCATTATTTCTGCCAGATTGTTCCAGAAAAATCCTACTTCTAATGTGCTGGATGCACTGTATATGGTTAACGGCATTAACCCCCAGGTGAACTGTAATATGTGCAATACCTCGGACATTGGCATTAACGGCATGCCCGGGCCTTATTCTATGGTGCTGATCGATGGTATGCCGATTGTGAGCTCCCTCTCTGCGGTATATGGTTTCAGCGGTATTCCCAATAGTGTTATTGATCGTGTAGAAGTGGTAAAAGGCCCGGCGTCCTCCTTATATGGCTCTGAAGCCATTGGTGGCGTCATCAACATTATTACCAAAAAAGCAACTACAGCGCCTAAATTCTTTTTGGATTATAATGCTTCCACCTGGGGAGAGCTGACCGGAAACACCGGCTTCAGCGCCCGGTTAAGTGATAAGGTTGCTACGCTATTCAATGTGGATGGCTATTATTTTAATACCCCGCACGATCAGGATCATGACGGGTTTATGGACAAAACCCTTCAGCAACGATTGTCCTTCTTCAATAAATGGGATATCAAACAAAAGTTTGGTAAGGCCGCCAGTTTGTCTTTACGGTATTATAATGAAGACCGGCACGGCGGGGAAACGGGCTGGGATCAATCGGACAGAGGGTTTGTGGATTTCCATGAATATGATAACGACGCCGGTTCTCCGGGTTACAATGCCGATTATGTGTTGCCCAACGGGCATACGATCTACAATGAAAAATATGCAAAGGGGTTCCGCATTCCCCGGTTTGATAAGCAGACAGACAGGCAGCAATGGCTGGATGCAGTAAAGCTGGCCAACCCCGCTGCAGCGCTGGCAGATAATATGAAATATCAGGAATCTATCTATACCAGCCGGTTTGAAGCGGTGGGAAAATATGAGCTCCCTATAAAGGAAAATATTACCATCCAGGGCTCTTATAACCGGCATGATCAGAATTCCGCATATGGCACAGAGCTTTTTATGGCGCATCAGCAAACCTTATTTGGCCAGGCATTCTGGGATAAAAAGCGGGGCGATCATAACTTTTTACTGGGGGGGTCTTACCGGTACATCTGGTTCAAAGACAATACCATTGCTTCTGATAATGGTGCAGACCCTTTTGTGACGCAGATGCCCGGTTTCTTTATACAGGATCTGTGGACGCTGAATCCTAAAACCAGCTTGCTGCTGGGCTACCGGTTTGACTATGATTTTACCCGTTCCGCTTCCGGCGACCATGAGAACCCGGTGCATTCTCCCCGCATTGCGTTGAAATATGCACCTGACGAAAAAAATACCCTGCGGGCCAGCATCGGTACCGGTTACAGGGTGGTCAATATCTTCAGCGAAGATCACAGGGCACTGAGCGGACAATACGAAGCACTGTTCGGCGAAACGTTAAAACCCGAAAAATCGATCAGCGGTACGCTGGATTATGAAGGCAGGGTTGCTACGGAAGGCATCGGCCTTACTTACGATGTAAGCGCCTACTATACCCATTTCTTTAATAAGATCTATCCTGTAAGAAATGACGTGAGCAGGACCCTTACTTACTATAATGTAGATGGAAAAGAGCATGCCCGCAATATTGGCGCATCGCTGGATATTGCATTGAATTTCCGTTTTCCCTTCCGGCTTACGGCAGGTGTTTCCTATAACCAGGCAGAGTTATTTGAGTTTGAAAGGGATGATAACGGTAACCAGCTAAGCAATAAGATCGTAAGATCGCCATTTGAGTTTTCTCCCAAATGGTCGGGCGTATTCAGTGCCGCGTATGATCTTATTCCGCAGCTCACCTGGGATGTAACGGGGGAATGGCGCGGACCTATGTTGCTGCCTACGCAGGGAACAATGGAAACCTACGACGGTAATGGTCATATAACAGGAACCATAACCGATCCGCGACCCCCTTATTCCCCCTGGTTCTGTAAGCTGCACAGCCAGTTAACGTATAAGCTTACTGCCGGCTTACAATTGTATGCCGGTGTAAAAAACATATTCAATTACATTCCAAAGCACCTGCTGGTAAATACGGCAGACCCTTTTAATGACCGGTCGGGCCCTGATCAGTATGGCGGGCTGCAATTTGATACGGAGTATAACTACACGCCACAGCAGGGCCGCACAGGTTACCTGGGTGTACGTTTTAATCTTTAATATCATTATGCATTGTATACAGAGAACAGCCAATAAGAGGACCGTTCCGGTAAAAGGTGCTTCGCTTTGCGTTTTAGGGCGTTGTGCTGGGGCCTTGTTGCTCCTGTGCTTTTGGGCTCATACAGCAGGCGCGCAAATGAGCTTTGCGGAACTGGATTGGCAGATGACAAAAGAAAAAAAATACGTGGTGGTTTACATCCGCTCAAAACACTGCACCTATTGCCTCATGCAGGAGGCACAACTCCGTAAGAACAGCCATTTAAAGCTGCGGCTGGAGCGCGACTTTTATTTTGTAGAGGGAAAAGCGGAAGAGGATTCTGTGATTGTTTTCGATCATACAGCATATGGGAACCCCGATCCTCAAAATCCCCGCCAGGTAAATGATTTTGTAACTGTTTACGGGAAAGATAAAGAGGGGATGGTGGGGTATCCGTTGTGGCTTTATTTCGATAAAAATTATCGCCTGTTGTTACGTTTTTACGGGCTGATGCCTCCTGAAAATATTTTAAAGATACTGGACAGAATTTCAGCAGTAAGCGGTGAACAATAAGCCGGCATCGGGATTACTTTTAACCAGGTAATACATTTTTAACGGGAAGGAATTGCATGCTTCGGCCCCGGTTGGGTACATGCTATTTTCCGGTTCCGTTCTGTCAGCTTTTTTATTCCCTCCATTTATTTTTAGTCTTTTGATTAAAGCTAAACGGGCTGATGGCATTCAAAGTTCTATAGAGATTCTTTAACTGCGGAATGGTTCCTTAAATCGGGCCGCCGGCCTTTAGGATCTGAAGAGTGCGGCAGGAATTGCACGAATAATGAAGAAGCGTAGCCTGGGCGGGCGTACCTACACATACTGCCTTTTGTAAAAGAGGCTATGGTCTCCCGGTTTTGCCCCTGGGTATTTTCTGGAATAGTATTGCTATCTTTATCTGTATGGCATATCTTAACAAATATGGGTTGCTGTTGCTGCTGTTTGCGGGGCTCTTACCGGTAAACACCTGGTCACAGGTAAAGATTGAATGGATTTCTCCTGCTGCAACAGCAGATAATATCCGGGAAGTGCATGGCCCGCACGTTGCGATGTACAACCCGTCTGCTCACTCCCGGCACCGGCTGCTTTTTATGATAGAAGGAACAGGTGCCAGTGCAGCAAGCTGCAGGGTTTTTGACAGTTGCTT
The DNA here is from genome assembly GCF_001654455.1 of Niabella ginsenosidivorans. Lineage (NCBI taxonomy): Bacteria > Pseudomonadati > Bacteroidota > Chitinophagia > Chitinophagales > Chitinophagaceae > Niabella > Niabella ginsenosidivorans. The sequence goes on from NZ_CP015772.1 coordinate 325,850, forward strand.
TGCTGAAATGGGGTATCATGTGGTCAGCATTGATTACCCGAATAATGTAATTACCACTACCTGCAGCGGTAGTACAGACAGCAGCTGTTTTGACGGGTACCGGCAGGAGATTGTTTTTGGCACACCTGCCAGTTCGCTGGTAGACGTGGATGCTGCCAATAGTATTGTCAGCCGCTTTACAAAGCTGCTGCGCTATTTGTCTGCGCACGACAAGGCCGGTGGGTGGGATGCATTTTTGCAGGGCGCAGCCCCGCGCTGGGACCATATCATTGTGGCTGGCCATTCACAGGGAGCCGGCCATGCCGCCTATCTGGGTAAAGCCTTTCAACTGGCGGGCGTATTAATGCTTTCCGGCCCGCAGGATTACCTGAGAACTTTTCAAACGCCTGCCCCCTGGCAGTTTCGTAAGGGATTAACACCAGCTGCGCGGCAGTATGCGTTCCTGCATGTGAAAGACCCCTTCAATTATCAGTTTCAGGTTGCAGATGTAGCTGCCGTTACGGGACTGAGCCCGGCAGACACTACTATGGTACAGCCCGGGATACCTGTGCATTCGGACCGGCACATTTTTGTTAATACCTGGGGAACCAAAGACTATCATGGCTCTACTGTAAACCCTGCGTTTGTACAGGTATGGCAATATATAATGGATCGGCTGCAGTAAGATATCTTTATACGATCAGCGTTCTTTTCGGGAGGGCTGGCCTTCTGCGGAGATTACAAAGTATTACTCTTTGTTTTTCCCGAAGTGTCAGACTTTTTTGTAAGCCTGGTTAATTTTAATGTATCTTTCTCGCACTTCACCTGTCATTGGGCGATAGCATTCATTTCTGCTAAACTAAAATATGGCGGTTCTTTATTTGTGTGATTTTTAAAAAACGATGGAAAATTTTATCCTTTCTTTTCTGATCAGATTGCTCTTCAATGATACCGCCATAATTTAATGACTAAAATAAATGCCCTCCAATAAAAGCTGAAGTTCCGGAACGTTAATAAATGCTGAGTGTTTTCCGCAGTCGTTCCAAATACTTATTTTCCGCAGTTCCGGAACGCAGATAACGCAGAAAAATAGAGCTGTCAGCGCATTCTGCGTACTGCAGGCTTTCAACGAAAATGTATACCAGATAAATTCCCCGCGGACTTTCGTAGACGATGCAGAAAAATAGAACCATCAGCGTATTCTGCAGGCATATTTTAACGAAATTGTTGCCAGGCCGGCAGTTTAAGGATTCCCACAGATTCGCAGAGGGGCGCAAAAGAAGATCAGCGCATTCCGCGGGTTCTGTGGATATGAGATCCGTATTGTGCCTCCAATTCCAAAGTTTCGGAACGTTGAATAGTGCGGATTTTTCTTTACACCCGCTGCGGGAAATTTTTTGGTGTGGTTAGGATTTCATCATTGTATTAGTCATTCTTCAGATTATTTTCCCGATTTCGTAAATGATGAGGATTGGTATGCTTTTACTTTTGCACTCCCTTAACAAAAGAGCAGGGATTTTTTTACCAAAAGAAAAGTGCAATGTTGAAACAACCAATTATTCGATTTGCTATTTTAATACTTTGTACTGTGCTGCTTTCAGGAGCGCTGACCGGGCCTGTTTTTGCCCAGGCAAAACGGTCGGGTGTTATTGAAGGCAGGGTGCTGAGCTCCGACCATCAGCCGGAAGAGAATGTCATTGTAGTGCTCTCTCCTTCTGAAAGACAGGCCAGTACGGATGATAATGGTCATTTTGAATTCAGGAACCTTCCTTACGGGCCTTATACCATCTCTGTTAAATCCCTTGGAGTAACGGCTGAGCCCGTTTCTGTAGAGCTGGATGCCGCTAAAGTATCGGCCGGTACTATCCAGTTAAAGGAAAACGCCAGCACATTAGACCGGGTAATTGTATCCTCCTCTTACCGGCACGTTAATAAGAACAGCACCCAGGTAGCCAGAATGCCGCTTACTTATACGGAGAATCCGCAGAACTATGCGGTCATTCCAAAGGAAGTACTCCAGAACCAGTTGGTTACAACCACGGAACAGGCGTTGATCAACATTCCGGGCGCCAGCAACCTGTCTATTGTAGGGGGCAGCGGCGGTTCGTCGCTTACCTTCATGTCCCGTGGCTTCGCCAGCGGTTCCGTTATGTACAGGAATGGCGTATCTGCAGGATATGTTGCCCTTACAGACCTGTTCAACGTAGAACGGATCGAAGCCATTAAAGGGCCTTCAGCCACTTTGTTTGGTGGTAATGAAGCTGCTTCCTATGGTGGCGTGTACAACCTTATTACCAAACAACCGCTGGAAGTAAGGCGCGGCGAAGTTTCCTTCACCACCGGCAGTTACGAGCTGGCAAGGGCCACGGTGGATTATAATACACCGTTGAACGAAGACAAAACAGCTTTGCTTCGTTTCAATGGCATGTACGATAACAGGAACACGTTTCAGCAGCTCGCACAGAATAATGTGGGCTTTGCGCCGTCCCTTTTAATAAAGGCAACAGACCGGCTTACCTTGCATTTTGATGCCTATTACTACAAAAGTGTCCGTCCCATTGTGCTCTTCGGGTTTGGCGCACCTCCCGGCGGCACTACGGAAGCCAGCACCTATGCCGGCAATTTTAAAGATCTGGGTTTAGATCCGTCCAACTCTTATGTTAACCCGGATTTCAACAGTAAACAACAAACATGGGCAGTAACCGGAAGAGCAGATTACCAGCTTTCCGATCAATGGCTCTCTCAAACCAATTTTTCTGTGGCCAGAAGCAATAATGAAACACATTACATTAACCTGGTCGCTAATAAGAAATCGGCTACAGACACTGCTATTATTACCCGGAATATTCTTGAAATGCCTTTCAGTCAGCTGTACACCCAGCAGTTCCAGCAGAACTTCATTGGCGACTTTAAGATCGGCTCACTACGCAACCGGTTACTGGTAGGCCTTGATTATTTCAGAACAAATGTAGGCCAGGCCAGGGGTACTGTTGTTTACGACAAAATCTATGCTACCGCTACAGAAGCGGAGAAATTGATAAAAAAAGCACGGGTTGACAGTATCGGCGCCAATATAGCTTATAGCGCCAGCCGAAGCATCGCCAACAGCTACGGCGCCTATGTATCTGAAGTGCTCAACGTTACTGACCGGTTGTTACTGATGGCAAGCCTGCGCATCAACCGGTTTGTGGATGCAAGCAGTGATTACATGCAAACCTCCTATTCGCCCAAGCTCGGTCTTTCTTACGAAATTATTAAGAACACGCTTTCTGTATATGGCAACTACAACAATGGTTACCGGAATAACAGCAGTTTAGACTCATTAGGCAATCTGCTCAAACCTACTTATGCCAACCAACTGGAAGGCGGGGTGAAATTTGACGCCTTCCACCATCGTTTAACAGGTACCGTAAGCTACTATGATATCAGGGTTAAAAACATGCCGATGCAGATTCCAAACACCACCTATTATGCACAGGATAACAAACAAAGGAGCCGTGGTGTGGACGTGGATGTACTGGCCAACCCTGTTCCGGGCCTGAACATCGTTATGGGCTATGGCTACAATAATATCCGTTATACCGAATTTACTGCAATAGTGAATAAGGTACCTGCTGTTCTCGATGGCAACAGGGTGGAGGGCGCACCACACCATGCCGGCAATATCTGGGCCAACTATGGCTTTACTTCCGGTTCGCTGAAAGGATTTGGTTTTGGTGTGGGCGGCAACGGACAGAGCAGCTCCTTCACCAATAATGTCAATACAATTACTTTGGACGGTTTCGCCGTTTTTGGGGCAAGCATATTCTATGATGCGCCCAAATTCAGGCTGACGGCCAAGATAGACAATATTGCCAACAAAAAATATTACACGTATAGTTCCTGGTTGTTACCGGGGCCAACAAGGATGCTGGCGTTCAATGCCACGTACCGGTTCTGATTTTTTGTATAAGCGCGCAGGCACAACCTGATTATTGTTGGGTTGTGCTTTGCCTTTTAACTGATTTAATATGAATAAAGGAAAGTCTAAGAAGTCTATATTTAGCCGTGTGAATGCCTGGCTGCATTTGTGGACAGGAATTTTTGCCGGCATCATATTAGTATTTGTTGCCCTGACGGGCACCCTGGTCGTGTACGGGGATGAGGTCATTGAATGGTCCGCCGGAAAAGCCCGTTATGTAGAACAGGTCAGGCCTGAACGGCTGCCGGTGGAAACCCTTATGGCCAATGTTACCAAAGCCTATCCACGGGTGAAACTTTCGGAAGTAACTGTATACAAGAACCCCGGAAGAACAGTACGCTTCAGGACCTTTGCCCCCGGAAAAGGCCTGGGATTTGCTTATGCAGACCCTTATACTGGTAAGGTATTGAAATATGACCGTACTGCCAATTTCTTCTATGTTATGGCGCACCTGCATGCCGCCCTCTTATGGCACGGCCCCGGTGGGTGGATCGTGGATATTGCTACTGTTATTTTCCTTATTGAACTGATCTCAGGCATCATACTCTGGTGGCCCCGGAAATGGAATAAGTACACGCGCGATGCCAGCTTCAAGATCAAATGGAAAGCCCGATTCAAACGGGTCAATTACGATCTGCATAATGTGCTCGGCTTTTATTCGTCCATCCTGGCTCTTATATTAACCATTACCGGCCTAATCATTGCATTTCACCCGCTGGCAGCATCCACGGTAAAGATTTTTGGAGGCGATCCGGATACAAAATGGCAGAAAACGATGCCTAAGAACGATGCTACCCGGTCTGCCTTTGCTATTAATAAGGTTCTTGAGCAGGAATTTACCCGTCATCCACGGCAAAAAATGGGGCAGATATGGTTGTACAACCTTGATTCCTCCGGTTTTTACATGGTAACCACGGCTAGCAAGCTCGGGCTGAAAAGTGCGGAAAATGCACAGCTTGCCTTTATTGATAAATACACCGGCAAAGACCTTCCGGTTCCTCCTAAAAGCCTGAAAGGAGAGTATATTGAAAATACCGTTTGGCAGCTGCATATGGGCACCTGGATGGGACAGGCCGGTAAACTGTTCACTTTCCTCTGTGGGCTTATTTGTACATCGCTGCCCATTACCGGCTTCCTGATCTGGTGGAACAGGGGCAAAAAAAAGAAAAGGAAAACCGTAAGAACGGTCGTTACAGAAAAAAAAGAGCTTCTTGTTACACGCTGAATAAAGTTACTTACTGCTGCATTAAATCGCCATTTACCGCCAGTACATACCGTTCAGAAAAAACGCCGTGCATTCCGTATTGATTATGGATCTCCCTGTCTGCCTGCCGAAACGTGGATCGGGCAAACGCTTTGCTACACCCGTCTGTACCACCCGGCAGGCTTTAGCTGATATGAGTTTTTTTATTTTGAGACCATCGCTCCTTCATTTTACATTTTATTTCCGTAACAGCAACCAGATGGGGGAGTTGGATAACCAAATGTTATGGAAGATAAAAAGGTATCATTTCCCCGGGTTGTGCTTTTTCACGAAGTTCGCAATATGCAGCGGGTATCCGGGAAGAAGCGGGGCATTTGTATTATATGGCTGCTGTTGTATTATGCATTATACTGTTGTTATTATCCGTGCCGGTATATTTTCTTATGAGCAAAAACAAGCAGGGCATTAAAGTGCTCCGTACATATAATGGTGGTTACTGTAATGAAATGGTCACTGATGAACTTCAATTTCTTCTTTTGATGAACGGTGTTACCGGCACCCATGTGGTGGAAGTGCATTTATAATGCAGCTCATTCGGCTCCGGCTGTTTCCGCATGGCCCGGTTGCACAGTCGGGGATATTGAAACCGGATCCCAGGTAATAAATGGCGCACCCTGTAATTATTGCTGCCTGAAGGCATAACAGGCAAAGATGAATTTTTAATAAGCGATGCTGCTCTTATGATGTTATTAGGTTTTTTTCTCTGGTTGCTGATTGGTCTTCTTCTGGGGCTGATGGGGGCTGGCGGCAGTATTATAACGGTACCTGTTTTAGTATATTTTTTTCACATTGATGCTTCCACTGCAGCATTATATTCCCTGTTCATTGTTGGCACAACAAGCCTGCTGGGCGCATTTTCCTATTTAAAGCAGGGATTGGTGAGCAGGAAAGTAACAGTAGATTTTGGGTTGCCTTCAATTATCGCTGTTGTGATCACCAGAATGTTTATAGAACCGATGTTTCCGGAAACCTTTTTTTATGTAAGAGGGGTGGCATTTACAAAAGAGGCTTTTCTGATGTGCCTGCTTTCCGGTACAATGTTCGTTGCTTCGTATTATATAATCTGTTCTAAAAGAGGCCGTCGCAAAAAAGGAGTGCCTGTTACTGATGATTATTTTATGCTGGTGAGCCGCGGCATAGTTGTGGGCATCTTATGCGGGTTAGTGGGCGTTGGGGGCGGGTTCCTTATTATTCCTGCGCTTCTCCTGTTCAGTAAACTTGATATAAAGAGAGCGATTGGTACCTCTTTAACGATCATTGCCCTGCAATCGACGGCTGGCTTTTTAAGCGGCTGGAGATCGTACAGTATCAACTGGGCCTTTATCCTGCAGATTTCCGTAATTACCATGTCAGGGGTATTCATTGGCTCGGTACTGTCTAAAAAAGTGGATGGCAGAAAACTAAAAACAGGTTTCGGGTGGCTTGTAGCAATTGCCGCCTTTTATATTATTGTGCATGAGGCCGTATTAAAGATCCTGTGAATGCGGCTGCGCTTTTCTGCTTTTAGAGGAGCTGTCATTGAATTAAAAGCTATGAAAGACCTCAGAATTTCACCAGCCGCTGGATCTGATCGATGATGAGCCTATGGATGAATTCATCTGTTACAATGCCTTCAACAAAGTTTTTTTTCATCAGCGGGATACGGATCTTTTGTGGCAATACATACATTCCCAGATAATTGAATATATCTGTAATATGGCTCAGGCCTAACGCGTTTCCTGATACGCCATCGGAGATGCCCACCAGGGCGCATTTCTTATTGTGCAGTGCGTTAGGGTAGCTAAGTCCGTCTATAAAGGCTTTGAATACACCGGGAACGGAGTTGTTGTATTCAGGTAAAACAAATACGTATTTTTCAGCCTGCTCAATTTCATGGCGGATCTCGTTGAATTTCTGATTTTTCCCGATATTATGATAAAGCGCCGATACAATAAAGTCTTCCGGCAGATCAGCAAGATCAAGGATCCGGCCGGGAACATGTATCATGTCTAACTGGTTTTTATAGAACTCGGCTACTTTCCGGGATTTCGAATGCAAGCGATTGGTTCCTACTACAATGGTGATCATGCTTAATAAATGGTTTTCACGTAAACAGATTTTAAGCGAAAAAATACAAAATCCAAATCAGCGCTCCTGTTAGTATTCCGGCATAAAAAATATCGGATTGATAAAAACGATAACCGGATTCTTCTTTCCGCATATACCAGAGAAACAACCCAAATGTAAGCAAAGCAGCCGGATACGCGGCTACCTGTGGTGTAATGATACGGAACAGCACCAGCGCCAGGATCGGAGCATGAATAACGACCGCTCTTACTATTGCTTTTCCGGTTCCTGAAAATGAAACCGACAGTTCGTTGGTTGCTACAACACCCCGTGTACGGTTAAAGTAATTACTTAACACTACCAGCAGGATGGATCCTACAAAAAAGATCATAAATACACGGTGCAGAAAGTTGAAATGAGTACCAAAGAGGTTGGCTACAGTTGCAAAGTTTGCAAGGAAATGATTATACAGTATGTCCAGCCCCCATCCGATAAGCGGTGAAGCGATCAGCACTGTTAAGGCGGCAATGGGATGTGTTTTGCGCCAGAGAATTCCCCAGAAGAAAACCACCACCAGCCCGGGTTTGATATAAGAAGCCTGATTGGCAAGGATGAGGAAAAAGTTTTCAGAAGAATTAGGATCAAATGTAACATATGCAAGCGCAGTAGCAATTGCGCACATTACTATGATCCCTAACTGCCCGAATCTTACCGTACGCCGGTCAGACGCATGCTTGTTGATATAATTGCGGTAAATATCATATGCAAGCATGGTGGATACCGAATTCATCATCGAATATATGGCGGAGAAGATCGCGCAGATAAGCCCGGCCAGGATCAATCCACTCAGTCCAAAGCCCACCGGCACAACCGTTTTTAACAGCGTGATAAATGTGTCGTCCGGCAATACCACGTTTTTACCAAAGCGGGAGTTGAACAGATAGAAGGCAGCTGTTCCTGCCGCAATGGAAAAAAAAGGAATGAGAAATTTAAGCATTCCTGCAACGATAGATCCTAACTTGGCATCGCGCTCGGTTTCGGCTGCCAGCACCCGCTGCACCTGGTACTGATTCGTGGTCCAGTAAAAAAAATGGAGGATGACCAGTCCTGTAAAAACACCGGTCCATGGCAGGTCGGGATGATTTGCCGGCAGGTAAAGGTGCATTTTGTTTGCATGGGCATGATCCAGCCTGAGGAGCCCGGTAAATCCACCAATTTCAGGCTGCATAAATGTAAGGGTGCCAATAACCAGTACCGCTAATACCATGATCACGGTTAAAATATTATCTGCAATCACAACGGATGACATGCCGCCAAAAACGGTAAAGACAATCGTTACTATGGCAATGACCAGTATACCCTGTATATAGGTAGGCTCCAGCGCGGTGCCTTCAAAGAGGATCCCGAGCGTACGGCTGCCAATGTAAAAGCCGGCGATCAGCTGGATCATGATAAAGGCCAGCATCAGGATCGTATATGCCAGGCGGGAGCCCCGGTTGAACCGGTTTTCCAGAAACTGTGATAACGTAAAAAAATTACCTTTCCGGTACACGGGAATGAACACATAGACCAGTATAAGGATTGCTGCTACTGCCAGAAACTCATAATGACTTTGGGCAAATCCAATAGAATAGCCTACCCCCATCATTCCTATGATCTGCTGGGCGTGAATGTTGGTGCCGAAAATGGACCCGGCTACCGAGTACCATTTTAATGACCTTCCGGCCATAAAATATTCTTCAGAATTCTTTTTCCGGAAACTCGAATACATACTGGCGATGACAAAAGAAAGCAAAAGAAGCGCAACAACAACGAGGTCTATAGTACTTAGGCTCCGGATCATACACAATTTCTAATATTCTTGCGAAAGCGGGTGAATCATCAGCTCGTCAATAACCACATGTGCCGGCTGCCCCATCACAAAGCGGATGCCGGCAGACATGTTTTCATCAGTAAGCCATTCTTTTTTTTCAGGGGCATGCGGATCAGGATGGAAATCCGTATCAACTAAACCGGAATAAACCACGGAGACTTTGATGCCGTCCCGGCGCACCTCTTTACGCAGTGCCGCGGAGAACGCATCCTGCGCAAATTTAGAGGAACAGTATAATGCCCCGCCGTCGAAGACGCGTTTGGCTACGTCAGACGCAATATTGATGATATGACCTGCACCCGCCTTTTTCATTGGACCCATTGCTGCTTTGCAGAACAGGAAGGTACCTTTTACGTTGGTGTCATACAGGTCGGACCAGGCTTGTTCACTGTACCCTTCGGTAGGGCCAAAAATTCCGTAACCGGCATTGTTGACCAGATAGTCGATCCGGCCGAATGTCTCAATCATTTTGGAAACAGCCTCGTTTGCCAGTTGCTCATCAGCAACGCTTCCGGTAAAGGTGAGCACCTTTACTCCATATTCTTCTGCCGCGTTTTTTACCTGTTCAAGCGTTTCTTTGTTACGGGCAACCAGCCCCAGGTGCGCCCCTTCAGCTGCCAGATCCAGCGCCAGCCTTTTTCCTATTCCCCGGGATGCACCGGTAATCAATACGGTCCTCTGCTTAAAACTCATAGAAAATGATCCTTTCAATTTATAATTAATAAACTTTTAATTCGCCTGTTGTTAACGGCGTTACAGGTGTTGCAGAAGGAGTGCGCCCCTGTTCCACAGACAACTTTATGGTCGGTAGCTGCGGCAATACCAGCCTTCCGAAAAATTCACACTCTTCAATAAGCGGGTACCCGGAAAGTATAAATGCCCGGATGCCCATGTCCATATACCGGTTTAATTTTTCAATGATCTGATCCGGGGTACCCACCAGTGCAGCTCCACACCCGGAGCGTGCACGCCCGATACCTGTCCACAGCATGGGCTCTATGAAGTCGTCAGGATCTGCATTCTTACGCAGTTCATCCTGCCGGAGCACGCCCGCCGAGTGAGAGTCCTGTGCGCGGTGTTTTAGTTTCTGTCCCATTTCCGCATCAAACTTCGACATCAGCGTTTTTGTATATTGACGGGCTTCTTCTTCCGTTTCGCGAACGATTACATGAATACGTAAACCAAAATCAATTTTCCGGTCATATGCAGCAGCACGCCCGCTCATCTCCTGCATCGTTGCATAGATCTGCTCTTCGGGTTCCGGCCACATCAGAAAAACATCGCAGTGTCTGGCACAAACGTCCTTGGAACCCGGAGAAATACCTCCGAAATACAACAACGGCCCCCCGTTTTGCTGGTAGGGTTTTACGGGGTCTGCAGGCATTTTGTAGCGGTAAATTTCTCCTTCAAAATCTATTTCGTCTTTTGTCCAGGCTTGTTTCAGGATCTCTATGACCTCCTCACAACGCCTGTACCGCAATTCCGGAGATTCCCGCAGACCCGGAAGATCTGAATTGATGATATTAATGGTAAGACGCCCTTCCAGCATATGGTCAAGCGTTGATATATGCCGGGCCAGCATGGGAGGATGTATCTCACCCGTACGGATGGCGGCCAGCATATTGATATTTTTTACCTGGGGCGCCATGGCTCCGGCAAACGGAAGCACTTCCTGTCCGGTGATATACGAAGTCGGGAGCAGAATATTTTTAAAGCCCATCCGGTCTGCAGTTTTAATGATGTCGGCACAGTGGGCATAATTGCTGCGTCTTTTGGGGTCAACGGTACCAAGGAAAGCAGTATCTCCGCCGCAAAGATCATCGAACCAGGCGATTTCACAGGCTCTTTTTTCTGTTCGGATGGGTACGGATTGAAAAGATTGCGTTGACATTGATTAAAGATTTACAATTAGTGAATAATTTTAAAATAGATCTTCCGGGCTATCAGGCAAAGCAGGCTGTATGCATTTCTATAAACGGATAACCTGTTAACGGATACTGCTGTCATGTCTGCAGTATAGTCTGTTTGAATTGAAAAAGCACTCTTTTCCCGAAAGTTTCCTGTATGGCACTGATCGTTCATTGTTATATATCGGCAATATTGCTGCTGAACAAATATAAAGCCTTTGGGTATATTTAGAAAATGAGTATTCATAATGAGTAATTACTATTGGTTATGGTTTCATGGACAGATTTTCACTCATGGTTTGTCTGATCGCTTTTTACAGACAGATTGTTTGGTGAATATGTAGGTGAAAATTATGGATGCCATGTTACCGCAAACATGAAAATATCTTTTTCCGGCTGCTGCGCAGATCATATAAGGTAAATGAAAATCTGTTTTAATGACTTGTTGTACGCCGGTAAAGATAATAATTTTTATTATCCTACTTTTTTGGTAGACTATTAATTTCTTCTTATACTTGCACTCTCAAATTTTAATATGAACATGAGCCGATCCAATTACCCCGCTATGCTTTTTTCATACAATTGTATGCAGCCTTTGTCTTTGCGATGTTGCTGCTGTTGTGGATCATAAATATGATTTTTTCAAACTGAACCCTGTAAGCTTCTCTAACGGTAAACCTGCTCCTGGCTTATTTCCCGGTAGTTTTTTAAGTGAGGCATTTCTGGTAATGCCTGCAAGAGGAATATCCGCATGATAATAAAAAAAGGTAATCAGGTATAAGAATAATTAATTTGACTTTTTGATGAATTAGTCCTTTCTTCGGTAAGAGAACCGGTTTAAAACTACTGTTCAATTTTTTTCTTTCGATTGCTAAATTATTATAGAGCCTATATTATGAGACAACTGTTACAGCCCCGGAAGTGGTATCTTTTGGTATTGCAAATCTTATTCCTGTTGGGGAGCGCCTTTGCACAAAAGGAAATAGAAGTAAGCGGCATCGTTACAAACGGACGCAATGAGCCTATTACCGGCGTGTCGGTATCGGTCGCTGGTAAAAATGCACTTACCGCCACCAACCAGGAAGGCAGGTACACGATAGCTGTTTCTGCAAAAGCCACTTTGGTTTTTTCCTCCGTTGGCTACAGGTCAGAGGAAATTGCAGTAGATGGCAAAAAAACCATCAATGTAGTCCTTGTTGAGGATCTGGCTTCACTGGGCGAGGTCGTTGTAATCGGGTACGGTGCCCAGAAGCGGGTGAACGTAGTGGGCGCGGTTGCTTCCGTTAGCGGAGCCAAGCTGGAATCCATTCCGGCTGCTGATGTAACAAACGCCATTGCCGGGCGGTTGCCGGGAGTAACCGTAAGACAGCCTACGGGGGAACCTGGTCAGAATGCTGCCGATATCCGGGTGCGGGGGCGTACCACATTGGGTACGGGCACGGGGCCCCTGGTGGTGATTGACGGGGTGCCCGGCCGCTCGCTGAGCGAAATAGATCCTGTGGACATCAGCAGCATTTCAGTTCTGAAAGATGCCTCTTCCGCAATTTATGGAACCCAGGCTGCAAATGGTGTTATCCTGGTTACTACAAAAAAAGGAAAAGCCGGCACCAAGCCCAGGCTGAACTATCAGTTCTATCAGGGTTTTATGAAGCCGACAATATTGCCTAAAGTACTGAATGCAGGCGACTATGCCACGATGCTGAGCGAATACCAGGATTATGAAGGGCGGCCGCGTACTTTTTCCGATGAAGACATTGCACTGTATTACAGTGGCAGGGATCCCTGGGAACACCCGAATACCAACTGGATGAATGACCTTATTGCCGATTGGACCACAACAAGCAAGCACAATCTTTCAATCAGCGGAGGAGGAGCCAATGGCATGACCTATTATCTTTCATTGGGGTATAAGAATGAAGAGGCTATCTATAAACAGGAGTCTACACGATACCGGGAATATAGTGTAAGAGCCAAGCTGGATGTGCCCATCACCGATTGGCTCAAAGGTAGTGTGAATTATGCGGGATATATTCCCAGCCGGCTGTACCCGACCAAATCTGCAGCAGATATTTACGGGCAGTCTACCCGGCTGCTTCCCACCCAATGGTCGTTCTGGCCAACAGGGCAACCGGGCCCGGATATCGAATATGGAGATAATCCTGTTGTAACCTCAACGCTTCAGGGTGGCTATAATGATAAAAAGCAGTATAAAAGCGAAATGGCTTTTAACCTGACCATTACCCCACCAATGATCAAAGGACTTACTTTAAATGGTATGTTCTCCTATGACCTGTACAACACTTACCAGAAAATATTCCGGACCCCATGGACACTGTATTTCCCGGATTGGGGCTCTGCTCAACGGGATGCGGATGGTTTTATCACCAGTATGGATCTGGTTCCTACACTGCGCGGTTACAGCGCGCCGGAACTGCAGGAAAACTATGCCCGCAGTATCCGCCAGCTGGGTAATGTAAACTTTACCTATGCCCGGGAATTCGGTGCGCACTCCGTTTCCCTCTTCGGCGCTTACGAGCAATTGAAGGAGAGCTCTAATGATCTTGGTGCATTCAGGAAATATTATATTTCCGACATTGTGCAAACCATCAATGCCGGTTCAAATACAGATAAGGACAACTCAGGCTCTATGAGCATCTATGCCCGCGAATCATGGATCGGCCGGTTAAATTACAGCTACCTCAGCAAGTACCTGGTAGAACTGCTTTTTCGCCGGGATGGTTCATTGAAATTTCCGCCGCAGAGCCGGTGGGGAAATTTTCCTGCGGTGTTGTTAGGCTGGCAGGCGTCTGAAGAGCCTTTCTGGAAAGAACACCTGGGGTTCTTCAGCTACTTTAAGTTACGTGCCACTTACGGTAAAATGGGCATGGATCCGGGTGATGCATTTCAATATATGAATAAGTATACCCTTAATACCGGCGTGGCCATGGGCAGCGGAAAGGATGTTGAAACAGTAGTACGGCAGGCCGGGGTAGCCAATCCTTTTATCACCTGGGAAAAACAAACAACCTATAACGTCGGCTTCGATTCTTATATCCTTAAAGACAAATTTCATTTGAATACCGAGTTCTTCTATAATAAACGTTCGGACATCCTTGCGCCCAGGAACGCATCAGTGCCTGACTATACCGGGTTGCAGCTGCCGGACGAGAACATAGCGGCAGTTGATAACAAGGGGTTTGAAGTGGATCTCGGTTACCACCAGCAGCTGAGCAAAAATTTCAGAATCGATGTAGCGGGTAATGTAAGCTGGAGCCATAACAGGGTACTTTTTACTGATGAACCTGCACGTACAGTGCCCTGGCAGGTGCGTACAGGTCATTCTTACGGTGCTGTTCTTTTGTACCGGGCAATTGGCATTTTTGCCGACCAGGCTGCGGTGGATGCATACCCGCACTGGAAAGGCGCAAAACCGGGTGATGTGATCTTTGAAGATGTAAACGGCGATGGCCAGATCACCAGCGATGACCAGATTTTGCTGGACAGGGCCGATGCTCCGGAATTGTTGATGGGGCTATCAATTGACCTGCGGTATAAGAACTGGTCATTGTCATTACTGGCCCAGGGGCAGGGCAGCTACTACCGGCAAAATTATGCAGACGACCGCCGGGGGGAAGCAGGCAACTATTTCCAGTGGAACTTTGATAATCGCTGGACCCCTGAGAACACGCATACAAATATCGCCCGGGCGTATAACAGGGCAGACCAGTACTGGGGCTTTGGTGTGAATAACAGTACTTATTGGTATGATAATATGGCATATATCCGAATGAAGAATGCTGTATTGAATTATGAGCTTCCAAAACGGCTTTTCGGGAAATCGGGGATTTCGAATGCAAGCGTGTTTTTCTCGGGCAACAACCTGTTCCTGATCTATGCCGCCCAAAAGAAATTCGATCCGGAAATAGGCGCTCCCCTGAGCTATCCGGCCGTTAAAACACTGGCTATCGGCGCAAAAATAACTTTTTAACGATATTGAAATTCTAAGACAATGAAAAGAACGAAACGCTTTTTAGCCGCTTTAATGCTACTATTACTGGTAGTAACATCCTGCCAGAAGGTACTGGATCAAAAAGCAGTTGATTCCTTTAATGAAGAATCGGTTTTTCAGGACCTGAACCTGGTACAGGCTTATCTGGGTAATTGCTATGATATGATGGACGGGTCAACGGGAACTACCCCAACTGACCCTGCCTTGAGTCTGAATAAGGATCTGCTTGCTTCGGCAACGGATGAGATGCTGAATATGCAGCGCCCCAACAATGCGGTAAATCTGAAGGGAACCCTAAGCCCCGATAACTTTGGCAATTTTGGTAATTCAGAGTGGCAGTTCCTGCGCTGGGGGCCCCTGTATACAAACGTTAAGAATGTTAACGTGCTGCTGGCTAACATAGATAAAGTACCCGTTACTACGGATGCGGATAAAGCCAGGCTGGAGCGGATGAGGGGTGAGGCCTATTTCATCCGGGCCTATGTATACACGTATTTAATGCGCGTGTTCGGCGGCCTTATACTGATCGATAAGCCTTTTGACCTGAATGACGATTTTTTATCCTATAAGCGGTCGGGCCTTGATGAAACGGTAGCATTCATTCTTGCAGATCTGGATAAAGCTATTGAGATATTACCTGAAAAACAGGACATCGAACAGGGGCGTGCCACTAAAGGAGCTGCGGCCGCATTGAAATCAAAGCTGCTCAGCTGGAGCGCCGGTAAGCTGGTGAATGGAGGATATGAGCCATCGAACCCGCTTGTTTCTTTCCAGCTGGGTACCCGGGAAGAACGACTGCAGGCTGCCAAGAAAATGGCCCGGGAGATCATGGATGGAAAATATGGCCATTATGCCCTTACCGGCGAAACAAGTGACCCGCCTGCAAATATGACGGAAGAACAGGTGATGGCATACGCGGATAATTTTGCAGGTATTTTTTTGCAGAAAGGAGCATGGAACGACGAAGTGATGTTTGGTATCCAGTTGAAGAACGCAGTAGGCAACCAGAAGGATATGAACAAGAGCTGGGGGCCTAACGGGTATCATAATTTTGGCCAGAATGAGCCTACCGAACCGTTTGTACGGTTATTTGAAATGAAGAACGGAACCCCTTTTGTCTGGAGCAGGTACAATCCCGGAAACGAAACGGTACGCGACTTTACGGCGGCGGAGCTGGCAGCCGATCCGGAAAGAAACCCCTATGTGGGGCGCGAACCGCGTTTTTATGCATCCATCCTGTTTGATGGGGCAAAATGGCAGAAACGCCCCGATGACCTGGCTGCAATGGACCCGGAAGGGCGTATTCAGGCAGGGACCTACGTGGCCGCCAATGGCGCGCTTACGGCTGGTATTGATACCCGGCAGGCTGCAACTGAATCATGGAATGGTACAAAAACCGGCTATTATATGAGGAAGTACCTGGATCCGGATCTGGAAGGACAGTATTTTAATAATGATAACGCCTGGATTGAATTCAGGTACGCAGAGGTTGTGCTGGATTTTGCTGAAGCCTGTATTGAACTGGGTGATATACAGGAAGGGCTTGATGCGCTGAACATGATCCGCAACCGTGCCGGCCTGCCGGACAGAGTGACCTCCGATCAGGCACAGGCAAGGGAATGGTACCGGAAAGAGCGCCAGCTGGAATTTTTTGGAGAAGGGGACCGCTGGTATATGATGCGGAAATGGATGATTGCCCCGGATGTGGTAAAGGATGTGCACCAGATGCTGATTACGCATTATTATGACGGAAGGACAAAATGGGAATACGATACAAAAACAGTCGTAGACCAGCGGCAGTGGGAAGATTTCTGTTATTGGCTGCCCATTCCGAGAACGGAGATCAACAAGGCTCCCCAGATTGATCAGAATCCGGGATATAAGTGATCGGATTTTATTTAACCTGATATGTTTTAACAATGAAAACAAATAACAGCTTTTCACGCAGAAGATTTATAGGGCAGAGCCTTGCCGGAGTTGCCGGGGCCGGGCTTGTTAACCTGTACGGTAATCCGCTGTTTGCGCAGGCGCCTCAACCAGGTAAGCAGGATAAAGTTTACAGGATCGGGATCATTGGCTGCGGAAACAGAAGCAAAGCCACTATCGGTTCTATCAATTCAGTACCGGAAATTGAGATCAGTGCGCTTTGTGATATAGTGCCGCACAAAATGGCGCAGCGGGCAGCGCTCATTAAAGACGGTCCCAGGCCGCGGTTCTTTACGGACTACCAAAAAATGCTGAAAGAAGCTGATCTGGATGCGGTGGCAGTTGTAACACCTCCGGGCCTGCACAGGGAACATGCCATTGCGGCTATGGAAGCGGGAAAACATGTGTTTTGTGAAAAGCCCATGGCGCTGACCGTTGCTGATTGCAACGCGATGCTTAAAGTGGTTGAAAAGACGGGTAAAGCGCTTCAGATCGGAACCCAGCGCAGGCATGCAGCGGATTATAAATTACTGGTTGAAACGATCCGGACGTTGCCGGTTGGAGCTATCATTTATTCCGATCTGAATGATTACCGGGGCGACTGGCGGGTGCCGGCAGCAGATGAGTATCCTCCCGGAGTAGGTTACTGGAGGCTGAACCAGGCACAAAGCGGAGGTGCTGTTTTTGAAATGGGGGCACATATCATTGACGTAAATAACTGGATCATGAACAGTGAGCCGGTAACGGTTTCCAGTATTCAGGGCGTCAACAATCCATTGCTTCGCAAGCGCGACTCCATGGATCACGGCGGCGTCATTGTGCGGTATGCAAATAATGCGCTGATGAATTATGGCAGTGTAGTGTATAATTACGGGCCTGCTGCCCCGGATACATTTTTCGGTACCAAAGCTACCATTCAGTTTGGAGGAGGCCAGCTTTCCGTAAATTACGGCCATCCCCCCGGGGCAGCGCTGCCAGACGGGCTTCCGGCTTCCTTTAAGAAGCCGCTTCCGAAAGGTGGGGGCGAAGTGGCACAGATGAAGTATTTTGCAGAGGTGCTTGCAGGAAAAAAAATGCCCTACCCGGATGGTATCATTGGCAGGCAAACAGTTCAGATCTGTGAGGGATCGGTTCGCGCATCACAGGAGCACAGAGCAATTAATATTAAGGAATTAGGATAAAGAAGCACGAATACATAAATTAAAAACATTGCATGGCACAACAGAAGCTTTCCAGAAGAAATTTTTTAAGATATTCAGCACCCGCATTATTGGCTTCACCGGTTGTTTTCCCAAAATGGGCAACCGGTATGTTGCATGAAAAAGGGTTTGTGAATCTGTTTGATGGAAAATCCCTCAAAGGGTGGCACACAAATTATGAAAAGATCGGTCATGGAACAGGCGGTCACTGGCAGGTAGAAAAAGGCGTGCTAACCGGCGAACAGGACCCGCCCGGCTCCGGCAACGGTGGAATTCTGATGACCGACAAGCTGTATGGTGATTTTGAATTGCGGTTGGATTTAAAGCCTGACTGGGGAATAGATAGCGGTGTATTTCTTCGTACGAATAATAAGGGAGAATGTTTCCAGGTCTATGTCGACTATCACGATGGAGGACAGATCGGGTATATTTCTACAGAAAGGGAAGGGCAGCCCCGGATGATCAACCGGCCCTTTTTCATTAACGGGATACACGATGCACTGGGAAACCTGACTGGTTTTGAAACAAAACCCGATCCGCGCGACATTGCATGGAAACCGGATTATTTAAAGTATCATTGTACGCCGGAAGAATGGAAGAAAGCCTGGAAGATCGGGAAATGGAACAACCTGCGGATCCGTTGTGTTGGAAAATATCCATTGATTACCACCTGGATCAACGGCACCAGGATCTGTGAGTTTGACGGAGCCACTTCTCCAAACCCGTTAAATAAAAAAGAGGAATTGCTGGAAGCGTTTGGAAGAAAAGGAGCCATTGCGCTGCAGGTGCATGGAGGGAACGTATGGCGTAAGGGTGCCAAATGCCGTTGGAAAAATATTCAAATAAAGGAACTGTAACATATGCGTATTCTGTTAATTATTGGCGCTGTTTGTTATGCGTCATTGTCTGTTAAAGCCCAAAAAAATATAACGAAAGATTCAGTTCGGATCACTCCTGAAATGACGGAACGTTGGGAGCCGAAACCTGTTGTAGTAACACCGGGAACCATAACTCCCGATGGAAGGATAACCCCTCCTTCAGATGCGATTGTTTTATTTGATGGTTCAGGACTGTCTGAATGGGAGGGTGCGCCGGATTCAAAAGTGCTTGTAAAAGGCAAAGATCTGTCCAAGTTTGTTCCATCAGCAGGGAAGGATGCCGTCTGGACGGTGTCGGGCGGTGTGCTGACCGTGAACAAGGCTGCCGGGGATATTCAAACAAAACGGACATTTGGAGATTTTCAGTTACACATTGAATGGCGGATACCTGAAGGGATTCATGGCGAAGGCCAGATGCGGGGGAACAGCGGTATTTTCCTGCAGGATATTTATGAATTGCAGATACTGGATTCCTATAAAAATGAGACCTATGTGAATGGTCAGGCCGGTAGCATCTACAAACAAACAGCGCCCGTCGTAAATGCAATGCGGAAGCCGGGGGAATGGAATGTCTATGACATCATTTATACAGCTCCTACTTTTAAAAAAGATGGCACCTACCGTACAAAACCGGTTGTAACGGTATTACAGAACGGGATACTCATTCAAAATAGCACCGTGATCATGGGAACTACGCCGTTCATCGGGCTTCCCCAGGTAGTTCCGCATCAGGAGGGCCCCATCAGGCTGCAGGCACATGGTGATAAAAGTGAACCGGTGAGCTTTCGGAATATCTGGATCCGGGAACTTTAATGAATCTAATAATTCATGGAACGTAGAAATTTTATAAAAAAGGCTGCCGCTGCCGGTGGCACAGCTATGCTGGGCTTGGGAGCCACCTCCCGTGCCGCTTCTTTTATGAAGGAAATGACAGGGGATAAAAAAAGCATTTCCAACAGGGCGAAATTCAGGTTGAAATACGCGCCCGGCCTTACCCTGTTTTCAGCGTATGCCGGGAAAGATCCTGTTGATAATATGAAGTTCATTGCTGATCAGGGATTCCGGGCGGTATTTGAACTGGGCATGGTTAATCTTCCTGCTGCTACACAGGAAAAGATAGCGAATGCTGCTGCACGATTAGGATTGGAAATGGCAGAATTCTCATTAAAGATAGACTTTAGCGGCAGCACCTTTGTATTACAGGATCCGGAGATAAAAGAAATGCTGAGGAAGAAAGTTATGGCAGGTATAGAAGTGCAGAAACGCACCGGCATCAATAAGGCGTTGGTTGTATTGGGCCGTTATGATCAAAAGCTTCATTGGGATTACCAGACTGCGAATGTGATTGATAACTTACGGATGTGTTGTGAGCTGGCAGAAAAACCGGGGCTCACCTTTGTAATAGAACCACTGAATCATACTAATCATCCCGGGTTGTTCCTTACGCGCCTGCCGCAGGCAAAAATGATATGCATAGCCGTTGGCCACCCAAACTGCAGGATCGTGGATGATATGTATCACCAGCAGATCACAGAGGGGAATATCATTCCGCATATGGATAACTGCTGGGACTATATCGGCTCATTCCATATTGGTGACAATCCTGGCCGTAACGAGCCTGCTTCCGGGGAAATGAATTATAGGAATATCTTCAGGCATATTTATGAGAAGGGATACAAGGGCACCCTCTGTTGTGAACATGGAAAAAGCAAACCCGGAAAAGAAGGAGCGCTTGCTGTGATACAGGCATATCGTGAAGCGGATTCATTTTAACAGGCCGGGCACAGGAACATTGGGAAGGAATGATGCCCTTTAAAACCCCGATCCTGCCATTTATTACAACCATACGATCACCAATAACGATGCGATCGTTATCAACATCCACAGTGCCACCGCCTGAATTAACACCTTTCCACCCACTACCTGTTTCACTGTTCCTACCGAAACGCCCGAGCCGATCATAAACAGGCTCACCACCATCATTTGTTTTGCAATAGCGTACAGATCTTTAAACAGCTTTTGTTCGGCAGGCATAAGGCTGAATAAGCAGGAGGCAAGAATAAACCCAATAATGAACAAAGGGAATTTTAATGTGCCCCTGTTTTTAGAAGAGCCGATCACTAAAACAGCCAGCACGGGAATGATCCATAAGATCCGGAGCATTTTTGATATGGAAGCTACTTTCAATGCTTCATCTCCGTAATGTGCACTGGCGCCTACTACAGAGCTGGTATCATGTATAGCAATGGCAACCCAATGTCCGAATTGTACCTGCGACAATCCGAGCCAGTGCCCGAATGCCGGAAAGATAAACAGGGCCAGGGCATTCAGCAGGAATACAGTACCTGTAGCAACAGAGAGCTGGTCAGAATTTGCCTTTACGGTTGAGCCCACTGCTGCAATAGCGCTTCCGCCGCAGATTGCCGTGCCAACGGAAATTAATAATGCAATGGTTTTATCAATTTTTAAGAGTGCGCCCAGCAGGATGCCGATAGCCAAAGCGCCTAACACAAATCCTGCAGTAACACCAATGTTCTCCCTGCCTGCATGAACCAGCACATGAATATCTATACCAAAACCAAATCCGATTACAGATGCTTTCAGTAAAATACCGCTCCATTTATTCATAAGGTTTTTAAAAGGGGCGCCCATCAATACGGAAGCCAGTAATCCCAACAGCAATGCGCAGGAGGCTGACACAAACGGAAAACAACAGGTAAGCAGTAACAGTATATAGAGCAGCTGTGGATACCGGCTGTTATTTTGGAAGCGGTAAATTTTACCTTTCATACGTTGTGAAGGTAAAATGTTTCCGTCTTGCAAATAGATGAGTATTACTTATCTGCGATCACCTTTCTTTATAATGTTGCCGGGTATACCGCATAAACATTGTCGAGAATTTGTCCGGCTGCCCATGCAGATAAATAAAGGAGAAATGCCGCATGATCCGGAAGCCCCGGATGTGGATTATTTTCAGTTCCCCATATTGTATTTCCTTGTGTATGGCATGCATT
The DNA here is from genome assembly GCF_001654455.1 of Niabella ginsenosidivorans. Taxonomy (NCBI): domain Bacteria; kingdom Pseudomonadati; phylum Bacteroidota; class Chitinophagia; order Chitinophagales; family Chitinophagaceae; genus Niabella; species Niabella ginsenosidivorans. The sequence continues at coordinate 347,906 of NZ_CP015772.1, forward strand.
GAAATAAACGCTACCGAGTGCGAGTTTTCGAGAAAGGATTTTATACTTTCAGTACCTCCCAAATGCATAATAACAGGTAGATCGGCAAGGCTGATATTTCTTTCCTGGAGCGCTATCTCGATCACTTCAAGAGTGCCGGATCCCCGCTCTCTTAACACCATAGGCATTTTTTTCAGTTCATCCAGCTCAATGGTATCTTCTTTGGCATACCTGCTCTTTGCATGCGTAACCAGCACCAGTTCATCAGATGTTAATTCAGCGTACTTCAGCCCCGTATGATGTCTTTTTCCTTCTACAATGCCAAGGCTGATGCTTTTTGACAGAACGGCGTTTTCAATTGCTTCCGTATTGCCGCTCATTAGATTGAGCCTGATCTCCGGAAACTTTTTCTGGAAGCCGCCTAATACCGGGGATATCAGGTATTGGGCAATAGTGGTGCTGGCCCCAACCGTAAAAGAACCGGCAGGTTTTGCCTTTAATACGCTGAGTTCAAAATTGAATTCTTTGTATAACTGAAAGATCTCATTGGTATACCGGAACAGGAGCTCTCCTTCCTGGGTCATAACAACAGAATTACTGACGCGTTCAAAAAGCCGGGTCTCCAGTAATTCTTCCAGGTTCTTGACCTGTTTGGTAACTGCCGGCTGGGTAATAAGCAATTCTGCTGCTGCCTTTGTGAAACTTTTGTTACGCGCTACCGAATGAAATACCTTTAATCTAAAATCTTCCATAATGTCGAATTTGCAGTTGTTCAAGAATGATCAGGAAAATAATGAAAGATAGCAAGTATTTTTTTAAACGTATTGTAAGCTTGTGATAATTCAGATGAATTGTATGGCAGCAGCGCTATGAACTTTCGTAATCACTCATAAGGATAAATAATTAGGATATTACCATTATAGTTGATATTTTTAGAGCATGACGATGAAGCCGGAAGAAACAGAAGTCTGGGAACCTGTTCCTGTTATTGTAAAACCAGGTAGCGGTTGGGATCCTCCAGGTGACGCTGTTATTTTGTTTGACGGAAAAGACATGTCTGAATGGGATATTCCGGAAAATACCAGGTGGGTTGTAAAAGACGGTATGGTTACAATTGCTGCTTCCCATGCCCGGCAGGTTCAGCCGGTATGGATTTTTTCCAGGAAGATGTTTGGAGATATTCAGCTGCACGTAGAATGGTGTTCGCCGGAAAAAATTAAAGGAGAAGGACAGCGCCGGGGTAACAGCGGTATCTTTCTGCCGGGGCGGTATGAGATTCAGGTGTTGGATAGTTATCAGAATCCTACTTATGTAAACGGCCAGTGCGCAAGCATCTATAAGCAATACTCCCCGTTGGTCAATGCCTGCCGCAGGCCGGGAGCATGGCAGACATATGATATTATTTTCAGGGCACCGAGGTTTTTCCGTAATGGCCGCCTAAAGTCTGCAGCCCGCGTTACGGTGATCCATAATGGCGTTTTGGTACAAAACCATGTAAAGATAAAAGGAGCTACCACGTTTATAGGCAACCCTGAATATGTTGCCCATCCTGTAAAGCAGCCCCTCGGTTTACAGGACCATGGTAATGCGGTAAGTTTCCGGAATATTTGGTTAAGAGAGCTTTGAGTTATTATCTCTGTTTATTTTATAGTTATTAAATTATTTTGTTATGGCTGAAAATGTGTACGATGCCATCGTAGTCGGATCGGGTATCTCAGGCGGCTGGGCTGCCAAAGAACTAACGGAGAAAGGTTTAAAAACGTTGTTATTGGAACGTGGCCGGAATGTTGAGCACATAAAGGATTACGTTGATGCCGGCAAAGCGCCCTGGGAATTTCCGCACCGGGGGCAAACCACCCGGCAAATGAAAGAAGATTATCCCGTGCTTGTCCGGCATTATGGAACTGTTGAGCAGCGGGGGCTGGATTTCTGGGTGAAGGAAAAAGAAAGCCCCTTTGTAGAGGTTGCACCATTTGACTGGATCCGGGGGTATCATGTAGGCGGGCGCTCATTAATGTGGGGGCGCCAGAGTTATCGCTGGAGCGATTTGGATTTTGAAGCCAATGCAAAAGACGGGATTGCGGTTGACTGGCCCATCCGGTATAAGGATATAGCGCCGTGGTACGACTATGTAGAACGCTTTATTGGTGTGAGCGGTGCTGCAGATGGAATACCGGAGTTGCCTGACGGCCAGTTTATGCCGCCGATGGCAATGAATTGTGTTGAAAAGGATGCAGCAGTCAGGATTCAAAAACATTACGGCGGCAAACGGCATATGATCATTGGCCGCACTGCCAATATTACCAGGCAGTTGCCGGGCCGGTCGCCCTGCCAGTATCAGAGTAAATGCGGCCTTGGATGTTTTTACGGAGCGTACTTCAGCACGCAGTCATCTACTCTTCCCGCAGCAGTAAAAACAGGTAATTTAACACTGAGGCCCTGGTCTATTGTAACCAGGGTATTATATGACAAAGATACGAAACGGGCTACGGGGGTAGAAGTGCTGGATGCCGAAACCAATAAAACATATGAGTTCAAAGCAAAAATCATCTTTTTAAATGCATCTACCTTAAATACAGCCTGGGTATTGATGAACTCGGCAACAGATATATGGCCGGATGGATTGGGCAGCAGTTCCGGCGAACTGGGGCATAACATTATGGACCATCATTTCCGGGTTGGTGCAAACGGAGAGGTTGATGGGTACGAAGATAAATATTACTATGGCCGCAGGCCTAATGGCATTTACATACCCCGTTTCCGCAATCTGAACGGAGAAAAAAGGGATTACATCCGTGGGTTTGGCTACCAGGGAGGAGCCGGCCGGAAAGGCTGGGGCCGGAATATTGCAGAGTTCAGGATAGGCGCTGCATTTAAGGATGCATTAACAGAGGCCGGAGGGTGGACTATGGGCATCAGCGCCTGGGGCGAGATCCTGCCCTATCATGAAAACAGGGCTTATCTGAATAAAGAAACCAAAGATAAGTGGGGGTTGCCAGTTTTGTCCCTGGATGCGTCCATTAAGGAAAATGAGAAGAAAATGCGGGTCGATATGATGGAAGATGCCAAAGAGATGCTTGAAATTGCCGGTGTAAAAAATGTAAAAACCTTTGACGGCAATTATTTAATGGGAGGCTCCATACATGAAATGGGTACAGCGCGGATGGGGCGCGATCCCGGGACCTCCGTATTGAATGCACACAACCAGGTATGGGACGCATTAAATGTTTTTGTAACTGATGGCGCCTGTATGACGTCTTCTGCCTGCCAGAACCCATCCCTTACGTATATGGCATTAACAGCACGGGCTGTTGATTATGCCGTATCTGAACTGAAAAAACAAAATCTTTAATGCCTGTTTTCAGGTTCGTAATATTATTTTACTATGGATAGAAAAGAAGCCGTTCACAGAATAGCGCTCCTCCTGGGGGGAACCGTTGTAGGAGCAGAGTTATTGTCCTCCTGCGTATCAGATGTGAAAAAAGGCCACAAACTGGCCGGCCAGGAACATATATCGCTGCTGGATGAAATAGGAGATACCATTATACCATCTACCAGCTCACCCGGGGCCAAAGCCGCAGGCATAGGCGGTTTTATGCTGCTGATGGTGCAGGACTGTTATAAGCCAGCTGATCAAAAGGTTTTTTATGAGGGCATTGAAGCAATTAATAAGGCAAGCAACCAGAAATACAATAAGGTTTTTTTACAGCTTGATGCCGGGCAGCGCGAAGCGTTGTTGTTAGCAATTGATAAGGAGCAGGAAGATTATATGAAAAAGAGGGATAAAAAAGATCCGGCGCATTACTTCCGGATGATGAAGGAGCTGACCTTACTGGGGTTTTTTACTTCTGAAGTGGGCGCCACCAAGGCATTGCGCTATGTGGCCGTGCCGGGAAGATATGAAGAGATCCCCTATAAAAAGGGGGATAAGGCCTGGGCTACCTGAGCCGGAATTTAGCAAACAGACCGGTTGGCAATATAAAAAGCAACTACAACAGCAGATGAACAGAAAACTCAGAATGGGAATGATTGGTGGCGGCAGAAATGCTTTTATAGGGGCTGTTCACCGTGTTGCAGCAAATATGGACGGATTAATTGAAGTGGTTTGCGGGGCGTTAAGCACTGATCCGGAAAATGCGCTGCATAGCGGCCGCTCGCTTTTTTTACCCGAAGAGCGTATTTACCTGACATATGAAGAAATGCTTCGGAAGGAACGTCAGCTTCCGGCAGATCAGCGTATGGATTTTGTAACCATTGTAACGCCCAACTTTGCACATTTTGAACCCGCAATGATGGCACTTGAAAATGGCTTTCACGTGGTGAGCGAAAAACCGCTTACCCTTACGCTGGAAGAAGCACTGCAGTTGCAGCGTAAAATACAGAAGACGGGTTTGCGGCTGATGCTTACACATACCTATTCCGGATACCCGATGGTAAAAGAAGCCCGCAGTATGGTAAGAGCCGGAAAACTCGGGGAAATCAGAAAAGTAATTGTTGAATATCCGCAAGGCTGGCTAAGCAGGTTAGTATATAAAGGCGGAAACCCACAGGCAGCATGGAGAGCCGATCCGGAACGTTCAGGCAAAAGTGGCTGTATGGCCGACATCGGCACACATGCCGCACACTTAGCCGAGTATGTTACCGGTTTAAGGATCACCGAATTGTGTGCTCAGTTAAGCGTGATGACTACCGGCAATTCTTTGGATGATGACGGGAATGTGCTGCTGAAATTCAATAATGGGGCCACGGGGGTGCTATTAGCTTCCCAGGTAGCTACAGGGGAAGAGAATGCGCTGAAGATCAGGGTGTACGGTCAAAAAGGGGGTATAGAATGGTTTCAGCAGGAGCCCAACTCATTGTTGGTAAAATGGGCGGATAGCTTTATGCAGACGGTACGTGCCGGTACCCGGTATACCGGTCTTCTGTCTGAAGATGCATTGCATAATTGCAGAACGCCCGGAGGCCACCCGGAAGGATATTTGGAGGCCTTTGCCAATTTGTACCGGAATTTTGCAGGAATGCTTTCCGCCGAAATGGATGGCCGCAATCCCTCTGATCAGATGCTGGATTTTCCATCGATCAGCGACGGGGTCCGTGGAATGGCTTTTATCGAATGCGTGCTCGCCAGCAATGCCTCTGATGAAAAGTGGACGAAGTTTACCTGTTAGGGCTGCTTCTTTTTTACCTGCCTTAAAAGCCGGAACTTACCAGGAGCTACCTGGTCTGCTATGCGCAGCAAAGTGATAAGACAGCGCAAAAAAACTTATGAGAAAAGACAACCCGCTAACCGGGAGAATCCGATAAAAACCGGAAGCGATCAAAATTCCCGATTTGAAATAGGTCAGGCGCCGCGAGTATTTTTCCCTGGAAGGCCAAAAGAATCCGGGTACCCGACAGCCTGCTTTTTCAGCAGGAGTAGAGCATCCTGATCACCCATTTGGGCGAAGCTTCGCCCTTTAATGCATAAACTGTAAATATCAGGGGCTTTTTCGGTTTTGTAGCCTGCAAAATGAGGGGATATATTTAATTCTCTTATTTTTACGAACGGATTCGTTATTTTTTGTATAAATGGCTATTGATGATCAATATACAGACAGCACCTTATTTAAGCGTGTTTCGGAAAGTGATGAACAGGCTTTTAATCTGATCTTTGACCGTTACTGGCCACAGGTGTATGGCACTACCCTGCATTTGACCAAAAAAACAGAAGAGGCCAGGGACCTGTCCCAGGATATTTTTATTAAGCTATGGGAAAACCGCAGCCGGCTAAAAGATATTGTCAACCCCTCCTCTTATTTATATACAATTTCCCGAAACCTGGTCATCGACCATCTTCGCAAAAATGTTTTTGATCCTTCTAATACTGATTTTTTACTGAACTATTTTCAATCGGCGGCTTCCACGCCGCAGGAAATGGCGGAGTACAGGGAACTGCACAATCTGCTGAATAATGCAGTAGAGGCGCTTCCGGGGAAGATAAAAGAAGTTTTTATTCTTAGCCGCTATAAAGGGCTTACTCACGAACAGATTGCGGCAGCGCTTGGCATTTCTGTAGTTTCATCAAAAACGTATATTGTAAGGGCGCTGCAGCTAATCCGGAAATTTATGCTCAGCCATGCTGATACGCATTTAATATGGATGGCATTTGTCCTTTTGCTTCAGCGTTAAAAAAAAATATTTTTTTGTCTTACCTCTTCTTTGTTTTACGTCATTATATATGACGTATGATCAATTCAAACTTGGAAGAACTGCTGCAGAAATTTGCAACGGGTAAAATAAATCCGGCAGAGCTGGCAGAATTGCAGCGCCTGATGATGGACGATGCTGCTATGGATGTGCTGGACGCTTTTTTGCAAAAAGCATATCAGGACCCGTCTTTGGCAGTAAAGAATGATTTTGACAAGCAGCAGGCATTCAAAACAATCGGGCGTCGTTTAAGATCGTCTTCAAAAAGGGGTGTAAGACCTTCCTTTATAAGAAAGCGTATGATTTATGCCGCGTTAGGTACAGCAGCAATGCTCCTGTTAGGCTGGATCGTGTTGTATTTCTTTTTGCAGCCCCAACCGGTACAAAGCAATAAAGAAGCGGTTGCGGTTTCCGGAGATATTTATGCGCCGCAAGCCAACCGGGCAACCGTTACTATGTCAGACGGCACAGTAATGTACCTGGACAGCGCCGGTAACGGGCAGCTGGCCACACAGGCAGCTACCCGGCTTATAAAATTAGCAAATGGCGTCATCGCCTATGAAATGTCCGGGCAAAAAGCACCATCCACGGCCCCTGTTTATAATACGATCAACAACCCGAGGGGCAGCAGGGTCATCAATATTATATTAAGTGATGGATCAAAAATATGGCTGAATGCAGGCAGCTCCATTACCTACCCGGTAGTATTTGCAGATAGCGAAAGGCAGGTGCAGCTTAAAGGAGAAGGGTATTTTGAAGTAGCAAAAAATGAGCATAAAAAATTTATTGTAACATCTGCTAATACCATTACAGAGGTATTAGGTACCCACTTTAACATAAATGCTTATGAAGATGAACGGGCTATAAAAATAACGCTTTTAGAAGGCCGTGTAGCAATAGGCGTGCCCGGTGTTTCAGGCAAAACAGCGCTGACGCCCGGTATGCAGGCCCGGGTGGTAAATAACACACTGCGTACGCTGAGAAACGTGGATGTAAGATCGGAAACCGCCTGGAAGGACGGCTATTTCTCTTTTCATAATGCTGATATGAAAGAGGTGCTGCGCCAGTTAGCCCGTTGGTACGATTTAACGGTGGAGTACAGAGGCGTTATCCCCGACAGGGAATTTGAGGGAGAAATGCAACAGGACCTGATGCTGTCGCAGGCTTTGAAAATACTGGAAAAAAATAAAGTCAATTTTAAAACAGAAGGGAAAAAAATTATCATTATGCCATAAGACAGAACTGAAAAACCGCCGGCGGTTAATTAAAGAACATACGACTATCAAAAGGTGCTGATCCTGATATATTCCGAGTGATCAGAACAGGGCAGTATCTGTTTTCTTTTGATCATCCTGAGTGAAATAAGATCAGGTAAATTATTCTTTTCATCAAAACACTGCAATTATGCAATCACATTTTTGTAAACTTAAATTATTACAGCGAACGAATCTTGCTATGAAACTGACAGCATGCATGCTTACAGTTCTTTTTTTTCAGGCCTCAGCAACCGGCAGGGCCCAAAATATTACCATTACCGGAACTGACCTGCCGGTGAAAAAGGTATTCTCATTAATTAAAGACCAGACAGGGTACGTATTTTTTTATGATGCGGGGTTATTAAAAAGATCGCATACGGTAACGCTTAGACTGGCCAATGCGCCTATCAATGTTGTAATGGAGGATGTATGCAAAACCCAGCCCTTTACATGGGTGCTTGAGAACAAAACGATCACCCTGGTAGAACGGCCGTTGGCTGCACCTGCACGCGGTAAGGAACCGCTAAAACCATTGCCTGCTACAGCCTGGCCGGTAAAAGGAACGGTAAAAGATGCGGAAGGAAATCCGCTTCACGGCGTTTCGGTTACCGTAAAAGGCAGCAACAGGGGCGTTTCAACCAACAGCGCAGGTGAGTTTTCGTTGGAGGTGATTTCGGAAAACAGCGAGCTGGTCTTCTCTATGGTGGGCTATACATCTCAAACAGTAGCGGTAAAAGGACGCAGTATTATTAATATTACCCTTACGCTTAACGAGAATAAGGCAGACGAAGTGGTGGTGGTAGCGTATGGTACAGCAAAAAAAGGCGCATATACCGGGGCCGCCGCCCAGATTAATGCAGATAAATTTGATGAGCGCCCGCTTACCAATGTTACCAGCGCCCTTTTGGGCGAAGTGTCTGGTGTGCAGGTGGGTACCGCAAACGGACAACCGGGCTCTGAGCCTAATATTTATATCAGGGGCATTGGTACCATTTCATCAAGTGTTAGTTCCGCTCCGCTTATCGTTTTGAACGGCATGCCTTATGATAATCCCATTAATACCATCAACCCAAACGATATTGAAAGTTTAACTGTGCTGAAAGATGCCTCTTCAGCTGCATTATATGGCGCACGGGCTGCCAATGGTGTTATCCTTATCCAAACGAAAGGAGGGAAGATGAACCGCCAGGTGGTTAATTTTAAACTGAACCAGGGATTTACAGCACCCCAGACAAATGATTATAAAAAAATGGATGTGGCCGATTATCTTTTAGTAAACTGGGAAAGCACCCGCAATTTGCTGATCAAAAACGGGATGCAACCCGATGAGGCCGCTCAGTCAGCAGCAAAGAATCTTATTACCAATAATCTGAAGTATAATCCGTTCAATGTTCCGGATGACCAGGTTGTGGACGCCAACGGGAAATTAAACCCAAACGCGCAATTTATGTGGGGCGATGATATGGATTGGATGGACGCTATTCAGCAAACAGGAATGCGCACCGATGCAGCTGTAAGTGTTGGCGGTGGCAACAATAAATCGGATTATTACCTTTCTGCCGGTTATTTGTCTGAAAAAGGGTATGTTATTGGTTCCGAATTTGACCGGTATACAATAAACGGGAATATCAATTCCCGGATCACTTCCTTTTTAAAGATCGGAGGAACTGTTAATGGTACTTTAAGCAAAATGAAAGGGCAGCAGAATGAAAGTTCAGGCAATAACAGCAACCCCTTTCGTTTTGTACGGTATATAGGGCCGATCTATCCCATTCATGTTCATGATCCTGTTACAAAAGATTATGTGCTGAACTCCAATGGAGAGCGTGTTTATGATTTTGGAACGGGCTACCCCATTTCAAGTACGTTAAATGCACCTTCCCGCGATTATGTGGGTGGTTCTAACCCTGCGCTTGAATTACAGAATATTTACGATGGATATAAACGGAATTTGCTGAACGCCAAAGTATATTCGGAATTTCAGGTTATGGAAGGGCTTAAGTTTACAATGAACGGGGCAGTAAGCGCTGATGCCCGTTTAAATTCCTCGGCTTCGGTAGTATATCCTGAAAAGCAAAACAGCGGCAGCGTTACCAAGTCCAATTCCTTTACCACTACCTGGACCTTTAATCAACTGCTTTCCTATACTAAAAAAATGGGGAAGCATCATATTGATGTATTGGTGGGGCATGAAAGCTATGATTACGAATATAATTATTTACTGGCTCAAATGTCTGACCAGAAGTTCATCGATGATAATTACGAGCTTCCCAATTATTCAGTACCGGGAGATGAAGATTCCAGGACCGATAAATATCGTACAGAAGGATACCTTTCCAGGGTGAACTATGATTTTAACAACCGGTATTTTCTTTCAGCGTCCATTCGCCGTGACGGCACATCCCGGTTTTATAAAGATTACCGGTGGGGCACATTTTATTCAATAGGTGCGGGGTGGCGCCTGGACCAGGAGCCTTTTATAAAGGATTTAGCGTTTATTGACCTGTTGAAACTGCGGGCCTCATACGGCGGAGTGGGCAATGATGATATTGGTACTTATTATGCCTGGCAGGCTTCTTATGAGCCGGCTACCAATGGCCTGGAGCCGGGGTATATCCGGGAACGGGTATTGAACAGCCAGTCTTTGCAATGGGAAGTGTCACACAGCAGCGATTTTGCGCTTGAGTTTGGAATGTTTAGAAACCGTTTATCCGGTTCTGTTGAATTTTTTAACCGCCAGTCGAGCAATCTTTTATTCAGAGTTCCGCAAGCCCCGGATGCAGGGCTTACCTACGCCTACCAAAATGCCGGCAGCATGTATAACCGCGGGGTGGAGCTTACCATTAACGGACAGCCTGTAAAGATCAAGGATTTTACATGGAGCCTGGGCTTTAATACGACTTATCTGAAAAATAAAATAACAGAATTGCCCATTGACCCCTATAATGAAAATGTATTCAGGATAGAAAAGGGGCATTCCCGTTATGAATTTTATCTGAGGCAATGGGCAGGAGTTGACCCTGCTACCGGCAGCAGCATTTATGTTCCCGAAGCGGAAGTGCTCAATGCCTACTTGAATGAACCGGATCCTGCTAAGCGGTCTGCATCTATTGTAAACGTAAACGGAAAATATTATACAACAAAGGTAGCCGAAGCGCTTTACGACTGGTCCGGGGTTTCTATGCCTGCTTTTTCGGGCGGTATCAATACCGGTTTTTCATGGAAGGGCTTAACGCTGACCCTTTTGTTTAACTATCAGTTAGGGGGCAAGATGTATGATATAGGCTACAGTAATTTAATGACCGGCCCGTCTGGCTCAGCGCTCATTGGCTCTACAAGGCATGTAGATATTTTAAACCGCTGGCAAAAACCGGGAGACATTACGAATGTGCCCCGCCTGGAAGACTTTTCAGACCCTGATCTGAATGCGGCTACTTCTACCCGGTGGTTAATAAGTTCTGATATGTTAGAGCTGGCCAATATTACACTGGGCTATGATATACCAAAAAGGATCCTTGATAGATACAAAGCGCAGGGCCTTAAAATCTATGCCTCTGCCGACAATGCGTTCCTGGCTACAAAACGCCAGGGGGTATATCCCCGCCGGAATATTTTTTCAGGCTATAGCAGCAATGTTGATGTATACCTGCCGTCAAGGGTATTTACATTAGGATTAAATCTAACTTTTTAAATTATTTGGAAAATGAATAACGGATACAGGTTCTTACTTATAATAGCTTTGGCAGGCATTGTTTCAGGAGGTTGCAAAAAGAATTTCCTCGAAACAAAATCAACAGAGAAAGTAGATGAAGAGGTGATCTTTAGGGATACAAAAACAGCCCTGGCAGCTGTAAATGGTTTGCATAAGCTTATGTGGACGGCTGATCTGTCCACCACCGCTTTTTATGGCGGGTATGATATGCTGATGATCTGGTACGAGGTAATGGGGGAAGATTTAGTATATACGTACTCGAATGCACAGTTTCAAACGCAGGCACAGTGGGCAACACATCGTAAACCTACCGTTGGTAGTGTGGAACATTTCTACCGTTTATTGCAATACTTTGTGACCAATGCCAATATGATCATTAACCGTGTAGATGATCTTGAAGGTCCGCAAAGCGAGAAAGACAATATCAAGGGACAGGCGCTGTTTTACAGGGCCTTTGGCTATTTTACAATGGTACAGATGTATGGAGAGCGGTACCGCCCCGGAGGTAATAACACACAGTTGGGCATCGTATTACGCAACGATAATTCTACGGAGCCCAGGGCAAGGGCAACGGTTGAAGAAGTGTACCAGCAAATTAACAATGATTTGGACGCGGCCATTCAGGCGCTGGAGGCCACTTCTGTTGAACGGCCTAATAAATCGCACATCAATGTACACGTAGCGCGTGGCCTGAAGGCACGTGTATTGCTGACACAGGGAAAGTGGCTGGAGGCTGCACAAATGGCTAAACTTGTCGTAGAACAATCCGGTGCACAGTTACAGGCCGATACCTATACTACTGTTAATAACCGGTTTAGTGATCAGGCCAATACCGAATGGCTGTGGGGCTCCAAGCCCTTACTGGCGCAGGGAAAGCAGTTGACCCATTTTCATGGGTACATGTCCAATGAAAACGTGAGTTACAATCAGAATACGCCACGTGCCATTTATAATTTACTGTATAACCGTATTTCCGGTACGGATGTACGGAAATCAATATGGTTTCCTATGGCCGTTGTTCCTTCTGTAACACCGCGCCCGCTGGTGCCGCCTTCCACCAATTCAAAATATGCCAATTATATGGCGAATAAGTTTATTGTTACGGATCCGCAAACAATAGGGGAAAGGGACATTCCTTTTATGCGGCTTCCTGAAATGATGCTGGTTGAGGCCGAAGGGTATGCCCGTGCGGGTGGTCATGATGCAGAAGCGGCTGATGCTTTATACCCCCTGGCACACCAGCGCGATCCCGATTACCAGCGGTCTGTGAATTCCGGCGAAAACCTGATTGATGAAATCATGTTCCAGCGCAGGGTTGAATTGTGGGGAGAAGGGTTCCGGTTTTTAGATTTAAAAAGGCTGAATATGCCGCTGGACAGGGGGGCTGCTCCCCGCCCCGGTTATAACCAGGGCAATTGGTCAAACAGTATGACATCCATGCCGGTGAATGTTGATCCCCTGGCTTCCAATTTTAATATGTATGGTAATGGTACCGTAATAGGTGAGGCCAACCGTTACCGTGCAGCCGATAGTAATGACTGGCAATGGGTTTTGCCCGAAAGTGAAATACAGCTGAACCCGCTTTGTGTGCAAAACCCTTTGTAAAGGCACGCAGGAGTCAGAACGGACTGTTATTTGAATAAAGGCTTTTTTTTTGGATTATTTAAATCGTTTATGGTGAAAAGAAAAATTATCGGATCTTTTCTTTTGCTGACTGTTTTTGTGCTGAATACCGTTGCGCAAAAGATCACGTCGCCCAAAGAGTTTTTTGGTTTTAATATAGGGGATAATTACCGTTTGGCTAATTATAGCCAAACGGAAAAATACTTTCAGCTGGTTACCAAACAGTCAGAGAGGGCGTTGATTACAGAGATTGGTAAAACAGAAGAGGGGAGAACGCAATATATGATGATTGTTTCTTCACCGGAGAATTTGAAACATCTGGAAGCATACCGGCAGATTTCACAAAAGCTGGCAAGGGCAGAGATAAGTGCTTCGGAAGCGGCAGCGCTGGCGCAAAAGGGGAAGGCGGTAGTGTGGATAGATGGCGGGCTGCATGCTACGGAAACAGTGGGTTCGCAGCAATTGATCCAGCTGTATTATGAGCTGCTGACGCGCAATGACGCGGAGATGAAGCATATTCTGGATCATGTGATCATCCTTTTGTCGGAGGTAAACCCCGACGGGCAGGAGCTGGTAGCCAACTGGTATATGCAGGAAAAGGATTCCTCCAAAAGAAATATGCTGATTCCGCGGGTGTATAATAAATACATTGGTCATGATAATAACCGCGATTTCTATATGATGAACATGAAGGAAACGCAAAATATTACACGTCAGCATTACCTGGAATGGATGCCGCAGATCATTTATAACCATCATCAATCCGGTCCTGCAGGATCTGTGATTGCAGGCCCGCCGTATCGTGCGCCGTTCAATTATGATTATGACCCGTTGCTGATGACCCAGATAGACGGGGTGGCGGCCTCAATGATCAACCGGTTAAACGTGGAAAACAAACCCGGGTATACCCGGCTGGAAGGCTCTTCATTCAACGGATGGTGGGATGGAGGTTTGCGCACTGCGCCTTATTACCATAACATGATCGGCCTGTTAACTGAAATTATTGGTAATCCTACGCCTTCTGCTATTCCCCTGGTGCCGAAACGCCTTTTGCCGGACAATGCTACTCCCTTTCCTGTAATGCCCCAGGCCTGGACCTTTCAAAAGTCGATTGATTATTCCATGTCGTTAAATTACGGGGTATTGGATTATGCCGCGCGGATGAAGGATAAACTGCTGTATAACATTTACCAGATGGGCCGGAACTCCATAAAAAAAGGATCTGAAGATACCTGGACGGTACAGTCGTATAAAATTGATACGTTGCTGGCAGCCTATGAACGGGATAGGAAATCAGGAAGAGCTAAAGACAATGTATCGGGCTGGGGTGAGCGGAGTTTGCCGGTCAGCTACTTTGATCAGTATATAAAAGCAAAGGAATTGAGAGACCCGCGGGGGTATATTATTCCTGCAGACCAGCCAGATTTTCCTACAGCCGTCCGGTTCATAAATGCCTTGTTGCAATCAGGGCTTAAGGTATTTCGCTCAACCGGTGCATTCAGCGTAGCAGGAAAATCCTACCCTGAAGGATCTTATATTGTTAAAACGAACCAGGCATTCCGGCCGCATGTGCTGGACATGTTTGAGCCGCAGAATTACCCCAATGATTTTCAATACCCCGGCGGTCCTCCCATCCGGCCTTATGATGTAACGGGGTGGACGTTGGCTTTTCAAATGGGCATACAGTTTGACCGTATTATGGAAGATTTTTCAGGTCCGTTTGAACAGGTACCTTATGGCAACCTGCAAACACCTCCGGCCTTGGCAATTCCTGCCGCTAGAGACGGCTTCCTGCTGAGCGCAGCTGTAAATAATTCGTTCATCCTGGTCAATGATCTTTTAAAAGCAGGAGTTGATGTATTTCGTGTAAAAGATGCCATACAGGGATTACCCGCCGGGTCCTTTTATATTCCGGCGAAAGGGTTTGCTGTATTGAAGACCGGTAATACTGCTTTAGGTGTTCCCATAATGGCAGCTTCCGCTGTTCCCGGCAATAAGGAAAAAATAAACAAAGCCCGTATAGCCTTATTTGATTATTATGGCGGCTCTATACCTTCTGGCTGGACGCGCTGGCTGCTGGAGCAATTTCACTATTCCTTTACGGTGATCTACCCGCAGGATATTGATGCAGGAAACCTGAAAGACAAATACGATGTCATACTCTTTATGAATGACGGGCTGCCTGCTGCGGATACAACGGCTGCAACCCGGCGCAGAACGGGCCCAAAGCCGGATCGGGTGCCGCAGGAATACCAGAAAATGCTGGGTAGTTTTACGCTGGAGAAATCGCTTCCGCAGGTAAAGGCGTTTTTAGAAGGTGGGGGTAAGGTTATTACAACCGGTAATAATACAGCCCTTGCCTATCATTTAAAGCTGCCTGTAACCAATGCCCTGGTAAAAACCAATAAGGAAGGAAAAACAGTGCCCTTGAAAGGTGATGAATACTATATACCTACCAGTATACTGGAAGTCAATATCAATACAGGATCCCCGGCAAATTACGGGTTGCCGTCCACAACTGATATTGTATTTAACAACAGCCCCGTTTTTAAATTACCGGCTCCTTCTGACCGTATTGAGGTCTTGGCTTCTTTTGATAGTAACAGGGACGCGCTGAGAAGCGGCTGGGCCTGGGGGCAGTCTTATTTAAAAGGAGGCATTGCTGCGTTTAAAGCAACAGTGAATAAAGGTGTATTTTATGCTTTTGGGCCTGAAATTACTTTTAGGGGACAGGCGCACGGCACTTTCAAAATGTTATTTAACGAGCTGTATCAATAACCATTACCGAAGCTACCCTCCAGGCGGGTGCTCCTGGCCGTGCCCGATATGCTGCGTATCTGGGATTCCTGCTCTGCCTGCTGACCTTGTCTGCCTTTGGCAACAAAGCTGGTTGCTATATGCCCTTTGTTACAATATTTCCTGTTTTCATTAGTGACGTAAATAGCCTTTGCAGTTACTGTAATTATGTTTTCTTATTCTTTAAGAAGAAAGATGGGAGTTGTTGCAGTTAGCTTAAAAAAACAACGCGATGAAGAAACCACCGGATAAGGTACCTGATCAGTTTAACAATTAAAGCTTTGATACGGCTATATATAAGGTGTATGTCAAAGGGAGCATTTTAGTGACCCGGATTGGATTCGAACCAATGACCTACTGCTTAGAAGGCAGTTGCTCTATCCAGCTGAGCTACCGGGCCAATTATTTTATCATATTGTCATTGATTATTGGCCGAATCAATGATCTTCCGGTCTGAAGCGGAAGGCGCTGTCTTCCCGATAGTTATCGGGAGAGCTACCGGGTTAAACTATTTTCTCTATTTCAATAACCTACTACTTAGAAGGCAGTTGGTCATGAAGAGCGCAAATATAGACCAAAAATCCCTGTTTTAAAAAAAACATCCCTTTTATTGCCTGAAAAATTTGCTGATTTTGTTTTTGAAATTTATATTTGCCTTAAATGAATTTTACAAAGAACAATATGTGGTGGCATAACAACACTGTAGGGGTGCTGTAATGCTATTGTCCGTATTGTAACAATATATTCAAACCCCGGTACATACCGGGGTTTTTGCTTGACTGAATGGTAATAAGAATAATGAAAAAGATAAGAATCCAAACCGAAGTACAGTCCATGCTGGCGGATGTCTTTACGCCGGTGGGCATTTATCTGCGGCTGCGCGACCGTTTCCGCGACACCATATTGCTGGAAAGTGCAGATAATAATGCCACCAACAACAGCTGGTCCTTTATTGGTGTGAACGCCATTGCGGGCATAGAGATCATTTCCGGGGACACCATTGATCTGAAATTACCGGGGCAAACCGCCGAAAAAATCCAGCTTTCCGGAACGCAAAAGATCACAGAAGTGCTGACCGGATTTATGGAGCATTTTGAGATAGAAAAAAATGAAGAACGGGAGGCACGCTATGCACAGGGTTTATATGGCTATACCACTTATGATGCTATCCAGTTTTTTGAAACTATTCCTAACAGCCGGTTTAAAAACAGCAGGGAAGATATCCCGCTGATGCGTTATCGCCTGTATCAGTACGTTATTGCGATCAATCATTTTAAAGATGCGATGTATATACTGGAGAACAGAATGGAGGGCCTTCCGAGCGATAAACCGGCACTGCTTTCATTGATTATGGGAAAAGATGTTCCGGTATACCCCTTCCGGGCAGTAGGTGAAGAAAGCTCCAATATGACCGATGAGGAGCACAGGGCCATGGTGCGAAAAGGCATCGCCCATTGTCATCGCGGGGATGTGTTCCAGATCGTATTAAGCCGGAGATTCAGGCAAAAATTTACCGGTGATGAATTTAACGTATACCGGGCATTACGGAATATTAACCCTTCTCCTTATTTGTTTTTCTTTGATTACGGTGATTATAAACTGATGGGCTCATCACCGGAATCTCAATTGATCATCAATCGCAGAAAGGCCACTATTCATCCTATAGCGGGCACTATTAAACGTACGGGCGATGATAAGACTGATGCAGAGCAAACCCGGCTGCTGGAAAATGATCCCAAGGAAAACGCAGAGCATGTAATGCTGGTAGATCTTGCAAGGAACGACCTGAGCCGGGGTTGCGGAGATGTACATGTAAGCCATTTTAAAGAGCCGCAGTATTACTCCCATGTAATCCACCTGGTAAGCGAGGTAAACGGAACCGTATACCCCGATACCAGCCCTTTTGATCTGTTTGGAAAAACATTCCCCGCCGGTACCCTGAGCGGAGCGCCAAAAATAAAAGCGATGGAGCTCATCAGCGCACTGGAACCTACGGCCCGCAGCTTCTATGGCGGTGCCATCGGGTTTATGGGTTTCGACGGAAGCTGCAACCAGGCCATTATGATCCGCAGCTTCCTGAGCCGCGGAAATACCTTAACAAGACAGGCCGGCGGAGGCATTGTAGCCGCCAGTAACCCGGAAGGAGAACTGCAGGAGGTCATTAACAAACTGGGAGCCTTAAAAAAGGCGATTACTGAAGCAGAAAAGATCGTTTAACATTTTATGAACTCAACTGAAATCTGAAGCCTCAAAATGAAACTACTCGTTTTTGATAATTATGATTCCTTCACTTATAACCTGGTGCATATGGTAGAGAAGATCCTGCACCAGAAAGTAGATGTGTTCCGGAATGACCAGATCCCGCTGGAAGCGGTCAAACAATATGATAAAATTATTTTATCACCAGGGCCGGGTCTGCCGGAAGAGTCGGGATTATTATTACCACTGATAAAAGAATATGCAGCTTCCAAATCCATATTAGGCGTTTGTTTGGGGCAACAGGCAATCGGCGAAGTATTTGGCGGTACTTTGTATAACCTGCCAAAAGTGTATCATGGTATTGCTACCAACTGCACTGTCATTAAGCGTATGGGGCCCCTGTTTAATGGAATTCCGGATCATTTTGAGATAGGTCGTTACCATTCCTGGGTGGTATCCCGAGAAAATTTTCCGGAAGAGCTGGAAATAACGGCTGTTGATGATAACGATATGATCATGGCATTGCAACATAAGCAATATGATGTACAGGGGGTACAGTTTCACCCGGAAAGCGTATTAACGCCGATGGGGGAAACGATTATCCGGAACTGGCTGAAGGATTAATTTGAAAACCCGGGAATTTGATGATTTGATAATGGAATACGATTGATAGTTCATAGTCGATGGTCCATGGTTTTCCGCTCCTACGGAGCGGCCTGTTTGTAACAAACGAAAACAGAAATAGAGCCGCGTAGCAACGATAGATTAGTAATAACCGGGACGATGAAGTGTGCGACGCAAGATGGCTGCCATTTGCACAACTGCCGGTACAAAAATAAAATGAATGAAAAGAATATTATCGCTCTTATTTGAGCATAAAACGCTGGACAGGGCCACTGCAAAAGAAGTGCTGGTGAATATTGGCAAAGGGGTTTATAATGAGCACGAGATCACTTCTTTTATGACCGTGTACCTGATGCGGAGCATCTCCCTGCAGGAGTTGCAGGGCTTCCAGGATGCTCTGCTGGAATTGTGTGTGCCCCTGGATTTTAATGGCATCGATACCATTGATATTGTTGGTACGGGCGGTGATGGGAAAAACACGTTTAATATTTCCACCCTCTCCTGTTTTGTTGTTGCAGGCACAGGGCACAAGGTTACCAAACATGGTAATTATGGCGCATCTACGGTTAGCGGTGCTTCCAATGTGGTAGAGTCGATGGGCTACCGGTTTAAAAACAACAACGCTGCATTAACGCGCGAGCTGGAAGCGGCAAACATCTGTTTTTTGCACGCTCCCCAGTTTCACCCGGCCTTAAAGAACGTAGGCCCTATCCGTAAGAACCTGGGTATGCGTACCTTTTTTAATATGCTCGGCCCATTGGTAAATCCTGCATTCCCGTCGTTCAGCATTATAGGTGTATATAATTTGGAAATGGCGCGTTTGTATAATTATTTAATGCAGCAGCAATCAAAACATTTTGCCATTGTGCACGGGCTGGACGGGTATGACGAAATTTCATTGACCGGCGATTCAAAAGTGATCACCGCAACAGGAGAACAGGTCTTATCAGCAATGGAACTGGGCGGCAGGGAAGTAAAGCCGGAGTCGATCAGAGGAGGCACTACCGTGGAAGAGGCTGCAAAAATATTTTCGGCTATTATCCGGGGCAAAGGAACGCCCGAACAGGAAGCGGTGGTACTGGCTAATTCGGCTATTGCATTACAGGTTACAGGCGTATATCCCAATTATGCGGATGCATTTGAGGCGGCAAAGGAAAGCCTCCGGTCGGGCAGGGCATATGAGTGCCTGCAAAAATTAATTGCGTTGCAGTAGAGTGATCAGATATCAGTAGTCAGTAATCAGTAATCTCAAATAAGACCATGAACATTCTTGATACTATAATTGAACATAAAAGAACAGAGGTAGCAGAACGGAAAGCCCATACATCTGTTAAACAATTAGAAAGTACTCCTGCGTTCCAGCTGCCGGTATATTCACTGGCCGCATCGCTGCAACAACCGGGCAGTACGGGCATCATTGCAGAGTTTAAAAGAAGGTCTCCTTCTAAGGGATTTATTAATAAAGATGCAGATGTGGCTGCCATTACCGGAGCTTATGCCCGATGCGGGGCAGCGGCTATATCAGTCTTAACGGATGCTCAGTTCTTTGGCGGCTCATTGGCAGATCTGGAAACAGCAAGAAGAAATGCACTGCCCGTTTTGCGTAAGGATTTTATCATTGATGAGTACCAGATCGCAGAGGCAAAATCGGTCGGTGCGGATATCATTCTGCTGATCGCCGCCTGTCTGTCGCCTGCGGAGGTGGAGCGCTTAGCTGGTTTTGCAAATTCCCTGGGACTGGAAACCATACTGGAGCTGCATGCAGAGGAAGAGCTGGGGCATATTTGTGCGGCAACAAAAATTGTTGGCATTAATAACCGCGATTTGAAAACCTTTAAAGTGGATATAGAGCGCAGTCTGAAAATGGCGGAAAAAATTCCCGGCGACAGGATAAAGATCGCGGAGAGCGGGATTGACAAGATCGAAGATATTCTGTTGTTCCGGGAAAACGGTTTTAAAGGATTCCTGATAGGAGAATATTTTATGAAACAGGAGAACCCGCCCCGGGCTTTTGAAAATTTTGTAACCACATTAAGAGCAGGCTATGAACAAAACCCTGGTTAAGGTTTGCGGCATCACGGAGCTGGCACAGGCGGAACAGCTGCGCAACCTGGGCGTTGACTATGCCGGGTTTATTTTCTATGCCCCTTCTCCAAGATACATGGTCGGCAAGATTGAGCCGGCAGCCTTAAGAAGGCTTAAAGGAATACAAAAAGTGGGCGTATTTGTAAATGCGGCAGCGAATGAAATAGAAGAGGCCGTTGAGGCATACGGACTGGATGCCGTTCAGCTGCACGGGGAAGAAACACCCGCACAGGCCGGTTCATTAAATGCCCGTATACAAGTAATAAAAGCATTTCGGATTTCAGGTGATGAAGAGGTAAAGACCCTGACCGGCCCTTATGCTGCGGCTGTCACTGCGTTCCTGTTTGATACAAAGGCAAAGGCCTATGGTGGAACCGGTCAGCAGTTTGACTGGTCAGTATTAAAAACGGCGCAATTCAGCAGGCCCTTTTTCTTAAGCGGTGGCATTGGCCCGGATGATGTGGCTGCAGTAAAAGCTTTCCTGACTGAAAACAAGGTATATGCATTAGATGTGAACAGTAAATTTGAAACGGCCCAGGGAATTAAAGATCTGGCACTTATTCAACAATTTCTTAATGGCCTGAAAGGGCTGTAAAGTCTTAAAAAGCCCGCTTGCTGCCTTTTAAAACGGACAGTGTTAGCGATCAATACATCTTTATGCAAAATAGCATTCTGAGAACAGCAGCTAAAAAAGACCTGCCTGCCATATTGCAGTTACAAAAGCTGTGTTACCTGTCTGAAGCAGCCATTTATAATGATGATACCATTGAGCCCCTTACTCAAACAATAGAAGATCTGTACAGGAGTTTTGATAACGGTGAATTATTCCTTATTGCCGTATGCAATGATCAGATTACAGGATCTGTAAGAGGCGTTGTTAAAAAAAGTACCGGGCATATCAATAAATTAATTGTTGCTCCGTCCTTTCAGAATAAGGGCATTGGCAAACAGTTGATGACAGCCATAGAAACGCAGCTTGCGCCGGTAAACCGGTATGAATTATTTACGGGTCACAAGAGTGAAAAGAATCTATATTTATACCAAAAGCTGAATTATACCATTTATCAGACCCGGAAGATCCACGATGGATTGTCGCTGGTTTTTCTGGAAAAGCCTGGTAGTCCGTTGTGCTGATCTTTCTGCCGGTATAGAATACTCCTGTTCTGCAAGCCTTCTTTATCTCATCCCGGCAAGCCGGAACGATGCATCCAACTGATTAAAAAGGGCTATTTTTGAACCACTTTAATAAAGGCTGAATGAATATTTTTAAAGAAATAGCAGGAAGAGTGTGTGCTGCGTGGGCTTTAATAACTTTTATCATCACTTTTATCCTTATTCTGCCCTTTGCATTAATTTCCTACCTGTTTAAAGAACCTGCATCAACCGCTTATTTTACAAAAGTGTCAAAAATATGGATGCGGGTGTGGATGTTCCTTATCGGCTGCCCGTTGCGGATCTGCGGCACCGGTAATTTTGAAAAGGGGAAAAGCTATATTGTTACCTGCAATCATAATTCGTTACTGGACATTTCGCTCTCATCGGCTTTTATCCCCGGGCCTAATAAAACCATTGCCAAGAACAGTTTTGCCAAAATACCCGTTTTTGGCTGGTATTATTCAAAAGGCTCTGTACTGGTTGACCGTAAAAGTGAAAAAAGCCGTAAGCAGAGCATTGAAAAAATGAAAGCGGTTTTAAAGGCCGGTATGCATATGTGCATTTACCCGGAAGGAACGCGTAACCGCACCGGTGAATTATTAAAACCTTTCTATAACGGGGCGTTTAAGCTGGCGGCAGATACCGGACACGCCATTATTCCGGGGGTAATCATTGGCACCAAAACAGCCGTTCCGCTGAGTAAGCCTTTTTTTTTCCTGCCACGCAGACTGGAGATCCATTTTTTAGAACCTGTAGCAGTTGGTAATAAAACGGCTGGCGTATTGAAAGAAGAAGTATTTCACATCATGCAGGATTATCTCCTGCAGCATCAATAGGATGTGCCGTTATAAAAAGAACGGTTGCGGTTGATCTTCAGATCCTGCAATAGTCCTGCCTTGGGGCTGATGGTGAAGTTAAAATAACGGTAAATACCTACCGGTGTTACGTTCACAGATAATTGCCAGCAGTGCAGGTCCCTGGAAATGGACATGCTGAATGTCTGGATCTTATTGGTATTAAAATCATAGTAGCCGTTTACGCTGAAGTTCCACTTTGGCGTTAAATTGAAGCTCCCGTTAAAGCTCGTACTGGAAGTAATACCGTTGTATTGTGCATTATAAGCCCCGGTAACCCTGCTGGGGCGGGTATAGGTTAAAGAGTAAGAAAGGTTAATGGACCAGGGGGTATTAAAATCAACAAATTCCGCCGGGTTCTGCTGCATATATTCTAATAGGCGCTGCTGGTCTGCCTGCAGCATCGGGTCATTCATCTGCTGGTTGATCATTTCCTGCCGTTGTTTGGCCTTATTGGCATCCTTGGGCTTGCTCTGGAAGCTGGTGCTCATGGAAACACTGGCGCTGGTAAGCGTACCGATATTAAATCTTCCACCCTGCCAGGCATAATTTTTTGTAGGAATACCGTTTGCGTCAAGCCGGTAAGGAGTAATGATCCCGTTGGCACTGAGGTTGATTTTATCAAAAAGATTGGTGCGGAAATACAGGTTAAAAGGGGAAAGCTTCATGGAGTCCGCAAACATATTATAGGAAGAAGTAAAGCCAAATCCATCGATCAGCCGGATTTTTTTAAACCCGTTCTCGTCTACTTTTGAGTCGGAATTACCATCAGTATCCGTGCTGTCCGAGCCCGATTGCTTTTTCCCCTTTTTAGCCCGCACCTTCATTTCCAGGTTATTGTCAAGTCCAAAATTGATCCCCCCGAATTTTCGCGCTGTAAAAATGTCTACAGGACGGGAATACAACCCCGCCAGCTTATCATAATAAACATAAGAGGCCGTATCGCCCACACCGATCTTTACCCGTTGATAGTTGCCTTTATTCAGATCCGGTGTATAGCTTAGGGATACAGTAGGCCTTACAACGTGCCGGATAGCCACCAGGTTTTTATTTTTAAAATTATACTGGCCATACAGCGCGGTGTTAAAGCTGATGCCCATGCTCATCTGCTGTTTCAGGTTGATTCCTTTTACATTGTGGGCAATAACGGTATCCAGCGATTGTATCCATTCATAAGTTGCTTTTCTGTCAACCAGCTGTTGCGAATATGAAATAGAAGGCGCTATCATTACCGCCCCACCCAGTATCGGGGGTAAGGAAAGGGTAATGGGAATACTTTGGTTGGCGTTCCACTGAAGGGTATCCAGCATTCTTCTGAGCGTGGAACGGTGCAGGATTGTATCCGGCAGCTCGTAAAAAGCCACGGCATTCTGAAAACTTCCCTGGTAGCCGATTCCCAGTTGTTCATACCATTTTTTAACGCCCGCAGATTCCTTTTTCTGAAACGGATATACGGTATTTACCGTAAATGCCGCGTTGGGAAAATTGATGGTTACTAACCGTGCCGCGTTATTCTGATTATGGTTGGCGCTGACTGTAAAGCTAAAAGGCTTGTCCTGCCAGGTTTTGGAATAAGTAATGGAAGAACCTGCCGTATTATTATAGTTCATCAGGTTACTGTTAGGTATATTTTCATTATACCTTGTAGAGCTGGCATTTACGTTTGCAGAAAAGCTTACGCCGGGTCTTGAGCGGGTATCTGATGAATGAGACCAGTTTACGGTATACGTATTGGTATGGTAATAATCCGGGTCTCCCGGAAAGTTCCGGCGGGTACTCTGCAGGCCAAAATTAAAGGAACCCTGATATTTATATCTTTTGCGGTAAGTGGGTTGTACGTTTACCGACCAGCTTCCGTAGGAATAAATATTTCCGTAAACCTGGGCATCCCAGTAGTCATTGATGACCTGGTAATAGCCCAGGCGGGACAGACCAAGGCCCATCTGGTCATTTCTTTCAAAAGAGGGGGATAAAATGCCGGAATGCCTTCCCTGGTACAAAGGAAAAATGCCAAAAGGCAGGTAAATAGGTACCGGAACGGAATCAAATTCCGGCCGGATGGCCCCTGTAACCGCTAATTTTTTGTTAATGATTTTTGATCTCCGGGCTCTGAAGCCAAAATGCGGATGATCCAGGTTGCAGGTTGTAAAAAAGGTGCCCAGTCCGTACATGGTGCGTGCGTCTACCTTTTTAACAATATCTGCGTGAACAAACATTTCGCCCTGCTGGGTAATGGTTCCCTTTGTAATACCCTGCTGGGTTTTAAAGTTATATTCCATGTGTTCGCTCTTGAACTCATTGTCGGCCTGTTTCATATCCGCATAGTCGCTTATTTCCCCGGTGCTGTCCCTGCCTGCGGCTGCGGAGATCATATGCTTATCCTGGTTAACGGAAATGCTGGGCGCTGTTAAGGTCATATCCTCATATTCAGTTTTGGCTTTCCCGTAAAGATTCATGATTTTGGAATCCATAAAGCCTACAATGGAATCCTGTGCATAATATTTAACAGGCCCGCTGAGCGTGTCTTTTGATATTTTTAAAGTAAAAGTGTCTGTTGATACTTTTCGGCCGGTATCTGTTGACAAATTGGAAGAATCGGTTATCTTTAGCGTATCTTTTACGGGGATTGTATCATTTATGGATTTTTGGGGAACGGTGTCTTTGAATAAATGAGGCAGGGAGCCACTAAAACCGGCATTAGTATTAGTGGCAAGATTTTTTTTAGCAGCTATCAATATCATAGCCGTTAGAAACAATACAACAAAATAAATTCTTTTAAATTTGCGCATTAAGGTTTGCTCAAGTACGGGCAAATGTATAAATAACATAGTAAAGATTTTGTGAAGCTTGTAATTAAATTATGTATGGGCAATAATTACCGGCTTCTTCAGTTTAGATGAAATATGAAACAGATTTTACCCTCAGCTCTGGCGTTGTTTTTTTCGGTTGGCTTTTTATTAAATAGTTGGGCGCAGCAGGCCGCCAGATCAGGCGCTATAAAAACAATTATTGTTGATGCAGGTCATGGCGGCCCTGATGTGGGTGCAGAAGGAACAAAAACGAATGAAGCCACCATTACCCTGCAGGTAGGCCGCAAACTGGCGGCAGCAATGCGCAATGAGTTAAAAGGCATTAACATTCTTGAAACAAGAACTACCGCCGCTTTACCGGGCGGCCTTAGCAATTCTGTAGCCGCCAACCGGTACAGGGCAGACTTTGCCAACCGGAACAACGGGGATCTGTTTATTTCGCTTCACTGTAATTCAGCAGGCAGAAGACCGGGAGGCTGGTATATAAAAAGGGTGATTGGGAGGAAAGCGCATACAAAAACCGTTACAGTAGGCAAAGGCAAAAAGAAAAAACACGTAAAAAAAACCTACTATACCAATATTTATGAAGACGTATGGGTGGAGAATAAAGCGCGGGGAACAGAAACCTATATATGGGCAGTAGGGAAAAATGAGCAGAAGGTCAATTCCATGAAGAACATGGAAGACAGCGATAGTTCTTATTACAATGAAGAAACCGGAAACGGTGCAGAACAGCCGATGCCCGACAGCAATGACCCGGCGGAGCGGGTAAGAATGCTCATTTATGCCCAGAACTATTTCAGGAAAAGCTATTCCCTTGCCGCATTGGTTGAAAAGAACTTTATAGCAGACGGGCGCATCAGCCGCGGCGTACAGCAAAGGAACCATAAGGGGATCTGGGTGCTTCAGGCAACCGGCATGCCCAGTATCCTGGTAGAAATGGGCTTTATCAGCAACAAAGAAGACGAAGCCTACCTGATGAGCGTCGACGGGCAGAATGAAATTGTTAACAGCATACTGGCAGCCGTAAAAACATATATTAATAAATATAACACCATCGGTTCAGAGTCACTGGCTGCAAATGAGGTTGCACAGTAAGAAAAAATTGCTTCCCGGTTCCTTTTCTTACACAAATAATTAACGATCTGGGTTTATAGTTTTTTGTTTAAATAAGCTGATTTTTAAATTTTTCGGGCGTTATTTGCATTGTATTTTGAGCAGATTGACAAAGAACAACATTTAAACCATTTTTAATGAAAATATCAAATGAACTTAAAGTGGGCATTTTGGCGGTTGTAGCCATTGCAGCACTGATTTTCGGGTTCAGGTTTTTAAAGGGAAAGGATGTATTCAATCATAAGCCAAAGCTGTATGCTATTTTTAAGTCGGTAGGTGGCCTGGAAAAATCGAATCTTGTAAAGATCAACGGGCTGGCCATAGGATCGGTTTACCAGATTGAGCCTGCGGACCCTAACATCAATAATATAAAAGTTACCCTTAGCATTACCCAGGATGTGAATATACCGGATAATTCAGTGGCTTATATTTCCGGCAGCCTCCTGGGCGCTTCTGAAGTGGTGATTGAAAAAGGTAATTCCACCAGATATTTCCATGATGAGGATAGGATCAAAACCCGGGTGGAAGATGGTTTGCTGGGCGATCTTTCCTCGGAAGCCAAACCCCTGATGGGAAAAGTCAGAACTGTTGCCGATTCGCTGACCCTGTTATTATCACATTTTAACAATACCCTGGATGTGCCCACGCAACGGAACCTGCAGGAAGCTATAGCCAATTTAAAATATACTATAGTATCTTTAAATAATGTATTGACCAGCGTGGAAAAACCTTTAGCCGCATCCTTAAACAATATGAGCGCGTTTACAGAGTCGCTGAAACGGAACAACGGGCAAATAGACACCATTCTGGGCAATGCCAATAAATTCAGCAAGGGCCTTTCAGAACTGGAACTGCAGCGGACCATGGACACGCTGAACGCAACAGTAGCCGCTTTGCGTACCACTGTTAACAATATTTCCAATCCAAACGGCAGCATCGGTGCTTTAATGAATGACCGGCAACTGTATAACCGCCTGAGCCAGGTAGCCCTGAGCGCAGAAATTTTACTGGACGATATACGGGTGCACCCCAAGCGCTATGTAAATATTTCGGTATTTGGTAAAAAAAATAAAGCAGGTGAGCTGACAGCGCCGGCTATAAAGGACTCTATTCCCCGGTAAAATGCATCATCCAATCGGATTACTGAAGTTCGGGTTCGCCTTTCTCATTGTTATCTGGGCAGCCGTTGTACGGGCACAGCAGCCTGTTACTGCACCTCCTGCCAGATCTGCTGCTCCTGTGCCTATTGATATTATTCATGCAGACAGCATTTCCCTGAAAAAAGTAAATGACAGCACCAATCTCACCGTATTGCAGGGAGCCGTTTTAATGAAACAGGGGAATACCGTCTTTAAATGCGACCGCTGTGAAAAAAACGACCGTGCCAATACTTTTGAGGCCTGGGGAAATGTGCATATTATTGATGCGGATACCACGAATATCTATTCCGGGCACTTGCAGTACCTGATCGCCAAACAGATCGCCTACCTTGATAAGAACGTAAAACTGACTGATGGCCACGCAACGCTGACCACGCCGGACCTGACCTACAACATGGCTACCAAAATAGCCACATACACCAACGGCGGCAAAGTGGTGAACAGGCAAACGGTCATTACAAGTAAGGAGGCCTTTTATTATACGGATATTAAGGATGTTTATTTTAAGAAGAACGTGCTGGTAAATGACCCTGCCTACAGGATCACTACAGATTCCCTGCTCTATAATACAGAAAGCCAGATAGCCCGCTTTATAGCAATGACAAATATTAAAGACAGCGCTAACCGTACCATTGATACCAAAGAAGGATTCTATAATTTAAAGAACGGGGAAGCACAGTTCGGGCAACGCCCTTTTATTAATGATGGCAAAGGCACCACACTGAACGCGGATAACGTTTCGTTAAACAGCAATCTCGCCAAGGCAGAAGGTTCCGCAGTGCTGATTGATACGGTGCGTAAAACAACTGTTATCGGCAATCTGATCTATCAGAACCGTATTACAGATGCTTTCCTGGCCACGCAGAAGCCACTCATGATCGTAAAGCAGGATGAGGATTCTATTTACATTACAGCAGACACTTTGTTCAGTGCTAAGCTTACAGACCTTTATGTGGTATCTCCGGCATTAGGCGGCGACAGCATTAAAGTAAAGCCGGATAGTCTGGGTTTGAGCGATACGCTTCAGCAATATGCTGCTCCTGTACGAAAGGTTACTGCTCTGAAAGAAATAGCCGATTCGGCAGCAGCTACTGCAGGAAACAGCATCGTATTGCCTTCCTCTACCAACCCGGAGCATAGGGCTGCCGTACGGGATAGTATGGCAGCCGGTCCCATTAAAAATGTACCGGACCGGGTACGGGATGAGCCGGCAGTGACTGTGCCGGTAACTGGCGCTGTTGCATCCGGAAAAAAAGAGCCCCCCCCTGTTAAAACAACCAGGACCACAGATAACGACAGTACCAATCGTTATTTTGAAGCATTTCATAATGTAAAGATCTACTCAGATTCCCTGCAGGCCGTTTCGGACAGCCTGTTCTATTCTTTTAAAGATTCCACTTTCCGCCTGTACCAGAGGCCGGTTATATGGGGAAAGGAAAGCCAGATCACAGGCGATACCATTTTATTGCATACAAAAAACAAGCAGATGGATCACCTGGAAGCGTTTAAAAACGGGTTTATGGTCAACCATATAGAAGCACAGGCCTATAACCAGATAAAAGGCACGAGGATTGACGGGTATTTTACCGATGGGTCGCTGGATTCCATGCAAACAAAGGGTTCTGTTGAATCGCTTTATTTTGTTCAGGATGATGACAGTGCTTTTGTTGGCGTTAATGAAGTAACCTCCGATATCCTGGATGCCTATTTTGCTGAGAAAAAGTTAAATAAGATCGTGTTCAGGAGCGAAGCAACCGGTACGTTTTCACCCATAAAAGATAAAAAGCCGGAAGAAACAAAACTAAAGGGTTTTATCTGGAGGGAAGCAGAACGGCCAAAGACCAAATATGACCTGATGCAATAACCCTGTTAAGACCTGTAAGGTTTTACAAACTTTACAGGGCTCTTAATTATGCATCTTATCTGGTTTGCGGTTTCAGGCTTTTTTGTCCGTTACAATATACCATTCTTTACCATTAATGATCTCAATATGCCATATCCATTCAGTTATATTAAAACGCTTCATATTTTTTGCCAGATGAGTGATAGCGTCTCCCGTAAAACTGACATTACTATTTACAAAAGCCGAATGAGAAGCATCCCTGTCCCTGTCGGGCTGACTGATCCGATCATCATAAAACACTCTCATAGTATTGCTTTTAATGTATCCTATTAAAGATACGACTATAAAAACCGCGGCAAAAAATCTATTTTAAAAGTATGTATATATACAACATGATCACGCAGTTAAGTGTGAGATTGTATCAATGATCTTAACAAAAAAAGGAAAGCCCTCCAAATAACGTGAAAAGGCGGGTTGCGGAACACCTGTTTTGATGTATCTTTACGACTCACAAAAATCAGAGCGATCAATTAATGCAGGTATCTTATAAACAGCCGGATGAGCACGGGTATTACGGGGAGTTCGGCGGCGCTTTTATACCGGAAATGTTGTACCGTAACGTGGAGGAACTCCGGGAAAATTATTTAAAAATCATTGCAGATCCGTCTTTTCAGAAGGAGTATACCCTTTTGCTGGCCGATTTTGCAGGCAGGCCCACGCCGCTTTATTATGCCGGCCGGCTAAGTGAAAAATACGGTACAAATGTGTATTTAAAACGGGAGGATCTTTGTCATACCGGAGCCCATAAGGTAAATAATACGATCGGGCAGATACTGGTGGCAGAGCGTCTTGGTAAAAAGCGCATTATTGCGGAAACCGGCGCCGGGCAGCATGGTGTGGCAACGGCAACGGTTTGTGCTCTGAAAGGACTGGAATGCGTGGTATACATGGGAGAGAAAGATATTGAGCGCCAGGCCCCTAATGTGGCCCGTATGAAAATGCTGGGCGCATCAGTTGTTCCTGCAAAAAGCGGCAGTAAAACATTAAAGGATGCTACCAATGAGGCCATCAGGGACTGGATCAATAATCCGAATGACACCTTCTACATCATCGGGAGCGTGGTAGGCCCGCATCCTTATCCGGATATGGTGGCGCGTTTTCAAAGCGTGATCAGTAAGGAAATAAGGGCGCAGCTAAAGGAAAAGACCGGAACCGAACTGCCAACGGCAGTGATGGCCTGTGTAGGCGGGGGCAGCAATGCAGCCGGCGCCTTTTATCATTTTTTAGATGAGCCTTCGGTTGACATCATTGCAGTGGAAGCAGCCGGCTGCGGTATTGATACGGACAAAAGCGCTGCTGCCACGCAACTGGGCAAACCGGGTGTGCTGCATGGGAGCCGGAGCTATCTGATGCAGACCGAAGACGGGCAGGTGGAAGAGCCTTACAGTATTTCCGCCGGGCTGGATTATCCGGGCATCGGGCCGATGCATGCTAATTTATTTGTTACCGGGCGTGGCCGGTTTTTGAACGCAACAGACAAAGAAGCACTGCAGGCGGCTTTTGAGCTGGCAAAACTGGAAGGCATTATCCCTGCACTGGAAAGCGCGCATGCCCTTGCGGCACTGAATAAGCTAAAGTATACCGCCAATGATACGCTGGTCATTTGCCTGAGCGGCCGGGGCGATAAGGATATGGATACTTATATGCGCGAAATGAAAAATTATTAAAAGAGAAAGCGGTATTATGTCAAGATTGAAACAGTTGTTTGAACAGAAATCGGAGAATATTCTGAATATTTATTGTACCGCAGGTTATCCGGCTTTGAACAGTACCATACCGGTAATGAAAGCCCTGCAGGAAAGCGGGGCAGATATTATCGAACTGGGAATACCTTACAGCGATCCGCTGGCGGATGGAGAAACCATCCAGAACAGCAGCGTTGTGGCGCTAAGGAACGGCATGACCATTGCCGGCCTGTTTGAGCAACTGCAGACAATGCGTACCAGAATAAGCATTCCTGTAATCCTTATGGGCAATATTAACCCGGTATTGCTTTATGGCTTTGAACGTTTTTGTAAAGACGCGGCAACGGTTGGGGTAGACGGCCTGATCATCCCGGACCTGCCGCCTTATGAATTTGAAATAACCTATAAAACGGTTGTGGAAAAGTATGGACTGGATTTTATATTCCTGGTAACGCCGGAAACATCAGAAGAACGGGTACGGAGGCTGGATGCTTTGAGCTCCGGATTTTTATATGCCGTTTCATCCTCTTCTACTACCGGCAGGGATAAAGACTTTTCAGCCGTTGAAAAATACCTGGAACGCCTGAAAAGTTATCAGCTTAAGAATCCCATACTGGTCGGATTTGGAATAAAAGACCATGAAACCTTTTCAAGAGCCGCCAGGCACTCCAATGGTGCTATTATTGGCTCTGCATTTATAAAAGCCCTGGAGGGCCAAGCAGATGTTGCTGCTGTTTCCAGGAACTTTGTAAAAGCGGTCCTGAATTAATGTTTTGCTAAAAAAGTGCCCGCTTGTTAATTTGTTTTTACATATAAATGTTGATAGCCAACCAGTTGCAATAATTTAAAATATTGCGGATAACTTCACATTTGCCCTGCCAGTAAAAAGAAGAACAAATAAACTGTAATCTTGTTTTAGAAAAAACTATCAGTAAATGTATCTGCGAATGAATAAGATCAGCCTCTTTTTAATAATGCTTTTCCCGGTGGTTGCCATGGCACAGCAATTAACGCTTACAGGAACCATTGAGGGATTGCCGGACAATACCAGTGTTTTATTGATCAACCTGGAAAAGGGATCCTCAACCATCGGGGAAACAAAGTCTAAAGGGGGCATGTTTACGTTAAGCGGTCAACTGGATGGCCCATCGATTCTTGGCCTGATGGTGGGGGATTCTTCCAAAACAGCCCTGTTTGTGGGTAATGATGTTGTAAAAGTTACCGGCAACATGAAGCAGAAAATGGATGACTGGAAGTTTACAGGATCAAAGACCCAGGACGATTTTGCTGAGTTCCAGGACCTTTTTATTCCAAAGTTTGAACGGGTCAACCAGATCGGCATTGAGCAGCAGTCCGGAGCAGGAAGCGATGTGCTGGATGACTCTATGAAGCTGGTTGTAGCTGACATTCAGCAAAATGTAGATGCCTTTATTGCAAAGCACCCGGCTTCCCCGGTAAGCGCAATGGTTGTTTTATCTACCATCGGTTTTACTGATGACATTGCCTTGCTTGAAAAAAGAGCCGGTGCCCTTTCAAAAGAAGTGATGCAGACAAGTGTGGGCAGTCAGCTGCAGAAAGCCCTGGAAGACGCGCGCTTCAATGCAGTGGGTACGGAAGCGGCCGGTTTTACACAAAAGGATACGGCAGGTAAAGAGGTATCCCTGGACCAGTTCAGAGGAAAATATGTACTGGTCGATTTTTGGGCAAGCTGGTGTGGACCCTGTCGCCGAGAGAACCCGAACGTGGTTCATGTGTATAATAAATACAGGGATAAGAACTTTACGGTACTGGGCGTTTCCCTGGATGAAGAAAAGGAGGCCTGGCTGAAGGCGATTGAAAAAGACGGGCTGACCTGGACGCAGGTAAGCGATCTGAAGGGATGGGAAAATGAAGTGGCGCAGCAATACCGTATTACGGCCATCCCGAGGAATTTTTTAATAGGGCCGGACGGAAAAATCATCGGGAAGGACCTGCGCGGGCGGGAGCTGGAAAATAAGCTGGCTGAAATACTGGATAAAAAATAATACTACGAATTTTTCGTAATACGGGCCGTATGTTCTACATTTGGAGCATGCGGTTTTTACTTGTCCTTCTGTTTCTTTTGACGTTGTATACGGCTGATGCCCAGGCTGTCAGTGGTAAGGTGGTACAGGAAGGGACCGGTGAAGCTGTTGCCGGTGCCAGTGTATTTATTAATAACAGCTCTATAGGCACAGTAACCGCTGCTGACGGCAGTTTTTTGCTGAATACGATTCCGCCCGGAAAATATGACCTGATCGTTTCTGCTGTAGGGTATGAAACACTTATATACACCATCGGGCCGGAACCGGTTTCCCGGAAGCTGCGCTTTGAAATGCGTACAAAAGTCACTGAAATGCAAAATGTGGTGGTAGGCGGCTATGTAACGGAAACCTGGGAAAAATGGGGCAAAACCTTCCTGGAAACATTTTTGGGCGTAACTCCCATTGCTAGGCAATGTACCATAAAGAACACAAAAGCACTCCGGTTCCGTTTTTATAAAAAACAGCAGTTGCTGGAAGTAGTTGCTGACGAACCGTTGCAGATTGATAACGCATTGCTAGGCTATGTGCTGCAATATGACCTGCAGGATTTTAAAATGGATTTCAGGGCACATAGTTCCTATTTTGCCGGGTATACTTTATTTAAAGACAAACGCAATGCCGCAAAAAAAGCAATAAAAAAAAGAAGGCGGGATAATTATTTAGGTTCCACCATGCATTTCATGCGGTCGTTATATGCCGGTAAAATTGCTGATGAAGGGTTCCGGGTGCGGAGGATGACGCGGATCTGTAACCTGGAAAAGGAACGGGTACGTGCGCTTTTTAAAAAAGAGATCCGGCTGGGAAAAGACATCACAATAGCTCCTAAAGATACATTGGAGCCGGACTCCAGTAGTTATTACAAAACTATCCTGCAGCAAAAGGATTATGAAGATGTGTACAGCTCCTGGCTGTTAACAGCAGATAGTATCCTTATTGCTTCAGGGCAAGGGCAGCGGCCTGCTTATTGGGAGCATTACCTGGCGATAACGTATATGAATGCAACAGAAGCGCCGGAATACCTGCAATATACCGGCGAAGCACGCAAGCCGGTTCCCCGGTTTTCCCTGTTACAGCTGCAAACAAGACAGCCCCTTGTCATTGATGCCAATGGCAACTGGTCGCCTCCGGAATCCCTGATAACTTCCGGCTATTGGTCCTGGAGCGATAAAGTGGCCAATATGCTGCCGCTGGATTACGTTCCGTAAGTGAATGCCTGCCCTGTCAGTTACCGGGTGGTATAGCCCCCGTTGGCAAAGATGGTTTGTCCCGTAATCCACCAGCCATCCGTTACCAGAAATTCAACCAGGGGCGCAATATCTTTGATGTCTGTTAAACCGCCCAACGCAGCTGCGGATTTATGATAAGCAACCGCATCGTCACTTTCCTGTCCATAGAAAAAGGGGGTATCCATAGGGCCGGGTGCAACAGCAGTTACGGAAATGCCCCTTGCACCAAATTCTTTAGAAGCGGCCCTGGTAAAATGTTCCACAGGCGCTTTCATTCCTTCATAGGTAGAGTATAAACCCGTATAGGCCGCCAGTAATGAAGTAACGATCGTACAGATTTTGCCTTTATCATTTAGTTTTTTGCCTGCTTCCTGTATAAAGAAGTAGGCAATTTTGGAATTGATATCGGACATGCTGTCGTATTCTGCCTCTGTTGTTTCAATAAAAGGCTTCTTCAGCACTTTGCCTACGGTGTTAATGGCAATATCAATACCGCCGAATTTTGCAATGGTTTCGTCAAAAAATCGGGTAATATTTTTTATATCCGTAAGGTCTCCCTGAAACAGGAAGGCGTCTGCTCCTGCATTTTTCACGTCTGCTATTGTTTGTTCGGCATCAGCTTTTGTAGGCCTGCTGTTATAATGAATGGCCAGTCTGGCGCCCTTTGCCGCAAAATTCCTGCTTAGCAACCCGCCGAGGTTTTTAGCACCTCCTGCTATTAAAACTATTTTCCCTTTTACATCATTGTAGGTCATATTGTTTGTTTTTGATTACCCGAAGGTCAATAATATATACAGGTATAGTATGGTGAACTTTTCGGAAATTTTCAGAGCACAATGAAAAAATGCAGCAAACTGTAACATTATCATATTTTCCCCCGCCACTGTTTAGGAGTACTGCCCGTCCATTTTTTAAAGAACTTGGAAAAGTTAGAAGGGTCGTATGTAAGCAGGAGCGCAATCTGTGCCACAGATGAATGGGTGGTTTTTAAAAGGTATTTTGCCTTTTCAATGATTTTTTCATCATAAAAATAGCAGGGATGGTGGCCGGTTTCTTTCTGAACGGAGTCTGTAAGATGCTTGTGAGACACGTAAAGCGCTGCTGCCACCTGGTGCAGCTTCATAAAACCGGGCACATGCCCGGTGATCACCTCATCAATATGCCGGTCAATAAATTCCAGGTACTGAAGTGTGATCTCTTTGCTTCTTGCTGTCTTTTTTGTTTTAAAAACCGCCATTTTTGTTTGCCTGGCAAAGGTCAGGAATTAACATTGATCAATAATGGTGAACTTTCCGGATATGAATTGATGAGATCCGGAAGGGGGCTCTTTAACCGGCTGTTTATTCAGCTTAATGCTGCTTTTATTGCTGCTTCGTTTTCTGCATCAAAACAAATTAACAGCACTTTTTTAATTGTATTGCCTGCTGAAAGAAAATCAGTTACAGCGTTTACAGCAATCTGTGCTGCTTCCTTTTTAGGGTAACCATAAATACCGGTACTGATATTGGGAAATGCAATGGAGCTGCAATTGTTCTCTTCGGCCAGTTTCAGGGCGTTCAGGTAACAGGAGCGCAGCTTTTCGGCTTCCTGTTTTTGACCACCGTTCCATACCGGCCCAACGGTATGAATGACAAATTTTGCAGGCAATTTTCCTGCGGTGGTAATAACCGCTTCCCCTGTTTTACAGCCGCCTTGCTTTGCAACTATTTTCCTGCAATCTTCCTGTATTGCCGGACCACCGGCCCTGTGAATGGCCCCGTCAACACCACCACCGCCCATCAGGGATGAATTGGCGGCATTTACAATGGCGTCTGCATGCACTTTTGTAATATCTGCCTTAAGTACTTCTATCATTGTTGCAGCTTTAAAACCTTTATAATATAAAAGTCATGAATCTCTTCCGTGCTAACCGACCCGTAACCCATTGGGAACGGATCTTTCAGGTGATAAAAGGGTGATGGTATTTTCATCGCCCACTATGCCCAGTACCAGGCATTCGCTGAAAAAATTGGCAATTTGTTTCCGGGGAAAATTTAATACAGCAATCACCTGCCTGCCCAAAAGATCTTCAGCCGAATACAGTTTTGTTAGCTGCGCGGAAGACCTGCGGGTGCCGTATTCGCCAAAATCAAGGGTGAGCTTATAAGCAGGCTTACGGGCCTCTTTAAATACTTCCGCATGTGTGATAGTGCCTGTGCGCATTTCTATTTTTTCAAAATCGGCCCAGTTGATAAAGGATCCTGTCTGCATCTTTTTAAGTTTGATCAGCCGGAAATATACAAATAAAAAAGATGCGGCATTATTTACCGGTCAGGTATATAGAATGGCGGTTTGTGAGCGTTTGTGATTTCAGTGCAACCCTGTTTTGTGGATTGTTTAAACAACGGCTTATTCAAAAATCTTTAGATAACGATCAATCGAATAGTCAAATGACTGCCGGGCTTTTTGCTCAATATATCTTCCGAAAGCGCCATACATTGCATCAAACCGGAATCCGTTTAACGAGTCCTTTATATGCAGGATGCTTTTTTTATTTAACGGAATATAATTGGGGTAGCTGTACATAAAGCCAACGGTCTTCCTGTCTGGCGCTACCTGTATAATATCACCCGTTAATAAAAGCTGCCCGTAATGGAGCACGGCTCCGCCTTCAAAATGACCGGCGCAGTTGATCAATGTAACTCCGGGCAGGAGCTCAGTTGTTGCCCCCTCCCATAACCGCAGGTCAAAATCCTTCCGCGCAATCCATTGTGCATCCCGTTTATGCAAATATACCGGTGCCTTAAACGTATTGCTCCATGTTGCCATAGTGGTATAATAATGTGGGTGGGAAATGGCGATCTTTTGGATACCACCCAGCCTGTTGATGATATCAATGGTGGTGGCATCGAGGAGGACAATACAGTCCCACAATATGTTTCCGTTGGGGGTAATGAGCAGGTGTGCGCGTTGTCCTATTGCAAAGCCGGGCGAGGTATAAACGGCGTATATATTTTTGGCTATTTTGTCAAAAATGTTTTTATGCGTTTTACTGAGCCGCTCAGGCGTTGTCCAGCTTTGACCGCCCGGGTTTACATACTGTCGTTCATCTTCACAAACAGGACAGGACCGCGGCGGCTCCGCAGAAGGCGCATATTCCATACCGCAGGTGCTGCAAATAAATGATGTCTGGTTCATAATTGTTCAATTATAGCGGCTGCTATATTCGTTTTTTTTTAAATGACAAACAAGGTATTTACGCATCCTTTGTTTGTTCCAGTATTTCCAGGATCAGTTGCTCTGCTATGGCAATGTCTTTTTCCGTTGTTCTGAAATTAACAAAGGCGGCTCTTATACCCGGCTGCCCTTTGTAAAGTGTTGGGCTCATAAATACTTTACCCGTTTTATTAAGCGCGGAAAGGAATGCGCTTACTTTATGAGGATAGTTGTTTGCCCCGGCTAAGGTAAAACACACCGTATTCAGCCGTACCGGCGCCATAAGCCTTAACCTGGCTGTCCGGGCTATAAATGCTCCAAAGCGTTCTGCCAGCAAAATACAGTTACGGATCACCGACTGGTATCCTTTCCTCCCGTAAGCGTTTAAAGAAAGCCATACCGGCAATGCTTTTAACCGTCTTGAATTTTCGGGCAGTAAATTCAGGTAGTTAAAGTTTTCCAGCGGGTCTCCCAGATAAGGGGCGTTAGAGTTCTGAAATGTGATTACCTGCAACAGCCGGTGCTGCTCTTTTATAAAAAAGACCGCATTTTCGTAGGGCACATTCAGCCATTTATGGCAATCTACAGTAATGCTGTCTGCCTGCTCCCAGCCTTTTAAAAGATGCCGGTGCCTGTCTGATAAAATAGCAAAGCCTCCAAAAGCGGCATCAATATGCCACCAGAAATGATACCTGTTTTTCAGGGCAGCGATGGCCGGAAAATCGTCAAAATCGGCCGTGTTTACCGTACCGGCGCTTGAAATAAGAAGAAAAGGCTGTCCGTTTAACTGCCGGATGCGGTTTTCAAGATCACTGATATCAATGGATTCACGATTCCCGTCTCCTGTTTTTATACTAAGGATGTTTGCGCTTCCTATACCCAACAATGCAAGGGACTTTATGGAAGAAGAGTGAGGCGTAGCTGTAAGAATATTCAATTCATCGCTTATACCATCCCTGGCAATGTTCAGCCCTGCCTGGCTGCCCAGCCATTGTCTGGCTACGGCCAGGCAGGTAAAATTGGACATGGTAGCGCCGGTGACAAACCCTCCCAGGAAATTTTCAGGCAACTCCAGCAGCGCCAACAATAACCGGATCGTTTCCAGTTCCAGGGCAGCAGATATATCCCCGTAACCTTTTGCTGCCTGCGTATTCTGATCGTAAACAGTAGTTAGCCAATCTCCTGCAATGGCAGCGGGCGTAGTGCCGCCGGTTACAAATCCCCAGTAACGGGGGCCGGATGCAGCCACTAAAACAGGCGCCCACCGCGCATTGAACCTTTTCAGCGCTTCAATAGCGCCAATGCCTTCCTGCTGCAAGCCTTCAAAAACTTCAGGCACAGCTTCTGTGGAAGTAGAATGTGCATGAATATTTTGCAGATATTCAAGCCCGTGCTGAGTTACCTGTTCCAGTATTGCCTCCATTGAAGAAAGATCATTACTTAACTGTTTGTTCATATATTAATTGAATGATCTGTACAAAAAGTTCGTACAGTGTTGCTTATAAAAGTAAGCAATACTACCAGGAAACCCTCAATTATGTGCAACAAACACTTCGTAATAATGCATTCAGCCGGTTATGTTTTTTGTTCTTTAAAGAAGAGCACAAAAATGAGCAGGCAGATCATGGAAAGGGCGGCGGGACACAGCCACAGGTAACGCCAGTAAACAGTTCCCTCGTAAACTTTCAGCGCATCAGCAATAGCGCCCGCTAACCAGAAACCGATCAGCATACCAATACCGTACATGGCAACTGTAACCAGGCCCTGAGCTGAAGAGCGATAGGCTTCGCCAGCGATGGTATCCGTGTAGATCTGGCCTACAACAAACATAAAATCATAGCAGACCCCATGCAATAAGATGCCCGTGATCAGTAAAAATGCCAGGTCCTGTCCGTTGCCATAAGCAAAAAGCAGATAACGCAATACCCAGGCGCCAATACCCAGCAGCATCATTTTTTTATAGCCCAGCCGTACAAAAAGAAGGGGGATTAGCAGCAGGCAAAGCGCTTCTGACACCTGGCCTAATGCCATCTTAGCCGTTGGATTGGGCAGGCCGGTAGCAACCAGATAGGGATTGGTATACTGGTAATAAAAGGAAATAGGAATGCAGATGACCACCGCTGTCAGGGAAAACACCCCGAAGTTTCTTTGTTTTAACAATGCCAGTGCCTGCAATCCCAGCGCATCGCCCCAGCGTACCTGCTTACTCCTGCCTGCTTTTACGGGAGGAGTGGCCGGCAGCAAACAACAGCAAATGCTCAGCAAAAACGAGCAGGCTGCTGCCAGCAAAAAGGTGTTTCTTAATGCGCCGGCGGCAATGGCTCCCGGCTGATCCCAGTGAAAAATATAACTGATGGTAACCCCGGATGTTACCCATCCTGCGGTGCCCGATACGCGGATAGAAGGAAACTGGCGCTTTGCATCAGGAAGATGCCGGAAAGAAATAGAGCTGGCCAGCGCTATTGAGGACATATATACAATAAAATAAAAAAGCACATAAGGATAAAAAGCGGGAGCATTGTCAGATCGGTACATCATAAAAAGAAGGCCTGCACCTGCTAAATGCAACACAGCCATTACCCGCTCTGCATTAAAATAGCGGTCTGCTATAAACCCGATAATAAAAGGGGCTATAACGGCGCCTATTGACTGGGTGGAGAAAATAGCAGATACCTGGAGCCCGGATGCGGACAGGTTGCTTTTAAGATAGGTGCCCAATGTTACAAACCATGCTCCTTTTATAAAAAATTCCAGGAACATCATTAAAGATAATTGTAAACGCAATGCAGGCTTCATAGAATGTTGGGTTAACGTGAACTGCTTATAAATGTACAAAATAAGCTTATTTCAGGAGCTTAAAGAAAAAACGGACCACACATTATTGCCTTGGGTAACGGACAGCAGCCAAAAAGAAATACATTTGCCGGCAATGCAGCGCCACCGGTTTTATAAAGGCGCCTTGCAGGACTAAATTTGCAGGTATGATAATGACATGGAATAATTGCTTTTCCTCAAAAAGATACGGTATCAGCAGCGCTTCGGTGGATACCCGTAGCGAGTTTGAAAGGGATTGGGACCGGATCATTTTTTCAAGCCCTTTCAGAAGGCTGCAGAATAAGACGCAGGTTTTTCCATTGCCGGAAGAGATCTTTGTGCATAACCGCCTTACCCATTCACTGGAGGTAGCCAGTGTGGGGCGTTCGCTGGGCGGGCTTATAGGAG
Organism: Niabella ginsenosidivorans; assembly: GCF_001654455.1. NCBI lineage: Bacteria > Pseudomonadati > Bacteroidota > Chitinophagia > Chitinophagales > Chitinophagaceae > Niabella > Niabella ginsenosidivorans. The sequence goes on from NZ_CP015772.1 coordinate 388,755, forward strand.
AACGGCTAAGCGGGTTACCGGAAGTAAAAGAACAGGAGGCTTCGGAGATTTTCTATAAGAATGACCTTAAATATGTAATAGCCGCTGCCTGTCTGGCGCACGACCTGGGCAACCCGGCCTTTGGGCATTCCGGTGAAGAAGCTATTTCAAAATACTTTAAAAAAAGAGATACGGCAAAAGAAGAAGATCAGGCGTTTAAAAGCCTCTTCAGTACAGCAGAATGGAAAGATCTGACCAGTTTTGAAGGCAACGCCAATGCGCTGCGCATTTTAACGATGAAGCAGAATGGCCGCTCCAGGGGCGGCTTCCGGCTTACCTACAGCACGCTGGGCTCTATTATAAAATACCCCTGTGAATCGCTGGCATCGGTAAAAAAAGGAGCAATACACCTGAAAAAATACGGATACTTTAAAATTGATGAAGCGGTATTCCATGAGGTAACACAGGCTTTAAATATGATCCCGGATGAAAAAGCGCCCCTTGTAGTTTATAAGCGCCATCCGTTTGTATTTATTGTGGAAGCCGCAGATGATATCTGCTATAATATTATTGATTTTGAAGATGCGCACCGGCTGGGTATCCTGAGCTATGAGGAGGTGTGCAGCAGCTTTCTTTCCATCATTGAGCAGCAACCGGGGGAAGATATCAGCAGGGTTAAAGCAATTGCTGATCAGCTAAGAGACGATGCCAATGAATCCATTGCCTACCTGCGGGCAAAAGCTATCGGGGTGCTGATCCATAAATGCACGGAAGTATTCTGGGAGCACCGTACAGCCATACTGTCGGGAGACTTTGATAAGAGCCTTATCAATGCTATTCCTGAACTGGAAGCCCCTTTAAAAACGATCGCAGAGATATCCGTACAAAAGATCTATAATGCCCGGAAAGTAGTAGAGCTGGAAATTGCCGGTTTCCGCATCATGTCCGGATTGGTAGAAGATTTTGTTACCGCTGCTTTAACACCCCGGAATGAACGGGAAAAAGAGCATAATAAGCTGCTGGAGCTGTTGCCGCAGCAGTTTGTATTTGATGAGGATGAGCGCCCCTATGTTAAAGTAATGCATATCCTGGATTTTATTTCCGGGATGACCGATGTATACGCCCTTAAGCTGTACCGCAAGCTCAGGGGAATTGAAATATAGTGCAGGAGCGGTTTTGATTGCCCGGGTAGCAGGCAACGGAAGCCGGATTAAAGACCTGCTATTTCTTTTGTTTTACAATAGCTGTATAGGCAGTGTATAAAGCCTCCCATACCAGTTCTGGTTTTACATGATCCAGTATAAAGGTAGTGGCGCCTTTCTCACCCCACTTATTGGGAACGGAATAAATATTTTTCCGGTCCATTTTACAGAACAGCTTTTGCTCTTCCGGTGTTAAGAAAATATTGGCGGTATTATCCTTTGCAAGGTAAGTAGCAAACATACGCCGGCCGGTAACCTTAAAGCCGGTCCGTTCAAAGTGCGGTTGCTGTTCCGTACCGGGAAAGGAGAGGGCCATCTCTGTAAATAACTTTTCGCTCATCATAAAATCTTATATAAAATAATGACGGAATATATAAGTGATTTCATACACGATAAACAGGATGACCAATAAATACTGGAACCGGATATGGTTATACCGGATACCCAGCAAACATAATAGAATATGCACGCTGTTGCGGACAGGATATTCCCAGTGCAGTGTATGAAAATAGTCTTTCCCTTTCAGCAGCGTATCAGCAAAGTCCATAATAAAAATAACGATCAGAAAGGAAAAGAACCATTGCTTTCTTGAAAAGAAATAGTCTTTGTAGCTTTTGTATTCGCTGATGGAATCCGGGAAGATCAACACGCATAATACATAATACATAGCAGTGTATGCGATCAGGAACAGGTATTCCAGGAAGTTCCAGGAGCCAACTACTTTTAAACGGGCTTCCCACCACCAGAAGTGGATGATTAAAAGAAATGCATAAAACACCCATAAAAGGTGCAGTGGATAGGGCTTAAGCAGTTTATTATGATCGATCAGCTTGACCGCATTTTTCAATAGCTGGGCTATACTGAACCCCAGTATAATGCTGATCATTGTTCTTACATGTGTAAATGTTTCTTCCATAGCGGCGGTGGTTTAGGACAATCTGTTGCAAAACGAATTTATTCATTTTAAAATTAAATCCCCAACTTTTTGAAGATGGCGCCGGTGGAAACTATTCTGCCCAATCAGAACACAAATATGATTCTGTATTTTCAGAATAGATACAAGTAGCACCGTTTGGTCGCTTATTCGTGTTACGATAGCCGGGACGTGGCATTGTAAATGAATCCTTTTAATAACCCAGCCCAGTAAAAATAAATTAATGCATCCGCCTTAAAGTATTTGCAGTTTTAAAATGTTCCGTTGTATATTTGCCTTGTTGTGCAGAAGGTATTCTCAACAATATTTTTCATTGTTTTTCTGGCGCAGTCTTTCAGCCAGGGCTTTTATTATCTGGACTACATTTTCCGAAAAAAAGCATATATCGAAAAATGTATCAATAAAAGCCGGCCCATGCTGCATTGTGACGGAAAATGCCTGCTCATGAAGAAAATCCAGGAGCAGGAAAAAAACGAGCAAAAGCAGGCGCCGGAACTAAAAATAGCGAAACAGGAAATTGTTTCACTGCAGCCTTCTTTTACGCTTACATTTTCTCACCCGTTAGCTGCCAATACACGCAGCTATTGTACTGTGCGCGCAGGCACACCCGTTAAACGTTCCTACGCCATTTTTCATCCCCCTTGCTCCCTGTCATAAATCCCTTTTTTTAACGAAGTAAGATACATCAGGCATGCATGTCTGATACTGTGCGTCATTAAACAAACGGAGGTTCAATGTTAAGGGTGCCTGCACCTGTATCGATTACTCTTATAGTGATGTAAGGAACAGGCATTCCCCTGTTTTATCCTTTATTTTAATAAGATGGCTTAACCCCTTCTGGAAGGGCTTAGGGCCACCTGTCAAACTTGTATATTCCATGCTCCGGATTTATATATTGTGCGTTGCCCTGCTTGCAACTGCTGCAGCATACGGGCAACAGTTATTGAAAGGAACTGTATTTGATGCTGATACAAAAGAGCCGTTGGCCGATGCTACTATCCATGCCGGTGGGCACAGCTTCCGGTCAGACGCAAAAGGCGTGTTTTATCTTCCTGCCGGCGGGGCTGAGCTGGACGTAAGCTGTGCCGGTTATGTCAGCCGGCATTTGCCGGCCGGCCAGTTATCCATCGGACTGAAAAAAAGAGTAGATGACATGGAAGAGGTGATCGTAAGCGGCAACCGTACTGCCCAAAAACGCAGGGAAGCCCCGGTAGCCATTACCAGCATCAGCAAACAGGTAATGGATGATACCAGGCCCCAGCGTATGGACCAGCTGCTGAATAAGGTAAGCGGTGTGTTTATGGTGAGCCTGGGAAATGAGCAGCATGAGATGAGCATCCGCCAGCCTATGACCACCAAGAGCCTTTTTCTTTATATGGAAGATGGTGTGCCCATCCGCACCACGGGTGTGTATAATCATAATGCCCTCCTGGAAATGAACCTGACAGCAGCCCGGTCTGTGGAAGTGATCCGGGGACCTTCTTCTGCGCTATATGGCGCAGAAGCAATAGGGGGAGCTGTGAATGTGATTACGCAGGCAGCGCCCGCTTTTACCAATGGCACAATCAGCCTTCAGATAAATAATGCCGGCTATAAGCGGGCAGATCTGCAGGCAGGTACTTCAGTAGGAAAATGGGGGTTTCTCCTGAGCGGTTATTATGCAGATAAAACCAACGGACCTGTGGAGTTCAGCGATTTTCATAAAACAGCATTGACGCTGCGCAGCGACTACCGGCCCAATGAGCAGACCAGCTGGACGAATACCATTTCGCTGGTTGATTATTACAGTGATATGACGGGTGCTTTGGACAGCATCCGGTTTGCGCGTAAAGATTATAGTTCCTTACAAACCTTTACCTACCGGAAGGTGACTGCGCTCAGGTATAAATCGATGCTTACACAGAACTGGAATGCCAATAGCAGCACCAATGTTTCGCTGCTTTACCGGAACAATGCAACCGGCCAGAATCCTTCTTATGCAATATCCAGCACTTCCGATCCCCAAAAATTCAAAGGGCAGATCAATGATAATTCGTTCCGCACGTATGCCCTCTTTGCCACGCACAGCCAAAAATTCAAATGGCTGCAAAGCCGTATAGTGGCGGGCGGCAGTATTGATTTCAGCCCGCAGGGATACTATGCAAAATTTATCTCGGTCAATAAAGACCCCGTTACAGGAAAGTATGCCAGCTATACGGCACCGGCAACGGATTCTTTTTTGAGCAACTATCACACCGGTATACTGAACATGGCCGGCTACCTGGATTATGAATTGAATCCCTTCGACAGGTTGAAACTGGTGCTGGCGCTGCGTTATGATGCATTTAAATATTATTTTATTAATGACCTTCCTGCTTCCACCAGCGTAAGCACCGCTTCTACTGTCAATTCTTTTGCACGGGTAACGCCCAAGCTCGGCTTTACCTATAATTTTAAAGGAGTGGGGTTCTATGCCAATTACAGCCAGGGCTATGTGCCTCCGCAGCTTACGGATCTGTACAGCAGCGTAAAAGAAGCGCCTTACCTGCTACCGCAGACATTTTTTAATTATGAAGCGGGCGGATGGGCTTCGCTGTTGCGCAGCAAGCTGTATCTGGACTGGAGCCTGTACCGGCTGGACGGAGCTAATGAGATCATATCTGTACGGCAAACGGACAATTCCTATATCAATGAAAATGCCGGGTCAACACGCCATACAGGTATTGAATACGGCATTACCTACAGGCCCTGCGCCGACCTGTCCATCCGCTTTAGCGGTACCAATGCAAAGCACACATTTATAAAAAATCTTGTAAGGGGAGTTGATTACAGCGGAAAAGAAATGAGCGGGGCACCGCGTTTTACCGGTAACGCAGAAGTGAGCTATAAGCCGGCTTTTGTAAAAGGTCTGCGGGCAAGCATTGAATGGCAGCACCAGGGACGTTATTTTATGGACGACCTGGATAAGGAACGCTATGAAGGCTTTGATGTGATCAATTGCAGGGCCGGCTATCAACTGAAAAATTTTGAGGTTTGGGTAAACGTTTTGAATGCCACCAACCGGTATTATGCTGTTTATGCCTCAAAGAACGCTACCTCCGGTGGTAATGCCGCTTACAGTTATAACCTGGGCGACCCAAGAGAAATTACGCTGGGTGTTGCGTATCATTTCGGGCATCAGTAACGGCTGCTGCTTTTATTCAATCAAATTTAAAAATCAGCAATGCGAAAGAAAATATATAAATGGCACAGAACCCTTTCTTTGATTATTTCCATACCGGTGATCCTTTGGGCCTGCAGTGGTTTTATGCATCCGCTCATGACCAATATTCGGCCCCGGATAGCTACCCAAATGTATGAAGCGCCGCACATCGATAGCGGACAACTGCAAATGGCACTTAACCGGGCATTGGCAATGAACGGGATCCGTTCTTTTAATAATATTCATATTGTGCAGATGGGGGGACAGCAGTTTTACCAGGTGCTTATCGACTCAGCGCACCAGGATATCCGCTATATCAGCACGGTCTCGGGGCGGTTGCTTGCGGACGGGGATCGGTTATATGCGCAGTTCCTGGCACGACGGTTCCTTAGCGGGAACGGGCAAAATAAAACTTTGCCTGAAACAGAGGCCGCATCGGATCAGGATTGTTGTATAAGAGCCGCTTTGAATATCAGGAACAGCCCCGGGGCAAAGATCATAGCCGTAGAAAAGATAACCGGCTTTAAAGGGGCATATAAATACATTAACCGGTTGCTGCCGGTATATAAAGTGTCCTTTGACCGGGGTGATGGCATCCGCATTTATGTGGAAACTGCCGGGAGCCGGTTTGCTTATGCTGTAGATGACCGGAGGGCGGCCTTTGACCGGTTCTTTGGATGGTTCCATACCTGGGAATGGATGGACGCGCTGGGCACGGTAAAATACTTTATTATGGTGCTTATTACGGGGATCGCATTGCTGACAACGCTGATGGGGCTGTATATTTTTTGCATCACCAAAACAAAAAAGCCGGGTAATCCGCTGTTAAAGGCGAGGCGCAACCACCGGTACACATCGCTGGTCGCCTCTTTGTTTACACTGATGTTTGCCTTTAGCGGCGGCTTTCATGCCCTGGAAAATGGTTTGTCAAAGAAACAATTGCCGTCAGCCTTTTCCCCGCAGTTTGCTGCATCAGCCATCGACCTCAACGTTGCCCGGCTGGATTCGCTGACAGGCCATAGTGGTATCGGGGAATTATCCCTTTGCACAATCAATAACCACAACTACTGGCAGGTGCAGCTCTGTAAAAAACAACAGGATATGGAGCAGCAGGCAGATCTGATGAAAAGCATGGAAGTTCACCCGGCGCCCCTGCTGTATGTGGATGCGGAAAACGGGCAGTTGTTACAGGACGGCGACCGCTTATATGCACAATACCTGGCGCAGGCCTTTCATACAGAACGCACAGGCGTCATCCGTTCTGCTACCCTGGTCACAAAGTTTACGGATGAATATAATTTTATTAATAAACGCCTGCCGGTATGGAAGGTCAGCTACAATACAAAGGATCATAAACGTTTTTACATTGAAACGAAAACGGGAGTGCTTGCGGCCTGTATACGGGATAAGGATCTTGTAGAAGGCTATAGTTTTGCGTTATTGCATAAGCATCATTTTATGGATTGGGGCGGTAAAACCACCCGCGATATCAGTACGATGTTTGGTGCGGGAATGCAGATCGCAATGGTGGTCATCGGCATGGTGCTATACTGGCGGGCCCGGAAAAAAAAGCGCGTTCATCCAAAAAGTTTTCCTGCCGGTCATGATCAGAAATAGACGGATTTATGCATTTGAAACCTGGTGTTATGTATAATGTGTAGGGCAATATTGCCTGCAGATTCGCTGAACAGCGCAGAATGATTTGATCATCCGCGTAATTCAGCCCAACACTTGGCATCTTACAAATACATGTATTTAGCCAAAAAAAAATAATATAAGGAAGAGATATTCATAGAATGTTTGTACATTCGCAACAATGTTGCAAATTTAAAATTCTGTTACGGGAAACCGCAACAGTTTGAACATGAAGCATTATAAAGATCGTTTCCAGGGTCAGTTACAGATCCCTGCTGCGTTTTGCTGGTGTTGAGTACTACAACGTATGCAGTCCGGGGCAACAGCATGTATGAAAATACATGTGCGTTGCCCCTTTTTTATCTGTTTACAGATAGTATTTATTACTCAATATTTTTCTTAAGGTCTGCGAATAGGTAAATGCCTGAAGAGAGTTAAGATTAATTTACCAGGAGAGCGAAAAAGCGAAATAGCGGCTATTTTATTAGGAATGGGTCGCTTGCTGCCCGGCTCAAATTTAAGCACCTGGATACCAAAAACCCGGATGCTTTCCAGATCCTGGCGCGGGCGGAGTCATTAATAAATCCCTGTTTTTAATCATATATTGATACATTAAATAACAGCGCATTGCAGAGCAACAGAATCCCATGTATGACGGAACAGGATCATCGCCTGGATTTTATTGCAACAAAAACGCCGATGCTATACAAAAACAAAAAAGATGCGATACTGATAATTACAGGTGTCATAATAATAAATGTTAGTTCATTTGTTTAATGGAAGCCAAATTCCAGGCCAAAAATCAATAGAACATTCAAAAAAAATACCCACAGACCGCTTTTTATGATTGTGAGGGAGTTATACTTTTTAAACTGATGTAATAAGATGCAAAGCCGGATTGCATGTATCATTCCGGCCGGAACCGGGGCGGTTTCTTTGTTTCCCGGCACTCCTCTTCTGTTACCGGCCGGCAGCGGCTGTACCGGGAGAGTGGTATAAGTATATACAGATCCGACAGATTGAGAAGGTCAGCGGGGCGAGCCGGAAGATACATCCTGGTAAAAGTGTTTCAGTTAATCCTGCTGATGGATCAATTGGTTAAGATATTAACTATTTATATCTTAACTTTAAGGAAAAAATAGTTTATGACAGACACGGACCCGACAGAAGCGACCAGAAGATTTGTACATGCCCTGCTTGAGCTGCGCGACTATCTGCGCCAGTTTATGCAAAAAAAGTTCCGGGCGCATAATATTGATCTTACCTATGAAATGCACCAGATAATGGCCAGCCTGTGGAAAAAAGACGGCGTTAATCAGCAGGATCTGGCAAATCTTACCTTAAAGGATAAAGCCAGCATGACCTACCTTATTGATAATCTGACAAAGAGGGAACTGGTTTTTCGGAAAGAGGACCCCCGGGACCGCAGAAATAAACTGGTGTACCTTACCCCCAAAGGCAAACGGCTTGGGCACAAGGTAGAGCCGTGGGTAAATGAGCTCTTTGAAATTGTGGCAACGGGATTTAAGCCGGCTGATATGGAGCATTATACCCGTATTGTAGAAGAAATGCGGGATAACATACGCCGGGAATAATTTTTTATAGATAAATAGTTAAATGCTTGACTGTATATAACATTACTAATAAATAAAAAATAACCACAAATGGCTAATCCAATACATACTGATCCCAATTCGCTGGTAGAATATGGCGCCCGCAGGGTTATTGTTACCATCACGGCAGTAATTTGTGCCTTGCTGCAGCTGATCGATACAACTATTGTAAATGTAGCTTTACCAACAATGCAGGGAAACCTCGGTGCCTCTTTAACGGAAATTACCTGGGTAATTACGGCGTATGCTATTGCAAATGTTATCCTGATGCCGATGACCAGCTGGCTGAGCCATCAGTTCGGAAGAAGAAATTACTTTGCTGTTTCCATCATGCTTTTCACGATCGCATCGTGGCTTTGTGCCAATGCAGGCAGTATTGAAGAGATGATCATCTTCCGCTTTATACAGGGCATTGGCGGCGGTGCCCTGCTGGTAACGTCACAAACAATTATTACGGAAAGCTACCCGCCTGAAAAACGCCCTATGGCGCAGGTTATTTATGTATTGGGGGTGATCATCGGCCCCACTATAGGCCCGGCTTTAGGAGGCTATATCGTTGACAATTTTCACTGGTCCTATATCTTTTATATCAATATACCCATTGGAATAATTGCCACCCTGCTTACGCTCCAGTTTGTCAAAAGCCCGCACTATAGCCAGAAAAGCAGGCTGAGGGACATTGACTGGCTCGGTATTTTTTTGTTGATCGTATCAGTAGGCTCGTTGCAGTTTATCCTGGAGAAAGGGCAGGAAGCCGATTGGTTCGAAAGCTCGCTGATCACCTCCCTTTCTGTTATTTGTGTTTTTGGCTTTTATTTCTTTATCTGGAGAGAGCTGACCTGTAAAAAACCGATCGTTAACCTGCGGGTGCTCAATAACCGGAATTTGTCAGTAGGATGTGTCTTTGCTTTTGTGCTGGGTTTTGGATTATTCGGATCTACTTTTATCATCCCGCTTTATACGCAATCCATTATGCGATGGACCGCTTTGCAGGCCGGGATGCTCATGATGCCCAGCACAATATTCACGGCCATTATGATGCCGTTCGTGGGGCAGCTGATGCAACGGGGCGTATCTACCCGGTTGCTGGTGAGTATTGGAATGCTGATCTTCTTTATTTATAGTTTAATGGCGTATAAAATATTAACGCCGGATACAGGGAGCAGCAGCTTTTTCTGGATCCTCGTAATCAGGGGCGTTGGGCTGGGATTTCTTTCTGTACCTATTACCACAATGGCACTGTCTACGTTGAGCGGTTCGCAGATCGGAGAGGGCGCCGCGCTTTCAGGAATGATGCGGCAGTTGGGCGGGTCCTTTGGAGTGGCCATTATTTCAACTTATCTCACCCGGGATATACAAGCACATCGCAATGATCTGATCAGTCATCTGAGCACCGATAATAGTATGCTGCAGCAGCGTGTACAAATGCTGACACGCAGTTTTCAGGGCAAAGGCATGGCACCCAATCTTGCCTATAATACTACCCTGAAATTGCTGGATGGAATGGTAAATACCCAATCCACAATACTGTCATATATGGATATATTCCTTATTGTAGGGATCATGTTCCTGGTGTGCATTCCATTTGTTATTATCTTTATAAGGGAATCCGGAACCCTGCAGGATACGGCGCACCTGGTAGGGGAATAGGAACTGTATAGAGGGATCATGAACTATGGGTTTTGATCAATGTCCTGATCCGCACACCAGTCCCTGTTCAGCATGTTTTTGTTGTTTTTATAAACGGTAACAACTGAAAGCGGGAATGTGAGCAAAGCTGTTTTTCCTATTCTGATCCTGCTGTGATTATAAAATTTTTAGGATGTCACGCTTGTCTCTTCCGGGAGTATGTGTTATCGTGCATCAACCAACTGCCCATGAATAAAGGAGAAGGGAGTAAAACAGCCGTTGCTGCGGCGATGTTGCGCGCAGCGCACCAATTGTTGGATGGTCCGCATAAACTGCTTGCAGACCCGGTTGTTCTGCGGTTATTGGGTACTGAAGCTATTGAATGGATTCTTGCTAATCAGCAATACTATTTCCTCCCGGGCATCCTGGCTATGCGGACACATATTGTATTAAGAAGCCGGTATGCTGAAGATTGTCTGAAGGTTGCCTGTAAGGAAGGCATCCGGCAATACCTGATCCTGGGCGCCGGACTGGATACTTTTGCTTTCCGGCAACCTGACTGGGCAAAAGAATTGCAGATTATTGAAGCAGATCATCCCGCCAGTCAACAGAACAAGAAGGAAAGACTGGATAAAGCCGCACTATCCATGCCTTCCAACCTTCATTTCCTGGAAACAGACCTGGAGAGTCTGGAATTGCAGCTTGCTTTAAACAGCCCCCTTATTGACTATCATAAGCCGGTTTTTGTTGCCTGCCTGGGTGTACTCATCTATCTGAGCCCGCAAAGCATTGCCAATCTTTTTCGCTGGGCAGGGGGTCTTCCACAGGGAAGTCAGCTGGTATTTACCGCTTCATTTAATACGGAGAGCCGGAACTCCCTGTTGGCTGATAAAGCTGCCAAAGCCGGTGAACCATGGATCAGTTATTTTTCAATGCCGGAACTGGAAGCCCGTCTTATTGAATGTGGCTTTGATCATATAGAATTGCTCACACCCGCAATAGCAGAAGAACAGTATTTTAAGGGAGCCCACCTTGTATTGCCACCGCCCCGGAGAACGAGTATTGTAAAAGCGGTTATTTAGGTGAAAGCAGATTTCTTTTGGTAAAGAATGCTTTTTGTCAGGGGGGCAAATGGCTATCTGATAATTTTTGAGCCAACCATGGGACTCGAACCCACGACCTGCTATTTACGAAACAGCTGCTCTACCAACTAAGCTAGGCTGGCTTTCCTGATAAGAAAGTGCAAAATTAATAGAAGTTGCTGAACCTTTTTGTTCAGATGGGCAACATTTTTTTAGTTTTATTGTGCGATCATTAACTTATGATCCGGGTTCACGATCGGCTGCCAGTGCAACTGATGCTATATTTTTCCTTGTTTTTTGAAACAGGCCGCTCCTGCGGAGCTCCGTCGCTTTTGGGCGATTTTTACCAATAGGCTGCCCCTGCGGGGCGGAATGGTGCAATAAGGCATAAGAAGAAGTTTAATGTGAAGCTGCTTCTGTCGTTTTTAACCTTGAGCATTTACACCCTGGAGGCAGGTGTTGCTGTATAATACGATAGTGAAATTCATTACAGGCCAATAAAAAAGGGTTGCATTTCTGCGGGAAACTTTTGGTCTGATTAAAATGTCATTTTCGTGTAATGCAAGCGGTACAACCAGCAATATGTGGCCGATCTGCCGGCAACCAGCAACGATCCATATCGCTTACTCCTGTTTTTTTTTGACTCGGGGCTGCTTCGGAATGATGTTTTTATCAATAGGTAGCCCCATCGGAGTGCTATATAGGTAGCATATGGATAAAATTTAATACTTCAGCCCCGGAGGGGCGATCTGTAATGGACATATTCAATTAAACAGTAGCCGCTATGTAACAGAAATCGTTTTGATAACGGTTCACATGGCATTGTGCTGCTATATGTGCATTGGCGGCCCTGAGCGCTTTTTTCTGAATCTGTTCAATAAGAACGGCAGTTACGGGAAATCAGGTTGCCGGCCTTTTGTAAAGCCAATCCTTTATCGGGCCAACGGATTGAACGGAATTTCTCCCAATAAAAAATCCCCACCGTTTTAAAGTGGGGATTCAATCTGTTCTATTCAAACCGGCCGTGGCAGTTCTTATATTTTTTACCGCTGCCGCAGGGACAGGGGTCGTTCCGGCCTACTTTTGGCCCTACCCGTATCGGTTCCTGCTTCACCGGCGGCTGCGCCGGATCGAAGTAATCCTTTTCGTTGGCGGCATAATCCTCACCGGCTGCTTCTATATCCTCTTTGTTTACCCGCATCTTGCTGAGGTCCGTCTTTTGTGCACGCCCTTCTTTAATACTGGGCGCTTCTTCCTGCGCAGGGAGGTTGGCCTGGGTAAGAAAGGAGATAATGTCTTTGTTTAAATTAGTGATCATGTTGTTAAACAACTGGAAGGCTTCTACCTTATAGATCACCAGCGGGTCTTTCTGTTCCAGGTAGGCAGTCTGCACACTTTGCTTCAGGTCGTCCATGGCCCGTAAATGCTCCTTCCAGGCATCATCAATTACCGCAAGGGTAATAGATTTTTCCATGCTGGATACCAGTTCCCGGCCTTCAGTGGTAATGGTCTTATCCAGCGGCGCTAGCACGTTAATTGCTTTACGCCCATCCGTAAAGGGCACAATTACGTTTTCAATATGACCGCCCTGCGTATTGCGGATGTTCTGGAACACAGGCACAGCCTGGCTTTGAATACTTTTATTATGATCGTTGTAACGGGCCAGCGCTTCCTCGTACAGCTTATCGGCCAGCCTGCTGGCTTCTGTAGTACGGAATTCTTCTTCGTTAACAGAAGTGTCCATCCCAAAATTTACAATACAGGCCAGCTTGAATCCTTCAAAATCGTCCTGTTCTTTAAAGGAGCTGCAAAGGCTTTCTGCCACAATTGAAAATGCGTTATCAATATCCAGTGATAGGCGGTCTCCAAATAAGGCGTGGTTCCGTTTCTCATAAATAGCGTTACGCTGCTTATTCATAACGTCATCATATTCCAGCAAACGTTTACGGATGCCAAAGTTGTTTTCTTCCACCTTCTTTTGTGCCCGCTGAATGCTGTTGCTGATCATGCTGTGCTGGATCACATCTCCTTCTTTATAACCCAGCTTATCCATCATGCCGGCAATACGCTCACTTCCGAACATGCGCATCAGGTCGTCTTCCAGCGATACAAAGAACAGGGAGCTACCCGGGTCGCCCTGGCGGCCGGCCCGTCCGCGCAACTGGCGGTCTACACGGCGGCTTTCATGGCGTTCTGTGCCAATAATGGCCAAACCACCGGCTTCTTTTACACCGGGCCCCAGTTTGATATCGGTACCGCGGCCCGCCATGTTAGTAGCAATGGTTACCGCACCGGCCAGTCCGGCTTCTGCCACGATCTCTGCTTCACGGGCATGCTGTTTGGCATTTAATACGTTGTGGGGTATTTTCTTTTGCTGCAGCATGCGGCTCAGCAATTCACTGATCTCAACGGAAGTGGTACCCACCAGCACCGGGCGGCCTTCACCGCGCAGCTTTTCAATTTCATCAATAACCGCTTTATATTTCTCCCGTTTGGTCTTATACACCAGGTCCTGCAGGTCCTTACGGATCACCGGAACATTGGTAGGAATGGTAACCACGTCCAGCTTATAGATGCTCCACAATTCTGAGGCTTCTGTTTCTGCCGTACCGGTCATCCCTGCCAGTTTGTGGTACATCCTGAAATAGTTCTGCAGGGTAATGGTGGCATAGGTTTGGGTAGCGGCTTCGATCTTCACGTTTTCTTTTGCTTCCAGTGCCTGGTGCAATCCGTCAGAGTAGCGGCGACCTTCCATAATACGCCCGGTCTGCTCATCAACAATCTTGATGGCACCGTCAACGATCACATATTCATCATCCTTCTGAAAGAGCGCGTATGCTTTTAACAGTTGCTGCACAGAATGGATCCGGTCTGCTTTTTGAGAATAATCATTCAGCAGGGCCTCTTTTTGCTTTAATTTTTCTTCGGAGGAAGCATCGCTTTTTTCTACATCGGCTAAAGCCGCGCCAATATCCGGCAGTACGAAGAAGTCGGCATCTTCTCCCACCTTTGTGATCATGGTAAGGCCCTTTTCAGTAAGGTCTACTGAATTGGTTTTTTCATCGATCTTAAAGAGCAGGTCTTCATCCACGATCTTCATGTTCCGCTCCTGTTCCTGCAGGTAATAGTTCTCTGCTTTTTGCATTTTTACCTTTACCCCCGGCTCGCTTAAGAATTTGATCAGCGGGCTGTACTTGGGCAGCCCCCTGTAAGCGCGGTATAAATGCAGGCCTCCTGTTTTTGGATCGTCTTCGCCTTTTTCAAAAAGCCGTTTTGCTTCGTTCAGGTTGTTACGGACAATACGCTCCTGTTCGCGATACAATTGTTCTACGCGGGGTTTATGGATATGGTATTGCTGCTCATCCGCATGATCAACAGGGCCACTGATGATCAATGGGGTACGGGCATCATCGATCAACACACTGTCTACCTCATCCACCATGGCATAATGATGTTTGCGCTGCACCATTTCAGAGGCATTATGCACCATATTGTCCCGCAGGTAATCAAAACCAAATTCATTATTGGTTCCATAGGTTATATCTGCCATATAGGCGTTGCGTCGCTCGGCGCTGTTCGGTTGGTGCTTATCAATGCAATCAACCCGCAGACCCAGCCACTCAAATATGGGACCGTTCCATTCCTGGTCACGACGGGCGAGATAATCGTTTACCGTTACAATATGTACGCCTTCGCCGGCCAGTGCATTCAGGTAAGCGGGCAGGGTGGACACAAGGGTTTTTCCTTCCCCGGTGGCCATTTCGGCAATTTTACCGGAATGCAGCACTGCACCACCGATCAACTGTACATCATAATGCACCATATTCCAGGTGATCTGGGCGCCGGCAGCGGTCCAGCTGTTTTTATAAATGGCATTTTCTCCGTCAATGGTAATATAAGTTGCTTTTTTTGCCAGCTCATGATCCAGTTCCGTTGCTTTTGAAACCAGCTCTGCATTACCGGCAAAACGGCGGGCAGTTTCCTTTACTACCGCAAAGGCTTCCGGAAGAATTTCATCCAGCACTTTTTCGATCTCTTTATCCCGGTCTTTTTTCAGCTCATCCACCTGTTTGTAAATGGCGTCTTTCTGCAGCAGCTCTTCATGCGGCAATTCGTCGGCCTGCTGGTTCAGCGCGGCAATTTTATTATCAATTTCTGTAAGCTGGTCATTGATGCGCTTCCGGAACTCCAGGGTCTTATTACGCAGTTCATCATTGCTAAGTGATTGATAATTAGCGAAATTTTTGTTAATTTGTTCAATGACAGGTGCAAGCTTTTTTACATCCTTTTCAGATTTACTGCCACCGAACATTTTTGATAAGAAACCAAACATATCTTTTGTATCTGTTTTTATAAAAGTTGTAGATCGTCAAAAATAATGCTATAAGCACTTTAAGCCATTTTGACAGAAGGGCAAAGATAAGAAAGTTTAAGGTTGGGGCAATAAGGAGAAGCGAGTGGGAAATAGTCAGTAGCAAGTAGGGGTGTCTTTGTTGATGGTCAATGGTCAGGACTGAAAACTGCTTACTGACAACTGATTACCCGTTTCTCACCTTTCAAATCTCCTGTCTCAATTCCCGATTCTCAATCAACTATCCTAAGTTTGCATCTGAGTTATGGATAGAAAAAGGGCCTGGAATATTTTAAAACCGATACTGAAAGTCGGGTTTACTGCCCTGGCCCTGTGGCTGGTATATACCAAGGTCGACTTGGCTGTTTTAAAACGGTTATGGGCAGAAGCGAACGGATGGTACCTGGTGCCAGCTGTAGTGTCATTTGTAATTTGTCAGGTAATAACATCTATAAGACTGCTGAATTTTTTCCGGAATATCGGGTTGCCCATTTCGGTAAAGTCTAATTTCCGGCTGTTTTTGCTGGGCATGTTCTATAATCTTTTTTTGCCCGGCGGTATCGGTGGTGATGGGTATAAAATTATTGCGCTAAAGCAGCGGTACGCTTTTACCACCCATAAAGAGGTTTTTTCTGCTGTGTTCTTTGACCGGCTCAGCGGTTTATGGGGATTGAGCTGGCTGTTGGCCGTTTTCAGTCTTTCAATGCCACAGGTGCAGCAATACAGCCGTTGGGTGCTGCTGGCTTTTGTTGCGGGCACGATCATTTATTACTGGGTGCTGCGCCGGTTTTTTAAAAAGATCAGCCAGCGCTTTATCATTACACACCTGCTGGCCATTTGTGCGCAGTCGCTGCAACTGGTTACCGTGGCATTTATTTTAGCCGCCCTGGGTTGTACAACCAGCTATTGGCCTTATTTTGCTATTTTTTTGCTATCGTCTTTGGCATCGCTATTCCCTTTTAGCATTGGCGGGCTGGGAGCAAGGGAAGTAGCCATTGTTTGGGGGGCGGCTACCTTTGGTTTGGATAAAGATCTGGCGGTTTCGGTAAGCCTGAGTTTTTACCTGATCACCATGGCGATGGCACTTACTGCTGTTCCTGTCCTGTTCCGCAAAGAACGCAGAACGCCCGCCGGCAAGAACGGCCAGGCTGAGCAAGCAGCAGCTACCTGATTTAATTTGTTTATAGGTATGACCAGGAAAAAAACTACGGTTCAATGGGGTTATTATGCGGTGTTTTTATACCGTATGGCAATTGTGCTGCTTTTACTTTTTATATGCAGGCTGCTGTTTTATTTTCTGAACAGGGGGTTGTTTCCTGATATTGCCGGCAGTGATTGGCTAAAGATCCTGAAGGGCGGGTTGTTATTTGATATAGCGGCACTTTTTTATTTCAATGGTCTGATGATTTTTTTAATGACGATTCCTGTGCCGTATGCGGTGAGAGCTAATAAAGGCTACCAGCAAACCATAAAGTGGATTTTTTATATTACAAACGGCATTGCTGTTTTTTTAAACTGTGTTGATTTTATTTATTACCGCTTTACGCTGAAAAGAACCACGGTTAGCGTGTTCAGCGAGTTTTCTCATGAGCAGAATAAGGGCGGCCTGGCTTTTCACTTCTTTATTGACTATTGGTTTGTGGTGCTGCTGTTTGTGGCGCTCATAGCGCTGATGGTTTTTCTTTATAACCGTGTTGTGATCCGGCAAAGGCACTGGCCGCTTCCCAAAGCAGGATATTATATCACCGCTTCGCTGGTTTTTGCAGTTGCTGTTGTGCTGGCCATTGGCGGCATCCGTGGAGGCTACCGGCACAGCACCCGCCCCATAACGGTAACGGATGCTGGAGAGTATGTAAAACGGTCGCATGAAGTGTACCTGGTGTTAAATACCCCATTTGTATTTATCCGGACAATGGGAGTAACACCTTTAAAAGAAGTGCATTATTTCCCGGAAAATGAAGTGGCAAAGATCTATTCGCCTTTGCATTATCCGTCACAGGCAGACTCAGTGCCGTTTACCAAAAAAAATGTGGTCATCATTATACTGGAAAGTTTTGGAAAGGAAGCCACAGGCTTTTATAACAAAGACCTGGACAGGGGAACCTACAAAGGGTTTACTCCGTTCCTGGATTCGCTGGCCTCCGTAAGCAAAATTTACTGGAACTCGTTTGCTAACGGCCGGAAATCCATTGATGCCATCCCTTCTATATTGTCAAGCATTCCCAGCGGGCAGGACCCGTTTGCATTAACCCCTTATGTTTCAGACAGTACACGAAGCCTGCCCCGGCTTTTGTCACAGGAAGGGTATCACACATCTTTTTTTCATGGCGCGGCCAACGGGTCAATGGGTTTTTTGTCCTATACAAAGATGATTGGTATTGAAAATTATTTTGGGAAAACGGAGTACAATAATGATGCGGATTATGATGGAATATGGGGCATCTGGGACGAGCCCTTTTTCCGTTTTTTTGAGCAGAAACTCAGCAGCTTTCCACAGCCCTTCTTTGCAAGCATTTTTTCGGTTTCTTCTCATGACCCTTTTAAAGTGCCTAAAAAGTACGAGGGCCGGTTTCAAAAAGGTCCGCTACCGGTATTGGAATGCATTGGCTATACCGATATGGCGCTGCAGCAGTTTTTTGCAAAGGCACAGCAGCAGCCCTGGTTTAAGAATACGCTGTTTGTGATATCTGCCGATCATGCCACGGTTACTTACCACCCGGAATACCAGAATGCCTGGGGCGATTATGCCATACCCATTATCCTGTACGCCCCGGGCGACAGCAGCTTCAGAGGCGTTGAGCAAGGGGTGATCCAGCAACTGGATATAATGCCCACGGTACTGGATTACCTGCACTATAAGAAACCTTACCTGGCTTACGGTGAAAGCGCATTGCACAGGACCGGACCGGGTTTTGCTTTTCAATACCTTGGAGGATACCGGTGGATCACCGGCCCTTACCTGATGTTCTTTGACGGTAATAAAACAACGGGGCTGTATAATTACCCAACCGACCGGCTGCTGCAAAAAGACCTTGTGAGGGATTCTGCACAGGTGGCGGCAGGTATGGAACAAAAACTGAAAGCTTTTATCCAGCAATACAATAACCGTATTATCCGGAACCAGCTGATTGCGCCCGCAATACAACCTTAAGCTGCTGTTATACGATAGTGAAATTCATTACAGGCCAATAAAAAAGGGTTGCATTTTTGCGGGAAACTTTTTGGTCTGATTAAAATGTCATTTCCGTATAACCTGAACTCCGTAAAAATTGCTGGCAAAATTGCCGGGGATAAAACCGTTGACAACAGAAAATAATAACCGGTATTTTCCTGGTTTTTCCGGGGCTTTGACAGGGATTTTAATAACCGCGCTGTCTCCCGGTGCCAGGGTCTTCCGGGGCAATGGAAAACGCGTATCGGAATTAATGAAATTATATTTTTCTATAAGAAAGGCATAGTCGATGGAAAGCGCTGTGTCCAATACAATGGGAGTGGTTCCTTTATTGATCACGGCTATGGATAAGGTTACAGGCTGGCTGGCGGGCATTGTTTTAGGCGTATTAAGCAGGTGGATCCTTAACGCATTTACGGGAGTATAATGTTCTACAGGCAACAAACGGCCTGTGTTGTACTTGGTATCTACAGGTATTCCCTGTCCGGGCGCTATAGCATTGCTCTGGGTATAATAGAAAACACGATGACCGTTAAGGAAATGATCATCCATAAGATTAAAATTGGTTTTGCGGTAACTTTTATCGTTGTAACCAATGGTCTGTGCATCCGGGTGGTAATATTTATAAAGCGAAGGGGCAGAGTAGGAGTTGGAAAAGACAACGGGTGTTGTTCCTGCCCGGGCATATACTTCATCCGCCCATAGTTTTGCATAGGAAAAGGAGCGGAAATGCTTAATAAGATTTGCGGGCCCGCTGGGGATCAGGAAAATGATCCTTGCCAGCAGGATCAGCACAATATTTATATAGGCTGTTTTTAAAAAAAGCTTCCTGAATTTTTCGGTTCCGTTAATAATGAGCGATAAGAACAGGGCTATATAGGAAATACCTGCAATCAGCGTCCAGTGTGGTTCCACCGTATTTTTAAAGGAAGAAAACAAGAAAAAGCCCAGTGTGCCTGCAAACATAAAAAGATGCGCGCGCATCAGCTTGTCTTTAATCTTCAGTTTAAACACGGATGCATAAAAGAGCAGCGAGATCAGGGGCCCCCAGATGAGTATCTGCCCAAGCAGGTAGTCAGTAGTAAAATTGATCCGGTACTGTTTGGCAATGCGCTCAATTAAATGAAAACGCAACGTAGGCCAGTCGTGCGTGTATTGCCAGTACAGGTGCGGAATAAAAAGCAGGATAACGATCAGCAGGATCAGCCAGCAATATTTGTTCAGTAATAGCCGGAGATTGGATAGTACCACAAAACCTACCAGCAGCACCCCGTGGTATTTGCTGTAAAACATCCCGGTAATGGCCAATGCCAGCCAGAAGCTGTTGCTGAAATTTTCTTTTGCCAAAAAATGTTTATAACGCCAGAAGAACAGCGCGGCAAAGAAAAACAAACAGGCATCCGGTGTGGTGATGAACGCATATACATTGAACACCAGTGTGGCGGCATAGAGAATAATGAACCATCGTAGCTGCTGCAGGTAAGCAGGCAGCCCTTTGTACACAAAGGCGATGGATAAAGTAGAGAGCAGCACTGTTCCCAGCCGGGTAAATAAAAAACCATGCCCCAGGCTTTCTCCCAGCCGGATGAACAGGGCCACCATGGGCGGGTGATCAAAATAACTCCATTGAATGTGCTGCGCAAGCATCCAGTAATAGGCTTCATCGCCGTCCAATCCCAGAAAGGCTGCCTGTAAAAGATTCAGCACCAGCCATACCAGCATAAACCCCACCAGGAGCTGGTTATCGTTTTGAATAGCTGTTTTGGGGATGGTGAGTCCCGTTGTTTTAAGAATACCCGCCCGCGCTGCCATGAAACACTTGTTGATTTCATACAAATTTACTGATAATTGCGCCTTCCGGGATAATGTTCAGGTTAAGGAATTATGGCGTATTTTAATTTTATGACCTGTATAAAATATTATCCGGCGTAGCCCAGGTAAATACTGGTGCCGATAATGCTAATCACTATGATGGTGATGGCTATATACAGGTAATCCTTTTCTGCCATAAATGAAAATAACGATAACACTAACCGCAGCGCAGGCGTCAGAAACAGAATAATAATACCGGCAAATATGATCGCCTGGCCGCTGCCTGCCTTTAGTCCATTAATGATTTCCCTGAACAGGGTTCCGAGACTTTTATCGTTTTCTTTGAACTGTTCATAATGTACAACATCGTGTCCATGCCTGCTTAAATAAAGAATGCCCCCAATACCGCCCACCGTTAAAGCCAGTAACACGCCGTAACGCAGCAGGTTGCCGATGATGGTTTGCAGGGTTTTATCAGAAAATGGAGTTTTTGCCATATCTTTTAAATTTTACCGGTGATGCCGTTATAGATCATGTTCAATGCCAGCAATAGAATAATGATGGAAAAGAAAAGGCGTAATTTTTTGGGGTTCGATTTTAACAGGATCCTGGAGCCCGTTATAGATCCGAATAAAACTCCGATCATAGTAGGCATACAGATAGCAGGCTGTATATAGCCTTTCTGCAGGTAAATAACCGTACTGGCGATAGCGGTTACGCCCATCATAAAATTGCTGGTAGTGGTGGATACCTTGAATGGTACCTTCATAATATTATCCATCGCAATGACTTTAAAGGCGCCGGAACCGATGCCTAACAGGCCGGACATCATACCAGCCAGCCCCATCATGCCAAAGCCGCCCCAAACATTTTTTGTTCCATAAGTTATTTTCTTTCCGTTCACATCCGGATAAGCGCCATACAGTTTTAACTTCTGTGCCATAGGGCTGGAGTTTTTTAAAAAATGCTCTTCTTTTTTTCGTAAGGAATTAACGGAGGAAAAGATCAGCGTCAGTCCAAAGAGGACGGCAATAAAAGACCCCGGTGCAATAGTGGAGATCAATGCTCCCGAAACGGCTCCCAGTGTTGTAGCGATCTCTAAAAAGATACCGAGCCGCATATTGGTTATACCTTCCCTTACATACGCCGCTGCAGAACCGGAGGAGGTAGCAATTACCGAAACCAGGGCCGTACCAATGGCATAATGAATGTCTACGCCCAGGCCAACAGTCAGGAGGGGAATGATAATAATGCCACCGCCAAGTCCTGATAAAGAGCCCACTAACCCTGCGCCAAAGGCGCCGATGAGCATAATCAATGTAAATACCAATACCGTCATATCACTTACAGGTCATTTATAGCCGATAGCTCATTCCGTAGGGCCGGCTGAATCATAGAAAGCAGAATGAATGATCGTCTGTTTTATAATATTCTACAAAAAAAATGGGGTTTTAACTAACCCCATCTACTTCAACTTCTTTATTTATTTTTTGTATCAGGCCCTGTAACACCTTGCCGGGCCCAGCTTCTGTAAACTTTGTGGCGCCGTTGGCAATCATTGCCTGTATGGTTTGTGTCCATTTAACGGCCCCGGTCAGCTGTGCGATCAGGTTGGCTTTTATTTCTTCCTTATCTACAACCGGTTTGGCCACTACGTTCTGATAAATGGGGCAGGCGGGCTGATGAAAGGAGGTCTTTTCAATCGCTTCCTGCAGCTCTTTTCTTGCCGGCTCCATCAGCGGGGAGTGGAAGGCTCCGCCTACGGATAAAACCAGGGCACGCTTTGCACCTGCTTCTTTCATCCGTACTACTGCGGCATCAACCCCCTTAACAGTGCCACTGATCACTAATTGCCCGGGGCAGTTATAGTTTGCCGGAACCACCACTTCGCCTGTTTCTTCCTGAATGGCTTTACAAAGCTCTTCCACCTTTTCATCGGGCAGGCCCAGGACGGCTGCCATCGTAGAAGGCTGCAGCTCGCAGGCCTTTTGCATGGCATTGGCCCGTACGGCCACCAGCCGTAATGCATCTTCAAACGCCAGTACGTTATTGGCAACCAGTGCGGAGAACTCTCCGAGACTGTGACCGGCTACCATATCCGGATTGTTATTTTCCATTGCCTTGTAGGCTACAATAGAATGCAGGAATACGGCGGGCTGTGTAACCTTTGTTTCCTTTAGCTCATCAGCAGTTCCTGTAAACAGGATATCAGAAATACGAAAGCCCAGTACTTCATTACCCTGCTCAAACAATTTTTTGGCAAAGGTGCTGTTTTCATAATGTTCTTTTCCCATTCCGGTATATTGCGACCCCTGTCCGGGGAATACCACTGCATGTTTCATATTCACTAATTTATTTTGGTTTTAACTTAAATGTGCGCTGATGAGCTTTAAGAACTCACTGCGCGTCGGATTTTTTTCAAACTCCCCGTAAAATGCGGAAGTGGTGGTTACCGAGTTCTGTTTCTGCACTCCCCGCATCATCATGCACAGGTGTTTGGCTTCAATAACTACTGCAACGCCCAGCGGGTTCAGTGTTTCCTTGATCGCGTTCATGATCTGTACCGTTAACCGTTCCTGTACCTGCAGGCGGTGTGAAAATACATCTACCACCCTCGCAATCTTGCTCAGTCCTGTGATCCATCCGTTGGGAATATAGGCCACATGGGCTCTGCCAAAAAAAGGCAGCATATGATGTTCGCAAAGACTGTACAGCTCAATATCCTTTACAATGATCATCTCGCTTACATCCTCATGGAATTTGGCAGAATTGATGATCTTGTGCGCATCTGAATGATACCCTTTTGTGAGCACCTGCATTGCTTTGGCCACACGTTCCGGCGTTTTTAGCAGGCCCTCCCGTTCTGCGTCTTCGCCCAGGTTCGTAATAATACTTTTATAATTTTCAATCAGTTTCTGAGTCACCGATTCGTCATACCGATCTTCATTTTTATAAGCCATGCTGTCAGTAATTTATTTTATGCCGGATATTCAACGAAGTTGCGGGGTGTTTCATATAAACGGATCTTCAGTTCCTGTTCTTTATTTATATGAGGCCGCAAGATATTATAAATAACAATTGCAATATTCTCGGCAGTCGGATTCAGGTTTTTGAATTCTTCTGTATCCAGGTTAAGGTTGCGGTGATCAAATTTTTCAAGCACGGTTCTGTTCACAAGCTCGCTCAATACCTTTAGATCCATTACAAAGCCGGTGGCCGGATCCACGTTACCGGTCACTTTTATTTCCAGCTCATAATTATGACCGTGGTAATGAGGCAGGGAGCATTTTCCGAAAACTTTTTCATTGGTAGCTGCATCCCACTCCGGGTTAAACAACCGGTGGGCCGCATTAAAATGTTCTCTCCTGAAAACGGATACTTTCATACTGGGTAAAGGTAAGGATAAACTTAACCAAAATATTCTACATAGATGCGGGGCGTTTCATAGAGCTTGATGCAGTGTAACTGCACATTAGGCGGCAGATGGGGCGTTAGCTCGTTCCAGATGCCAATGGCCAGGTTTTCTGTGCTGCACAGCTGATCTTTCATAAAACCTACATCCTCGTTCAGGTTCCGGTGATCCAGCTTTTCAATAATATGCTGCCTGATAATCCCGCTCAGTTTTTTTACATCATACACAAATCCTGTTTCGGGATCGGGCAGGCCTTTTACCGTAATATAAAGTTCATAGTTGTGTCCATGCCAGTTCTTATTGGCACATTTTCCGAAAACCTGCTCGTTTTCTTCTTCTGACCATTTGGGATTGAACAACTTATGAGCTGCATTAAAATGTTCTATTCTTGTAAGATATATCATAGAGGCTGCAAAATTATTAATTTTTAAGAAGACGCCTGATGAAATATTTGAATGCAGATTCTGTGCACATGCCCTATAAAATGCGGATCCGCCTGCTTCTTGCCCTGTGGATGCGCTCCTGTATGAGAATTCTTCCTTATTTAAACCGAAACTGTTCTCTGCCGGTATTAAAGTAATACCTTTGCAGTTCTTATTGTGTACAGGATATGGATTTATTGATCGTGGCGGCAACAAAACTGGAGATCCCTTCAGTAATACAGTTTTCAAAAAAGCAGGATCATGTTGATGTTCTGATAAGCGGCATAGGGGGAGTGGCTACAAGCTATGCGCTGACAAAAGCCCTTGCAAAAAAGAAATACGACCTGTTAATACAGGCAGGTATAGCAGGCAGCTTTTCAAAAGAAATGGCGCTGGGTACCACAGTTGTTGTTGGCGCGGATTGTTTTGGAGACCTGGGAGTGGTGGAAAATAAAGAACGCAAGTCTGTTTTTGATCTGCATCTGCTGCCTGCTGATAAAAAGCCCTTCAGTAACGGCTGGCTGGTAAACCCCCATAAACGTTTGTTAAAGGCTACCGGTTTAAAAACGGTCAGGTCGGTTACGGTAAATGAAATTTCTACAGATAAGCGGTCTATTGCTTATTTTGGTACCAAACTTGAAGCAGTAACAGAGTCGATGGAAGGGGCTGCTTTTCATTATGTGGCCTTGCAGGAAAAAGTGCCTTTCCTGCAGATCCGTTCCCTCTCTAACCGGGTAGGTGAGCGGAACAAAGCCCGATGGCAGATAAAGGAATCGGTGCTGGATCTGAATCAGACGGTTTTAAAACTGGTTCATGAAATACGCAACAAATAAAGAGCGCCTTTTTGATAGTTTTGAAAAGGCGGTTATAATAAAATTTCTATAACAGAAACATGATGCTTAGAATTGGATTTTCTCCCTGTCCGAATGATACATTTATTTTTGATGCCTTGGTAAACGGGAAGATCGATACGGAAGACCTGGAATTTGAACCGGTGCTTGAGGATGTGGAAACATTGAACCGCTGGGCCCTGAAAGGAGAGCTGGATATTACAAAACTGAGCTTTCCTGCTTATTTTAAAACAACCGGTCAGTATGAGCTGTTGAATGCCGGAAGCGCTTTAGGCAAGGGCGTAGGCCCCCTGCTGGTTAGCAACAGCAATAAAAAATTCACAGAGGAAGAAGTAAACAATGCCCGTATTTTGCTGCCGGGGATCAATACGACGGCCCACCTGCTTTTCAGCTTTGCTTATCCGAACGCTAAAAACAAATTTTTTGGTGTTTTTCATGAAATAGAAGACGCCGTTGCAAGCGGCAAAGCCGACCTGGGGGTTATTATTCATGAGAACCGGTTTACTTATCAGGATAAAGGATTGTTTAAAGTAAGAGACCTGGGCGAATACTGGGAGCAGGAAATGAAAGTGCCGATCCCGCTGGGAGGTATTGTAATCAAAAAGGAGCTAGGCAGGGGACTGT
Source organism: Niabella ginsenosidivorans (assembly GCF_001654455.1). NCBI lineage: Bacteria > Pseudomonadati > Bacteroidota > Chitinophagia > Chitinophagales > Chitinophagaceae > Niabella > Niabella ginsenosidivorans. Next base: position 414,654 of record NZ_CP015772.1, read on the forward strand.
ATAATGAAGTGAACGCTTATATTGTTGAAAGCCTTCAGTATTCGTTCAAAAATTATCCCGCAATATCAGATTACGTTAAAACGAACGCGCAGGCCATGAGTGAAGAGGTGATGCGCAAGCATATTGATCTGTACGTAAATAATTACAGCCTGGACCTGGGTGAGGATGGCCATAAGGCAGTAGCCACACTGGCAGAGATCCATAAAAAGATTGCGCCTGCCCCTTAGGGAAATAAATGGGAAAGGTGTTGCTGTAAAAGTGCCTGTGTTTGTTGCGTGCGGTAAAGGGCTCCCTGGAAAGATTGTACGCTGCGGATGCCCCTGAGCGCATTGGTCAGGAACAGCTCCTCGGCATTTTTGAGATCATCGGTCGTGCAGGGCTGCTGTACTATCAAAGGCGCATTGTTCAAAAGATAAGATCGGAAAACACCTTCCACACAACCTTCGTTAACAGGAGGGGTAAAAAGCTGTCCGTCCCTGATCCAGAAGATATTGGATATAACAGATTCTATAAGGCGGCCGTACGTATTCAGGATAATGACATCATCCAGCTGCTGGGCAGCGCAGTATTGTGCCGCGCGGCTGTAGATAAAGCCACTGGCCAGCTTCAGGCCGGAATAGGGAGAAATCTCTTTACGGATGGCATCGAATACCCCAAGAAACAGGCCGGCACTCCTGGTAACAGCAGGCGGCGGAAAAGCGTCTGCCTCAATCAGGTAATGCAATGCCTTATTTTCAAACAGTGTTCCGTCTCCGTGTGAAAATGACAGGCGCACCCTGGCGCTGTTATTGCACCGGTTCAGCGCGCACAGCTCCAGCAATTTTTCAAAAACAAGATCAATAGTGACGTTATCTGGCAGCGTATAGTTTAGCAGTGCCAGGCTTTTTACGATCCTTTTTTTATGATAGGCTTTGAGCGGTATATGAGATTGATGTACTCTTAATGTTTCAAAAAAACCATCGCCGTAACGGTAGCTTTTATTGCCGGCGCTGATGACCGGCTGATCCGAATTGAAGAAAGTTCCGTTAAAACATAACCATTTCATGGATGCATGCTGTTTAGACGGCTATTGCGGATGAATCCTTGATGGAAGTCCCGGCTTAATAGAAGGGTCAGGCTGAGCAGCTCTTGCTGAATCAAAGGCTTTAGCCTCCCCGGGAGGTAGTTTTTTCCTGGTTTGCTGTACATTAATAGAATCCAGCAGGGCGGCAAAAACATCGGGTTTGCGCTGATAATAGTCCAGGCTTTTATCGAACTGCTCTTTTGTTATATTATGCAGCGTAAAGATCTTGCGCAGTACTTCCTGGTTAATAGCAGCATGGTTCAACTGAGGATAGCGGTAATACACATAACTGTTTACAAATTCGCTTCCCTTTGCAATATCCCACAGCACTGCTTCCATTTTTTCTTCGGATAAAACACCTTTTGGCCGGCCGCAGGCGGCTACCAGTAAAAAACAGATAGCTGATAACAGTATTTTTTTCATATTGCTGGGAAGCCGGTTTTTAAAATGGTATCTATAATATCACGTGCTACGGCTGTTTTAGGTTTTGATTCAAAAGGGAATTGAGCACCGTCCTTTGAATAGATCGTTATTTTGTTGGTGTCTGCACCAAATGCTGCCCCGTCATTCAGAGAGTTCATTACAATATAATCTGCATTTTTTTTCCTGAGTTTTTCCAGCGCATTGGAGGCTTCATTATGAGTTTCCAGGGCAAATCCCAGTACAATCTGGCGGTCTGTTTTAAGATGTCCCAACCGGGCAAGGATGTCTTTGGTTTTTACAAGGTGCAATTCCGGAGCCCCTTTTTCTTTTTTTATTTTTTCGGTGCTTACCTGCTCCGGCCTGTAATCTGCTACAGCAGCAGCCATCAGGGCAATATCTGTTGTGCTGAAATGGTTTATGCAGGCGTTATACATTTCCTCGGCAGAGGTCACTTTTATAACCGTCATACCGGAAAGATCTTCCTTAAGGATCTCCGGTGCGGGGCCTAATATCAGCACCACGTCTGCGCCCCGGTTACGGCATTCTGCTGCAAGGGTATACCCCATTTTTCCGGAAGAGCGGTTGCCGATATACCTTACGGGGTCAATAGCTTCCTGCGTGGGGCCGGCGGTAATTAAGATCTTTTTTCCTGTAAGATCCGTTTTTGCGGTTGCGCTAAAAAAGGCGTCTATCTGACGGATGATATTTTCCGGCTCTTCCATTCTTCCTTCCCCGATAAGACCGCTTGCCAGCTCTCCATGACTGGGAGAAAGGATGCTATGCCCGAAAGACCGTATCTGTTCCATATTCTTTTGCGTGGCAGGGTGTTTCCACATGTCTTCATCCATAGCGGGTGCAACCATTACGGGGCAGGTTGCAGAAAGATAAACCGATAACAGCAGGTTATCACAGTGCCCGTTGGCCATTTTAGCAAGGGTATTGCAGCTCAGCGGGGCGATCAGTAACAGGTCCGCCCACCGGCCCAGCGCCACATGGTTGGCCCAGGTATTGCCGGTGGCCATATCTGTAAGCACTTCATTCCTGGAAAGCGTGGCCAGCACCAGCGGCGAAACAAAATCTTTCGCGGCAGGCGTCATGATTATTTTTACGGCGGCCTTTTCTTTAACCAGCAGCCGCACCAGGTGCACGATCTTGTAAGCAGCAATGCTGCCACTGATACCGATTGCTATTTTTTTGCCTGCTAACATTTGTCAAAAATACGGTTTCGGAGCTGAATGACGACCTGTTCAACAACCGGCCCTGGGAGGATACATAAATCTGCAAAATATTTTATCAGATGCGTGAATGGCGCCAAATGACGCTTATTGGTGTTCCGATAGCCGGGCGAATAAACCCTTTTGATGCCGATTACAGTAAAAAATCAATTGATGCATCCGCCCTCCAACACAGCCTGCAAATAAAAACCACAGCTAATACCTGTTAGCTGTGGCTGAATTCAATAAAAAAAATAACTAGCTGAACAGCTCGTCTTCCGCTTTGCGGTAATAGATTTTATCATCTAAAAATTCCTGGGTAGCTAAAAGCGCGGGATTGGGCATTCTTTCATATGCTCTTGAAATTTCAATCTGCTCTTTGTTTTCATGAATTTCTTCCAACGTATCTGTATGGCTGGCAAATTCATCCAGTTTATTGTGCAACTCTTCCTTAATGGAAATATTGATCTGGTTGGCTCTTTTAGCAATAATGGAAATAGACTCGTAAATATTACCGGTCTTGTTCTTTATTTCCTGCAGGCTTTTGGTTTCAACACTGCTGGGTGTGCCTACACTAAGATGCCTTCTTAATTTGCTCATTATGACTTAATTTTTGTATTTGTGAAGTTGATAATTGGGAATATCTTTCAATATCGGCTTTATACTTGCTGTCCGGGAAGCGATCCAGGAATTCCCTGCAGGCCGTTAGCACATCATTATAGCGCTCCGTTTTTTTATCCATTACGCTGCCTTCTGCAAAAAGAAAATAGGATTTTACAGACATCAGCTTGTATTCATCTGCGCTCTGGGATTCGGGGAAGTTATCAAGCAACGTGGCAAAGGTTACTCCTGCAGCCCTGTAGTACCCCATATCATAATACAGCTTTGCGCTTTTGTAATCCTTTATTTCACGCTTTTTCTGCAGCTCTTCCAGAATGCGGTTGGCTTCCCCTAGCCTTACGGAATTGGGATGGGTGTTCACAAACGTCTGCATTGCGCCTATAGCTTTGAACGTATTGCTTTGATCCAGTTCCGGCTTGGGCGATTGCAGGTAAAAGATATAGGCCCTCATGTATTCCATTTCTTCATACTTGGGGCTGTTGGGAAAACTTTCCAGAAAGGTTTTGAAATAGTTTTCAGCCATTGTGTAATCCTTCTGATAATAGGCTGAGTAGGCATATTTGTAATAGATATCCTGGTATTGAGGAGTGGTCTTGTAATAAGGCAGGATATCATCAAACACTAACTGTGCTTTATTATATTTCTTTTTAGCATAAAAGCCTTCGGCCATTTTCAGCTTATACGCAGGATCTTTGCTCTTCAAAATCTTATTCATACCCGGCCCGCAGGATGACAATAGAAATAAGCTAAAAATAATGATGAAAAATCTCATAAAGTGTGCAAAGTTAACTATAACCCTGCAAATATTCATAAAAACCTTGCCCACCCAAAAAATGAGTAGTTAAGTTTTTGATAAAGACCGGTTACCGGGCTATTTTTGGTTAACAGATGACAAAAACTGATCCAGTGCAGTGATCATGCTGGGGCTTTGGGGAGACGGCGCTACAATGGCGGGTTTTAAACCGGCCTTAAGGGCAGCATCTTTGGTATTGTCTCCAAATGTGCCAATAACTACTTTTTCCTGTTTGAATTCCGGAAAATTGTCAAACCAGCTCTTAATGCCGCTTGGAGTAAAAAAGCATAAGATATCAAATTGCTTATTTCCAAGGGATTGCTTTACATCATTGCTGCGGGTGCGGTACATAAAAGCCAGGTCAAAAGCGCAATCATGTTGCTTTAACCAACTGGTTATTATATTATCTTGTTGATTTTCAGAGCAAACATACAGAAAGTTGAGGTTTTCTTTGTGTTTGTTGATAACGTCCAGCAAGCTTTTGTTGCTGCCATCAGCGCCATAGAATACTTTTCTTTTACGGTAAAGGATAAATTTTTGCAGGTAAAGAGCTACGGCTTCTGTTATACAGAAATATTTGGTGTCCTGGGAAACGCTTACCTTCATTTCATCACAGGTTCTGAAGAAATGGTCGATGGCATTCCTGCTGGTAAAAATAACTCCTGTATAATTAGCGATATTAATTTTTTGCCGCCTGAAGTCTTTTCCTGAAATGGCTTCCAGCGCGATCAGCGCCTCAAATTCCAGTGTAACTCCATGTTTTTTTTCAAGGTCAAAATAGGGCGACTTTTCGGTCTTAGGTCTTGGCTGGCTGATGAGTATGTTTTGTACTTTTCCAGCTTCGCGTTTTGATACGGGTTTTGTTGCTAAGTTACTTGACATTAATTCTCCTAAATTGGGTGCAAAGGTACACTATTCTAGGTTAAAAAAAGTAAAATAAACCGGTAGATTACAAATACGGGTAAGAGCTCAAACGCAACGAAATATAAAAGGAAATGAAACAGGCTTACCCGGTTATTTTTCTGTACCATCTGTAGGGTTACAAAAAAACGGTACAGGAACAAAGCGGCTATCACCAGCCAGCTCAGCGTCCATATAATGGTTTTTATGCCGGTTCCGCCTAATGCGGCTATTACAATAACCGGCAGCAGGAAGAGCGTAATGATCTTGTTTACAAGGAATATGAGGAAGATATAGGCATCTGTAAGATTTTGTATGTTGAACAGCCATCCGCATAGCTTCAGCAGGAAGAATTTTGCAAGATAGACACAGGCAACCAGAATAACAGCAGCGCAGAAGATCTGCCATAAGGGATGGTCCAGCTTCCGGAAAGTGAATTGCTGGGTCAGCAGGGTAAGATAAAATCCCGCCACCAGCGTAAACAGGATATTGAACAGAAAAGAAGGTAACGTGTTCTGGCTCAGCTGTTGCTGCAGTTGTCGCTGTTTCAGGGTGCGTTTAAAGAACAGAGTGGTAAGATCATCAAAATACTTGGAGAAAGCCGTTTTGAAACCGGCAAATAACAACAAAATACCGGCGAGTGTATAAAAATAAAGCTCTTTGCCGGGCCGCTCCGCTTTTTTGCTGTAAGGCGTAATAACCGGCGGCGCAGCCATGGCAAAATAGGGATGACCGCTAAGGATCTTCCAGGTAAGCTGATAATTACGTATTAATACAGCCAGTTGTCTTCGTTTTTGAAGGCTGTCTGCAACTGCAGCGTTGATCCGGGCAGTGTCAGAAGGGTGTGCCGCGGCTAAAGCCGTTTTGCGGAGGCTGTCGGCTTTTGCCAGTGAATCCCTTTTTATGGGATTATGACGGATAGGATGAGCGGCTTTTTTTACAGTACCTGAATCCTGCCGGGAAACTCCGGGTTTGGGAGTTATCAGGGGTTTTAGTAGTTTCTTTGCCGCTAAAGAATCCTTCTTTTGACCCGGCTTTAAGACCGTTTTTTTTACAGGAGTTTTTAATGCGTGTTTTGCTGTGTCCTTCTTTTGCTCAGCTGGTTTTTGTTGTAGTACATTGTGCTTTGCTGCCGGCTGTGTTTGTTTGGATGGCTGACCCGTTTTTTTTGCGGCAGGCTTTGTAGTGTCCTTTTGCTCAGCAGGTTTGCGCTGTACGGCCTTCTCCTGTATTGTAGGCTTCTTCTGCTGTGGGGGCCGGGTGGGCTGCTTTTGACCGGTTGCCTTTGCCCCGGTTTTTTTTTGCAGTGGTTTTGCCTGGGTGCGTATTGCCTGTGGCTTCGGCCTGGAGCTGTCATTGGTTTGTGCCTGCAGGCCGTTTATATGGACCAGTATAAAAAACAATATGGTAAAGAAACGAGTCAAAATAGCGCTGCCTTTGCTGCAAAAATAATATGCCTGTCCTAATAAAGCTGAAAAAGATACTGCTAGTTAAAGCCCTATGAAGTTTTTCCACAGCACAAAGCAAACTTCATAAGGCTCTTAATTTTCAAACAGGAATGAACTGTTAAACAAAATATATCTGTCTGTAGTTCCGAAGCATTTGAAATACAAACAACCGGGGCAATGAGTATAAAAACGGGGATCAGCCCCCGCTTTTTTTTGTTTGTGTATAGCCGTTTTTGTGCAGCCATTGTAACAGTTTCTCGCGGTGCTCTCCCTGTATAATGATCTCCCCGTCCTTTGCAGAACCGCCTGTTCCGCAAAAGGTTTTCAGCTTTTTTGCCAGTTCCTGCAGCGCTTCGTCATCCCCCGTAAAGCCCGTTACAATACTTGCGGTTTTTCCGCCCCGGTGTTTTGTTTCCAACTGGATGCGCAGCCGCTGCTGCTGTGGGGGCAGTGTTTCCTGCTGGTCTGTTTCCGGCTGAAAGCGGAAATCAGGATTAGTACTGTAAACAAACCCCTGCTGATCTGATTTATTTTTTGCCATTATTTTTATTTGTATTAAAAACTTTTAACCAGTGCTTTTTATAAATAAATCGTTTTAAACCTTAATACTGAAACCTGGAACATTAATTACACTTTTGCCTTCAGGCTGAGGTCAAGACTTTGCGCCTGGTGAATCAACGCCCCCACACTTACAAAGTCCACACCTGTAGCGGCATAGCTTTCAATCGTGTCCAGGTTAATACCGCCGCTGGCCTCGGTTTCAAACTGCCCTCCGATCAGCTGCACTGCTTCGGTCATCAGTCCGGGCGTAAAATTATCGAGCATGATGCGCAATACTTTCCCTTTTCCTGTTTCCAGTACCCTGCGCACATCTTCCAGGGTCCTGGTTTCCACTTCTATGGAAATATTCAGGTGATGTTCCTGTACAAACCGGTAAGCTTTTTCGATGGCTTTTTCAATGCCCCCGGCATAATCAATATGATTATCCTTCAGCATGATCATATCATAAAGACCAAAACGATGGTTTATCCCGCCTCCGATGCGTACCGCTTCTTTTTCCAGCAGGCGAAAATTGGGTGTGGTCTTGCGCGTGTCCAGCAGCCGGGTCTTGTACCCCTGTAGCCGGTCTGTATACTTGCGGGTAAGCGTGGCAATGCCGCTCATGCGTTGCATGCAATTCAACAGCAAGCGTTCGCATTGCAGAATGGTATGCTCCAGCGCTTCCACCTCAAAAGCAACGGCGCCGGCTTTCATGGTATCGCCATCCTTCATAAAAGGAGTAAAGTGGCTATCGGGCTCTTTCAGCTTCAAGATCTTTTCTGCTACCTGCACGCCTGCCAGCACCCCATCCTGCTTTATTTTTAAGACCGCCCTGCCCTTTGCAGCAGGGTCAATACAGCTTTGAGTAGAATAATCACCGCTGCCGATATCTTCCTGTAAAGCTTCTTTAATAAGATGTGCTAATTTTTCATCAAATTGTTCCATCCTGTAAAAATAAAGGAGGTTGTATCAAAAGTTACTATTGTCTTGCTGAATTTATTTCAGCATCTAAAAGAAGCTATGATTGCCAATAGATTCTGAACCAGGTTCAGAACGACATTACGTCCTAAAATGACTTTTGATACAGCTTTGTAAAAATGAACAGCCTCTTATTGCAAGAGGCTGTTTTTATCATTAAATTTTCATAGAAATCTTATTCAATCAGCTGGAAGCGCAATTCTTTAATGACTTCGCCGCCTTTTTCCTTGCGCATAAAAATATTTACACGGTAGCTGCCACCGGAAGTTTGCAGGGTACCAATGGCATAATTTCCATTGGGCGCGCTTCCTTTATGTTTCAGATCAAATCCCTTTACTGTATTTTTCTGAAAAAAATCTTTCAGTGCCTTTTCTGCCTGTGCCTTATTATAAGTGCTGCTTTTATCGGCAACGGTCAGTTGCATGTTATCTCCGATGCTACCGGAAAGCTGGCTGGTATTGCCGGATTTTAACCCGCTGATAACCCCATCAATACTTTGCGCATGTAAACCCGTGACTGCTAAAAATGCCACCAGTGCGACAACTGACAATCGTAATAAATGTTTCATTGTATAAATTAAGTTTTATTGCTTTTTCTGCCGACCTTATCACGAATATATAAAAAAACCGGTTTCAGTTCATTGCTGCTCTCAATATGAATCAAAATGCAATAAATAGCAACTTTTAAACTTTTATTGTTGCACATTATTTTAACTTTACTGCCGCTGTTATTCCAACCTGTTAAAGTTGAATAGCCACAGATAGTCTGAATTTTTAACTCAAACACAATAGTTCATGTCACAGAAAAGAGCAATTTTACTAATAATGGACGGCTGGGGATTAGGGAAAGTTGCATCAGCAGATGCCATCCAGAATGCAAACGTACCTTTCACCAGATCATTATATACCAGGTATCCCAACACAACCTTAACCACTTTTGGGGAACTGGTAGGTTTACCGGAAGGCCAGATGGGCAATTCTGAAGTAGGCCACCTGAATCTGGGCGCCGGGCGCATTGTATATCAGGAACTACAGCGCATTAACGTAGCTGTTAAAACAGGAGAGCTGGCTGCTAACAGGGAATTATTGAGGGCTATTAACCATGCAAAAGAAAACAGCAAACCCTTACACCTGTTAGGCCTTGTAAGCGATGGCGGCGTGCACTCGCACATCAATCACCTGAAATCCCTAATAAACATTTGTAAGGATAACGGGCTGCGGCAGGTATACATCCATGCGTTTACTGACGGAAGGGATACAGATCCCAAAAGCGGGCTGGGCTTTATAGAAGATCTGCAGCAGCACCTGGACGCTGCAGGCATTGGAAAAATAGCCACGGTAGACGGGCGCTATTATGCAATGGATCGTGACAAGCGCTGGGAACGCGTGCAACTGGCTTATGATGCAATGGTGAACGGAAAAGGAGAAACAGCTCATTCTGCTGTTGAAGCAATAAAGAACAGCTATGCCAAAGATATTACTGATGAGTTTATAAAGCCAACGGTGATCCTGGATGCCGGCAATAACCCGGTGGCAACGATCAAAGACGGGGATGTGGTGCTTTGCTTTAATTTCCGAACAGACCGCTGCCGCGAGATTACGGAGGTGCTGACACAGCAGGACCATCCTGATTATAACATGCACACACTGGATCTTGATTATACAACCATGACAGTATATGATCACACATTTAAAAATGTACATGTATTATTCCATAACGAGGACCTGACCAATACGATCGGCGAAGTTATTGAGGCCAGCCACCTGAAGCAGATCCGTATTGCGGAAACAGAAAAATACCCGCATGTTACCTTTTTTTTTAGCGGCGGAAGGGAAAAACCCTTTGAAGGAGAAAGCCGTATTTTAAAACCTTCTCCCAAAGTAGCCACTTATGATCTGCAGCCGGAAATGAGCGCTGAGGACTTAACAGCGGCCATTCTTCCGGAGATTCATAATAAAACGGCAGATTTTATTGTGCTGAACTTTGCAAATACGGATATGGTGGGCCATACCGGGGTATTTGCCGCAGCAATAAAGGCAGCAGAAACCGTTGATTATTGTGTAGAGCAGATCGTAACGGAAGCCCTGAAGCAGGATTATGTTATTTTCCTGACTGCGGATCATGGAAACTCTGATTACCTGATCAATGAAGACGGCAGCCCCAATACCGCACATACCATGAACCCCGTTCCGTTTTTTATTATTGATAACAACTGGAAGGGCACTATAAAAGAAGGAAAGCTGGGCGATATTGCACCAACCATCCTTACCTTTATGCACCTGCCCATTCCAAAAGAAATGACCGGCGATGTGCTGGTGGATAAAGATTCGGTATAGTAATATACAGGCCCGGAAAATTTTTGTCCGGCAAACAGCGTGAGAAGTAAAAAGGAATGGAAAATATACAGCTCCTGCAGTTTAGTTTGCTTCTCACGTTTTTCTTTTTATTCACATAACGGCGATGCTGTATTATGATAAAGAAAATAGTCTTCTGTTTCCTGGTGATCCTGATTGCCATTCAGTTTATCCGGCCGGTAAAGAATATACATCCCGGCAGGCAACCCAATGCTGTTGCTTCAAAATACCCGGTGCCGGCCGCCCTGGATGCGATCCTTAAAAAAGCCTGCTATGACTGCCACAGCAATAACACCGTATACCCGTGGTACAACCGTATTCAGCCGGTCTATTGGGTAATGGATAACCACGTAAGAAATGGCAAGCGGCACCTGAATTTTGACGAGTTTACCAGCCTGCCGGCGTGGAGGCAATACCATAAGCTGGATGAAATCATTGAACAGGTAAAGGAAAACAATATGCCGCTGGAATCCTATACCTGGATCCATAAAGATGCGGTCTTAAGAGATGCGGAAAAAACAGCCGTTTATGACTGGGTGAACACCGCGAAGACCGCAATGGAGCAGCAATACCCGAAAGATAGTTTAATACGACCAAAGAAATAGCCGCTGTACGAAATAATTATTGAAGAGTAACAAAAGGTAGTTTCATACAGGGTTTCTTATCGGTGCTGCCTGTCCTGAAGCCGGACGGACAAAATCATCTGAAAGCGGGGCGTGTGGTACAACTATTTTTCTCCCAACCGATATTACAGGCAGCAACATACCAGCGGCGGATTACCTGAAAACGGCGGAAACATATATTACGCCGCGCTGCGGCTCCCTAATTGTTTTGGATGGATCTATAAATGGTACCGGTGCGCTGCACCTTTGCCCCGTGCTATGTGAAAGCATAGTTACGGAGCAGCCAAATATTCGTAGCAGCAAACAATCACAGCCCCAAAAGGCGCGTAGCGCCGCAATATTAAAAACGAGGCGGAGCGGGTGCGGTCAGTGACCAGAGGTAATACTGTAAAAATAATAAGCACCTGGAGCAGGTACACTCTAAAAATCCGCTCATTTTTCCATACACCATTTACTTATTAAATTTACCGGCCTTAAAGTCTGAATAATCAATTGACGCAGGAAGAATTTTCAAATATCGCTGCAACCATTCCGCAGGAACCGGGCATTTATAAATACTTTGATGAAACCGGCAAGATCATTTATGTAGGTAAAGCAAAGAATTTGCGTAAACGTGTTGGTTCCTATTTTAATAAGACCTTTACCAATTACAAGACCCATGAGCTGGTTCAGCGCATCCGGAATATTGAATTCACGATCGTTAACAGTGAGCCGGACGCTTTTTTCCTGGAGAATTCCCTTATAAAGCAGTTTCAGCCCAAGTATAATATCAACCTGAAGGACAGCAAATCCTATCCTTATATTGTGATCAAAAACGAGCCATTTCCCCGAATATACCTGACGCGTCAGCCGGTCAGTGACGGGTCGGAATACCTGGGGCCCTATACTTCCGTTTTCAAGGTGCGGGAATTGCTGGAGTTCATCAGGCGTACCATACCCATGCGTACCTGCTCCTTAAATCTTACACCCAGGAATATAGAGAAAGGAAAGTTCAGGGTTTGCCTGGAATATCATCTGGGCAACTGCAAAGGCCCCTGTGAAGGCCTGCAGACAAAAGAAGACTACGACAATAACATCAGCCGTATCCGGGATCTGCTGAAAGGCAACCTGACACCGGTTATCCGCCATTTCAGGGAGGTTATGAAACAGCACGCAGAAGCACTGGAATTTGAAAAGGCAGAGCAGGTACGCAAAAAGATCGAATATCTGGAAGAATATTACCAGTCAAAATCCGTTATTACGGGGATCCGGGGAGGCGATAAAGATGTATTCTCCATCATCAAAGACCGATCCATAGCCTATGTAAATTACCTGATGATCCGCAATGGCACGGTAGTGCAAACCCAGACCAACAAGCTGGAAACGCACCTGGATGAGCCGGTTGAGGAAATACTGGCTTATGCCATCCGCCAACTGCGCATGACGTTCAACAGCCAGGTAACGGAAATTGTAGTGCCTTTTGAAATTGATTATCCCGAATCCAATGTGGAGCTCATTGTTCCCAAAGCAGGTGACCGCAAAAAGCTGCTGGAGCTTTCAGAGAAGAACGCGAATTATTTTATTGAAGAGATAAAAAATAAAGAACGTATAAAGATCAACCGGAATGTGGATCATGTAAAAGTGCTGGAACAGTTACAGATGGATCTGCACCTGCCCGAGCTGCCGGTGCACATTGAATGCTTTGATAACTCCAATTTCCAGGGAAGTTACCCCGTGTCGGCTATGGTTTGTTTTAAGAATGGGGTGCCCAGCAAAAAAGACTACAGGCATTTTAATGTAAAAACCGTTCAGGGCATCAATGACTTTGCCAGCATGAAAGAGGCCGTATACCGCCGTTACAGACGGCTGACAGAGGAAGGTGCATCCCTGCCCCAGTTAGTGATCATTGATGGGGGCAAGGGGCAGTTAAGCGCTGCACTGGAAGCGATGGAAGAACTGGAGCTGCAGGGTACCATTACATTGGTAGGGCTGGCCAAAAACGTAGAAGAATTATTCTTTGCAGGTGACCAGGAATCCCTGAAGCTTCCTTACAACAGTTCCAGCCTGAAGCTGATCCGTTTTATCCGCGACCAGGTGCATCGTTTTGGCATTACCTTTCACCGGCAGAAGAGAAGCAAAGGTACTTTTAAGAACGAGCTGGAAGACATTAAAGGCATTGGGAAAGCAACGGCAGACCTTTTGTTAAAGGAGTTCCGTTCTGTAAAAAATATCCAGGAAAAATCAGAAGATGAGCTGGCCACCGTTATTGGCCGGTCAAAAGCTCAACTGATCATCAGCTATTTTAATAATAAGAGCAGCGCGGAGGCTGATAACGCAATAGATCATTAACAGGTTCAATGTTGTTTTATAATGGGACTTAACTTAAGTACGGTCAGTAAAGAATGGGCATTGTTTGAACATCTGTTCAGGCAGCGGCATGTTCCCGCCCGCGAAATACTACTGCGCGAGGGCGCCATTTCAAAAATGGCTTTTTATATAGAAAAGGGGAGTCTCCGGCTTTGGTTCAATAATAATGGTGCAGACGTCACTTTCCAGTTCTTCTTTGAAGGCGAAGGGGTTTCCTCCGTGGAAAGTTTTCGCAACCGGCAGCCCAGTCTTTTTACCATACAGACAATTGAGCCCTGCATCATTCACAGCATTAGCCGGAAAGATTTCCAGTATATTTTAGACCATTCACCAATTATCCGGGAGTCAGTGGAAGAACACTCTTTTCAGAGGCTGATCCATTACCAGAAATTATTTCTTTCCAGGATAAAAGACAGTCCTGAAAAAAGATATAAAGAACTGCTGAAAGAACACCCCGAAATAGTACAGAGGGTGCCGCAGCATTATATTGCCTCCTACCTGGGCATTACCGCCGTTTCATTAAGCAGGATCAGGAACAGGCGCTGATATTTATTAACAATTGTTATCGTTTGCCCTTCTTAGCCTTTCGGATATTGCACAGACAATAAAAAGGCTAAAAATGAAAGTGGTAATCGTTTTTAATCATCCTTACGAAGGCAGCTATTGCAACGCCGTTTTAGAATCTGTTATCAAAGGACTTCAGAAAGCACAGCACGAGACCGACCTCATCCATCTTGATAAAGACAACTTCAACCCCGTAATGACCGCCGCTGATCTGAAAGGATTTGTTGAGCGGAAACCGGTAGATCCGAAAGTGATGGAATACCGGCAGCGCCTGGAGCAGGCGGAGCACCTCATCCTCATTTTTCCCATCTGGTGGGAGCTGATGCCTGCCATGACAAAAGGGTTTATAGATAAAGTGATTTTCCCCGGAGTGGCCTATGATCATCCGCCCAAAGGCGTTCTTTTTACGCCCCTTTTCAAAAAAATAAGAGGTGTTACAATGATCACCACCATGAATTCTGCCGGCATCGTATACCGGCTCTTTTTCGGAAATGCCATACAGCGTTCAGTTTTACGGGGCACATTCTGGAAAACAGGGTATAAGAACCGTAAGTGGATCAATTTAACCATGGTCAAAATGATCTCTGAGGAAAAGCGGAAAAAACGGCTTCAAAAGCTGGAGCAGGTTTTTGCCAGACTGAAATAACAGGTACCATACTTTAGCGTCGCCATCCCGCTAATTATTCAAATTCTGTATGAAAAATTTTATGTACGTTTGGCTTCTAAGCAAACAGCAGCATGAATGCGAATAAACAGGGCGGGTTATTAAACGCTGTTATCGGGGGGATCTTACTCTGGGGAGCATGGCCCACATCTCCTTTAACGATACTTATATTCATTGCCTGGGTTCCGTTGCTTTATACAGCCGAATCGGCCGGTTCCTGGGCGCGGTTCTTCGGCTATACCTATATTACCACGCTGCTTTGGAATGTGCTGGTCACCTGGTGGGTTGCAAAAGCCAGCGTACCGGGCGGCATAGGCGCCTTTGCCGCCAACAGCCTGCTGATGTGCGTTCCATGGCTGGCCTACTATTTTACCCGCAAACAGTTTAACGCGTTTGTTTCCGGGTTGGCTTTAATTGCCTACTGGCTTACATTTGAGTTCATTCATATGAACTGGGATCTTAGCTGGCCCTGGTTGTCCTTAGGCAATGTATTTGCAATGCATCCCAACTGGGTACAGTGGTATGAATATACAGGAACTGCCGGGGGCAGCCTGTGGGTGCTGTTAAGCAATATACTGGTGTTTAATGTGTTGCTTCGTTACCGGGAAGAAGGCCGCAGCACAGGCTATTTTAAATTAGCCGCCGCCTGGGTACTGACGCTCTGTGTGCCGATCCTGCTTTCTGCGTTTACCAAACAAAATCTAACACTGCAGCATAATAAATACAATGTGGTGGTGGTTCAGCCCGATTATGACCCATGGGACGACAAATTTGTTGCCGGAAAGGAAGAAGAGCATCTTCATAAATTGATTCGTCTTTCGCAACAAAATATAGATGCCAATACCGCGGTAGTTATATGGCCGGAAACAGCTGTGCCGTATACAGTACGGGAAGATCAGCTGCATGAAAACCGCTTCCTGGTGCCGCTGTGGGCTTTTTTAAAGAACAATCCACACATAAACCTGCTTACAGGACTGGAAGGCTATAGATTGTATCCTGTAAGACCCAGTCGTTTTGCCACGAAGTTGCCGGATGGATCTTTTGCAGAAAGCTATAATAGTGCAGCCTTGTTTGACAGTAACAGCGTGCAGATCTATCACAAATCCAAATTGGTTCCAGGGCCTGAAGTATTGCCGGGGTTTATAAGCTTCCTGGCTCCTCTGTTTGAGAAATTTGGCGGAACTATGGGCGGCTATACAAAGGATAGTACAGAAAAGGTATTGCAAACTTCCAATAATACGTTCAGCATTGCACCAGCTATTTGCTACGAAAGCATTTATGGCGATCATTTGTCGCGGTTTAACCGTAAAGGAACCAATCTGATAGCCGTTATTACCAATGACGGGTGGTGGGGAAATACACAGGGGTACCGGCAGCATATGCAATACGCAAGATTGCGGGCTATTGAAAGCCGGAAATGGGTGGCACGCAGTGCCAATACAGGCATCAGCTGTTTTATTGATCCCTATGGGAATATTACCCGGCAGTTGCCCTGGAACCGGCAGGGCGTTCTGAAACAAACCGTTGCGGCGTTTGTTACGGAAACGTTTTATACAAAGCATGGCGATTGGATATCAAAAATTGCTGCGGTCATTGCGGTGCTCTTTTTATTGTTTTTAGTTTACAGGATATTTGCAAAAAAGACTTCATCACCCTTAAAATCACCCTGAATGGAAAAGAAGGCGATCACCATCAATAATAAAATAATCAGTTACGGCGTAGAAGGCGTGGGGCAACCTGTTGTGCTGCTTCATGGGTTTGGCGAGGATAGTTCTGTATGGGAAAATCAGGTAGACTACCTGCGCCACAACTACCAGGTAATTGTGCCGGATATTCCCGGTAGCGGGAAATCTGAACTGACAGATGATGTAAGTATGGAAGGTATTGCCGGTGTGGTGAAGCAGATCATTGAAGCAGAAGAGCTGGATGCTGTAGTATTGATCGGGCACAGCATGGGCGGTTATGCTACCATGGCCTTTGCAGAGCAGTACCCGCATATGCTGGATGGTTTCGGGCTGTTTCATTCCACCGCCGCAGCTGATACAGAGGAAAAAAAAGAAGCCCGGAGAAAAGGGATTGCGTTTATTGAAAAGAACGGCGCCAATGAATTTTTAGAAACAACGATCCCCAATCTTTTTGCCGATACCACAAAGGAAAAAAAGCCAGAGCTGATCAAAGCTTTTACCGCCTCACTGCCAAAGTTTTCACGGCCGGCGCTCAAAGCATACTATGAAGCCATGATCGCAAGACCGGAGCGGATCGACCTGTTTTCAAAGACTGACCTGCCGGTGCTGTTCATTATCGGGGAACAGGACAATCTTATTTCTTTTGAAGATGTTTTAAAGCAGTCTTCCATGCCCCGGGTGTCCTATATTCATGTATTGCATCACTCAGGTCACATGGGCATGCTGGAAGAACCGGCCAAAGCAAATGCGGCGATCGAAGAGTTCTTAATGGAGTTGAAGTAGGTCAGAGATCTGAGCATTGAGATGTGGGCATTGAGTTATCAGTAGTCAGTTGTCAGCCCGAACCGGAATAGTCAGTAACAGGAAATAAAGCACCCATGAATAAAATTGTTTTGATAACAGGCGCTACTGCCGGATTTGGCGAGGCCTGTGCGCGAAAATTTGCCGCCAGCGGATATGATGTGATCATTACCGGCAGAAGGCTGGACCGCCTTGAAAGACTCACAGAGGAGCTGAAGGCACAGTATTCCGTTGATGTATTGCCGCTCCGTTTTGATGTGCGCAGCCGCGATGCCGTGCTGAATGCCATTAATGAGCTGCCGGATCAATGGAAAAGGATAGATGTACTGATCAATAACGCGGGGCTGGCAGCAGGTAAGGATGATTTTGATAAAGCCAGCCTGGATGACTGGGACGCAATGGTGGATACCAATATAAAGGGGTTTGCTTACATAGCCCAGTCAGTTGCACAGCTGATGATCCCCCGTAAAAAAGGCCATATCATTAACCTGGGCTCCGTTGCAGCCAAGCAGGTCTATGCACAGGGAAATATGTATTGTGCTACCAAACATGCTGTGGAAGCGCTTTCACAGGCGATGCGCATTGACCTGCTGCCGTATCATATTAAAGTGACGGCCGTCCATCCGGGAGCTGCCAATACCGAGTTCTCAACCGTTCGTTTTAAAGGAGACCGTATTGCTGCTGATAAAGTGTACGACGGTATGATTCCTCTGGTTGCTGCAGATGTTGCAGAAACTATTTTTTACTGTACCACATTGCCGGATCATGTTTGTATCAATGATCTTGTAATTACCTGTACCCAGCAGGCGGACTGTTTTTATTACGATAGAAAATAATGGATGAGCAGAAGCCGGGCACATTTTACGGAGCACCGGGGACGAACGCAGAAACTGTAAAAAAAAACAGCCATAAATACCGGCGGAACGGCCTGGCGGGCAGGCACGGATAAAACAAGAACGAAGTTTTTATTTAAAATAACACCAGTAATGCCCCCCTGGACACATTTTCGCATTTTGGAGTAGTTTTCAATAATTCGGTTGACGGGTGCTCGGAATGACATTTTTATATATCCTCCTGTATAAAAGGCCAGCCATAACGGGTTTCTGGCGCATTCAGTAACTTTGATCTTCAAACTTTTACGAATTGGCAATAAAATTTGGAGTAGCCGGCAGCGGCAGCTGGGCAACAGCGTTGGTAAAAATATTAACGGATAACGGTCACAAGGTAAACTGGTGTTTGCGTAATGAAGCGTCTGTTGCCTTTATCAAACAGCGGCACCACAACCCCAAGAATCTTACGGCTGCGGTGCTCAATACCCGGTTGCTTCACCTGACTACTGATCTGGCTGCGCTTGTTGACAGATCGGATGTAGTGATCCTGGCAATGCCATCTGCCTATGTAGCCGCCACCCTGCAGGTGCTGGCCCCGGACGCTTTCGGCAACAAAAAAATCCTTTCCGCAATTAAGGGTATTTTACCGGTGGAAAATGTTTTGCTGAATGAGCACCTGGAGCGCAATTTTGATGTGCCGCTAACCAATTATTTTGCAGTATTAGGCCCCTGTCATGCTGAAGAGGTAGCTGCTGAAAAGCTTTCTTATCTTACTTTTTCCGGTGTTGACGAAGCATTTGCATCCAGGATCGCGGCGCATTTTAAATCCTCCTTTATCAATACGGTTGTTAATGAAGATATACTGGGAGTACAATATGCTGCGGTTTTAAAAAATATCTATGCGCTGGGCGCCGGCATTGCGCATGGCCTTGATTATGGTGATAACTTTCAAAGCGTTTATATTGCCAACAGCGCGGATGAAATGGCCGGTTTTCTCAGAAAATTCGGAGCTGAGCATATTGTAGTAGGGGAGCATGACGATCTTGACCATCCCGGTAAAAAATACGCCAATTATTCCGCCTCCGTTTATCTGGGCGATCTTTTGGTAACCTGCTATTCCCTGCACAGCCGGAACCGCACTTTTGGAAACATGATCGGAAAAGGATACAGCGTACAGGCCGCCCAACTGGAGCTGCGCATGGTAGCGGAGGGGTATAATGCCGCTAAATGCATTTATAATACCAATAAGTCCCTGAAGGCGGATATGCCCATTGCAGATACGATCTACCAGATCCTGTGGGAGCAGTTGCCCCCTGCAAAAGGATTTGAAAAAATTGAAGGATTTCTGATATAGCCGGTAACACGCATATACAGCCGGACGTTTCAACCGGGCCAAACCGGTGATGGCACTGATTCTCATTGACTGTGAAGATTTGTAATTCCTCTGCTTTGTCCGGGTTTTTATGATTATATTGTGCAGACAAACGATTGTTGAACCGATAATTTTATAACGATGGATATACCTGCATTTCCAAACGGGTTTGATTCCTGGCACAAGACCCATTTTGAAGTAGTGGAAGCGCTTTGTTATTTAAGAGATCTGGAAGAAACCCGGCAAACAAAAAATTTTGCTGAGATGCTGAACCGGAGCGCTACGGAAGACCTGTACCAGCTGGCAAAAACGCTTACCGACCGGTTTGAAGAGCAGGCCCGGGAGCTCCCCCGAACCCGGACACTTTTTGAAGAAATTGAAGATTTTGTAGCAGGGGAAATAAAACAGAAAGCGCAATAATCCTGCAAAGAGCGTACTTAGTACTATGCATCCAGGAACAGATCTGCTGCAATTCCGTCTGCATACAATTTGCCTTCATTGGTTAACCAGATAACGCTGCCGTGCTGCTGCAAATGACCACGCCGGGTATGTTTTACTGCCTGTTCCAGTACATATTTTTTTCCCATCTCCGGCAACAGGGCCGTATCGATGCCCTCTGCTGTTCTCAGGGCAATCATGATGTATTCATTGAACCTTTGTACAGGGGTCAGTATTTCCTCTTCAAAGGGAATATTTCCCTCATTAATGGCATGGATGTATTTTTGATTGCTGGCCACGTTCCACCTGCGCGCCATGCCGTTAAAGGAATGGGCTGAAGGGCCAAAGCCCCAATAGGGCACTCCTTTCCAATAGGCGCTGTTGTGGCGGCTGCGGAAACCCGGTTTTGCAAAATTGGAGATCTCATAATGCTCGAATCCCGCGTCTTTCAGCCAGTTCATCAGCAATAAGAATTGCTCTGATTGCCTGCCGGCATCAATATCATTTTTTTCATGCTTTCGGATCATTTTATCCAGCGGCGTCTTTGGTTCTATCGTTAATGCATAACAGGAAAGATGCGGAACGCCCAATTCCAGTGCGGTTTCCACGTTTTGCCGCCAACGCCCATCGCTTAAACCCGGAACACCATAGATCAGGTCAATAGTGATGTTTTCAAAATCATTCAGGGCAAGTAGCAGTCCCTGCCTTGCCTGTTCTGCGTTGTGTGCCCGGTTCATCCACCGCAGGTCTTCCTCAAAAAAAGACTGTACCCCGATGCTCAATCGATTAATACCGGCCTTTTTCCATGCTTTTAACTGCGCTGCAGATAAATCGTCCGGGTTGGCCTCTAATGTTATTTCTGCGTCATCAGCAACCGGGTAATACCGGTTTGCCTGTTCCAGTAAATGGGCTATTGCATCCGTTTCCAGCAAACTGGGTGTACCCCCACCAAAATAAAGGGTTGCAACGGGCTGCTGCTTAATAAAGCCACCTGCACCTGCCAACTGCATTTCCCTTTCAATGGCATCCACCAGTTGCTTCTTATAGTGCAGAGAGGTGGTAAAATGAAAATTGCAATAATTACAGGCCTGCCTGCAAAAAGGAATATGAATATAAATACCCGCCAATGGTGCTGTTTAAATAATGAGAATACGCTATAATCAAAAATATCTGCCTTTTAGACCCAACTGCCATGATGTTTGGGCTGGAAATGCTGTTGTCAAAGACCAAAGTTAATTCGAAAATTGAAAGCAAATCACAACTGTTTTCTTCAAATAGCGTTTATTTTGCAGTTGCCAATGACAGATGTGTTATTGTTTTGGAAATCAATCTTTCTTTTTGTCATGCCGTTCCGATAGTTCGGAATTGTTTCGGCATCTATTTATCGCTAATTTGGACCCTGAAACAAAAACAGATCCCGGAACAGGTCCGGGATGACATCTTCAGGGTGAGCCGTAAGAATAATTGTCATTGCCTCATCCGAACTTTCGGATGGTTTTGTTTTTACAAATGGAAAACTCAGGATGGCAAAGGTACAATACCTTTTAATGCTTTTTGCTTTTTTATGGATGAGCCTGTGCGCCTCTTCCCAAAACCGGTATGTGCTGCACATAGAGCCGGCAGACCGCGATACAGGTTTTATCCGGAATGAGCTGCAGTTAAAAACAGACTTTATTAACCAGGCGGATTGCCAGCAATATGTAAGCCAGCTGTTGCCTGCATTGCAAACACGCGGATATGTTACCGCATCCATCGATACGGTCCGTTTTGATACGGCTGCGGCTTACCTGAAACTGTTTACCGGTGGAATTTATAAATGGGAGTCGCTCACCACATCAGCTGAAAGCCGTAAATGGCTGGCCCAGGCAGGCTATAGCCCGGAGGTGTTCATGAATCGCCCTCTTGATTACCAGGCATTGGGGAGGCTGCAACTACAGCTTCTCGATTATTTTGAGAATCACGGATATCCCTTTGCAAAAATATTTGTAGATAATCTTAATATTGACGGCGATAAAGTTTCCGGGCGGCTACAGGTACAGCCTGGCCCGCTTTACCGGATCGACAGCATTAAAATAACCGGGAATGCTAAGCTCAGCAACGACTATCTGCAGAATTTCCTTGATCTCAAAAACGGCTCGTTATACAATAAAGAAAAGCTGCAGCGCATCAGCGCTGAATTAAAGAAGCTCAACTATATTGAAGAAACGCACGATCCCCAATTTTACTGGGGCAGTACCGGCGGCGTTGTAGAACTTTTTTTGGAGCAGCGAAAAAGCAACCAGGTCAATTTTATCATTGGATTTTTACCCAATGCCAACACCGGCAACGGTCAGTCCAATAAATTGGCCATTACCGGTGAGGGATTGCTCAATCTTAAAAATGCTTTGGGTGGTGGTGAAACCATTGGCCTTCTCTGGCAAAAGCTGGCCGCATCTTCTCAGCAATTAAATGTGGCGTTTCAGCAGCCTTATCTGTTCCGGTCGCTTTTCGGGCTTGATTTTGGGCTCAATATGTTAAAGCGGGATTCCAGCTATTTAAATTTCGACTATCATATAGGCGCACAATATGCGTTCAATACAAAGCAAAGCGCCAAATTGTTCTTCAGCCAGTTTTCCACTATTGTCAACAGCATAGATAAAGATGTGATTCTTCAAACCCGGCAATTACCTGCCGAAGCAGATGTGCGGATTTCCAATGTTGGTGTGGAATACCTTGTGAATACCACCAATTATATTTTTAATCCTGTATCCGGACTGGATATTCACTTTACAGGTACTGCCGGTATCAAAAAAATAAAACGAAACAACCAGGTACTGGATCTGGAAGACCCTGATGATCCCGGCTTTGATTTTGCAAGCCTTTATGATACCGTAAAACTGAGCTCTTACCAGGTGCGTACCACCCTGGGTGCTGCTAACTATTTTCCTTTATCAAAAAAAGGGGTCAGCACATTAAAAACCGCTATCCAGGCGGGTTATCTGGGCGGAGGAAATCTTTTCCGGAATGAGCTGTTCCAGATTGGCGGTTACCGGTTATTGCGTGGTTTTGATGAAGCCAGCCAGTACCTGTCTCAATATGCTATCGGTACGCTGGAATACCGTTACCTGATCGGGGAGAACTCTAACCTGAATGTGTTTGCAGATGGGGGCTGGGGGCGGGATGGCAGCCGGGGTGTTAACCAGAACTATACCTACATCGGCCTTGGCATCGGTATTGCTTTTGAAACAAAAGTAGGCATCTTTAATCTTGCCTGGGCAGTAGGCAAACGAAATGATACGGAGCTGAACCTGCGGCAGTCAAAAATACATTTTGGTTTTGTAAGTTATTTTTGAGAGGGGGGATGGGGGAAGTCAGAAGTTAGAAGTCGGAAGTCAGGTGTTCAGGCAGGAGAGTTATCAGTATTGATTTCAGATATTAGATATTAATATTTAGACTTCAGGTATCCGGCATCAAAACGAACTATTAACTATGGACTAAGAGAGTAATCAGCCGGACAGTCTGAATCAACTATGAACTATCGACCATAATTCCCTTCCATGTCCTGAAAAAAGTGAACACTTTAGCTGAACATTGACTATTGCGTATTGAAAATTGATTATTAATATGCAACAATCAATTTTCAATATTCAACGTTCATTGATTGCTGACCACGCCCCCCGCCTCCCGCCAAAATTTCTCCTTCCCGGCAGCATGCATTTTAACTACATTTGCACAAACCGACATGAAATTTTTCATGCCGAAATTACATAAAAGGGCATGAAAAATTTCATCAAAGGTTCCTCTTGGCCAAAAACAATAATAAATTTACAAGAGAAATTTTCAGTAATGAAACCATTTTTCATCACCGTATTTGTATTTTCTATGCTCAAAGCTACTGCACAGCAAAACCTAAGCCCGGAAACGCTTTTGAAACTGGGAAGGGTTAGCACTGTTGGAATTTCAAAAGACAAAAAGAACCTGGTTTACAAGGTAGCTACTCCCAACCTTGCAGAAAATAAAATGGAGACCAAACAATATGCTATTCCCCTTGCGGGCGGACAGGCAACAGCCATAGCCAACACAGATGAAATAGTGGAAAATAGCCGTATTTCGCCGGATGGGAAATACATACTGAGCAGTGAAGAAGTGCTGTTAAAAAAAGTAATGGGCAAGGATATTTACCCGGAGCTGGATCAGACGTCGGCGCAGGTGTATACATCGCTGAACTACCGCCACTGGGATAAATGGTTTGATGGTCGTTTCAGTCATGTGTTTTTTGCACCTTATGCTGATGGAAAAGCAGGAGATAAAAAAGACATTATGCCGGGTGGACCTTATTTCTGCCCGCAGCAGCCTTTTGGGGGAGATGAAGACTTTATCTGGACACCCGACAGTAAGAAAATTGTTTACGTAACCAAAAAGAAATTTGGTACGGACTATGCCATCAGCACCAATACCGATATTTACGAATATGACATTGCTACCGGCCAGACAAAGAACCTCACAGAAAACAACAAGGGTTATGATATAGCACCGGCATTTAATAAAGAGGGCAAAATGGCCTGGCTGCAAATGAAAACGCCGGGTTATGAAGCAGATAAAAACGACCTGGTGGTGCTGACCAACGGAACCACCGTAAATCTTACCGGGCACAATGACCAGATCCATGTATCTTCTTTTATCTGGGGGAGCGATGGAAAGACCCTGTACTTTATTGCGCCGGTTGATGGCACGGAACAGGTTTTTTCCGTGAATGACATTGGTCTTACGCGCATGCTGCCCCGCATCCGGCAGATCTCCAAAGGGGACTTTGATATCACTGCTATTGCAGCACAGGTGGGCGATGAATTGATCGTTTCAAAAGAAGCCATTTCCCGTGCAGCAGAACTGTACCGGCTCAATATTAAAACCGGAGCCTTCACCCAGCTGACCCATGTAAATGATGAAGCGTATCAAACAATTGCCCCTGTAAGAACCGAACGCCGGTGGATTACCACGTCGGATCATAAAAAGATGATGGAATGGATAGTGTACCCGCCGGGTTTTGATCCCAATAAAAAATACCCCACTTTGCTGTACTGCCAGGGTGGCCCGCAATCCGCCACCACACAATTTTTTTCTTACCGTTGGAATTTTCAGCTGATGGCTTCGCAGGGATACATAGTTGTTGTTCCTTCAAGACGCGGGATGCCGGGGTTTGGAACCGCATGGAATGCTGAAGTAAGCAAACATTGGGGCGGGCAGGTATTGCAGGATTACCTGGATGCGATCGATGATATTTCCAAAGAGCCCTATGTAGACAAAAACCGCAGGGGCGCCGTTGGCGCAAGCTTTGGAGGCTATTCTATTTTTGCTTTGGCTGCAAAGCATGAAGGCCGGTTTAAGACCTTTATTGCGCACGACGGGGTTTTTGATTTTGTAAGCATGACCGGTACAACGGATGAATTGTGGTTTGAGAACTGGGAAAAAGGGGGCTATTACTGGGAAAAGGAAAACAAAGCGGCACAGGCATCTTATGCGGCATCTCCCTCCAACTTTGTTGCACAATGGAACACGCCCATTATGATTGTGCAGGGCGGCAAGGATTACCGGGTGCCCATTGAGCAGGGACAGGGCGCTTTTCAGGCAGCACAGCTAAGAGGAATAAAGAGCAAATTCCTTTATTTCCCCGATGAGAACCATTGGGTGTTAAAGCCGCAGAACGCTATGGTCTGGCAACGCGAATTCTTTGGCTGGCTGAAGGAAACGCTGTAAAATAATTCCTGTACATTGAAAGCCGGGTTCTGAAAGCCCGGCTTTTTTACCCATATCGATCTTCGCAAATAAAAATGCACAATGACTGATCAGACCAATAGCGTGCCTTTTTCCATTCAGCCGGTTCTTGAAAATGAAGTGGTAAAATTAGTTCCGTTGAAAGAAACCGATTTTGAGCGTTTGTATGCCGTAGCTTCAGATCCGAAGGTATGGGAAATGCATCCCAATAAAAACCGTTATGAACCGGAGGTGTTCAGGGCCTTTTTTGAAGGAGCCATAGAAAGCGGCGGCGCTTTTTTGATTTTTGATAAGCTTAGCGGGGAGCTGGCGGGCAGCAGCCGTTTTTATAATTACAGTGCGGAGGAGAACAGTATTTTTATCGGCTATACTTTTTATGCTGTTAAATGCTGGGGTACCGGTTTTAATACGCAGGTAAAGCATTTAATGCTGGATTATATTTTTCAATTTGTTAATACGGTTTACTTCCATATCGGTGCTGAAAATTATCGCTCGCAAAAAGCAATTGAAAAACTGAACGCTGTAAAAATAAAAGAAGAATGGGTAACTTATCAGGGAGAACCGGATCGTTTAAACTTTGTGTATAAGATCAGCCGGGAGTAGGGTTTTCCGTGAAAGATAAAACCATTGAGCCATTAAGGGTCATTAATGTTTGATAATGATCCTGTATCAAAATCATTTTTATAAACTTTTCTCTCGTTCATCTTCCAGTCAGTGCAGACCTGCTTACCGGCCAACCCGGGGCGCTCCCGTGGTTTTTGTCCGCACTATTGCTATCAACTTATGGCCCGAGCCTATAGCTCTCCGCTTTTATTACTGTTATTTTGGGGTTGACTAAAAAGCCCCCTTGACTGTCACCCCGAAACTTCGGGGGAGCCTGACGAAATATAGACAATCAAGGGGGCAGCCTTCGTCAGGCTCAGGCTGACATTATTTTGGGTCACCTCACAGGTCTGGTCGTTTAATTATTCCTCAGATACTCCCGTAACACATATTGCAGGATGCCGCTGTTCTTGTAATATTCAATTTCAATGGCAGAGTCCAGCCGGGCTTTTACCTTGAAATCAATTACTTTTCCGCCGGGATGCACTGCTTTTACATCCAGTAATTTATGAGGCGTAAGATTGTTAGCAAGGCCGGTAATCGTATAGGTTTCTGTTCCATCCAATCCAAGTGAGGCCGCATTTTGCCCCTCCACAAAAACCAGCGGCGCTACGCCCATGCCTACCAGGTTGCTGCGGTGAATGCGTTCAAAACTTTCGGCAATGACCGCTTTAATGCCCAGCAGGAATGTTCCTTTAGCCGCCCAGTCGCGCGAAGAGCCGGAGCCGTATTCCTTACCAGCCAGAACGATTAGTGGCGTTTTATCTTCCTGGTAAGTCATTGCAGTTTCATAAACGGTTTTTATGTCACCGGTTGGAAAGTAACGGCTGAAGCCCCCTTCGCGGTCTGCTATCTTGTTTTTAATGCGCACATTGGCAAAAGTGCCGCGCATCATTACCTCATGGTTACCCCTGCGGGAGCCATAGGAGTTAAAGTCGGCCTTGGTAACGCCATGCGCCAGCAGGTATTGTCCTGCAGCGCTTTCTTCTTTGAAGGAACCTGCCGGGGAAATGTGATCGGTAGTAACAGAATCGCCTAAATATAATAACACACGGGCGTCTTTTATGTCTGTTACGGGATCCGGGGTTTCCTTCAGGTCTTCAAAGAAAGGAGATTCTTTAATATAGGTTGAATTTTTGTCCCACTGGTAATTCTGATCAAGGCTCACTTCCAGGTGTTGCCAGTCGGTAGAGCCGTCAAAGATCACGTCATATACCTGCTGGAAATCATCCTGCTTCACGCATTCATTAATGGTATGCACAATATCTTCCCGGCTGGGCCATATGTCTTTCAGGTACACAGGATCGCCGTTCGGGTCATAATCCAGCGGGTCTTCCAGCAGGTTCACATCCACCCGCCCTACCAGCGCATAAGCTACTACCAGCATGGGCGACATTAAAAAATTCATCTTCACCTGCGGATGTACCCTTGCCTCAAAATTCCGGTTGCCGGAAAGTACGGATGCTACTACCAGCTCTCCCTTTTCAACGGCTTCTGCTATTTGCGGGGGCAGCGGCCCGGAGTTGCCGATGCAGGAGGTGCACCCATAGCCTACGGTATGAAAGCGCAGCGCATCCAGGTCTGCATTCAGACCGGAACGTTCCAGGTACTGGGTCACCACTTTAGAGCCCGGGGCTAAAGAGGTTTTTACCCATGATTTGGTGCGCAGCCCTTTTTCCACGGCGTTGCGTGCCAGCAGCCCTGCGCCGATCATTACGGCGGGGTTGGACGTATTGGTACAACTGGTAATGGCGGCAATAACAATACTGCCATCGCTTAACACATATTCGTTATTCCTGTGTTTGATGCGGACGGATTGAATGGATTCTGTAATAACTTCATGAGGTGCTGTATTTTCAACCGGCACTTTGCCAAAGATGAATTCCGTACCGGAACCTCCTTCTG
Source organism: Niabella ginsenosidivorans (assembly GCF_001654455.1). Classification (NCBI taxonomy): domain Bacteria; kingdom Pseudomonadati; phylum Bacteroidota; class Chitinophagia; order Chitinophagales; family Chitinophagaceae; genus Niabella; species Niabella ginsenosidivorans. Next base: position 442,570 of record NZ_CP015772.1, read on the forward strand.
TTAGCCAGGCTGATTCTTTCCGTTCCGGCACCGGGTAATATTGGCGGTTGTGTTCATTGGTTAAAAGGGCAGCGAATTTTGCTCCCAGCTCCTTTACCAGTATTTTATCCTGCGGACGTTTTGGTCCGGAAACAGTGGGTTCCAGGGAAGAAAGATCAAACTCTACAACGGAAGAATAACTGATCTTTTCATTGCCCGTGCGCCATAGCAGATTTTCTTTACAGTAGGCTTCTACAATCTTTATCTGCTCCGCGGAACGGTTGGTGGAATGCATGTATTCCAGTGTGCGGTTATCTATGGGAAAGTAGGTGACGGTACAGCCAAACTCCGGCGACATATTGGATATAGTGGCACGATCGGTTACGGTAAGGTTATCCAGCCCGTCTCCGAACACTTCCACGAATTTGCCCACCACGCCCTTATCGCGCAATATTTTGGTAATGGAAAGCACCATATCCGTGGCGGTGCACTGGTCAGGGATCTTTCCTGTTAATTTTAAGCCGATCACTTCAGGGCAGGTAAAAAAGATCGGCTGCCCCAGCATGGCTGCTTCTGCCTCAATACCGCCCACTCCCCAGCCAATAACGCCAATACCATTTACCATAGGAGTATGTGAATCGGTACCTACCAGGGAATCAGGAAATAACCAGCCGTCCCGCTCAATAACGCCCTTTGCCAGGTATTCCAGGTTTACCTGATGGCAAATGCCCATACCCGGGGGAACTACCGTAAAATTATTCAACCCTTTTTGTGCCCATTTCAACAGCTCATAGCGTTCCTTGTTACGGTCAAATTCCAGTCCTACATTTTTATCATAGGAATAATCCGTGCCAAAATAATCCACCTGTACGGAATGGTCAATCACCAGGTCTACCGGTATGGCCGGGTTAATTTTCTGTCCGTCCTTGCCGTGCCGCACAAATTCTGCCCGCAAAGAGGCCATGTCCACCACCGCCGGAACCCCCGTAAAATCCTGCATAAGGATACGTGCCGGCTTAAACGGAATATCCTTATCAACAGGTGTTGGTGACCATTCTGCCAGCGTTTGTACATGCTCATCAGTAATACTGAACCCATCATAGTTCCGTAATACATTTTCCAGCAGAATGCGGATACTGAAGGGGAGATGCTCCACAGAACCCTGTGGCAGGTCTTTTAAGGAGCTGTAATGGTACTGCTTTCCATTAACCTCAATTTCTTTTTGGGCTTTTGCTTTTGAACTACTCATAACGGTTATCTTAATAATAAAGCAACAAGTTAATTCAAAAAAATGTTTTTTCATAGGAAAACAGGCGTTAAAATAGGGAAGAAAATAATACCCGGAACAGGCGTTGACAACCGCCGCAGATTCCGGCCTGCCTATCGTTAAAGTTTATTGTATTTTGCAGGTAAAAGTACCGCTATGTATGACTTGTTGATTGCAACGTTCAGCCGGTTTATAAAACTGGATGATATTGAAAAAGTATACCTTATGACTATTTTTAAAGAAAAGCAGGTGCAAAAAAACGATTTCTTTTTAAAAGAAGGAACGGTTTGCAGGGAGGTGGGCTTTATCATAAAAGGTATGGTACGGTATTACATTAATAAAGACGGGGAGGAAAAGATTTATGGGTTTGGAAAAGAAGGTGATTTTGTTTGCAACTATGAAAGCTTTTTAAGTAAACAGCCTTCCGGTAAGAATATCCGGCACATGGAAGAAGGAGTTTTGCTTACGGTATCCTATGATAACCTGCAGTTGTTTTATAAGAATGTAAGACAAGGCGAACGTTTTGGCCGTTTGATAAGCGAGCACCTTTTTGTAGAAGCGCTCGGGCAGATCACTTCCCTTTATACCGATTCCGCAGAGGACCGGTATCACAACTTTGTGCAGTTATACCCGGACCTGCAGCAGCGCATTCCTCAATATTATATATCTTCTTATGTAGGGGTAAAACCTCAGTCGCTCAGCCGTATAAGAAAAAGGATCGCTGCTCATTAATTAACCTGGGTGCATCACCAGGTGTTTGCAATAGCGGAAGTTTGTGGTAACAATAAAAAATAGTCCACAATGCAAAAAATTCCACAAAAAACCGCTTTTACGCTATCCCTGATCACGGGTCTGACATTAATCTTTATCGGTATCCGTTTTTTCGTAATGCCACTGGTTGCTGAAACCGCTTTTGGTATCCATACCCATACCGGGGGCGACTATTCTTTCCAATACATTAAAGGCATACGGGATCTTTTTTGCGGGGTGATCCTGCTGCTGTTGCTTTTTACAAGGCAATACAAAGCGCTTGGTCTGATTCTGTTGGTCAGTATTATGATACCTGCTGCTGATTTTGGAGTTGTGATTAGCCATCCGGATTTTGAAGCTGCAAAATTGTTCCCGCACGTTATTGCAGTGCTCCTTGGTTTGGGCCTGGGTTCCTATTATTTAATAAATACATCAAAAAAGAAAGATCATGTGGCTCTTTAATACCGTTCTGATCCTGCATTTTCTGTCGTTCCTGATCTTTGCCGCTACATTGATGGCAGTATACCCGAAAAAAGAGCGAAGGCTATACAGATATGCTATTTTTCTGGGTATTGCAATATTAATAACCGGTTTAAGTATGGTTATGCTGCATTATCCTGCTGTGCAATACAATAAAATTGTTCCCAAGCTGGTTATTTTTGTTATCATCAGCATATTGTGTGGTATTTATAGCAAGAAAGCTTTACCTGCAGGTGTTTATTTTACAATGCTTGGGTTGCTTGTGCTGGCAAGCCTGATCGGCGTAGCCCGGTTTTAAAAAAGAATAAGGATGGCAGCTTATTCCTCGTCTTCTTCAATGTAAAAACTGAATAATTCATCCTTCTGCCCCTTCCGGCGCATCTTCAGGTATTCTTTACTTTCAATAAACTGTTCATAAACAATAGCATGGATGATCCTGTTCCTGAAATTGACGATCCCCCATTTTTTATTTTTCTGTACGGCATAATAGCCGGGGTTGAAGCCGATCTTATACATCTGTTCATATTGAGGCGCTATAAGTATTCTGCCCGTGGAATCGATCAGCCCGTATCGGTTCTCTTTTGAAATGATCTGCAGCCCCGGGGTTGTGGGAATACCAAAATAGACGGGGTTGGTTTTGATGGTACAGTTTTTGTCAAGCAGGAGCCTGTTTGCAGGGTGGGAGAGGTCTAAGATATAGCTGCCATCCGCATTGCAGGCAAAAACGGCATTAGTGGCCACATTGCCGATCCTGTAAGCCTCCGGCCATAATTTTTCACCTCTGAAATTATAAACATAAACCGAAGTGTCCTTATTAACGGTTACTAAAAGCGTATCTTTTAGCGGGAATACATTGCTGTATTGCAGGGGAATGATCGTTTCCCTGTTGCTGTTCATTACACCGCTCAGTCCGTTTTGCTGAACAATGTAAAGATCCCTGCTGAGCGGGAAAATATAGTTGTATGCAACAGATAGCAGCTCTTTACCCGCTAAGGTATAAGCCCCCTGTTTTTTGTTTTTTTCAACCACCAGCACATCGTTCCGGTATTGGATAGCATTGTAAATGGCAGGCATAACAAAATGCCCGAGCGTGTCGATCAACCCTGTCTTCCCCATTGTAGTATTGGTGGCAGTATAAAAATAAGGGGCTACCTCATTAAGCCGGTAACCGGTGATGGGGTCAAACAGTTGCTGCCCGTTTCTGTTAATCAGCGTTACTCCCCCGTTCTTCAGCTGTACCCATGTGTAGCCATTATAAAACCGCTCCAGGTCAATAAACAGGGTAGGAGTCAACAGCCGGCCCCTGCTGGTATAGATCCGGTATCCCGCCGTTGTTTTTACGGCAAATTTTCCATCGTTCAAACTGATCATCTCGCTGTATTGCAGTGGAAGGATTACGTTATTCAAAGTATCTATAAGGCCCCATTTATTATTTTTTGCCACCATGCACCTGCCTGCTTCAAAAGATGTAGCTGCATCATCATACTCAAACGGGATTACGATCCTGCCCCTGTTGTTTATAAAGCCTCTTTTTAGTTTACCGTTTTTGGTAATGCCTGCCTGTGCTTTATCTTCATCAAAGCGGTCGTATATATAATCGTACTTAGGAGCTGCTACAAGATGGCCGGTTGAATCCACCAGCCCTTCTTTCCCGGCTTTATTCCGTACTACGGCAACCCCGTTGCTGATGCAGCCCACAAACTCATAGGTGGCTTTCAGCTGCTTCATCAGGCTCTTGTCAAATTTTTGGGCACTGCCTGTTACAACGGCGCTCAGCATTAAAAGAGTACAGCTAATAAGGGCAAAAGTGGGCTGTAGTATGTTTTTTATAGTCAGCATCCGGCGCATAGGTATTTTTCTTATTTTCAGCCCGAAAATACTAAACTTTTAATATTCCAGGCAGATGGCTGCTGAACCGATCAATAAATTCGACAGGATCATTGCTATTCTGATACAGCTGCAATCCCGGCGTATAGTAAAAGCACAGGACCTGGCCAACCGGTTTGAAGTAAGCCTGCGCACCATATACCGCGATATCCGCAGCCTGCAGACCGCCGGTGTGCCGATTTCCGGCGAGGCCGGAGTCGGATATGAGCTGGTGGAAGGCTACCGTTTGCCGCCGGTGATGTTTACACGCGAAGAAGCGTCCAGTTTTGTTGCGGCAGAAAAACTGATGGAGCGTTTTATTGATAAACGTTTGGGGGATCATTTTGCTGCGGCCATAGCAAAGATGAAAGCAGTGCTGCGTATGACAGAAAAGGACTGGATCAGCAGCATTGAGCCTCAGGTAATGGTGCGTGGAGGGCAGCCCATTTTTAATGACAAAGTACCTGATGCGCTGTCCGTATTATTTGATAGCCTTGCACAAAAAGTGCAGATTGAAATTAATTATAAAAAGCTGGAATCAGACCAGGCAGCATTACGGACAATAGAACCGGTAGGCGTATTCCATGAAAATGAGTTCTGGTATATGATGGCCTATTGCCACCTCAGAAAAGATTACCGCCGCTTTCGTACCGACCGCATACAGGGGATAAAAAAACTGGAGATACCCTTTGCAAAAGAGCACCCTGGGCTGGAACATTTCCTGGATCGGCAGCAGGATGCTCCCAGAACTAAAGTACGCATCCTTGTAACGCCAGCAATTGCAAAATACCTCGACCGGCAAAAAAGCCATCAGGGATTTGTGGAACAAAAGGTAACGGATAAGGGCATCGAAATGACCTTTATGAGCCGTTATCCTGAAAGCGATTTTGCCCGTTGGTTTATAACGTTCGGGGATTATGCAACCCTGCTGGAACCCGTATCATTAAAGAAGACCATCCGGGAAATTTTAGAAAAACAGTTGAAGAATCTGAGCGATGAGGCGTGAGAGATGAGATAATGGGTATAAAACCCCGGTTTTAGCTGTGGGTATGCTTCAGGCTCTGACGCAGGTTGTTACCGGGACCGGTATCATAAAAGGCCTTTTCGGGTTAACACCGGCTAATTTCAGGAAAGTAGTAAAGAGGGCAGGCCGGGAAGGATTTCTGGTATTCAGATCTGCAGGCCGGCAGATGATGATTACAAATATGTAATCAAAAAATCTGTAATCAAAGATATTGATTACAAAATTCCTGATTACAGATTGACTCGTCCTGAAAAAGGTTGATACTGTGACTTACCCGGAAAAAGAGTATAATGGATACGTGCTTCAACGGCAGGCATCCGGTTTTATCATTTTAGGGTATCTAACTTGCCTTTAAGAGGATAAACCTCTATGGCGCTAGTGCCGTGTCAAGTTTTCCATTTGTAAAAACAAAATCATCCGAAAGTTCGGATGAGGCAATGACAATCATTCTTACGGGTCACTCTGAAGATGTCATCCCGCACCTGTTCCGGGATCTGTTTTTGTTTCAGGGTCTGTTAGGTGATCATATACATAGATGCTGAAATACCCGTCCAACCGGGGTTGTCCGGGCGGAAATTCAGCATGACTAAAGTATGATTGGTTTTCAACGTATAATGCAGTCTGTCATTGGCAGCCTAAATGTTCATTTGGAATTTCCCGCAGAATGCGCTGACTGACGCAGATAATCAAATCATTCTGCGCTTTTCTGCGGGAAATATTGCTCTGCACTTTAGAATTGACAGGACACTGGTCCTGTACGTACAGCTCATTTACCTCTTTCCCAAAAGAACGGAGGGGTAATGCCCAGTGCCCTCAGATAAACATACCCCTGCGCCCGGTGATGAATTTCATTGTCTATGAAATAAAAAATATTTTCATAAACAGGAAACGCATACTGCCCGAACAGGTTAACTATTTTTTGAAAGCCGGCTTCAGGAATTTGCCTGTAATAGGTATTGATCGTTTTGGTAGCAGTGTCCCAGAGCTTTAAAAGCTCCTTTTTGGAGGTTGCCTCAAAAGCTGCTTCATTATAAGGGCGTTCATCCTGTTCCACGATTCCTTTAAGTGCAGGACCACCGATCGCCAGTAACTCTGCAACTAATTTGGCAAAAGGCCGCATACCGCCTATTGAAAATTCAAAAAGCTCTTTTTCAGGAAAGGCCTCGATCACCCTGCGGGTAAGATTGCGGTGCCCCTGCCAGTGCTTTAATAATTGTTCTTTGCTCACTGCTGTGGTTTGTTTTGCTGTAGTTGTCATGATGCTTTGTTGTTGATTTATAGTTCAAAACTATGCCGGGGGAGTGACAAGGGGCTGTCAGCAGCAGAACAAAAAACAGCAGTCCTCATAATTTTTTTTGCAGTAACTGGATGATTGATTACTTTTCATTATCTAAACCTTACATTTTAAATCAAAGCAAGACATGAGAAAGATCTTATTTTTTTATTTAGGATTGCTGTTTTCTATTGTGAGTTACTCGCAAACAGATGTGAAGGGGACAGTTAAAAATGCCGATTCCGGTGAACCGATCCCCGGGGCAAGTATTGTAGTAAAAGGTACCAGGCAGGGAGTGATTTCAGGGGAAGACGGACGCTTTTCGCTAAAAGTGCCTAAGGGATTTGATGCGCTGGAGGTTTCTGCTGTTACTTTTTTAACGCAGGAAGTAACAGTGGCCCCGGAACTGGATATACGCTTGAAAACGAGCGGCAGCACAGATCTGAACGAAGTTATGGTTGTTGGGTATGGTACCAAAATAAAAAGGGATGTTACTTCCTCAATCAGCAGGGTCAGTGCAAAAGATTTTGAAGAGCAACCGGTCAGTAGTTTTGAGCAGGCGCTGCAGGGGCGGGCATCTGGTGTTTTTATTAATTCCGGCAGTGGCAAGCTGGGGCAGGGGTTAAAAATAAGGGTAAGAGGGATCTCTTCCATTTCTGCCGGTCAGCAGCCTTTTGTGGTTATAGATGGGGTTCCGGTGGTTAACCAGCAGCTGAGCAGTTCCGATGAGCCGGACAATCCGCTGGCCACATTGAACCCGGATGATATAGAAAGTATTGAAGTTCTGAAAGATGCCTCTTCAGCCGCCATATATGGCGCCCGCGCTTCCAATGGGGTGATTCTGGTTACCACAAAAAGCGGAAAACAGGGTAAAACAAAAGTAAATATTGGTATATCCAACGGATGGTCTACCCCCACACATTATCAGCAGTTTTTGAACGCAGACCAGTACAGGGAACTGTTCACGGCAGCGGCTGAAAATGCGGGATATAATGCTGCTGATGAGTTTGCATCCGAAACAGGTACAGATGACTGGAACAGCAATAATAACACCAACTGGGCAAAAGCAGCGTTTCAAAACGGGTATGTACGGCAATATACCGCTTCAGTATCGGGAGGTGATGCACGCACCCGTTTCCTTGCAAGTGCCAGTTATAATGATCAGAAAGGGATCATTATCGGAAACCGGCTAACCAGGGCAACCGGCAGGATAAACCTGGAGCATGATCTGAATAAGATTTTTAAGGTAGGGGCTAATATTTCGCTGAACCAGACCAATAATTACCGGGTCAGCAGTGATAACGCTTTTAGTAACCCGGTTCAGCTAAATGCATTGCCTCCTATACAGCCTATGTATGATCCGGCTACCGGATTACTGAACAGGAATACGCTTTATTACAATAGTCTGATTGAAGTGGAAGGAAATAACCGGAACTGGAACAAGATCTACCGTACAACAAGCAGTGCATTTATTGAAGCGAATATTCTTCCAAACCTGAAATTCCGCAGCCAGAATGGTATTGACTGGACAAACTTGCAGGAATCGAATTTCCTTGGCAGGCGCACTGAGGACGGCGCTCCCGGCGGCTATAGTTATGAAGGGCAAACCACCAGTTCAATATTTACAACCACTAATACCCTGTCCTGGTTAAAATCTTTTGCCAAAACCGATGTGGATGCTCTTGCGGGAATTGAATATCAGAACGGGAAAGTAAGCGGAGAGAATGTGACCGGCCGGGCATTTCCAAGTGATAAATTTACAAGAATAGCGAGTGCTGCTATTATTACAGGTGGCTCCTCAACAGCCACCCAATACCGGTTTATGTCTTATTTTTTCAGATCTAACTTCAAATTTGATGAGAAGTACCTGCTGAGCGCAAGTGTTCGTGCCGATGGATCTTCAAGGTTTAGTAAAAATAAACCTTACGGGGTATTTCCCGCTGTTTCTGCGGGATGGATTATTTCGCAGGAAAATTTCTTAAAAGAATCGAAAGCGCTCAGTTTTCTGAAACTGAGATCCAGCTATGGCAGAACGGGCAATGCAGAAATCGGGAACTTTAGCTCGCTGACATTGTTTGAAAGTTCTCCTTATGCAAATATTGCGGGTATTATAGCTTCCCAGGTAGGCGATCCCAACCTGAGCTGGGAAAAAACAGATCAGTTTGATTTAGGCCTTGATTTTGGCTTTTTGAATAACCGCATCTCTGGTGAAGTGGATTATTTCTTTAAGAAAACAAAAGACCTGCTGCTGGATATTCCACTGCCATCTGTAAACGGTTTTACCGTTATTACAAAAAATATAGGTGATATGCAGAATAAGGGCTGGGAGTTTGTGCTGAATGCGGATGTGATAAGAAATGCGGCTTTTAAGTGGACTACCTCCTTTAATATATCTACTTACAGAAATAAAGTAACAAGGCTGGTAGCTCCCGTACAGCCTACTGACCGAAATGTAGGCCGGTTAGCTGTGGGGGCTCCTTTCGGGCAATTCTATACCAAAAAATATATGGGTGTGGACCCGGATAACGGGGATGCGCTGTATATGAAGGCGGACGGAACCACCACTAATGATTACGGGCTGGCAGTAGATACCGTTGTGGGCAACCCGAACCCTGATTATTATGGCGGGTGGAATAATAAGATCTCCTATAAAGGTTTTGACCTCGATATCTTAACCCAGTTTGTAAAAGGGGGTGATATCTTTAACCTGGCAGGGATCTTCCAGTCGGTAAATGGTGACTATTTTGATAACCAAACAGTGGATCAAATGAACTATTGGAAAAAGCCGGGGGATGTTACGAATGTTCCGCAACCAAGGTTGTACGAAGGCAACGGCACCAATAAAAGCAGCCGGTGGGTACAGGATGGGTCCTATTTCCGTTTAAAATCTGTTACGTTGAGCTACAGTTTGCCCAGGCAGCTTGCCGGTAAAGTAAAAGCCAGTAATATTAAATTGTTTTTGTCTGGGCAAAACCTTTTGACATTAACCAAGTATAAAGGTTACGACCCTGAAGTCAATACCCAGTTTATCGGTTCTGTAAACCTCAATCACGATTTTTATACTCCCCCCCTGGCCAAAACGTTTTTGATAGGCCTGAATGTTGATTTATAATCTGACTCACTAAAAAACAAAGAAATGAGAAAAGTATTTTATATAATTGCAATGAGCTTTTGCCTGCTGATACAGTTCTCGTGTAAAAAAATCCTTGATGTTGCACCGGAGCAGTCCATCGAGGCTGGTAATGCTATTGAAAATGATCAGGATGTTGAGGCCTTGATCATAGGAGGGTATTCCATTATGGGAAGAGGGTCCCTGTATGGCACCAACCTTTTGATGATCCCGGATCTGTTGGCAAGTGAAGACTATTGCTCATGGAGGGGCACCTTTGTGAGCTATGATGATATTTCATTAAAGCAGATGACCCCGGATAATGCAGACGTGACCCGTACCTGGACAGATGCATACGCCGCAATCAATAATGCAAATATTGTATTGGAAAATATAGACAAGGTGCAGGATGAAGAATTAAAAAAGACCCTGCAGGGCGAAGCTTATTTTATCCGCGGGATCATGCACTTTGAATTGGTGCGGTTATATGCACTGCCCTGGGGCGCTACGCCCGGCAACAGCCAGATGGGTGTTGTAATTAAAACCACACCCACAACAACAGAAGACCAGGCCTTTTTGAAAACACCGAGATCGTCTGTTGCAGAAGTATACAAACAGGTAATAGAAGACCTTCAGGCAGCCATTCAGGTATTGCCAGATGACAATGGCACAAGAGCCGATAAATTTACAGCCTATGCTTTTTTGAGCAGGGTATATATGCAACAGCAGGACTATGTAAAAGCCCGTGATGCGGCATCGGAAGTAATCAAAAGCGGGAAGTATAAAATGAATGCTTCCATTTCTGCAGTTTTTGCAAACAAAAATACTGATGAGTCAATCTGGGAAATTCAGCAGAATGAACAAAATAACGCGGGAGATGCCAACGACGGCATGGCTACCTTTTATGCAAGCCTGGACGGGATCGGCCGTGCAGATGTACGTATTGATGCGGGTTTTATAGATACTTATCCCGCAGGTGATTACAGGAGCACCGGGTGGTATTATGAAGGTACAGGCAGAAGGCCCGGGAATATGTACTGTTCAAAATGGCTTTCACCTTATCAAAACCTGCCGGTTGTGCGTATTGCAGAAATGTACCTGAACCGTGCAGAATGTAATCAACGGTTGGGCACAACGGTTGGCGCCACTCCGCAGCAGGACCTGGCACAGATCCGGAATGAGATCAGAGTGGGGCTGGATCCTGTGGTGAACCCCGGGCTTCAGGCGATACTGGATGAGCGGTTTCATGAACTGGCTTTTGAAGGAACCCGGATCCATGATCTGAGAAGGCTTCATTTGGCAACGGGTGATTTTGACTGGAATGCCAACGAACTGGTATTCCCGATCCCGCAGCGGGATGTGGATGCTTCTGAAAAAATAATTAAGCAGAACCCGGGGTACTGAGTGCCTGTTTGAAAATTCGCCGGTAGTTTTCATATACCAGATTTTTCGCTGATCCCATCGGTCTTTCGCAGAAGGTACAGCATCAGCTATGAAACCATCTGGCATGCCCGGTCATCGGGAACGAAGGGCTGCGGGCACTGTATGCGCAAGCTATTAATTGTAAACAGGCCATAAAAAGCGCATCATTACAGAAAATTTATGTTTAAAAGATTTTTTCTTCTTATTTCAGTTGGGTGGTATTGTACAAGCGGTTTTTCCCAGTTACAGGCGCCCGAAAGTTTTTTGGGCTATAAACCGGGTAACCGTTTTACACCGCATTACAGGTTAGTGGAGTATTTTAAGCATGTGGCCGCCAACAGCAAAATGGTGCAATTGTATCAGTATGGCGAAACCAATGAGCACCGGCCTTTGATAGTGGCTTATGTGGGGGAAGAGCAAAATCTGCAGCATATTGATGCAATCCGTCAAAAAAATCTGGCAATGGCTAACGGGCAGGCCCAGGCTGCCGGGGCGCCTGTTATTGTTTGGCTCAGCTATAATGTGCATGGTAATGAGCCGGCCTCATCTGAGGCCGCCATGCTTACTTTATACGAACTGGTAAACCCCGCCAATGCCGGAACGAAGGAATGGCTGAAAAATACACTGGTAATTATTGATCCCTGCCTGAACCCTGACGGCCGCGACCGGTATGTGAACTGGTATAATGGCGTTGTAGGCAAATCAGCCAACGCCTTCCCACAGGCACGGGAACACAGGGAGCCCTGGCCCCAGGGCAGAAGCAACCATTATAATTTTGACCTGAACCGCGACTGGGCCTGGCAAACACAGCAGGAAAGCCGGTACCGTGTGGCATTGTACAACCAATGGCTACCCCAGATACACGTAGATTTTCACGAGCAGGGATACAATGCCCCCTATTATTTTGCTCCCGCGGCAGAACCCTACCACGATGTATTAACCAAATGGCAGCGCGATTTTCAGAAAGTGATCGGTAAAAACCACGCTAAGTATTTTGACCAGAAGGGTTGGCTATATTTTACCAAAGAGCGCTTTGATCTGTTTTACCCTTCCTATGGCGATACATACCCGCTGTATAGCGGAGCAATAGGCATGACCTACGAGCAGGGCGGAATAAGTGCCGGGCTTGCCGTACAGGCCGGTGACGGAGATACCGTGACCCTGGTAAGCAGGGTGGCGCATCATGTTACTACCGGGTTAAGCACGGTGGAAACCGCATCAGCAAACGCAGCACAGCTGCTGCAGCAGTATAGCGATTATTTTGCAAACGCTGCTGAAGGCAAAACCGGCAGCTACAGGTCTTTTATTATTAAATACAGCAAAGCAGATGAACAAAAACTGGATGCGCTGAAAAAATTACTGACGAAAAACAGTATCCGCTATGGTACTGCCACCGGAAGCGGAAAAGGGTGGAATTACGATACCCGCAGGGAAGAAACCTTCTCCATTGAAAAAAAGGATATAGTGGTCAGCACCCGGCAGCCCAGATCCGCACTGATACAGGTGTTGTTTGAACCGGAATCAAGGCTTACCGATTCTGTAACCTATGACATTACTGCCTGGGCACTTCCTTATGCCTATGGTCTAAAAGGCTATGCCTCCAGACAGGTCTTTACCGTTAATGCCGTTACTGCCAACGATGAGGTACGGGGGGGTATAAATGAGGCTTATGGGTACGTAATGCCCTGGGGAATGAATACCGCCAGGGCTGCGGCACAGTTGCTGCAAAACCGGGTAAAACTGCGGATTGCGGAAAACGATTTTACGTTCAATCATCAGAAGTTCTCAAAAGGCGCTGTGATCATTTTAAAAACAGGCAATAACCTGCCTTCAAGCGACCTGCTTGCAAAGGTGAAGGCCGCAGCAGATAGCAATATGGTTCCCGTATCTGCCGTAAGCACGGGCATGGTAGATACAGGATTTGATTTTGGAAGCCCTTCAGTACGGGCTGTTAAAGCGCCGCGGGTAGTGCTGGTAACGGGGCCGGAAGCCAGTGCCTATGCTGCTGGTGAAGTGTGGAGTTTTTTTGATAATGAATTAAAATATCCCGTTAGCCTGGTAAACAGTAACGACCTCAATAAACTGAATCTGGGCAATGTGGATGTGATCATTGTACCTGATGGCAATTATGATTTTCTTTCCGGCAAAGAATCATCGGCCTTTATTGCAGCCTGGGTAAGAAACGGGGGACGACTGATTGCGCTGGAAAGCGCGGTGACCCAATTGTCAAAACTGGACTGGTGCAGCCTGAAACTCAAGGAGGACAGCGCCTCCCGGAAAGACAGTATTATAAAGCCATCTGTATTTGGCAGCCGTGAGCGGGAAGAGGTTTCTGAAACCACACCCGGATCCATATACAGGGTAAGGGTTGATAATACGCACCCGCTGATGTTTGGTTATCCGGACTACTACTATACATTGAAGATGGACAATAAGATTTACAGGCCTATTGCAAAAGACGGATGGAATGTGGGCATCATCAATTCAGATAATAAGATGTCCGGGTTCACCGGAACGAAATTATTAAAAAAAATGAAAGACGGCGTTCTGTTTGCCGTACAGGATCTTGGTAAGGGAAACATCATTTATCTGACGGATGATGTGCTGTTCCGGAACTTCTGGGAAAATGGGAAGCTGCTATTTACAAATGCAGTGTTCCTGGTTGGGGAAGATTGATTGTTACCGGTTATATCCGTAAAAGCATGAAGGCAGTTGCTTGTCAGCAATGCTATCAGGATAAAAAATCAGCACAGGGAGCCCTGGCCGATATTTTTTAGACTGAATGCCCAGAACCGCGGAATTGTTACGATCATTTGCCGGAAGGGGTCCTGTGCCGCTTTGCCAGGCGCATCTGGAACCGGCTGGTTCTTATTTATTTTTTGAGATGTACAGTAACCCTGTTCATTGATCGTTAGCTTTGTTGCTGCTTTTGTTTTTCCGTTGCTCATATCTGTTGCTTTAATAAATTCAAAGCTAAAACAGACAGGTGACAAGGGATTGTCAGCAGGAACAGCTGTTTTTTAAAATCGTTTTATCCTATATGTCTGATCTGTTTGAAAAAGACCGGCTTTGGGGTGTTTTATATCCATTGTGCAAACTGTCGCGCATTTTCTATTGCGGCCGTTCCCCATGTATTGTTAAAGAATACATAGGCTTCCTTTAAATACTGTGCGGCATGTATTGTTTCAAATACCTTTTTTAACGTCTTTTGCGGGTATGCAGACTTATAGAGCACAGGCTTGCCATGAAAGCGGTAATAGGCAGTTGATGCATTTATAAAAACGGTATCGGGAATATTTCCGGGGTAGCTTTGACCGCAAAAAACAATATGCTGCTTTCCCAGCTCCTTAATGAGCGGTTGCCGGAACCAGGAATCGTGACGAAATTCAACGGCTACTTTCATATGAGGCGCAATGCTATTGATAAGCAGTTCCAGGCGCTCATCTGTATAGCTGAATTTTGGAGGGAACTGCATCAGCAGGATGCCCAGCTTTTCTTTCAGGCCCTTTGAAATATGCTGGTAAAAGTCAGTTAAAAGATCTTCGCAATTTTTAAGCTGGTGCAGATGGGTAATTAACCGGGGTACCTTCAGGCTGAATAAAAAGCTTTCCGGGCTTCCTGTGTACCAGTTTTTCAGGCTTTTGGAAGAAGGGGTTCTGTAAAAACTGGAATTGATTTCAATACTGTTAAACTGGGTACAGTAATAGGTGAACCAGTTTTTCTGAGCGAGCGGTTCCGGATAAAAATGACCTTTCCATTCCTTATAAGAAAAACCGGAACAACCGATGTACCATTTCATTGCTGATTACATGTTTAAAAGCTTAATTCATATATCGTACCAGGATTGTAAATATTGACAGGAACAAGCGGCGTGAAGACGCATAATAGTGCCGCAGTAATTTTACATGAATTTTGATGCGGATGGGCATATGACCAATATGCAAAAACAATAATGATTGATTATACCAAATAACTGAAAAGGGTGTCATCCTTGTTCAATTCAGTGAATTCGATCTGCATTTTTTCGAGGTGCTCTATCAGGGGGAAATAGTCTTCCCGGTTCTTTAATTCAATACCAATTAAGGCGGGGCCGCTTTCCTTATTGGTCTTTTGCATGTATTCAAAGCGGGTAATATCGTCCGTCGGTCCCAGTACATCATTTACAAATTCCTTCAGGGCGCCCGGTCGCTGCGCAAAGTTGATCAGGAAATAATGTTTGAGCCCTTCATATTGTAAACTCCGTTCTTTTATTTCCTGCATCCGGTCAATATCATTATTGCTGCCGCTTACAATGCACACTACATTTTTACCCTTTATTTCATCTTTGATCAGGTCCAGCGCAGCTATCGACATGGCTCCTGCCGGTTCAGCCACAATGGCATCCTTATTATATAATTGTAATATAGTGGTACAGATCTTTCCTTCGGGCACCAGTAGCACCCTGTCTAAAATAGTTTTGCACAGGTTAAAAGTGATATCCCCTACGCGCTTCACAGCAGCACCGTCTACAAAACGGTCAATATTTTTTAGTTCTACGGGATAACCGGCTTTTAATGCTTCGGTCATTGAAGGGGCGCCTTCCGGCTCAGCGCCAATGATCCTGGTTTGAGGACTTATGCTTTTTATAAAAGTACCCGCACCGGCACATAACCCACCGCCGCCAATGGGAATAATAATATAATCGATCTTTTTAAGCTGCTCCCAGGTTTCCACACCAACTGTAGCCTGGCCTTCAATTATTTTTTCATCATCAAAAGGATGAACAAAGGTCATATTATTTTCTGCCGTAAATTTTTTAGCTACGTTGGCGCAGTCATCATATGTGTCTCCGGTTAACCGGATCTCAATATTATCTCCTCCAAACATTTGGGTTTGCGTTATTTTTTGTTTGGGAGTGATGGAGGGCATAAAAATGATTCCCCGGATGTTTAATGCCTTGCAGCTGTAGGCAAAGCCCTGAGCGTGATTGCCGGCACTGGCACATACTACGCCGCATTCCAGCTTTTCTTTTGGCAAAGAGCTCATCATATTGTAGGCGCCCCGCAGTTTGTAGGAACGTACCACCTGCAGATCTTCGCGTTTAAGATAAACAGCGCAATTATATTGCCTGGATAGGTTTTGATTGTATTGTAAAGGCGTATTGGCAACAATGCCTTTTAACCGTTCAGTTGCTTTTTCAAATTCAATGCTCATGCCCAAAGGTAAAAGGAATAAAGGTTTTACGCTTGGAATCAGTATAATTTTATTATCTGATGCTACTTTGAAAACTTAAAGCCAACCCCCAGGGTCAGGTAGAACAGATTTTTGCCGGTTTCTCCTTCCAGTAAATGCTGCGGCACAACATAGGCCGGTATTATTACCGCATAAAACTTTCCTGCAACAGCAACAACCGGTACGGATGCTTCGTATGCTAAAATGTTAAACCCATCATATGTTTGGGTCGTTTCCTGTTCGGATACAGGTATTCCCAAAAAACTCTTTCGCTCAATATACGTTTTAGTGAATTTTTGAGTGCCTGCATACATGTACAGCGATGGGTCTATTGCAAAGGCTACATGACTGCCTGCCTTATGCAGAACAAAAATATGATCTAAGCCAAGTGTGGTGCCGATATCTGTTTGCTTGCCGCTGAACTTTAGATCAGCACCGGCGTTAATGTTGACTACGGTTTTATAACTGGCGTTAATCCCCGTTTGTGCCTTTAATGCTGATTGGGGCAGCTCACTTTTATCCTTGTACAGGATCTGCGTATAAAAAATATTGCCATTAAATTGTTTTGAAGGTTTAAAGCGGTATCCGCCTTCTATGGTTGTTCCGGCATAGGTTACAGAAGAGGCTTTGTTCTGAATAAAAATGAAATTACTCTGTATATACAGACCGTTTTTTAACTGAAAACCGATATTAGGTAACAGGCCACTGCTTTGAAGACTGTCTGTTCTTCCAAAATAGTGCAGTCTTGTCTGGTAATTAACTCCTATGCTCAGTTCGTTTTTTTTAGTGCTGTCCTGCTGCCCTAAGCAGAATATAGGAGCCAGCATTAGCAGGGCAACAGGGATTGTCTTTTTTCTCAGCATATGCATACTGCCGGTTTTTAAGTTTCATTACAGGGTAAAAATTGCCCTCTTGTTTGTTACAAGAGGGCTGGTATTTATGAATTCAGGTTAAATAAAGAAATAAATCATTATGGATTTTATTGATTAGTGGTTGCATTGCCACTACCAGAAGCGCTCACCGTTACCGTTGCGCCTGCAGACGGAAGAATGCTCTTTGCTTTACCGGTTGCTTTCTGGGCACCGGTTGTTACGGCTTTTGCTGCGCTCTTTGTTTCCTGAGTGATTGTCTTAGCTGTTTCTTTGGCCTTTGCCTTTGCACCGGGAACAGCTGCCTGTACGCCGGTAGCGGTTTCACCGTTAGCGCCTGCGTTTACATCACCTGCCTGTATGACCGCGTTTTCATGGGTATGTGCGGCCACATTACCTTTTTTCCCAGTAGCGGATGCGCCGGCGGAAACGGAACCGGAAGTTGGTGCGCCTGCAGTTACAGCAGCGCCTGAAGCAGCTGCGCTTTTTGCAGCAACAGTTGTGTTATTTACTGCATTGCCCGCAGCTGTTCTTGTCCGGTCTATCGCATTTGCAGTGGCGGCTTTTGTTTTGTCCACCGTATTAGTAGTTGCAGCGGACACCTTATTTGCAGCATTGGTTGCTGCAGATGCGGCTTTTGTGGCGCTTACAGCCGATGAAACGGAGCCGCCTACAGAAGCTTTCACCGCAGATCCCACGCCTATTTGCGCGTCAGCAGCATTTACGAATATCAGGGCAAACGCTGCCATTGAAAGTTGCAAAATTTTCTTTTTCATAAAAATAGTTTTTAATAGCTCTATACTAAGCTAATATCAACTACTATGCCAGAGCAACTATGTGAAACACGCGGGATTGGCAGCAGCAAGTTCTTTATTTTTTAATTGATTCGTTATCAATAATGAACCCTTTGTCAATTAACAGATCATTATGCGCCCGGCTTATATTCATTGAAGCTTCAAAAAGCCTTGTCCGGGCTGCCGCGTCTTCATCTGTTCTTCATAATTGTCTCTTATAGTTTAGGGGTAAAAGAAATGCCATCTTCTTATCACCTGTAGCGTTTTTATTATGGACAATTGACATTCCGCGTCTTGCTGTATTAATAATATTGCAGAATACTGCTATGCTGCATATAAAAGAGGCTGTGTCAAAATAAAAAAAGCCGTCATACCGGCTGAAGCGAAGCAAAACGGAGATATCTCATAATCAATACAAAACATTTTATAAGATTTTTCCGGTTACACTACGTTTCGCTCGAAATGACGACTTTTGATACACCCTCTTTTAAAAGGGCTTTAGCCGTTTATACCGCCTGGTTCTCCGGGCGAAGGCTGCGTACAGTTTTTCCTGCCTGCCACATTTCGCTTTCCTGCAGTTCTTTCAGCTCTGCATTCAGTTTTTCACGGTAATCAGGCTGGGAATTGCTGTCGATAGAACGTTGGGATTCTTTACCGGTTGCCACGCTTTCATACAGCTCTTCAAATACAGGTTGGGTGGCATCCTTGAATTTTTTCCACCAATCCAAAGCACCACGCTGGGCCGTTGTAGAACAGTTGGCATACATCCAGTCCATGCCGTTTTCTGCAACCAGCGGCATCAGAGATTGGGTCAGTTCTTCCACTGTTTCATTGAAGGCTTCAGAAGGAGAGTGGCCCTTGGAACGCAGTACTTCATATTGTGCAGCAAAGATCCCCTGGATCGCGCCCATTAATGTACCTCTTTCACCAGTCAGGTCAGAGAATACCTCTTTCTTGAAATCGGTTTCAAACAGGTATCCACTGCCTACTGCAATGCCCAATGCAATAACACGATCCTTTGCTTTGCCGGTAGCATCCTGGAAAATAGCATAGGAGCTGTTCAGCCCGCGGCCCTGCAGGAACATACGACGCAAAGAAGTACCGGAGCCTTTGGGGGCTACTAAAAATACGTCAACATCTTTAGGAGGTACAATGCCTGTCTGCTCATTGAACGTGATGCCAAAGCCATGAGAGAAATACAGGGCCTTGCCGGGAGTTAAATATTTTTGAACGGTAGGCCACAGCGCTATCTGGGCTGCGTCGCTCAACAGGTAACAGATAATGGTGCCGCGCTGTAATGCTTCTTCAATTTCAAATAACGTTTCACCCGGAACAAAACCATCTGCCACAGCTTTATCCCAGCTTTTTGAATTTTTACGCTGGCCAACGATTACATTGATGCCATTGTCTTTTTGGTTTAAGGCCTGACCGGGCCCCTGAACTCCATAACCGATAACTGCCACAGTTTCGTCTTTTAAAATTTCCTGAGCCTTGCTTAATGGAAATTCCTCCCTGGTCACTACGTTTTCTTCAACGCCGCCAAAATTTAACTTTGCCATTTGATTTTTAGTTTTTTGCTTTAGTTTGTTATAAAGCTTTTGTGATTGATTTATTGCCTGCCCGACGGCAGACAGGTTTAAAAATAATTATTTTTCTGTATTTAAAATGCGTTTGTAATCCCTGATTATCTGGCAGTGGACTGCATCATGAAGCGCTACTGTGGTAATCATATCCTCTATGGTTGTAACCGGAACACCAAAAGTATCGGTGGTATATTCCGCAATGCTCGCAAACCGGTTACTGTTCACCGCGTCCCTTACGGCCGGGGTAAAGGTATTGGATAATTCAATGAGCTCCCTGATTGTTGCTGTTGTTACCGGCGTTTCCGGGCGGGTGCCCTTTCTGTATTGATCCAGGTGGGGAATCAGGAAATCAGGGTCCGCCTGTGTGGCGCGGAAAACAAGGCTGTAGCCGCTCACGACCAGGTGCCCGAAATTCCAGGCGATATTATTATTAAACCCTGAGGGGATCCTGTTCAGGTCTCCGAGAGAAGTTTCGTTGATGATCGCTATGGCCTTTTGCCGGGTACTGTTAATGATGTCAAATATATACATTGCTCAATCTTTGTGGTCAGTTTTTTTTTCGTTAAAAGAAATTTTATTATGGAAAGGGTCATTGACCGTTACGCACCAGGAACCGTAAAAGGTTTCGTCCAGCCCCGGACGGTTGTATTTATAATTTTTGCCGGCCAGCTCTTTATGAAACGCTTTTAAGCCGGTGCACCAGAGAAACACATTTGCACCGGGAGATGCATCGCCGTGATGCTCACTCAGGTGCAGGGTAAGATTGCCTTTGGTGATTTCCATATAAACAGGCATACCGGGCTCAAACCGGTGCTCCCATTCAATGGTAAATCCCAGCCACTGCACATAAAATTCAACGGCTTTTGGGTAATCAAAGATCCGGAGCACCGGTATGGTTTTTTCTATATCCATAGTCTGGTTTTAAAATACCTTTTTAATCTTACATACTGAATATTTTGTCCTGCTCATTCAGGTATTGATTTTCGATCACCTCTTCGCCAGGCTGCTTTGCTTCAAATTCCTTGATCTTTTTATGAAATCCCTCGCTGGCCTTGATAATGGCTACGCGCGCACCGCGAACAAATTCGATCAGCCCGTATTTTTCAAAGAGGGACACCAGTTTATCAGTTTCCTCCCTGTGGCCGGTACATTCAAAAACCGTATAGTCATTGTTAATGGCTACCACACGCGCACCATATTCTCTTAAAATGCGCTCTACCACCATCTTTTCAGTTACCTGGCGGGTAGGTACTTTATATAACGCCAGTTCCTGCCATACAATTTCATCATTCAGGTGGTAATAGGCCTTTAGCACTTCTACCTGCTTTTCTATTTGCCTGCAAAGTTTTTTTACTACTTCCTCTGTTTCCTCAATCAGGATATTAAAACGGTGTATGCCCGGTATTTCAGATGAAGAAGTGTTCAATGCATCAATGTTTATTTTTCTTCTTGAGAAAATAATGGTAATGCGCGCCAGTAAACCGATCTGGTCTTCTGCGTAAACGGTAATGGTGTATTGTTGTTTCATTCTGTGTTTGAATTATGAATAATGAGTAATGAATAATCAATAATGGGTGAATTTAATCAATCCGGAAAGTTGTTTGTAACACTTGATAAGTGGTTCTTCTAAATGTTTTATTTCATCGATTGTTGTATAACTGAGATCTGTAGCTAAATCTAATGCTGCATCAACTTCTATAACGGAGCCTCTTGATATTTTAAAAAACCGGCATCTTTCAGCGCTGGATTTTCTGGAACACCCTTCAGCAAGATTCAAATGAGCCAATATAGCTTCTCTTCTTATTTGATTGACGAGAGAAAATTTTTCTTCTTTTGGGAAGGGCTCTGTTGCTTTACAACGAGCCACAACAAATGATCCCGTTAGTTTGTAGATCTCTGTTTTTGTATGCGCCAGTTGTAAAAACATAATTTCTGATTTATTCCTGTTTATAAAATGACTTAGTTGTATCGACCGTTTTTCTTTCATCAACAATAATTCATCGCTCATCACTCACTTTATTCCTCCAAAAGCTGCAAAGCACATGTTCTTATGTAAGATCTCTGTTATGCGGAAACCCGTTTTCTTCATCAGCTCTAACTGGTAGGTTACGGAGCGTGGGCTGTCTTCTTTTGCAACATATTCCAGCACGGTCCGCCGGTAGGCTTTGTCCTTGACCGATTCCAGGTAATCGCCATAGCGTTCCCAGGTGTAATCACTGACGGCGCTGCTTTCCTGTGTGACCAGGTCGGAGATCATCAGGCAACCACCCGGTTTCAGCAGATTGTACAGTTTCTGAAACGTGGCTTCCCAGTCATGATCATCCCGCAGATGGTGTAAAACCGCCCCGGCAAGAATAATATCAAAGTGATTTTCCGGAAGTACTACTTTCCGGATGTCTCCCTGAACGGGGGTTACGTTATGCCGGGCTGCTGCAGAAACCCTTTCAAAAGCCTTATCCAGCATGGGTCTGCTGAGGTCATTCAGCGTGCAGTTCAGCTCCGGCAATTTCTTTAGCATCATAAGCGTATAATTGCCTGCCCCACAGCCGATGTCCAGCAATTGGGTGGCCGCCGGAACGATCCGTTTTGCCGCCTCGGTGATCAGCTCCAGTGATACGGTTGCATCAATCGTGGATACCTGCCCGGTATCCAGGTTCGAAAACCGTTCAACATCGTTGTCAAACCGTTGCTTTATTTCTTCTACTGTTGATTTCTGCTCCATTGTTTTATTGATAATGTTCAACAACCGGGGTGGATCTGATATTCAATATGGCCGGTTCGGTTACCATTATGGATTCATAGAATGTTTTGTGGCAATAATGATTCCTGTAGACCAGTTTAATTTGGTAATCGCCAGGTCTTTTCTTTTACCGATCATTGTTATAAAGGCCGCTGCTTTTGCCGCATGGCCTTCCGGCCAGTTGGGCTGTGGTAGCATGTCGTCAATGACATAGAAGCCACCTTCGTTCAGCTGCGCAATTGTTTCTTCAAACAGGTCATATTTGCCTGGCATGGCATCAGCGAATATGAAATCAAACCCCGGGCCGGTATAACTGCTGATCCATTCATACCCGTCGGCAAGAACAAAACTAACCCGGTCATCATTCAGGTATTCCTTCGCGATGTTTAACAAAACTGCATTGTTTTCAATACTTGTAAGCCGTGAACTTTTATCCATTCCTTCCAGAATCCATGATGCCGAAAGCCCGCTCCCTGTGCCCAGTTCCAGGATATTGGAACCAGGTTTGGACGCCACTAAGGTTTTTAAAAGACTACCCGTTTGCAGATCAGATGCCATATTGAAATCTAATGATCTTGTAGCGCTTAGTATATTGTTATACTGAACAGGGATGTCCGGGAAAATATTATCCTGCATTATTTGTTTATTTTTGATCCGGCAGCTGCCATCAGGGTTCGACTACTTTAGCCTGATCTCACTTACGCTGCAGCCCTGCGGCACCATCGGAAATACATTATTTTCTTTGCCTACTTTTATTTCCAGCAAATATGGCCCATCATGATCCAGCATTGTTTTAAGAGACGTTTTCAGGTCTGCGCGCTGATCGATGGATTGGCCTTCTATTCCATAGGATTTTGCGAGCATTACAAAATCGGGGCTGGTGATGTTTACAAAGGAGTAACGCCTGTCATGGAATAATTGCTGCCACTGGCGTACCATTCCCAGAAACTCATTATTCAGGATCAGGATCTTTACAGCCGCCCCGAATTGCATAATGGTGCCCAGTTCCTGCAGGGTCATCTGGAATCCGCCATCACCAATAATCGCAACCACGGTTCTGTCTGGTGTACCGTATTTTGCTCCTATGGCAGCAGGTAATCCAAACCCCATAGTTCCCAGCCCGCCCGAGGTGATATTGCTTCTTGTATGGTTGAATTTTGCATAACGGCAGGCCACCATCTGGTGCTGCCCCACATCTGTTACAATAACGGCATCGCCTTTTGTCAGCTCATTCAGCGCCTCCATCACTTCTGCCATGGACATTACAGGGCCTTTGGGGTGCATTTCCGGTTCAATGCATTCCTTTATTTCTTCCGCCTCGTACTTCTTAAATTGTTTCAGCCATTTTGAATGGTCTTTTGCTTCAATCAGCCTGGTTAATAAAGGCAGGGTCTCCTTACAGTCGCCCCAAACGGCAACGGTTGTTTTTACGTTCTTGTCAATTTCTGCCGGATCTATATCCAGGTGAATTACTTTAGCCTGTTTGGCATATTTGTCTAACCGTCCTGTAACGCGGTCATCAAAGCGCATACCTACCGCAATCAGCACATCGCATTCATTGGTTAAAACATTAGGTCCGTAATTACCATGCATGCCCAGCATTCCCACACCTAAGGGGTGGTTAGTTGGAATGGCTCCTTCGCCCATGATGGTCCATGCTGCGGGGAGGTTGCCCTTTTCAATAAAGGTTTTAAATTCTTTTTCTGCCTGGCCCAGGATCACGCCCTGACCAAAGATCACAAAAGGCTTTTTAGCGCTGTTGATCAGCTTTGCAGCTTCTGCTATGTATTCTTTGCGGATGATGGGCTTGGGGCGATAGCTGCGCACATGCTCACATCTCTGGTAGCCCGGATATTCAAACTGCTGAAGCTGCGCATTTTTTGTAATATCTACCAACACGGGGCCGGGCCGGCCGCTGCGGGCAATATAAAAGGCTTTTGCAAGAACAGAGGGGATCTCTGCCGCATCCGTGATCTGGTAATTCCATTTGGTTACCGGCATGGTCACATTGATCACGTCTGTTTCCTGGAAAGCGTCTGTTCCCAGCAAATGGGCAAACACCTGGCCGGTGATGCAAACCAGGGGAGTAGAGTCAATTTGCGCGTCTGCCAGGCCGGTCACCAGGTTGGTGGCACCGGGGCCGCTGGTAGCAAAGGCAACACCTACTTTACCGCTGGTGCGCGCAAAGCCCTGGGCGGCGTGTACACCACCCTGCTCATGGCGTACAAGAATGTGCTGCAACCGGTCAGTATAATCATACAATGCATCGTAAATAGGCATAATAGCCCCGCCGGGATAGCCAAAAATGGTATTTACTTCTTCTGCTATCAATGCTTCCATTACAGCCTGGCTGCCTGTAAGGGTTGATCCCTTTTTTACTGCTGCTGAGGCTTTTGGAGCCGCTTTCTTGTTTGTTCCGGCTGTTTTATTTTTTAACTGGATCGTTTCCATATTTTATTTTTTAAGCTGCCTTTTAATTTTTTTTAATTGCGATAATAAACAATAAGATCTGTAGCATTTACATCCGTATAACCCACCTGCCTGAGCAGGGTCACCAATTGGCCACGGTGATAAGTGGCGTGATTGACGACCTGTGCAAATAGCTGGTAATATTTTGCGGAAGATGCTTCACCATTGAAACGCTTAAAATGAAGCTGGTCGCTCAGGCGGCTTTCATCAAAGGCTGTAACGAATGCCTTGAATTGCCCAGACAATTGTTTCCATAGCGCAATATGCTCT
The DNA here is from genome assembly GCF_001654455.1 of Niabella ginsenosidivorans. Taxonomy (NCBI): domain Bacteria; kingdom Pseudomonadati; phylum Bacteroidota; class Chitinophagia; order Chitinophagales; family Chitinophagaceae; genus Niabella; species Niabella ginsenosidivorans. Next base: position 467,676 of record NZ_CP015772.1, read on the forward strand.
TCTTTCGTGCCCTGGAACGTCTTTTCTAACTGCTCAACATTTTCTTTTCCGTGCAGTCTTTGCACCCAGGCATCTTCTGAAGAAAGCATGTGGAGCGTTGTTTGCCGGATGCTGCCAAAGCTGCTGATGACCGGCTGGTTCCATTGCTCATTGCTGATATTGCTTAACCAGCCACAGGTAATTTCTGTTGCCCATAGATGGTATGCTGCCAGCTCCGTGAAATAGTTATCCATTTTCAAATTGCCTGTTTTTTTTTACCGGATTATTTTTTAAATCCTATTCGTTCCCTGTTTTCCCATTTTCGCTCAGCCGCTTTTTCATCCAATAAATTTTCGAGCGCATCATAAATATGGCTGAGCTGCACATCATGCCCGCCGACTCGTTCTTTCAATTCTTTTATCTGCTCTTTAATGTCATTTTGTTGCAGCAAAATTTTTCTTACTTCCACAAATGCCCGCATGATGGCTATATTCATCTGAATAGCGCGATCACTGTTTAAAATACCACTCAGCATCGCCACGCCCTGTTCGGTAAAAGCATACGGCAATGTACTACGATGCCTTTGGGAACCGGTCACAAATTGTGACCGGTTCCCTGTAGTATTTTGATTATCAATGCTTTCAATATATGCTACATTAACTTCTGGTTTTATGTTGGTCCATTCCTGACGGGTGAGCTGAAACATAAAGTCTTTTGGAAAGCGTTTGATATTTCTTTTTACAGCCTGATTAAACGCCTTTGTTTCCACTTCATACAGCGCTGCCAGGTCAAAGTCAAGAAGCACCCGTTCACCTCTGATTTCATAAATCCTGTTTTGTATGGATCGTATTATCTGCATTTTAATTGTTATCAGAACTATAGTGCTATCTTTTTTGCATTATCGCGCTTATAATAATCAGTATAACCGGAAGCATGGCATAACCCCAGCAAAAAAAAGTTCCAAAACCTGTAGACTGAAATATTGTGTTCTTATAATAATTGATATTACAAAAAGACTTGTATCGGTCATTTGTTATTAAGTAATTATAGATGGGTAAACATGCTACTATACCACCAAGAAGGTAGAGAAGTTTGTATTTAGAATTAATGTTGATGATCGGAATATTCAATATGTTATTTAAATTCAGTATAATACCCAAAATCAATAAAAGGGTGAATAAAGCGGTTAAAGAAAAAGCATACGTATCCGGATCTTTGTCCGGCCATCTTGCATTGTAGAACATATAAATCCTGAAAAAAAAATATTTAAGGAAAAGCATCAACAATGAGTTTTTAAGGTACGTACATGATCCTCCTGGCTTTATAATAACTGTCAGCAGCATCCTCAATACTTTTTGCTGTTGGTAAAATAAAGTTTTGCCATACTTCATGCCACCAGTCATTTCCTGAAAGTGTGAGCACCCCATCCGTCAGGAAATACAATCCCGAAATGATCCAGCCGGGACCAGGAATAAAGGCCACCCCGGTCATGATTACGTCCAGGGCCAGTTTGCCGTTTGCCTCGGCGGTAAATCCTTTATTCGCTGCGTCTGCAACTGATAACACCACTCCGCCGGCTGCGGTTAAATGACCTGCTACTTTTACAAGTTTCATTGTTTTAAAAGTGGCATTAAAAGCCGCTTTTTCAACAGCAACAGCATCAGCAGCAACGGCTGCATTGCCTTTGAATCCTGTTTTCCAGACCCGCTTCCCGTTCCAGTTAGCAATAAACTTCCCTTCTTTTACTACTGTTTTAAATGTTTCATAATCTTTGATGGTCAAATAGGCCTCGGTAGCTGTACCGGTAGCTGCCATTCCTATACCTGATAAGGGTATCCAGTTTTTTGAAAAATAATTGCCGGCAACGCTGTTATTTCTATAATAGGTGTTATCCCTTGCTGCCCTCATGTCTGAACCTGTAACAGAATAGGAGGATTGAGGTACTGTTAATCTTTTACCTTGCGTGCGCAGATCTAAGCTGTTAAGATGGGCATATGTATTGCCGCTCACTTCCCGGAACGTATATACCCGGCTGGTGTCCGGGCGTAACGTACCGTCGCTTAAAATGCCGGGCCTGCAAACCGGAAAACGATCCGGTTTAAAACCAAAATCACGAACCAAACGGCTTTGAGCCTGGATGCTGTTTTTATGAGTGCCATACAGATAATCATGGAACAGCATTATTTGGGTAGCATCATCCTTTGTCATTGTTTGCTGTTTTAAGGTATTTGCCTGTTACAAAATTACGCTTCATCCGTTACACAGCCTTCACTCGCAGACTTCACAAATTTTGCATATTTGTACAGCACACCGCTGGTGGCCTTAGGCGCAGGGCGTTTCCACGCGGCCCGGCGTTTGGCAATTTCTTCCTCGGAAACTTTTAACGTAAGCGTGTTCTTAATGGCATCTATTTCAATAATGTCATTATCCTGCACCAGGCCTATTAAGCCGCCTTCATAAGCTTCCGGGGTAATATGCCCTACAACAAAGCCGTGCGTACCTCCGCTGAACCGGCCATCGGTAATCAGGGCAACAGAATTACCCAAACCTGCACCAATGATGGCTCCTGTGGGTTTCAGCATTTCGGGCATGCCGGGTGCGCCTTTGGGCCCGATGTTACGTATAACCACCACATCGCCTGCATGCACCCTGCCGCTTGATATACCAGCGATCAGATCCTGCTCACCGTCAAATACGCGCGCGGTGCCTTCAAAGCGCTCACCTTCTTTCCCGGTAATCTTTGCCACGCTTCCGCCCTCGGCAAGGTTTCCGTACAGTATCTGCAGGTGCCCTGTTTTCTTTATGGGGTCTTCTAACGGCTGCACAATTTTCTGTTCATCAAAATTCAGTTCCGGCACATCCTGCAAATTTTCTGCAACGGTCTTTCCGGTTACGGTAAGGCAGTCGCCGTGCAGCATTCCGTTCTTTAATAAATACTTCATTACCGGGGGTAAGCCACCCTGTTTGTGTAAATCCTCCATCAGGTATTTTCCGCTTGGCTTAAAATCGGCCAGCATAGGCACTTTATCGCTTATTTTCTGAAAATCATCAATGGTCAGATCCACACCTGCAGCTTTTGCCACGGCAATCAGGTGCAGCACGGCATTGGTGCTTCCGCCCAGGACCATTATTACGGTAATGGCATTTTCAAATGCCTTGCGTGTCATAATGTCTTTGGGTTTAATATCTTTTTCCAGTAACAGTTTAATGGCCTTACCGATGGTTTCACACTCTTTCTGCTTGTCTTCACTTAAGGCAGGGTTACTGCTGGAGTAGGGCAGGCTCATGCCCAGGGCTTCAGCCGCACTTGCCATTGTATTTGCGGTGTACATGCCGCCACAGGCACCTGCTCCCGGGCAGGAATGACGGATAATGCCTTTAAAATCTGCCTCATCCAGGTTCCCTGCGATCTTTTGCCCCAATGCTTCAAAGGCTGAAACAATGTTGAGGTTATCCTGTCCTTTATAATGACCGGCTGCAATGGTGCCGCCGTACAGCATAATACCCGGGCGATTCAGCCGTGCCATGGCCATTAATGAACCCGGCATATTTTTATCGCAACCCGGAATGGTGATCAATGCATCGTAGTATTGAGCACCTGCGTTGGTTTCAATGCTGTCCGCAATCAGGTCGCGGCTAACAAGGCTGTAACGCATTCCATTAGTACCCATACTGATGCCGTCACTCACTCCGATGGTATAAAACCTTAAACCTTTAAGATTTTCAGCGTTTACGCTGTCACGCACTTTTGTGGCCAGGTCGTTCAGGTGCATGTTACAGGGATTGCCGTCCCATCCCATGCTTACAATGCCCACCTGCGGCTTACCGAAATCTTCCTCTTTAAAACCGATGGCATAATACATTGCCTGCGCGCCCGGTAGCGTTTCATCCTGTGTAAGGGTCCTGGAATACTTGTTTAACTCTGCCATACTGTTTGCTTATGTTTATTATGTTTAAATCGTATACTAAAAAACCCGCCTTTATGGAGGCGGGTTATATCGGAAATCCGTTTGTTTTACTAAATAATCCCTCCTCCATTTTTATGTAAAATGACAATGGCAAAGACCACAATAGCATTGCGGAATAATTGAGAACGGTTATGTGCATTGTCAAACATCAATTGGAGAAGCTTTCAGCGAATATAAAGCCTCTGCTGTTTGCATCAAAATTTTTTAACAGAAAAAAATTGATGTATATAAAGAACTATACGAAATGGTTAAATGATCGTTGATTTCTGCAATGCCATATTTTCACCTTTGGCAAAGCCGGGTATAGAGCCCCGTATAAAATCGCTGATCAGCTCACCTATTGTACTGGTTGAATAATTATTGACCGGGTCAATATCTTTTGCAACAAAACCATGCAGCAATGTCCAGTTTACAGCGGTGCGCACAATTAACGCCTCTTCATGCATGTTAAAATAATTCAGCATGATAGCGGCTGCCAGAATTGTTCCTGCCGGGTTGACCTGATTTTTTCCTGTATCTGCGTCCTTTATGCCAAAAGCAGGACCGAAGAAAGAACTGTGCTCTGTGGCCAGAACAGAAGGGATCATTGCCGGGGTGCCGGAAAGTGCCGCTGCCTGATGAAACAGGTAGTAGCCCGCATCCATGTTAGTGATGATGACATCAAAATCTGCCGGGTGGTGCATGAATGCCCGTATGGCATTGCTTATTTCCATATGCTCAATGAGCACTCCGGGATATTCTTTACCATATTGTGTCAGCAGGGGCTGCCAGGAAGCCGTGCTGCCGGCTGCTTCAGAAGTACGGATAAACGTAATTTTTTGTTTCCGGCCTGAAGCCTGCTCAAAAGCAGACTGGGCAATTCTCCTGCGGCTGCCCTCGCCTGCTGTTAAAGTGGGCTCCTGGTAAAGGATCAGATTTACGTTCTCAATGTATTTATTCTTTAAAGGCGATAAATGATGCAGTGAATGATATACCACCACCGGCTGCGCAATGGCAAACAGCGGGAATTCTTTTTGAATTACTTCCGCTGCTGCACTGCCTGCGAAGAGCACTGCGTCAGCAACTGCAATAATATCTTTTGAATCCTGCGAAAGATGCGGTGCTGAAAGATCGGGCAAAACAGATGTAAACTCAAACAGATGCTCATACTGCTCGGCAACAGCTTTTAATACCTTTGCTGCCTGTTCTGTTGCTTCTGCTGCTGCCCCCGGCTCTTCTATGATCGCGATCTTCTTTTTCATTTTATAAAGCCTTATGTGTTAATGCGGTTTTTGATTTTATGACCGGGTGTGGAACGGTCTTTTTATAAACCGCAGGTATCCCTTTGTTCAGTTCCAGTACGTGTTTTACACAGGCAGGAACCTCGTCGTCATAATGGCTGATGAAGAGCTGGGTCATTCCCGTTTCCCGGTGAATGCGCTCTAACAGCTGCACCACCATTTTTGACTGCTGGTCATCCAACCCCTGGCAGGGCTCATCCAGCGCCAGCATCAGCGGGTCTTTGATCAATGCTCTTGCAATGAGCACCAGGCGCTGCTCGCCACTTGATAAAGAAGACAGCGGGCGATGCGCTTTGTCCTGTAATGCAAAGAACGAAAGCCATTCATTTACTTTTGCGGTCTGGGCCTCATTTAATTTCCGGAACAGCCCGATCGTATCAAAGAAGCCGGAACCTACCGCCTGTGCAATAGATGTGGAGCGGTCAAAGAAATTCTGCAGTTCGGGCGACACAAAGCCGATGCGGCTTTTAATATCCCAGATGCTTTCACCGGTGCCCCGTCTTTTGCCGAATAAATAGATTTGCTGGGAATAAGCCTGCGGGTTATCCCCGTTTATTAAACTGAGCAGGGTAGATTTGCCGGCACCGTTGTGGCCTTTGATTTGCCAGCACTCTCCATTGTTTACCTGCCAGTTGATATTGTTTAAAATAATGGTATTGCCATACCGGATAGTAACGTCCTTCATGGTAATGAGCGGACCTATATGGTAGGCTTTTTTCATTGCCGGAAGCGGGGCCTCAAATTGCCGCACCTGCATAGATTCCATAAAGCCCAGCTTTTCTACAGGAGCATAATTGATCACTGCCCCGTCTGCCATTTCTGCAAAATGAGTAATGCTTGCAGGCAGCTCATGGCTGTCGGTTATCAATATTAGAGTAATGCCGTCTGCTGCCAGCTGGTTCAGCACTTTGTGCAATACCTTCCGGCTTTTGACATCCAGGCCGGTAAATACTTTATCCAGGATCAGGATGTCCGGGTGCGCTAACAAATGGCTGATCAGCTGCATTTTCTTTAATTCACCATTGGACAGCTGGATCAAAGGCGTATGAGCACGGTGTGTTAGCTGAAACTGCTCCAGCCAGTTGCTGATCGCCTCCGGGCTTCCTTTTTTTAACAGCTCTTCTGTTAAGGTTGCCGCATCTTCCGCATCACAGGTATTGAAGCGTTGCTGGTAATAGAAATCAGCAACATTGGATTTGTTTTTTAAGGGATGCGTTGCAGGAACATAGGCTACGGTGGGTTTTACGGGTTCATTGTTCCTTTTATAAGCTATAGTGCCGGCATGGAATAGTTCTCCCTTCAGGGCTTTTGCCAGCAAGGTTTTACCACTGCCGCTTGCGCCAAACAGGGCCAGGTGCTCTCCGGCATTTAGGGTAAAGCTGATGTTGTCCAACAGCAGCCTGCCCGCCTGTTGCACTGTTACATTGTTTAAAATAATATTAAAGTTCCGTTCCATGTTTCAACCTCCGGATAAGGTGTTTACTGGGTTGTACGGCTGATAGAAGCACTGCTGCTGAACTGGGTGTAGCAAGAGCACTGCTGTTAATGCTGCAGCCGGTTAAAAAGTTATGCCATCGACTTTACTTTGTCTGCCATCTCTTTCAGATCATGATCCTCTACTTCTTTTTTGGCATCCGCCACATTCAGGAACTGCTGATACAGCTCATCTACCTGATTGCGGTCAAAATCATATCCCAGATTTTTGAAACGGTAAGCCAGTGCACTGCGGCCGCTGCGCGCTGTTAATACAATGCGGGAAGTGTCCGCGCCCACTTCATGCGGGGCGATGATCTCATAAGTGGAAGACTCTTTAAGGAACCCATCCTGGTGAATGCCGGATGAGTGCGAAAAAGCATTGTCACCGACGACGGCCTTATTGGGTTGCACCACCATGCGCATGGTATCTGCCACATTCCGGCTTATTGGTAATAATTGCGTGGTATCCACATCTGTATACAGGTTCAGCTCAGGGTGCTTTTTTATAGCCATTACCACTTCTTCCAGAGAAGTGTTCCCTGCGCGCTCGCCAATGCCATTAATGGTGCATTCGATCTGTCTTGCGCCTGCAATGGCGCCGGCTATTGAGTTGGCCGTAGCCAGGCCCAGGTCATTATGGCAATGACAGCTGAAAATGGCTTTATCAGCGTTGGGCACATTATTTAACAGGTACGTGAATTTTTCAGCATACTGATGCGGCAAACAGGAACCGGTGGTGTCCGGAACATTTACCACAGTAGCGCCTGCGGCAATAACGGCCTCTGCCAGCTGTGCCAGGAACTGAAGATCGGCCCGGCCGGCATCTTCTGCAAAGAATTCCACATCCGGTACCAGGTTGCGCGCCAGCTTTACTGCTTTAACAGCACGTTCCAGTATATCTTCACGGGTGGTGTTGAATTTGTATTTGATGTGATTGTCTGATGAACCGATACCCGTATGAATGCGCGGGCGAACAGCAGGTTTGAGCGCTTCAGCAGCCACTTCAATGTCCTTTTGTACGGCACGGGTAAGACCGCATATGGTGGCATTCTTTACCACTTTTGCTATTTCATTTACGGAAGCAAAATCTCCGGGGCTTGAAATGGGAAAACCGGCTTCAATAATGTCTACGCCAAGAGCTTCCAGTTTCAGTGCCAATTTGATTTTTTCTTCCGTATTCAGCTTGCAACCGGGCACCTGCTCGCCATCCCTCAATGTAGTGTCAAAAATAAAAACCTTGTTATCCGCCATAATTCAATTTATTTAATTTAGAATTGTTATTTTCAATACCTGCTGATATAACTGAATAATGCAGTTGATTGTTATAATATTAAAAATAACCAGAGGTTCCGGAATATGGAAACCAATTTATGAAGATACTTACATTGAATAAAAGAAGTTATTGAATTTTAATTTATTGATAATCAATTATAAAAGGAGGACCAAATTACGATGCCCAGTAAATCGACAGACGCTTTGTTTCAATTGATAAAATCGCTGGAAAAATCTGAGAAACGTAATTTAAAGCTTTTTGCCGGCAGGAACTCAGGGGCGGAAACCTTAAAAAGCATGCAACTGTTCAATGCCCTGGACAAGCTTCCGGAGTATGATGAAAAGATGCTGCTGAAAAAAGTGCCTGCCGTAAGCAAGCAACAATTGTCTAATACCAAGGCATTGCTGTATAAGCAGATCCTGGGGAGCCTGCGGATCATCCGGGAGGATATGAATGTGGATATGCAGTTGCGTGAAATGATGGACAGCGCGCGCATTCTTTATAATAAAGGCTTATACCTGCAAACGTTGAAGATACTGGATAAAATGAAAGAGCTGGCAAGATGCTACCACCAGCTGACCTATTTACAGCAGGCGCTTTTTTTTGAAAAAAAGATAGAGGGCCTGTACATTACCCGCAGCATTCAGAACCGGGCCGATGAACTGGCGCGGGAAGCGGACGCGGTTACAGAAACCGTCAATAATATCAATACGCTTTCAAACCTTGCATTACAGTTATACAGCTGGTATATACAGAACGGCCATGCAAGAAACGAGAACGATATTAAAACAGTGCGGCTTTTTTTTGAGAAAAGCCTCCCTAAGAATGCGGCGCAGCTTCAGGGTTTTTACGAAAAGCAATACTATTACCAGAGTTATGCCTGGTATGCGTTTATAAAGCTGGATTTCCTGATGTTTTACAGGTATACCCAAAAATGGGTGGATACGTTTGAGACGAACCCGCAGATGATCGCACTTGAAACAACCATGTATATTAAAGGGGTGCATAACCTGATGAGCGCGCATTTTGACCTGATGAACCGGGATAAACTGGCGGCTACCATTAAACAATTCAAGCACTTTGTGCAAACAAAGCTGGTGCAGGATAATAACAATAACCGTATTACCGGTTATGTGTACCTGTATACCGCGGTGATCAACCTGCACTTCCTGGAGGGGACGTTTAATAAAGGCTTAAAGATGGTTCCTTACCTGGAAGAAATGCTGGTAGAGCATGGGCTGTATCTGGACCGGCATAAAGTAATGGTATTCTATTATAAAATAGCCTGCCTGTATTTTGGCAGTGGTGACAATAAAAAAGCGATTGATTATTTAAACCGGATCATTAATCAAAAGGATGACCTGAGAACCGACCTGCAATGTTATTCAAGGCTGTTGCACTTAATAGCCCATTATGAATTAGGAAATTTTGATCTGCTGGAATACCTGATCAAATCTGTTTACCGCTATATGGCCAAAATGGAGAACCTGAGCAAGGTAGAGGAGGAGATGTTCCGTTTTTTAAGGAACGCCTTTAAATTTAATGCAAAGACCATCCGGCCTGAATTTGAAAAACTGCTGACCAAGCTGAAGCGTTATCAACATAACCGCCTTGAAGCAAGAGCCTTTGCCTATCTGGATGTGATCAGCTGGCTGGAAAGTAAACTATACGGGATCAATGTGCAGGACGTGATCCGGAAGAAATACCTGCGGGCATCAAGGAGCACAAAAAGAGGCTGTATCAAAAGGCATTTCAGAACGTAATGCCGTTCTGAACCAGGTTCAGAATCTATTGAGAATCATAGTTCATTTAGATGCTGAAATAAATTCAGCAAGACAATAGTGAACTTTTGATACAGCCCCATCAGGGAGTACAAAAAAAAATCGCGTTTTACAACGCGATTTTTTCTTTTTAACAAAACCCGGTTACTTTGAATAATTCCTGAGGGTTTCGTTCGGATTAAATGTAAATCTGTTAAGCACTACTTTCTTTTTGTAAGGAACAATATAAGTGTTCTGCCCCTTCTGGTAAGAAATGGAAGTGTTCAAGTTAACATAATTATTATTTGAACTTTCGTTTGTTAATAATTTATCACCTCTGAACTGGTATTTGGAACGCAAAGAAAAAGAGTTTAACTGCCCGTTAAACCTGGAATCAGAAAAATAAGCGCTCTTTGATTTTTCTTTTCCGCGGTCAAAATTAACAGAGGGATCTTCGTTAGCATAAGAAACACCCCCTATAACCAGGACAAAAATTGTGCTTAGTAAGAAGGTTTTCAACATTTTTAATGAATTTACTGATTTAAACTTAAACAAAAATACAACATAATATTAAGATTTGGAAATTTTAATTTTTTTTTAACCCATACCCACTTATATTTAGTTTGCTAACACCTGTTCTGGTTTTTAATTGAAAATTATTCAATCAGGGTTATGAGGGCAGATATAAAATGTAACTTATTGATAGTTAGTTTGTTGATGTGAATGCAACAAACGTCTGGTTTAGGGACTCTTATTATAAAGTTTTGCACACCGGAGGATAACTTGTTTGGGCGCCCAATAACAATATTTTACTATATTGGAACAAAATAAGGGTTTTGTGGTTTTGATAATGAAATAAAGGAGACGATATGAGAGAATATTCCCACCAAAGTGAAGAGCGCAAGGAAGAAATGGAAGAGTTACTGCAACGCTATGAAGACCTTAGAAATGGTAATTCCGTATCCTATCTTGAAGAAGAATCTTTTGAACGTATTATAAATTATTTTGAATCGAAAGAAGCCTTTAAAAAAGCACTCCAGGCTACAGAAATAGCTATAGAACAATTTCCTTACTCAGCCGGGTTACTGGTAAAAAAAGCAGACCTTGTGCTGAACAACCGGGAGTATGATACAGCGCTGGAACTGCTGGATAAAGCAGCCATCTTTGACAGCAACGATATTGATATTTATATTCTGAAAACGGAGGCGTTACTGGCCCTGGACCGGCAGGAGGAAGCCGTTGCGCTGCTGGGAGAAGCACTGAACCTTTTTGAAGGCGATGAAAAGATTGACCTGCTTTTTGAGCTGGCAGATGTTTATGACGACTATGAGGATTTTGAAAAGGTGTTTGACTGCCTGAAATGGATCCTGGAGCTGGAACCCAATAATGAAGAAGCGCTGTACAAGATCTGCTTCTGGACAGATTATACCGGCAGGAACGCGGAAAGTATTGAGCTGCACCAGAAGATCATTAATGAATATCCTTACAGTGAGCTGGCCTGGTTTAACCTGGGCGCGGCTTACCAGGGTATAAAACTGTATGAGAAAGCCATTGATGCTTATAAATATGCCGTAGCTATTGATGAAAAGTTTGACTATGCCTACCGTAATATTGGTGATGCATACATCCGGCTCAGAAAATATAAGGAGGCTATTGAAAGCCTGGAAAGGGTGCTGGAACTGGCCAAGCCGGAAGATGTTATTTACGAAGCCATTGGCTATTGTTATGAAAAGCTGAAAAACTATGCGCAGGCCCGGTTTTATTTCCGTAAGGCATCGCATCTTAATGAAGACAAAGGCGCGTTGCTGTATAAAATAGCATTGACCTATTACAAGGAAGATCAGTTTGAGCAATGTATCCGCCAACTGGAGGCCGCCTTAAGGATCAGGAATAATAACCCCGAGTATTTATTGCTGATGGGCCAAAGCAAACTGGCTTTGGGACTGGATAAGGACGCATTACAGTATTTCCTGAATGTGGTGCGTTTGCGCCCCAAACAGCTGATGGGCTGGGAATCGCTGCTGATCGGTCTTTACAAGGCCGGGCTTTTTGATGAAGGCTTGGAGCAGATCAGAAATGCCTGCCTGCACCTAGGAACCGAAAAACCATTGTTTCATTATTATAAAGCGCTGTTTTATTTTGGCCTGAATCAGCCCAAACAGGCATTGGTTGAATTTGAGGAAGGACTAATAAAGGGCCCCCGCTTTCTGAAAAGGGTTCTTGAAGTGGAACCCTCTCTTCTTCAGCGCCCTACAATAGGAGCGCTGATCCTGAAAAATAAGAAGCGCCGGTAACCGGCAGCATACTATATACTGATTTTGATATAAGACGGTTCCTGGCTATTGTTCATATACGGGGCAGCAACCCGTCTGAGAATAAAATTTTCCCATTGTTCTGAATCCCGGATGCTCCAATCATCCTTCTGCAGATTCCACGTTCCATAGCTTCAGAACTTCGGGTGATCTGAGCGAGAGCGGCTTTTCTTTTGAAGTATTTTTTAACGACGCCTGTTTTTTCAGTTTTTTCATATACCTCCGTTCCTGCTTCCTAATGCCTGGTAAACCAATGCTGGATTTGATACCGGAAAGAATGGACTTGATGAGGAAATTGATGGGCGACTTATCCGTCAGCCGTTCAAAGAAGACCGGGGATCTTTTACCCCTGTTATTTTTGCGCAAAATAAGTGCATTAGCCGCCCAGCTTACTACTTTATTCATAAAGGTTTGCGTTTTCTCCGGCAGCTTTTTCTTATCCAGTAAACGCAGCTTCAGGCCCCTGTAATACATTTGTAGCTGCCCTTTGGAATACCCGTTATTGCCAAGGGCCGTCATGGTAAGGCTGTCGAGATGCCCGCGCAGCACTTCTGCGCCCACCAGGGGTACCAGCACTTCATTCCATTTTTCAAGGTTCAGGGCGCCGGTACGCACCTGCATTAAAAAACGGCCGGCGGTATCCAGGTATGATTCACGAACGCGTAGTTGTGTGTTCATGGCACCTATTACATTGGCACCGGCAACAATAAACAGGCTGTCCGCCGGACCCAGGTCATAGTTCTTTATATGATACATATGGGCATTCAGGTTATTTACAGGGATGATGCCCAGTGTTTTGGTTTGGGGATTGATCTCCCTGTACTCAACATACATATTGGAAAGACCCAGGGAGTCAATATTTATTTTTATAGGAATGCCAAGGATCTGGCGGGTAGGCAGCAGTTTGTATTTGATGGCTGTGTCCGGCTGTGTTTTATCTTTAAAGGAGAGCAGGCGAATGGAATCTATATGTACTCCGCCGATCTTTAGAATGCTGTCGTTCCCGTAGATCTTTGTATCCCACGGTCCGCCGGTAATAGCGCCTGTAGCCACCTGCAGGTAATCTTCATTAAAGGCCTTTTTCCTGCTGTAGTCTTCAATGCTCTGGTTGGGCGAAAAGTTAAGAGAGTCTGCTTTAAAGAAACCGTTTTTGAAATTAAAATTGTACCAGTGCAAATGGTTCTTAAATGTGGTAAAGCTTCCGGTAGCCCTGCGCACATCCAGCCTTGTACTGGCTTTTAGAATTTCGCCTATATTCTTTAAGGTTGCTGAGCCTAAATAAATATTGCGCACTTCCCCGGCATCCAGCTTAAGAACGGCATTCTTTTTCCCCAGGCTGTCAAAAACCAGTTTATCCATGGAAAGCACACTTAGTAAAGTGCTCCAGTCTACTTTTTCATCGCCATTCTTTTTAGCCTGCAGGCGCTCCAATAAAATATTTAATTTGTTATAGTCAGTTGCAAACCGGTTGCCATTATCGTTGTTCAGGAACTCAAAATTGGTCAGGTATACCTTTACGGCATCTGCATCCAGTAGTTGCTTTTCTGTGGATTTCAGGTTACGGATATGCAGGTAGCTGTTTGCTGCCTGTCCATCCCATTTGATCGTGTTGGTTTGATTTTTTTTGTTCACGAACTGCAGCTCCAGGTGGGGGCGTTCCAGTAATGCCTCTCCTAAAAGGATCTCCGGCGCTTTCTTTTTGTTCTTTGCTCCGGCAGTGTCCTTTTTGCCAAAGTGAGCCAGTATATCCGGGTCAGAAAGAATGATCTTGTTTAGTTGCAGGTTGCCGTTTATGATGCGGCTGATATTGGGTATAACGGCAATTTGCGGAATATTGACAAGGATGGAATCTGTTTCCGTGATTTTTTGAAACTGCAGGTTTTTAAAAATACTGTTTTGCTGATCGTTTACCAGCATCTGATCTACAGCTAAGCGCATATCCGGGCCAGTCATTAAAAAATCCTTACCGGCAACGGCAAGGCCTTCCGCTATCAGACCTGCATTCTTCTTTTTGTAGATGCTTTTAGCATTAATGGAATTAAAAAATGCAGTAATGTTCCTGTTCTCCCGGTGAACGTTCAGTGAGGTATTATTGCCTTTAAGGTCTTTTAGCAGCAAGCCTGTGAGGGCCTTCTTTTTTTGTTTGTTTTCCTGTGCGGGCTGATCAATATTAACAGAAGCGCTTGCCCAGTGCAGGCCGGATAAAAGCATGTTCTGATTGGCGCTGTCCAGGATCACATCCCGGATACCGACCGTGCTGGCTACAGCATGAATACCATCGCCTTTAAGAACAAGATCTGTTGCTTTGAGGCCGTTGGCATTGTCCATCTTAACATTGTTCAGTACTGCTGTCAACGGGCCTTTACTGAACCGTGCCCTAGTAAAATTGAGGGTTTTTACAGCGTTCTGTATATTTTTTACTTTTTTTGATGCAGTGAGCTCACCCGGTAAAACGGACAGGTTGGTATTGCTTAAATGAAGAGCGGCGCCTTTACCGAATTTTAAATGGATATTCCCGTTCCGGATACCCAGCGCATCCAGGTTCATTACCTGCCCTATATCACTTAATGTTTGAAAAATACTTTTTTCCTTTTTGTTTTTTTTGGGCGCAACGGAATAGGTAATATCCGGGTTCATGAACGTGGCACTGCTGGCATTCAGTTTGTTCTGGTACAGGAGCGCTTCCCAGGAAAGCCCTTTCAGTTCAAACCTGGGCATCTGCAGGTCGTTGATCACTTTTCCTTTACGGAACTCCTGCAGCCGGAACTTTGTAAGGTAAATGGCATCATCCAGGAACTGTACACTGTCAAAAGACGTGGTATAACGCCCGTCCTGGAGCGATGTCTGGTAATTGTGCAGAGTCATCAGGAATTTTTCTACCCGAACGGGCTGCTCATAGTTTTGCCGTATCTGGAAGCCCTGCAGTTCAAAATCATTGTCTTTAGAAGTAAAGGAATTGATCTTTCCCTTGTTAATAGTGTTTACTTTTATAAAGGCGTTCTGCACTACCACATAGTTGAGCATAATGTCCCCGAAAAGCTGCTGCACAAGATCATCAACCTTCTGAATGCGCTTATTGTGATGCCTTGCCGTTTTCTGGTCAGCATCCACATCCAGGAAAATCTTTGGATTCGCAGCAAATACGGAATCAGCCTTAATGACCTCGGAATAAAACAGCGTATCAAAGTTGATTTTGGTGAGGCGGAGACTGTCAAAATAGATCTTAAAGGCTGTTTTAGAACTGTCGCCTTTTACGCCACGGATCGTACAGCTGTCAAACTCAACACGCTTATCCTGCAGGGTGATCTTAAAGTTCTTGAAGCTGATCATGTGCCGGTTTCCCGGGAGGGTCAGGTTCTGATCGTGGGTCTGAATGGCTATATCTTCTGTAAACAGGATCTTTCCTTCCACCTTTTTGTGCCTGCCCGTGGTGGTACTGTCTACCTGCAGACCGTCCAGGCGGATGTGCACTTTATTCAGAACAAAAGGAGTTTCTTCCGGCCTTGTATTGTCAATTAATGAAAGCGAGCCGTTGTCCAAAAGAAAACGGTTTATCTTTAGTACATTGATCGCGTCATTGATCGATTTTGCGATCCGCCCCATTTCCCTCGAAACCGTAAAATGATCATCGGCAGACGTGCCTGTGGTATCTTTTTTACGGGCTGTCCTCGTTCTTACCTGCAGCCGGGTAAGGGTTACTGATGGTGAATAAAGGTGGATGGAATCTATAAGAATTTCCTTGTTGAACAGCAGGGGCAAAAACCCCTTTGCCTTAATGGTGATCCGGTTAACGCTGACATTATATACAGAGTTGGCAGAGCTGTCGGCAGAATAAAAAACAGCCTTATTCAGTTCGATCCTGTTTTTGATCCAGTTGAACCTGAACTTTTCAATTTTCAGCTTTAATTTGCCTTTTGACTGCTGATCAACGATCTGTTCAATAGCGTCTTCCGCGTGGTCAATAAACCAGAAGTTAAAGGCTAGAATTACGGTAGCAAAAATACCCAGGGTGATCAACCCTATGCGGTAGTGCCTTCTTTTAACTCGTAAGTTCTTGAGCTTTAAATCTCGTAAACGGACCTTTGTCTTCAAACCTGGGTGCTTTATTCTTAAAAATAGCAAAAAACCATGAATGCACCCGATAAAAGAAAAAAGACGGACTGTTATTTTCCGGTTCTGTTACTAACGGATAGCGGCTCCGTCAGGCGCTTCATTATCTGCAGCCACAAACACCAGCCTGCCTTCCCGGTCTTCTGCCATAAGGATCATGCCGTTGCTTTCAATGCCCCTCATCTTGCGGGGGGCAAGGTTGGCAACCACCACCACCTTTTTGCCGGGTAATGTTTCCGGGCTGAAATGTGCTGCAATTCCTGAAACAATGGTTCTTTTTTCAAAGCCCAGGTCAATCTCAAGCTTCAGCAGTTTATCTGCCTTTTGTACTTTTTCTGCTGTAAGGATGGTACCGGTGCGTAGATCGATCTTTGAAAAATCATCAAAGGAGATCTGAGGTTTGAGATCTGAGACCTGAGAGGGCTGTCCGCTAACAACTGCCTGCTGATCACTGATTACTGATGACTGATCACTGACCACTGGTTGCTGCCCGCTACCAGCTCTTAGTTTCTCCAGTTGCGCTTCAATTTCAGCATCTTCAATTTTCCGGAACAGCAGCTCCGGTGCCCTGAGGCTGTAACCAACACTGAGCAGGTTCAGCTTACCCGCATTTTCCCAATCCAGCATCCGTTCTACCACCTTCATCATGTGCAATAGTTTCCTTGCCGTAGCCGGCAGGAAAGGATTGATCAGAATAGCAAGGTTTGCGGTCAGTTGTAAGCATAAATGTAAACAATTGTCAATCTTTTGCTGGCTGGCTTCCCGGTCTGGGTTGTCTGCCGTTAATTGTTTGGCAAGGATCCAGGGCTCTTTTTCCTGCATGTATTTATTTCCCTTACGGCTCAGGTCGATCACTTCAAACAAAGCATCGCGGAAGCGGAAGTTATCCAGGGCCGCCTGCACCCTGGCCGGTGCCTGCTGGATGTCGGAAATAAAAGCTTTGTCTGCATCATCCAGCACTTCTCCATGCAGGGGCGGAACCTTACCCCCACATAATTTGTGCATCAGTACAAACGTCCGGTTTACAAAGTTGCCAAAAACAGATACCAGCTCGTTATTGTTGCGATCCTGGAAATCTTTCCAGGTAAAATCATTGTCCTTTGTTTCCGGCGCATTGCTGCAAAGCACATAGCGTAAAGTATCCTCGCAACCGGGAAAATCCTTTACATATTCATGCACCCAAACGGCCCAGTTACGGCTGGTGGATACTTTCTGGCCTTCAATATTTAAAAATTCATTAGCCGGCACATTGTCCGGCAATACAAAACCCCCGTGCGCTTTCAGCATGGAGGGGAAAATAATGCAGTGGAATACAATATTGTCTTTTCCTATGAAATGGATCAGCCGGGTATCTTCCCTGCACCAGTAGTCGGCCCAGTTTTCAGTGAGCTCTTTGGTTGCTGAAATATAACCGATGGGGGCATCAAACCAAACATACAGCACTTTTCCTTCTGCATCCGGCAGCGGTACTTTAATGCCCCAGTTGCTGTCCCGGGTCATGGCGCGGGGCTGTAACCCGTTATCCAGCCAGCTTTTACATTGGCCGTATACATTGGCTTTCCATTCTTTATGGTCTTCCAGGATCCATTGTTTCAGCCATGCTTCATAATCCTGTAACGGAAAATACCAGTGTTTTGTCTTCTTTTTAACAGGAACGGCATCGCTCAGTGTGCTGCGCGGGTTGATGAGCTGTTCCGGAGATAAAGTGCTTCCGCATTTTTCACACTGGTCGCCATAAGCGTTTGGGTTGCCGCAAACAGGGCAGGTGCCGGTTATATAACGGTCTGCCAGGAACGTATTGGTCTTTTCATCATAAAACTGCTCGGTTTCCCTTTCCTCAAAGAGGCCTTTATCATAAAGCGCTTTAAAAAAAGCGGCTGCTGTTTCATGATGCACTTTATCGGAAGTGCGGGAATAGATATCAAAAGAAATGCCCATTTGCTGCATGCTTTCCTTGATCTGGGCATGATATTTATTCACAATATCCTGCGGGCTGACGCCTTCCTTTAATGCGCGTATGGTAATGGGAACCCCATGCTCATCACTGCCACCTACAAATTTCACATCTTTTTTTTGCGCTCTTAAATACCGGGCATAAATATCAGCCGGTATATAACATCCGGCCAGGTGGCCGATATGAATAGGGCCATTGGCATAGGGCAAAGCGGCTGTTATTAATGTTCTTTTATAATCTTTCATTAACTGTACTTGAATTAGTCTGCAAAAATAGCCATTGTCAGTGAGATGTGAGAGGGGAGATTTCAGTTATCAGTGGTCAGTATTTAGATTTCAGACTATCTGCCTGCTGCACTTTTTAAAAGTAATCCGCGAAATTATCAATTCCTTGTCAGTTGTATAAAGGTGATCTGCTGATATGCCGCCTGCTTACTCCAAACAGTCACCATTTTCAGCCTGCTTTTTCAGATCCCCGGCAGTAATAAAATGCCCTTGTTCAATTTCATCATTACCCGTTTCTAAGTCCTTATTATATTCCTCCAATGTTTGCGGAATTTCTTTAGCCTTGTATCCAATACCCATCAATTTAAGTGTATGCAGCAGCCATTCTCTTTTTGAGGAATCTTTTATATTGTCGAAATTTATTATTAACTCCATATTTATTGTTTGGATAAGTTCTATAACAAATTAACCGGATTTTTCATCAAACAGGTAGCTGACTTTCATTTATCTTAGCATCCATGAACCGTAAAACCTTTGTACAATCATCGCTGGCTGCACTGACTGCTGCAGGCCTTCCTGCATCCATGGCCTATGCGGGAGCGCAAAAACAGGTGGACATAAGCGGGGAAATCCCCCCGTTCTTAAAACCGGGCGACCTGATCGGTATTACTTCACCCGCCGGGTATATTACGCGTGAAGAGATCCTTCCGGCTGCTGCACTGATGCAGCAGTGGGGTTTTAAAATAAGGGCGGGTTATACCATCGGTAAGCGGGACTTTACTTTTGGAGGAACCGATGCGGAAAGACTGGATGACCTGCAAAAGATGCTGGATGATGCGGATGTAAAAGCCATTATGTGCGCGCGTGGCGGCTATGGATCCGTGAGGATCGTTGATGGATTGAAATGGGATCAATTCCGCCAGCGACCCAAGTGGGTGATCGGATTTAGTGATATTACGGTACTGCATTCACATATTCACCGCAATTTCGGGATCGCTACCATTCATTCCAAGATGTGCAACAGCTTTCCGGACGTTTGGGAAACGGCAGATCCGTTGCAGAAGGATACCATTGAATCCATCCGGAAGGCACTGACCGGTGAAAAAATGATGTATTCGGCGGAAGCTTTTAACAGTGTGAACAAACCGGGAACAGCAACGGGTATTCTGGTGGGCGGCAACCTGAAAACCCTGGAAACGCTGGCCGGCTCGGCTTCAGATATTCATACAGATGGCAAGATCCTTTTTGTGGAAGATACGGGGGAATATATGTACAGCATCGACCGTATGCTCTGGAACCTGAAACGGACCGGCAAGCTGGCGAAGCTGGCCGGGTTGATCGTGGGGGGGATGAAGCTGAAACAGGATCCGCTGGATGAGCAGTTTGGTAAGAATATTTATGATTCGGTGCTGGAAAAAACAAAAGAATACAGCTACCCTGTTTGCTTCGATTTTCCGGTTGGGCACCAGATTGATAATTATGCCTACCGTTGTGGCACCCGCCATCAGTTAAATGTAACTATTAAAACCGCTACTTTAAACAGTTTGTAAAATGATCATAAGGCAACCTCCTTTTTTAAAGAAAGGCGATACGATCGGCATTGTTTGCCCGGCAGGATTTATGGATTATGCGAAAGCGGCAACATGCATCAGCGTGCTGGAAAAATGGGGCTTCCGGGTAAAAACAGGAGCCACACTGGGCGGAACATCAACCACTTATTTTTCAGGAACAGATGAAGAACGGCTGAAGGACCTTCAGCAAATGCTGAACGATGACGGAGTACAGGCCGTGCTTTGCGGCCGGGGCGGTTATGGTATGGGACGCATTATTGACCGCATTGATTTCAGTAAGTTTAAGAAACGACCCAAATGGGTGATCGGCTATAGCGATATAACAATCTTTCACAGCCATATTTATACCAACTTTAAGATAAGCGGACTGCATTCTCCTATGGCAGCTGCTTTTAATGACGGGGAGTATAAAAATAAATACATCCGGTCATTGCATGCTGCATTGACGGGGAAGAAAGCCAGTTACAAAGCCCGCCGTTCAAAATATAACCGCCACGGGCAGGCCACCGGCGAATTGATCGGCGGAAATCTTTCGCTGCTGGTAACTGCAGTTGGCACAAAGTCGGACCTGCAAACAAAAGGAAAGATCCTGTTTGTGGAAGATGTTGGTGAAGAAAAGTACAGCATTGACCGGATGCTGTACCAGCTAAAACGAAGTGGTAAACTGGCGCATCTGGCCGGGATAGTTTTTGGCCGGTTTACAGATGTTGGTGATACCACAAGGCCTTTCGGTCAGGAGGTCTATGAGATCTTATGGAATGTGGTTCGGGAATATGACTATCCTGTTTGTTTTGATTTTCCGGTAAGTCATGAAAAAGAGAACTATGCATTAAAGGTAGGTGGTACCTACCGGTTGGCGGTAGGGAAAGAGGGGGTAACACTTAAGGAAGCCTGACCGTCTTTTACCGGCGGGCATACCATTAACCCGGATACAGAGAAGCGGCCTGCTCCGGGATTATATAAGAGCCTGCCCGTTTCACAAAGTTACCCTTGTTCCAAACGTACAGGTATTTATATGCCACGCGTATTCACCACTGCATTACTGAAGAATCCTGCCATTAAAAGGTATTATTTAAGGACGGCTGATTCACCCGAAGTTCTTTTGTAGCAAAGCTCCGGGAAAAGATTACTACGAATAGCTGCAAGGATTTTGCAGAAATTCGTCAAAACCCTTTTTTGGGCTTAAAATGCAGCTATTGTAATTTCATCAGTTGATATGGCGCCCTAACAGGGTTTAATACGTTTCAGTTTTCCTTTGATTACCAATATACTGCCCCACAGGGCTGTTCTGTAGGGATGCGCCAGGGTAAGCAAACAGCCAGCTAATGTATGTAATAAAAGCGTCGTAAGGTGCAGCCTGTTTCATTTAAAATATGCCGGGAATAATGGCAAACCACTAAAATGCCATTGTAAATTTTTTCTGACTTGAACGGCAATATTTAGTTTTATAAATAAAACCGATTAATTTTATAATTCTATTGGTTAATTCTATATTTATGACCTTACAGCAACTGGAATATATACTGGCAGTAGATGTCCACAGGAACTTTGTAAAGGCAGCAGATGCATGCTTTATTACCCAGCCAACCTTGAGCATGCAGATCCATAAGCTGGAAGAGGAGCTGGGCATAAAAATATTTGACCGCAGCAAGCAGCCTGTGGTGCCAACAGCTATCGGGCAGGGTGTGCTGGAGCATGCCCGCCGCGTCTTGCATGCGCGGAATGAGCTGGACCGGTTTATTGAAGATCAGAAGGGCACTATTTCCGGTCAACTGCGCATTGGAATTATTCCAACGCTGGCGCCCTACCTGCTGCCCATATTTGTTCCTGCATTTATAAAAAAATACCCGGAGATCAAATTGATCGTGCAGGAGCTGATGACGGAACATATGATCCGGTATTTAAAAGAAGAACGGATTGATGCCGGCATTTTGGTAACTCCTATTAATGAGCCAGGCATTAAAGAGCAGGTGCTGTTTTATGAAGAGCTGATGGTTTTTACTTCCAGGCAGAACAAAGCCTACCAGAAACAATACCTTCTGCCAAAGGACATTGATACCAGCAAGCTCTGGCTGCTGGAAGAAGGGCATTGCTTCCGGTCACAGATCATCTCTATCTGTGAATTGCAGCAACAAAGTCGTGAACATTCAGGGCTGGAATATGAAGCGGGGAGCATTGAAACCTTAAAGCGTATGGTAGAGATCAGCGACGGGGTAACAATTATACCGGAACTGGCTGCCCTGCAAATGCCTAAAAGTCAGCAACAACTGATCCGCCATTTTAAGAAACCGGTGCCTGTGCGCGAGGTAAGCCTGGTGGTGCACAGGGATTTCCTGAAAGAAAAGCTGGTAACGGCGCTGCAAACGGAAATACTTGCAGCGGTGCCGGATAAATTAAAGAAGCCGCCTTCCCGCAATGTTATACCGGTTGTGGAGAGCGAAACTTAGCTGGGATCCTCGATTCGCCGTAACTTTACGCTGGTAACCGGAGCCACAATTAACGGGAACTTCTCTACCGTAACATTGGAAAGATCCAGTCCAAAACCTTTTTCTTCAGAAAGGCTGATCTGTTTGATCATGAAATGCAGCTTCATGATGATCTTTTCAAGGAACGGGAGATCATTATCCGGGCTCAGGTATTTTTCCATGACCATAAACTGGAAATCGCCAACCGTATTGCTGCTGGCAAGGCTTTCATACCGGCTGATGATGTTTACTTCATTGTTCACTACAAGGTCTTCCACCACTTTTTTAAACATAATGCTGATCCTTGGCTGAATACGGAATCCCAGACGGAAATCAATACGGATGATATCATTGGGGATGATGTGCTCCACCTTATATTCGGCGGTATAGGGGTCATCTAATGTGTCCACGTGCACAAACCAGTAAATATCTGCCCGTTTGGGCTTTTTGTTTAAAATGGAATAAATGATCTTGTGCTCAATTTCCTTGGGATTATCCGCACTGGTAAGGTAGATAAGGTGCGTAGCGTATTTGGCAATGGACCGGTCTGCGCTTAATTCCTGCATTTTAGGAATATAATGCTCCATACGCACAAATTCCACGTAGCGGTTTTTGATCTTTCTTGCACGATACCAAACATACATGACAATAAACATCAGACCACCGATCATTACTGTTATATAGCCACCATGAACAAATTTTGCCAGCAATGCAATTAAATAGGCAATTTCTATTACCGCAAAACCAATAACGAATATATAGACCTTAATGGGTTTTATTCTTTTTAAAACCAGGTAATTGGCATAAAGAATGGTTGTCATAAGCATGGTTACGATAATGGCCAGGCCATAGGCGGCACCCATGCGGGATGATTGCTGGAAATATAAGACAACCCCGATGCACCCTATGAACATTAATGTGTTTACGGCGGGGATAAACAACTGCCCTTTTTCCTCTGACGGGTAGCGGATCTTTACCTTTGGCCAAAGGTTGAGGCGCATAGCCTCACTGATGAGGGTAAACGCTCCTGATATCATGGCCTGGCTGGCAATAATTGCCGCCGTGGTGGCTATGATTACCCCCGGAACAATGAACCAGTCCGGCATCAGGTTATAAAAAGCATTAATTCCAAGGGTTTTCCTGACTGTTTCTGTAACGGTCAGCCCTTCATGGTGGGCCAGCAGGTAAGCGCCCTGCCCAAAATAACTCAGCAGCAGGCAGATTTTTACATAAACCCAGGAAATCCGGATATTACCCCGGCCACAATGGCCCAGATCGCTGTAAAGGGCCTCGGCTCCTGTTGTACACAAAAACACCGCTCCCAATAGCCAGAAGCCATGCGGGTATTTGATTAAGAATTCTATTGCGTAATGAGGACTAAGCGCCCGGAAAATACTAAAGTCGTCTGAAATATGCAAAAGGCCAAATACCGCCAGCATGGTAAACCAGAGGAACATTACAGGTCCGAATATTCTGCCGATAGAAGCGGTGCCAAACTGTTGAAGAAAAAAGAAAAGACAAAGAATAATAAGAACGATAATAACAATGGTGTCGGGCGCTATATGGCGCAGGGAAGGCAGGATAGATAAGCCTTCAACGGCTGAGGTGACTGTCATAGGTGGTGTGATCATACCATCGGCGATCATTGCGGCGCCTCCGATCATGGCAGGAATAACGAGCCACTTTCGCCGTCGCCGTACAAGCGCATATAAGGCAAAAGTGCCCCCTTCACCCCGGTTGTCAGCCCTTAAAATAAGAACCACATACTTAATGGTGGTTTGCAAGGTAAGCGTCCAGATAATACAGGATAGCGATCCTATGATCAGCAATTCATCTATTTCCCGGTTTCCGATAATTTCATTAAATACATATAAAGGGGAGGTTCCGATGTCTCCGTATATAATTCCCAGTGCAACAAGCAGCCCGGCTGCTGTGACTTTGTTTGTAGAAATTTTCACTTGCTAATAAGTCCTTTTTACTGCAATAAAGCAGCAAAGTTTATATAAAGATTAATAAAGAAAAAACTTATTTTTTACGGTCTTTCCGGTATATTTTCCTTTTGAAAAAACGGGCTGTTAAAACCTTATCGGGTATTGAAGGAAAGCTGTACCTTTATAAACGAATAGGAATAAGTTTTATGAAAAAGTTGATTTTTAACCTGTTACTAATCGGTTTCAGCCTTATTAACGTTGCAACTGCACAAAGTATTGTGTACGCTGATGTAAATAAAACAGACGTGCCCCGGATGAATTTTGAGATCATCGGAAAGCTGGCCAGTAATTATCTTATCTATAAAGAGGTAAAAGGGAGCCACCGGATCACTGTTTTTAATGAAAGCATGCAGCAACTGGAAACGGTACCCATTACCCTGCTGCCCAAAAAAAAGGATCTGCTGGATGTGGGTTTTTATACTTTCTCCAACTTTGCGTATTTATTATACCAGTTCCAGCAGGGAAGCATCGTGTATTGTAATGCGGTGCGTATAGAGCCCAACGGAAAAATACTGGAAGAGCCGGTAACGCTGGATACCACGAGGATCGCCTATAAGGCCGACCGTAAAATTTATACGGCGGCTCAGAGCGGTGACGGCAGCAAGATCATGATCTTTAAAATCAACAAAAAAGACCGCACGCGCCACCTGTTTACCACAAAACTGTTTGACGCACAGTTAAACCTGCTCCAGGAAAGCCGGTATGCGCTGCCTATGAACAGAAGCGGCGATTATTTGTCCGGCTATAGCCTGGCAAACAACGGAGATTTTGCGTTTATCAAATACAACCGCTTAACAAGTGGGGATATAGAAGATGCAACGCTGATCGTAAAGCCCGCAGCTGTTGATGAATACCAGGAATACCCGCTTGATATTAACAATCTTTTTCTGGATGATATTAAACTGAAGATTGATCAAGCCAATAACCGCTACCTGCTGACCTCGTTTTACTCCACCAAAAAAAGAGGAAATATTGCAGGATTGTACAATAGCGCGTTCAGTATTGACAGCCGTCAGCAGGTATTTAAGACAACTACAGCGTTTAATGATGAGCTGAAGAAAAAAATGAGCGGCAGGGCCAACAGCAAAAGAGCCTTTAATGATCTTTTTATAAACAGCATCATTATTCATGAGAACGGTGGCTTTTCAGTTGCGGCTGAAGCTCTGTATACCACAGGTGGAGCATGGGACCGCTGGGGTTACTGGGGTGGCCCTTATGGTTTCTATGGAGGTCCTTACGGGTTTTATGGCGGCTTTGGCTGGGGTTGGGGCTGGGGAGGCTTTTGGTCCCCCTATTATTATTACTCCCCCTTCTTCTACAGGAGCTACTGGTGGGGCGGATTAGGCTATGGATATGACTATGTAAGGTATAACGCAGGCAACCTTGCTGTGTTTTCCTTTGACAGGGAGGGCAACAGGACCACTGAAAATATTATTTTTAAAGACCAGTCAGAATCCGGAACAGATGGCACTATTTCTTACCAGGTGCTGTTGAATAATGACCAGATGCATTTTATAATGAATCATTCCGGTAAAATAGCTGACCTTGACGACGTAGTGATTACTGAAGACGGGCAAATGATAGAAAATGAGCCACGGGAGGCCAGGGACCGGTATGTAAATTTTATGCCCCGTTACGGAAAACAGGTAGGGCCCACCACCATGATTATTCCTTATTCTTATAAAAAAAATATATCTTTTGCACGCGTTGATTTTTAATACGGTAAGGTTGTAAAGTAACTGGCTGTAGTTGTGATTGGAACTTTTAAACAAAAAAACCCCGGAAATCTGATCATGATTTTCATTTTGGGTATCCTGCTCAAATTGCCGTGGTTGTTTGGAAAGTCTGCTGTTGTTATCCGCCCGCAGGACGGGTTTTTGTACGACCGGTTTATTAAGTTCCTGGAACCCCTTGCAGCCGTTTTTCCATCTGTATATGGCACTCTTGCTTTCCTGCTGATCTTCTGGCAGGCATACCTGCTTACTGTTTTTATCAATAACCAGCGCCTGGTTAACAGGCCCAATTATCTGGCAGGGATGGCATTAATGCTTATTTCTTCTTTTATTCCGGAATTCAACTATTTATCGGGCCCGTTGATCGTTTCCCTTCTTTTTTTGCTGGGATTTATCTCCATTTTCAGAGCGCATAATCATCCTAACGCCAGGGGGCTGATCTTTAACTGCGGGTTAGCATGCGGGCTGGCCACCATGTTTTTTCAGCCGGCTGTTTTCTTTATTTTGTGGGGCCTGATTGCGCTGGCTGTTTTACGGCCGTTCCGTTTTAATGAATGGCTGCTTCTGTTCATCGGGTTTACGGCGCCGTATTATTTTTATCTCATTTACCTGTTCCTGTCTGGTCAGTGGTCCACCGTTACCTCCATGATAGAACCTTTTAGTTTTGGCATCAGCCTGGAAAAACAGTCACTGTGGTTTGCCGGAGCCTTGTTTTTAACCATTTTGCCACTTCTGGCAGGTATTTACTATATCAATGCCCTTTCATCAAAAATGCTTATCCAGATACGAAAAGGGTGGGTACTCTTTCTCCTGTATTTTGCAACCGCTGTTGTAATTGCACTGGTAAATCCCGGACCAGGCTTTGCAAACTGGGTATTGATCCTTGTTCCCTGCGCGGCTGTTCATGCTTTCGGATACCTGAACAGCGAGGTGAGGATTTATCCTGTGCTTTCGTTTTGGCTGACAGCAGGGTATATTATAGCCATTGAGGTAGCAGGCAGGTTTGCCTGAGCTGCTGCTTAAATTGAATTTAAAATGAGGGACGCATTAGCTATCTTTGCTTTTTAACCGAAATCAATCAATAATGAAATTTGGAGTAGTCGTTTTCCCCGGATCCAATTGTGACAGGGATATGCTGGATGCTTTACAATATGACCTGAATCAGGAAGTGGTTCCTTTATGGCATAAGAGCGAGGACATCGGCTCTTTTTCAACGGAAGACTGTATTGTATTGCCCGGAGGATTTTCTTATGGCGATTATCTGCGCTGCGGCGCCATTGCTCGCTTTAGCCCTATTATGAAGCGGATTATTGAATTTGCAGAGAACGGAGGTAAAGTGTATGGTGTTTGTAACGGTTTCCAGATCTTATGTGAATCAGGGCTGCTGCCCGGAGCCTTATTGCGCAATGAACGTCAGCAGTATATCTGCAAAAATGTGTTTATAAAGGCAGACGGATTTTACAGGGAACGTATTTTGGATGATAAAGCGGTTTTCAGTGAAGTATATAAAATACCGGTTGCCCATGGAGAAGGGCGTTACTATGCAGACACGGCAACACTGGAACAATTAAAATCCAATGGCCAGATCCTCTTCCGCTATTGTAATGAAAACGGAACGGAAACACCCGAAAGTAATCCTAATGGCTCTATTGATCATATTGCCGGTATCAGTAATGAAGGGCGGAATGTTTTTGGGATGATGCCGCATCCGGAACGTGCCTGCAGCTCGGTTTTAGGCAATGAGGATGGTAAAAAGATCCTGACCTCCCTGTTAATGGCCAAGCAACTGGTTGCTTAATTTTAACGTCATTGGTTAAACCATCCTTTTCAGGAATTGTAAAAAAAGGCAAACCTATTAAATGATTAAATTATACTTAATGAAGCATATTTTCTTTGGAGTACTGGCTGTATTGACCGTTGCAGCCGCAAGGGCACAGGACCCGGCAAGCTGGAAATTTTCTTCTAAAAAGGTGGGCGATAAGGTATACGAAGTACACATGGTGGCTACGCTGCAAAACGGCTGGCATTTATACTCACAGCAGCAGCCAAAAGAGGCGATCGCTTACCCTACAAAATTTGATTTTACCAAAAACCCGTTAGTGGTGCGTACCGGAAGCGTTAAGGAAATGGGCAAAATGCAGAAAGTGCATGATGCTGCTACGAATTCCACAGCTTATCAATATGGAAATACGGTAACATTTGTTCAAAAGGTAACGCTGAAGGCAAATGCAAAAACATCGTTATCCGGAACTGTTGAGTACCAGACCTGTGATGACAAGAAATGTTTGCCTCCCAAGAAAGTTCCATTCCATATTCCCCTGGGATAAACAAAATAACCAGGGCCAACCAAAAAGTCCCTTTTGTCGTGCTGAATTTATTCCAGCCTCTAAAAGGGCGTCTGATTGTGAATGGATTCTGAAACAAGTTCAGAACGACAATCTACTATAAACAGATTTTTTGATCAGCACCTACTTATAATTGAATTTTTTACTTTTCAGTGCCCCATCTGTAAGACGGGCTGTCAAAGCCGGCAAGATCCAGCACCCGGTCTACCACAGTATCCGCTACAGCTTCAACCGTTTGGGGTAGGCTGTAATAGGAAGGAGTTGCGGGGCAAATAATACCTCCTGCAAGGGTTATGGTTTCCATATTACGGATATGAACAAGATTATAAGGCGTTTCCCGCACCACGCAGATCAGCTTTCTTCGTTCTTTTAAAATGACATCAGCTGCACGTGTAATCAGGTCGTTGGAAATACCGGCTGCAATTCTTCCCAGTATGCCCATTGAGCAGGGAATAATGATCATAGTATCATACCGGCCGCTTCCGGATGCAAAAGGTGCATGAAAATCGGTAACTGAAAAGCAGGGAAATGCCGCCGTTTTAAAAGGGGTTCCTGTTTCTACCTTCCAGACCTCCCGTGCATTATCAGTAACAATGATTGAAACCTGTTCCCACTGATCTTTTAATTGCTGGAATTTTGCAAGTAATCTGGCCGGGTAAACAGATCCGCTTGCTCCCGTAATGGCTACGACAACTTTTCTTTTCATCTGATTTTTAGTTCATTAGGGATTTGGGATTAGAAAAAATCATAATAAAATGTGAAAATTGCTAATCCGCCTGATATTGGCCTTGCAAAATAGGAATTAAAGTTCTAATTTTGAAAGTGAATTTTCATAGGATAAGGTTTAATGGTTAATGGTTTTTGATGAAGGTCCCCAACGTGCACAATGTTGGGGATTTTTTTTATCCTGCTTTATTTTAAATTGATTGCTCGGAATAGACGGATAGTCTTTTTTAAAGGTTGCATCAGTGCATTTATTTTTGTAATTTTCTTAAAATTGATTCAATATGATCATTAGAATTTTTGTGGTTTCACTGGGCCTATTGTTACTGACAGCCTGTAAAAATCCGGAGGCAAAGAAGCCTGAAGTGCCGGCAGACAGTACCGTCAATGCGGATACCAGCAATCCTGTTGCTGCTCCTCCTGAAAATAAGGATACCTCAACTGTAGCGGATATACACAGTAATAACGATTCTGTTATTTATTTAAACGCGTCTGGCAGGTTAAGCGACCTTACCGTTGACATTAAAAAAGATTATCAGCGGGTATATATCAGTGTACCGGTTAATGATACCAAAAAATTAAATGCCGTCTTAAAGCCCGAAGGAAAGAACAGGAACGTGCGTTTTAACCAGATTGAATTGCCTGATAAAAAAACGGATGGCCCCTTTGGGCTTAGTGTAGCATATTCTACCAAAAAGAATGGCACTTATGGTTTAATCATTGGCAGAAATAATATGGCCGAAGGAACGGTGAAAGGCCCGGTCAATGTTCATATTGTATTGGAATAACAGGTTGGGAACTTCCTTCCTGTCTGGGAATTGGAAGCAGATTTATACGGTTACCTGCAACAGCCCTTTACGGGGCTGTTTTTTTATGTTGGATGTCATACAGGCTTGTTTTGTAAAATGCTTATAATGAGGTGTTTATAGTTTTTAAAAGCAAGGTTAACACCCTATCAGCATTAAAATATTGGTTTGGGCTGGCCTTTTTGGCGCTGTAGCTTTGTGGTATCAATTTAAAAAAGCGGTGCTATACAGGGCACCAATTGAGCTCACCAATCTGATTTGCTTGTCTCGTTTTGTTTGCCGCCAGGCGATATTGGCCGATGATGAAAACTTTATAAAAATTAAAACAAAAGGAGACGTAAAATGAAAAATTTAATTTCCAAAGCAGCAGATGTGGCCTACCGGTTAGGAGTTATTTTTTCAAACACCTTAACCACAAGGAACATCTACAGCAAATAATCAGTATAACAAAAAACAAACAATATTATCCAACCTGTCTGCTAACTGCAGGCTTTAAAATGAAAATGATCATGAAAAAAATTACAATTAAAGCAAAAGTATTATCCATTGCCCTTGCAGCAATTCTTGCAACAACTGCAACTACTGTATTCGCAAATGACGGCGGCGCTGATAACCCTATTGAATTAAAATACATCAATACAAAAGCTCAGCTGCCCATTTACCAACTGCGTTTAAACAACCTGAGTAAAGGTTCTTATGCAATTGCGATCAAAGACGAAACCGGCAGTTTATTGTACAATGAAACAGTAGCTGGCGCTAAAATAGTTCGTAACTATCAGTTTGATGCTGAACTGCCCGCTGATACCCAACTGACTTTTGAAGTGAGCAACTTAAAAGACAATACTGTAAAGGTTTATAACGTTAGCAAGAACACAAAAGTTGTTGAAGACGTTGTCGTGAACGAAGTAAAATAATTCGGACAATACTCCTAAAAAAAGCGGTCTGTCAATACCCGACAGACCGCTTTTTTTTGCTGGAATCTTTTATTTATGCTCAGCCATGTCTGGTATAGCATTTGTTTTGTAAGCGCCGGCATCCAGTTTTTCTTTGACAGCTGAAAAAGCTTTTAAGGTAGCTTCAATATCGGCATCTGTATGCGCTGCTGTGGGTATCAGGCGGTAAATAATATGTCCTTTGGGAATAACGGGATATACTACAATAGAGCAGAAGATCCTGTGGTTTTCCCTGAGATCCATAACCATAGCAGTAGCTTCTTCTACGCCGCCTTTCATATAAACCGGCGTTACCACTGAATCTGTGGTACCAATGTCAAAGCCTCTGTCTTTAAGGCCTTTTTGCAGTTTCAGGGCATTGTCCCAAAGTTGTTGTTTTAATTCCGGCTTTGTGCGCAGCAACTCAAGCCGTTTCAGGTTGCCGATTACCAGCGGCATGGGCAGGCTTTTTGCAAAGATCTGGCTCCTGATATTGTAGCGGATATAATCGATGATCTGGCGGTCGCCGGCAATAAAAGCGCCGATAGATGCCATTGATTTTGCAAAAGTGGAAAAATAAATATCGATCTGATCCTGTACGCCCTGTTCTTCTCCGGCCCCGGCTCCTGTTTTGCCTAATGTACCAAAACCATGTGCATCGTCTACCAGCAGGCGGAAATTGTATTTGCTCTTGAGAGCAGTGATCTCTTTCAGTTTGCCCTGGTCGCCTGCCATACCGAACACTCCTTCCGTAATAACCAGTATGCCGCCCGATTTTTGTTTTTCGATCAGTGCTGTAGCACGTTCCATCTGCTTTTCAAAGTCTTCAATATTATTGTGCTTGAATACAAAGCGATGCCCCGGGTGCAGGCGCAATCCGTCAATAATACAGGCATGGCTTTCTGCATCGTATACAATTACATCATGGCGGCTGCATAAAACATCAATAAGGCTTACCATTCCCTGGTAGCCAAAATTCAGCAGTATGGCATCGTCCTTATGCACAAAAGAAGCCAGCTCTGTTTCCAGTTGCTCGTGCAGGCTGGAGTTGCCGCTCATCATCCGGGCGCCCATTGGTAATGCAAGTCCAAATTGAGCAGCGCCCTCCGCATCTGCTTTCCGGACCTCCGGATGATTAGCCAGGCCCAGGTAGTTGTTCAGGCTCCATACAATAACTTCTTTCCCTCTGAATTTCATGATGCTTCCGATTTCTCCTTCCAGCTTGGGGAAGGCAAAGTATCCATGAGCTCTTTCGCGGTGCTGTCCAATAGGCCCGTAATTTTTTATCAGCCGTTCAAAAATATCTGCCATATCAATGATTGATTTTTGGTAAAATAATGTGCAAATATAAAGACGATGCAGGATATAATGCCTTTCGGGCTTATTTCAGATGGTTGAGCCTCTGCCAAGTCGCTGGAAGGCGCTGGCGGTAAACCTGCCCGGAATAATCCGGAACGCTTTTGGTGAGGTTGGAACTGCAGGGATGCGATTGGTATTATCAACAAAAAAGCCCTGCGCAAATAAATATTGCAGGGCTTTAAAATTTTTATATTAGGGATGCTGATCAGGATTTTTCTTATCCTTTTTACCAAAGATTCTGTTGAACAATCCTTTTTTCTTTTTCGGCTCTTCCTGTGAGCCTATGGGTTTGCCCTGGGTGGCTTTTGGGGGTTCTTTTTTGGTGGTATCCTTTTGCGGTTTGTCCTCGTCCATGATCGGTTTGGATTCAGGCCCGATATACTCATTGTTGTTCTGCATGTAATCCTGTTCTGTGCCTACACCAGCGTCTTCCCCTTCCGCGGTAGGTGTTACGCTGTCGGAAGTAACGTACATGGATGGATCTGCACTTAAAAGCTCATTATCCATGGAGGGGGGCTCGGGGAACTTTTCATCTTTATTAATCCCTAAAGACTTATCCGCATATATCTTTTTAAAGAAGGCTTCCCATATGGGCCTGGCTGCTTCACCGCCAAACCCGCCTTTACTGTCATTACGGATAAAACGGTCATCGCAACCTACCCAAACACCTGCCAGCAACTGGGGCGTAAAGCCCATGAACCAGGCATCAGCGTTATCATTGGTGGTACCTGTTTTACCCGCCATTTCTGCTGCGCCAAGGCGGGCGCGCAATCCCGCAGCAGTTCCTTTATCTACCACCCCCTGCATCATCCGTGTCATTATATAGGCCGATGCTTCGCTGATGGCTTCTTTACGATTGGCGCTATAATCAAAGCGTTTGATCACATTGCCGTTCCGGTCTTCTATACGGCTGATGAAATAGGGCTTTGTAGAAAAACCACGGCCTCCGAAAATGGAATATCCCCAAAGCATTTCAAAGAGCGACAGTTCACAGGAACCTAATGCAATGGAAGGGTAATTGGGCACTTTTGTAGGAATATTGATGCGTTGTAAAAAGTTAACGAACTGCGCTGTTCCTACCTGCTTCATGATATAAGCGGTGGCGCAGTTCTTTGACCAGGCCAGGGCTGAAGCCATCGTCATAGTACGGCCGGAACAGGTTCTGCTTGTTGCAGGCACTAACTGCCCGTTGCCAAAGTCCTGCTGCACATCTTCAACGGGTGAATCGGGCGTCATGCCCCTTTCATCAACAGCCTGTGCATACAGGAGCGGTTTTATTGTAGAGCCTACCTGCCGTTTTGTTCGGATATTGGCATGGTCATATTTATAGGTTTTAAAGTCAATACCCCCTACCCAGGCCCTAACTTCTCCTGTTACAGGATCCATTACCATAAAGGCCGACTGTACCATTGTTCTGTGGTATTTAATCGAATCATAAGGGGTCATTACTGTATCCTTACTTTTATTGGCATTCCAGGCAAAGACCTTCATGGGCACCTTTTTAAAGAAACTTGCACGGATCTCTTTGTCGGTAAAGCCGTCATCTGCCATATTCCGCCAGCGGTCGCTTTCCTTCATGGCCCGTTGCAGGATGTTCTCATGCCCCTTCCATACGGAGCCATCTTTTATAAATGACTGGCGTACCAGTGCCCGCTGAAGGTTGGGCACCTGTGCATATACAGCTTCCTCTGCATATTGCTGCATTAAAGGGTTGATAGTGGTATATATCTTTAAGCCATCTTCATAAAGACTGTAAGAGGAGCCGTCTGGCTTTTTCAGATCTTTCAGGATCGATTTCAGTTCATCGCGCAGCACATCCCTGAAATAAGGTGCGTATCCGGTATTTTCATCGATCTTCTTATAGTTTAATTTAATAGGCATTGCCTGCAACTGCTGGCCTTCTGCGGCTGAAAGATTATTGTTCTCTACCATACGGGCAATGACCAGGTTTCTCCTGTCCATAGCCAGCTTCGGGTTCCTCCTGGGGTTATAGATACCGGGACCGTTGATCATGCCTACCAGCAACGCGGCCTCATCTACCGTTAAACGGTCCGGCTCTTTCTGGAACCATGTTTTTGCTGCGTTCCGGATGCCATATACATTATCACTGAACGGAACGGCGTTCAGGTATAAAGCAATGATCTCTTCTTTTGTAAAATTTCTTTCCAGCTTTACTGAAATGATCCATTCCTTTAATTTCTGGATAACGCGCACTGCTTTGTTGCTGGCTCTCTGGTTAAACAGTGCCAGTGCCAGTTGCTGGGTAATGGTACTGCCTCCGCCTTCACTGCCAAACAAAAATATAGCACGGAGGGTGCCCTTTAAATCAATGCCGGCATGATCATAAAAACGTTTATCCTCGGTTGCCACCAAAGCATTGATCACATTGGGAGAAATGTCTTTATACTTTACCAGGGACCGGTTGCCGTTTGGTAAATAATATTTTCCCATCGGGGTTCCGTCAGCCGCCAGCACCTCGGAAGCCTGGGTGATGGTTGGGTTTTCCAGCTCTTCCATAGAGGGCATCTTGCCAAATACCCCCCAGTTAGCCAGAAGGATTGTAAGAATACCAAGACCGAATAAAATGAAAAAGATCTGCCAGAAAATACGAACGGATTTCCGCATATAAAAAAGAATATTATGTTTACAATAAAATCAGGAACCAAAAATAAGTAAATGCCACTCCATTCACTGATTTTAAGTTAATAATTTAAGTTGGTTTTATCAATTACCGGATCTGATTTCCTGTTTTTTCCATATTTATAAATGCTTTAATTGAGTTAAACTTGAGCAAAATAGTTACATTTGTTGCCATTAATAACTGAAAGCGAATGAAGTTTAATTTGTCGCAGATGCCGGAAAGGACAGCTCGTCCACGTACAAATGGCATAACAATGGTAATGGACAAGGGGCTGAGTGTTGATGAAGCTAAAAGTTTTATGAGTGTGTCTCACCCGCACGTAGATGTGGTAAAGCTGGGTTTTGGAACTGCCGTGGTAACCCCTAACCTGGAAGACAAGATTGAAGTCTATCGCTCCTATAATATTCCTGTATATTTTGGCGGCACCTTATTTGAGGCGTACCTGGTACGGAACCAGGTAGAGGATTATATTGCGATCTGCAAACATTTTGGTATTGATTATATGGAGGTTAGCGATGGCTCCATCAGCATTCCCCATGCTGAAAAGTGCGGGTATATAGAGAAGCTGACCCAACACGGCACGGTTTTAAGCGAGGTAGGCAGTAAAGACGCCACGCATATTATTCCGCCTTATAAATGGATAGAGCTGATGAAGGCCGAACTGGATGCCGGCTCCAGCTATGTGATTGCAGAGGCCAGGGAGGCTGGTAATGTAGGTATTTATCGCGGAACAGGTGAAGTACGGGAAGGTTTGGTGCAGGAGATCCTGACCCAGATCCCTTCGGAGAAGATCATCTGGGAAGCGCCCCAGAAAGCACAGCAGCTCTATTTTCTGGAGCTGATCGGCTGTAATGTAAACCTCGGAAACATTCCCCCTAACGAAGTTATAGCGCTGGAAGCCATGCGTATTGGTTTGCGCGGGGATTCGTTTACATTGTACCTTGATAATAAAACCGCTTTTTAATGCGTTTATATGGTCTGATAGGGTTTCCTTTAAGCCAGTCCTTTTCAAAGAAATTCTTTTCTGAAAAGTTTAAAAGGGAAGGAATAACAGACTGCAGTTATGAACTGTTTGAAATTCCTTCGATCACGTCACTTCCTGATATTTTGGCCCGTTATCCTGAATTAAAAGGCCTGAATGTGACCATACCCTACAAACAGGAGGTATTGCCATATTTACAGGAAATTGATGGTGAAGCTGCCTCTATCGGAGCCTGTAACTGTATTAAAATTACCGGGGGGCATCTGAAAGGGTATAACACAGATGCAAGCGCTTTTGAAGTAACACTTCTGGAACAACTGCAGCCACATCATACACAGGCACTGGTACTTGGTACCGGCGGAGCAGCAAAAGCCGTTCAGTATACTCTGGAAAAACTAGGGATCGCGTATAAGTTGGTGTCAAGATTCCCCGGCGAAAATGCGCTTTCCTATAAAGACCTTGATGGTGCTGTAATGGATGCCTATCCGCTCATCATCAACTGTACACCACTGGGCAGCTTTCCCAAAACCGAGGGCAGGCCCGATCTTCCTTATGATCTTATTACGCCGCGGCATTACCTGTACGACCTGGTTTACAACCCGCCGCTTTCTTCCTTTCTGAAAGAAGGGCAGGAACGGGGCGCTGTTATAAAAAACGGGTATGATATGCTGGTGGGCCAGGCGGAACTGAGCTGGAATATCTGGAGGACGTAGGCTGTAACCTATAATCGATGGTAGTTCAGTACCCACGTTTCAACGTCCCATTCCCTCTTCAGCTTCTACATGTTTTCCTTAATATCCTGCATCAGCTTCTGGGCAATATTCCTGGCTTTTGTTTCATAATCGCTTTCAGAATAAATGCGGATGATGGGCTCTGTATTCGACATTCTTAAATGCACCCAGTCGTCGTCAAACTCTATTTTTAGCCCGTCTTCGTCGTTCACGGGCAGTTTGCTGTATTTCTGTTTGATCTTTGCAAAGATGGACGGCAGGTCAGTGCCCTTATCCAGCTCTATCTTATTCTTGCTGATAAAATAATCAGGGTATTGTCTTCTTAAAGATTTAATACTTCCTTTCTGGGTGGCCAGATGGCTCAGGAATAAAGCGATCCCGATCAGCGCATCCCGCCCGTAGTGGAAATCAGGAACAATAACCCCGCCATTGCCTTCGCCACCAATTACCGCATCAACCGCTTTCATTTTAGCAACAACGTTTACTTCGCCCACAGCGGATGGGTAATACTGCCCTCCATGCTTCAATGTTATTTCTTTCAGCGCTTTGGTGCTGCTCATATTGCTTACTGTGTTTCCTTTGCGTTGCGAAAGCACGTAATCGGCTACAGCTACCAGTGTGTATTCTTCCCCAAACATACTTCCATCTTCATTTACAAAACAAAGACGGTCCACATCAGGGTCTACTGCAATGCCCAGGCTTGCCTTTTCCTTTACCACTGCGCTGGACAGTTCGCTTAAATGATCCGGTAACGGCTCCGGATTGTGTGCAAAGTTGCCGGTAATGGCTGCATTCAATACAATGATGTCTTCTACTCCCAGTGCCTTTAATAAGGCGGGTACAAAAAGGGCCCCGGTAGAGTTAATGGCATCTACTACTATTTTAAAGTTCTTTTTTGCAATGGCTGCTTTATTAACCAGCGGGTAGGCAAGGATGGCATCAATATGCTTTTGCAGGTAGGTATCATCCGGCATTACAGTGCCCAGCTTGTCAACACCTGCAAAATCAAAATTTTCAGCTTCTGCAATCTCCAGTAATTCTTTTCCCAGCGCTGCGGAAATGAACTCCCCGGAGCTGTTCAGTAATTTCAGCGCATTCCATTCTTTAGGGTTATGGCTGGCGGTAAGGATAATGCCACCATTTGCTTTTTCCATCGGAACGGCAATTTCCACGGTTGGGGTGGTACTTGGCCCCAGGTCTGTTACATCAATGCCCAAAGCGGTTAACGTAGCTGCCACAAGATTGCTGACCATGGGGCCGCTGATGCGGCCATCCCTTCCAATAACCACTTTCAGTTTTTTTTGTTTATCAGCTGATTTTTTGAGGATCGTACCGTATGCTGCTGTAAATTTTACAATGTCTACCGGCGACAGTGTTTCGCCGGTCTTTCCACCTATTGTACCACGGATTCCGGATATGCTTTTTATTAAAGCCATGTTTTCACTTGTTTTTATCCGGCATATATTGCCGGGCTGCAAAATTAAGGAGCGCGCCTTAATTTTAAGGTGTTGTGGATAAGATTGCTGAAAATTTAAGCAAACGAATGTTGTTTATTAAACAGGCTTATTTATTGTTAACCAGCAGGTACTGAGCCGTTAAATAGTAGGCCCTGGCCAGTTCGCCCATTTTTTTCCTGATAACGGACAGTTCCGGAGCAGTATAACGGGCTGTTGTATCCAGGGGTACCAGATCTTCTTCAGAAAATTCCAGGTTTTTGACATAATAGAACTGGTCATTAACGATCCCTATTTTACCCGCAGTATTGGTAATAAAGGCGATATTTCCTTTTTTGGCAGGGTTCAGTAAATCTCTTCCCAGTGTGGAATTGGTATAAGGCCGTTGTACCAGGCCGGCAATGGTGGGCAACACATCAATCTGGGACACCGTTTCTTTCCGTAGCTGCGGATTGACCAGGTAAGGAGCATAGATCAGAAAGGGAACATGCTCATCAGAAAGCCGCTGACTGGTCCAGGGCATAGGATATACTGACGTGGCATTTCCGGCTACCCCGTGATCGCCGATAAATACAAATATGGTATTGTGAAAATACGCTTCCTTACGCGCTGCTTCTATGAATTGCTGAATACAGTAATCGGCATACCGGAAGGCATTGTATTCGTTTAATGATTCAAACCCGTTAGCGGCCAGCTCCTCATTGGTGATGCTTTTTTTGACAAAATCACTGTCTGTTTCGGGTATGGTATAGGGCCGGTGGTTATCGGATGTTTGCACAATAGCAAAGAATGGCCGTTGCTGTTCTTTGAACACCTTATTGGCTGTAAGGAAAAGGTCTTTATCACTGACGCCCCATACATTTAACCGGGGTGCATGAATAGTTGCTTCTGTATGCAACTGGAGACTGTCGATGTTCTTTAAAAGCCCTTCAAAGTTATTGAACTCCGGGTTGCCGCCCAGGAAATAGTGTTTTGAATAATCAGTAAAATCATTAATAATGGTCCTTTGGTCAAGCGCATCCGGGTTCCGGGTCGAAAATTTGAACAGTTGCACATCCGGGATACCTGTAATAATGGCAAATAACCCGCGTGCCGTAGAAAAATGCGGCGTAAAACACCGCTCAAAAAAGATTCCCTTTTGGGATAATGAATCAAAATAGGGGGTAGCATCCAGCTTATTTCCGCTCATAGAGCTTTTATACATGCTGTAGGATTCACAGATCACCAGCACAATATTGGGTTTACTTTCAATACCGGTGGCATAGGGCGCCACAGTTCTTTGAAAACCAAAAGGAGCGTTTGAAGGGAATTGCAGGAAGTTGGCCATGATGCGGAATGATTCGCGGGCTCCTTTTTCGTTTACAACAGGCTTTCTCAGGCGCATCGTTGAAAAAAAATTCTGTAACGGGTTTAAGGCCAGGTAGGTTTTAAAGCTATCTTTTAAAGCAAAAGCATCCTTCCATTTGAGCGGCTTATTGTCGACCTTTCCGTAGATCAGCAACGCCATAATGATAGCAGTAATTACAAAGGGCGGCTTACGATGGGCAATTGCTTTTCCGTCAGTAAGATTGATGACCTGCCAGTGGCTTTTGTTCAATGCCCATTTAAAGCAGATAACAGCGGCTGCCAGACCTATTAATATCCATATTAAAGGGTAGGTCTGCCAGATCATGTTAAGGGAAATGCCCGGATCTTCTACAAAGTTCATGGCCCCGGCGTCCAGACGGGTACGGTTATAAGAAAAGCTTACCAGGTCGGCTATAAAAAAGAGGAATAATAAAAAGCTGGCCACGGCAAGATACCAGGTCCAGAACCGTTTATTTCCGGCAGAATAAAAAGGAGAAAAAGAGCGCTGGTAGCTGAACAGGATAATCGGTAGCAGGAATATGGAAACCCAGCGCAGGTCATATTGTATACCCAGAATAAAAGCGGGAATACAGTCTGTAAACGAAATACCCGGAGGCCTGAACGCGAAGAAAGTAATCAGGCGAAAAATAAAAAAAAGCCCCCCTAATACAATGCCCATATGAATGACCCACAGGATGGTCTTGGGTAGTTTAAGTTTCGCTAACATCAGAATACAAACTTAGCCAAAAGTTTACAGGTGAGCGTATTTAATAGGATGGATGGTGTGCTGGAGTTTTGGGCAAACCGGCACTTAGCGGGTACTGGTTTCAGTTTCTGAGCCTTTTATCCCGGAGAACTGCTAATCCCTTACTTTTGCTGTATGGGCGGGTTCCTGTATATTCCTTTGCCGGACTGGTGGGTAAAGCCAGACCGGTGGCTGTTTGAACTGATTAATGTAAAACTGGCCAACCCGTTCATGGACTGGCTGATGCCCCTGTTCCGGAACCCGTTCGTATGGGCACCGGCCTACCTGTTTATTGTGGTTTTTGTGCTGGTGAATTTTAAAAAACAGGGTAGCTGGTGGTTGCTGTTATTTATCTGCACGGTTGCCAGCACTGACCTGATAGGAGTGCATGCTTTCAAAGATGTTTTTGAGCGGCTGCGGCCCTGTAATGACCCGCTGCTGGACGGGCATATAAGAATGCTGCTGGGACGTTGCTCCGGCGGGTTCAGTTTTGTATCTAACCACGCTATTAATCATTTTGGTATCAGCACTTTCTTTTTTGTCACCTTTCGCTCATTTTTTAAATATGCCTGGGTACCGCTTGTTTGGGCCGGTATCATTGGCTATGCCCAGGTTTATGTAGGCGTTCATTATCCTTTTGATGTATTGGGTGGCCTGCTTTTAGGGGTCCTCATCGGGTTCTTTTGGGGCAACCTGTTCAATAAAAGATTTGGATTTACTATCTTCGATAAGCAATCAACCGTATTAGATTAATGGAATTATTCATAATAGCCTTATTGATTTTACTCAATGGACTATTCTCAATGGCTGAAATAGCCCTTGTATCAGCCCGGAAAGCACGATTGGAAGCGCAGGCGGGCAAAGGAGACAAAAAAGCAGCAGAAGCGCTGAAGCTGGCAAATCACCCGGATATTTTTCTTTCCACCGTTCAAATAGGAATTACACTTATCGGTATTTTAACAGGTATTTATTCCGGGGAAAAAATGACGGGGCATATTGTTGGGTTCCTGCAAAAATTTCCGGCAATTGCGCCTTACAGCAAAGGCATTGCCACCACCTCTGTGGTGATCATTATCACTTATTTTACGCTCATTTTCGGAGAGCTGGTGCCCAAAAGGATCGGCCTTTCCAGCCCGGAGAAAATTGCCAAATTTGTGGCAAGGCCCATGAAATGGATCAGCGTGGTCACTTATCCTTTTATATGGCTGCTTACCAAATCCAGCGGGCTGATCGGGAAGCTACTGAATATTAAAACAGAAGATAACCAGGTTACGGAAGAGGAAATTAAGGCCATGATCAGCGAAGGCACGGAGCAGGGCACGCTGGAGGAAACAGAGCAGGAGATTATAGAGCGGGTCTTTCATTTGAGCGACAGGAATATTACATCTTTAATGACGCACCGGAGCGATATTGTTTGGTTCCATGTAAATGACACAGCAGAATCCATCCGGGAAAAAATACTGAAAGAGCCCCATTCTATTTACCCGATCTGTGATGGAGAGATTGACCATATAAAAGGAGTGCTTTCCTTAAAGGATCTGTATACCAATAAAGATACGGTTCCGTTTAAAGACCTGATGCGGCCGGCGCTTTTTGTTCCGGAGAATAATACAGCCTTCCGGGTGATGGAAAAGTTTAAGGAATCACAACTGCACTCCTGTTTTATTGTAGATGAGTATGGAAGCGTGCTGGGCATGATCACGCTGAATGATATCCTTGAAGCCATCATTGGTGATATGCCGGAAGAAGATGAGGATGATTATGAAATTACGGAACGGGAGGACGGCTCCTACCTGGTAGATGCCCAGATTCCTTTTTATGATTTCCTTTCCTACTTTGACAAGGCAGAATGGATGAATGAAGGAGAGCAGGAATTTGATACGCTGGCAGGTTTTATTTTGCATAAGCTCAAACAGATCCCTTCTACCGGTGATAAACTGGACTGGAACGGGTTTGATTTTGAGATAGTGGATATGGACGGGCACCGTATTGATAAAGTGCTGGTAACAATCAGCCAGGAACTGAGAGACGGTATGGAGGAAGAATAGGTCGGGGGCGATAGTCCATGGTTGATGGTTCATAGTTCATGGATGCGGGATGCTTATACCGGATGCTCGATGTTGCCGGTCCTTGATACCGGCTTTCTGATGCTGATAACTGACCTGTGATAGCTGAATAATGGCCCATAGTCCATGGCCCGTGGTTTCACCTGATGTTTGATTCTGAAGACTGAAAACTGATAGCTCAATTCTGATAGCTCAAATCTCAACCCTCAAAAACTGAACTGCAGCTTCCTGTCCGGGTAATTCAGCTTGTCGCTTTTTCTTTTTCCGTTAACAATGAAATGTACAATATTCATCTGGTCCTCAAAGAGATCATAGAGAATGGTATTTTCCACAGTTATTTTCGGGGGGGCAAAGCCGGCGGCATCAGCAATTGTATAAACATATACGGCTTCATGATCTATTTCCCACCCGAAAAACTTCAATGGAAGGATCCTGCCATTGCTCCGCACGCTTAAATGAGTGGTAATGTAGCGGGTAACCAGGGCGTCCATTTGGGGTTTGAATGCCTTATCGCTAAAATCGGCTTTGGTCTTGTAAATGCGTGCCAGTACGTTCTCAAAATCGTCTGTAAACAACTTACTGCTTATTTCCAGCCGGTTATCTTTTGCATTGTATTCTATTTCAGAAGCGCTTACATGAAACGGGTGGAAGGCCGGTTTGCTGAACGCCGCAAGCAGGAAGAACAAAAAAAGACCGGGAACCCACTTATTGATCATTTTTACCATTGGTACAAATTAAATTCAGTAGTGTAAAGATGGTAAATTATATTTGATAATGGACTGCACAAAATTGACGCGCGTTATATGAACAGTTTTTTATTTTATTTTGTTGAGGGATGGAAGCATATCATCAGCCGGGATGCGCTGGATCATCAGCTGTTCATACTGGCACTGGCCATTATCTATACGCTCAAAGACTGGAGACGGGTATTGATCCTGGTTACAGCCTTTACTATCGGCCATTCGCTTACGCTGGCTTTGAGTGTATTTGACATTGTAAGAGTTCCATCAGACTGGGTGGAATTCCTGATTCCTGTAACCATTGTACTGACAGCTTCATGGAATATGATCCGCAGGCAGCAATTAAAAAAAGTAAATACCAATTATTTCCTGGCTTTATTTTTCGGGCTGATCCATGGTTTGGGCTTTGCCAATTCAATCCGGATGATGCTGGCAAGCGATCAATCCATGGGTATGGGACTGTTTGGCTTCAACCTAGGGCTGGAAGCAGGCCAGGTAGTGGTTGTGCTGCTGATCTTACTGATTACTCAATTGCTGCTGAACGGAATAAGAATTCCGCAGAGAACCTATATTTTTGTGGTTTCGGCTATTGTATTAATCCTGTCCGCCAAAATGGCTGTTGAACGGATACCTTCATTATCATAAACTGGCATGATGAAAAAACTTTATCTGGCTATCTTTTGCTTTTGCGCTGTAACTGTACAGGCACAGAACATTCAGAACAATCCCCAGAGCAATCACGGAAATAAATTTGAGCAGTTGGGCACTATATTGCCAACACCCAATGAATACCGTACAGCAAGCGGCGCCCCGGGCCCCAAATACTGGCAGCAGCGTTGTGATTATGTAATTAAAGCAGCACTGGATGAAAAGGGCCTGCAACTGACCGGCAGCGAAACCCTGAATTATTTTAATAACTCACCGGATCTGTTAACGTATATCTGGATCCAGCTGGATGAGAATGAGCACAGCAATGTTAATAATGCCAATTATCAGAGCAGCTCTTCCCTGCCGGAAGTGATGACCGATAAAATGGTTACCCGTATAGAAGAAGCAGCAGGCCCGGACAATGGCTATGGTCATAAGATAAAGGCGATCACGGATATGAACGGCAAGGCAATTCCCTATACGATCAATAAGACCATGA
This sequence comes from Niabella ginsenosidivorans, assembly GCF_001654455.1. Classification (NCBI taxonomy): domain Bacteria; kingdom Pseudomonadati; phylum Bacteroidota; class Chitinophagia; order Chitinophagales; family Chitinophagaceae; genus Niabella; species Niabella ginsenosidivorans. The sequence goes on from NZ_CP015772.1 coordinate 511,790, forward strand.
TGCGGGTGGATCTGCCCGAAGCTTTAAAGCCGGGTCAGCGTTTCCGGTTCCAAATAGACTGGTCTTATAAAATTTCCGATCGCATGACTTATGGCGGCCGTGGTGGGTATGAATATTTTCCGGAAGACGGCAATTACCTGTTTACCATGACACAGTGGTACCCACGGGTATGTGTATATAGTGATTTTCAGGGCTGGCAGAACCATCAGTTTACCGGCAGGGGAGAATTTGCTTTAACCTTTGGTAATTTTGATGTGGAAGTAACAGTGCCGGCAGATCATATTGTAGGAGCTACCGGCGAATGCCAGAACTATCCACAGGTGCTGACAGCTGCCCAACTGGAACGGTACAAACAGGCATCCAATGCAAAAGAGCCTGTTGAAATTGTTACGTTGGCAGAAGCCAAAGCGGCTGAAAAGCATCAAAGCAGCCAGACCAAAACCTGGCACTTTAAAGCAGAGAATGTCCGCGACTTTGGATGGACCTCCTCCCGTAAATTTATCTGGGACGGTATGGCCCAGCTTATTAACGGCAAGAAGATCATGTGCATGAGCTATTATGGCAAAGAAGCATATGGTTTATACCGTAAGTTCTCTACACGGGCAGTAGTGCATACCATTAAAACGTATTCCTCCTTTACCTTCCCTTATCCTTACCCTGTGGCACAAAGCGTGGAAGCCGCAAACGGAATGGAGTACCCCATGATCTGTTTCAATTACGGGCGTACTGAAAAAGATGGCACGTATAGCGAAGCCACCAAGAACGGTATGCTGGGGGTTATTATTCATGAGGTAGGCCACAACTTCTTCCCGATGATCGTTAACAGCGATGAGCGGCAGTGGACCTGGATGGATGAAGGGTTAAACACCTTTGTGGAATACCTTACGGAAGAATTATGGGATAATAAATTCCCCACCAAACGGGGCCCGGCCTGGACGATTGTTGATTATATGAAGCTGCCAAAGAATGAGCTGGAACCGATTATGACCAACTCCGAGAATATTGAGCGTTTTGGGCCCAATGCCTATGCCAAACCAGCAACAGGATTAAACATCCTGCGTGAAACCATTATGGGGCGTGAGCTTTTTGATTTTGCCTTTAAAGAATATGCGCGGCGCTGGGCCTTTAAGCACCCGACTCCGGCAGATCTGTTCAGGACAATGGAAGATGCCAGCGGCGAAGATCTGGACTGGTTCTGGCGGGGGTGGTTCTATGGAATTGATCCCGTTGATATTTCACTGGACTCTGTAAAATTTGCAAAGGCCGACCTGGATAGTAAAGTACCCGGCTCCAGGAAAATAACCACAGCGATGACTCCCCCCGCATTAAATGATTTTGATGATATCTCCAAGATCCGTAACCGGGAAGACAAGAGCATTACCTTTTACACGGATGCAGATAAAGAAGCGCGTGATTTTTACTGGCGCTATGACCGTGGCCAGGAAAAATATGATTCCACCAAAAAAGTAAGCTTTGAACTGCCGCAAACGGTTACGGCGCTTACACCGGGAGCAAAAAAGCAGCTGGCGGGAAAATATTTTTATGAACTCAGCTTTTCAAATAAAGGCGGCATGGTAATGCCCATTATTATTGAGTGGACGTATACGGACGGATCAAAAGAAACGAACCGTATTCCTGCGCAGATATGGAGACATAACGAGCAGCAGGTAAAAAAATTGTTCCTGAAAGATAAAGAGGTAGCTTCTATCCGACTGGATCCTATGCGTGAAACGGCGGATATCGATGAATCCAATAACGTGTGGAACACGATGCCTGCACCTACAAAATTCAGGGCCTACTCCCAAAAACAAGGGCTGGTGCGCGGACAGAGCTTTGGCACGAACCCCATGCAGCAATCCAAACAATAATTAGGGGCATTGAGTACAAAAGTGGTTGTATTACAGAGGTAGTGATCTGCGTATTCCCCATACACATTTTTGAAGGGGCTGTATCAAAAGTCGCTTTAACAACGGAATGTCGTTCTGAACTTGTTTCAGAATCTATTGATAATCGTATGTGATTTTTAGATACCGGATCAAGTCCGGTATGACAATAATGACTTTGGATACAGCCTGTTTTATAGTTCCGGTAAATCCTGATTAATCGGATACAGGCGTTACCGTATATCCTTTTTCCCTTAGCAAATGGATGAGACCATCAGTGCCGCCCAGATGCCCGGCACCTACTGCAAAAAGCGTTGGGCTGTTTTTCATCTTATCCGGCATCAGGGTGACCCAGTTCCTGTTCCGTTCTTTTAATAATCGTATTTCCTGGCCTGTATTCATAAACTCCGGGTTATTCATTAACGCCGTCAGCTTCGTTAATTGTTCAGTTTTATAATAGGTTACCAGTTGTTTCATATAGGCAGCAGAGCTGTTCAGTTCCTTTAGAGAGCCAATTAATTCATCAATCGTGTTCATGGATCTTATAAGGCCTATCTGAAAATCGACTGATTCCAGGTGATCCAGTTTTAATGAATTGGCCAATGCCATATTATATAGTTCCTGTTCCATCATTTTTACATTTCCGCCGCCGGAACAATCGATCGTTTTTATGGTCAGCATGGACATAAGTCCAAAGGGAGAGACAAATTTCAACGCTTCCGCTGTAAGCCTGTTTTCTTTAAACAGGCTGTCCAGGATGTGCATTTTTTCTGCGTTCAGCGTATCCAGTATACCGGGTACCGGTTTCATCAGATCCAGCAGCTTTTCGGATCCTTCTGTATTATTGACATCTGCTTCAAATGTTATAGTCTTTACCAGTTGCATTACAGCCCTGACCTTGGGTTTTATTTCAAAATCTGATGCGCACAGCACATGCATGGTGCCCAGTAAATAGGAGGGTGCGGGCAAATGATTACCGCTGATCCGCCATAATACGGAATTGCCTTCCTGGGCATTCAGGTAAATAGCCGGAGCACATAGCAGCAAGCCGGCAATAGCCAAAAAGATCTTTATTTTCAGCAACTGATTTTTCATAGTCAAAGTTATTTACAGATGGCTCCAAAAGAATCATAAAAAAAGCGGCCGGTAGCCAGCCGCTTTTGTTTTTAGAAGGGTCACCTGCTAATTATTACCCTTTGTTACTTCGTAAACAGTTCTGCCATCCACGATAACGGGTTTGTAATAAGTTCCTGCCGGCGATACGTACTGTCTTTTCCCGTCAACAGTTATAGATTTGCTGTTTTTAGGTAATTGATCAAACTGATCACCTATCTGTGGCCTGTTATCATATACGGCATTATTATCATTACCGGTAACTTCTGTTGGCTGATCATCTCCGTTAATATTATTGTTATAGGAGTTATTTGCGGGAGCCTGCTGGTAGTTAGTATTGTCTTCGTTGTTATCCTGTTCATTTTCAATATTTTCGGATGCCTCAGCCCGGGCTTTTTCGGCCTCATCAACATTCAGCTCCCCATTAGTGCCTACCACCACATAGTATTTGTGTCCGTCATTGGTTACATCAGCAGAAAAATAAGTGCCATCAAACTCATAATAATTCTGCCCGTTAATTTTTACCAGGCGTGCCCCCTGGGCAACTGATCCAATGTTCCTCCTAAAGGTGGCGCTACCACTTCATAACCTTTATCATTGTGCACATAGTAGGTATTGTCGTAATAATAATACGGAACGCCTCCAAAATAAAACCGGGTATACCCAACCGGCAGTGAATAAAAGAATGCACCTACGGCAGGGAACCCTACACCTACAGAAAAACCTGGGCGGTACCTGTATCTGTAATACGGCCTGGGGCCCCAGTAACCACCAATGCCCACACCAACAGATACTCTTGGTGCCGGTCTGTAATGATGATAGCGGGGTCTTGGCGCATGAACATACCTGCGGTATTGCGCAAAGCTGTCGGTTGCCAGCAAAAGCAGGATACCCAACAAAAACATACCGAATTTTATAACATTCTTGTTCATAGTTTTTATTTATAATAATTTGACGATAATATCTTTTAAAAGTGTAGTATTGGGATATATGGAAAATGATAAAATAATGCTAAAACTTTCCTGGGCAGTCTAAAACCAAAACAATAGCCGAATACCTGAAGGGCTGCGGGAAGTAATGAATTATGGTATGATCGGGTATGTGGTACCGCATACCCTTTATCCCGGAGGCTATTACTGTGTGCCTGATTTGCGGGTGCCATTTATAAGCATAGCGGCTCAAAAGAACTTTATAGCAGTTTACCATATGGGGCTGTATATAAATGAGCCGCTTATGGAATGGTTTATTGCCGGGTTATAAAGCTTTTTTCAAAAAAAACGGATATGGGCAAGAGCTGCATCCGGTTTAAAAACCCTAAAACAATTCCGTTTGGACTGATCGGCGAGCTTTCAAAAAAGATTACTGGAAAAGACTGGATTGCAATGTATGAGAACTACATTGTGCAAAATAAAAGCTGCAGACACCTATATAGCCTGCAGCTTTAGAATATGCTTTATAAGCGTGCATTATCATTATCTGCGCCCGCCACCGCCACGTCCACCGCTGAATCCGCCACTGCTGCGCATCGGGGCGCTGTATGAACGTTGTGGTGCTGACTGTATTCTTTGAGGAGCAGACTGCATTCTTTGCATATTAGCATTGGAACGACCGTTATTACCGTTCCTGTAAGTATTTGCGTTAGAGCGGCTGTTACTGTAGTTCCTGTAAGCGTTTGCATTGGCGCGGCCCTGGTTGCGTGCTGCGTTTGCCCGGGCTCTCGAATCATTTCGGCCATAACGACCAGCAGGTCGCCTGTAATAGTGACCATTCCGATAATAATAATTATTATAAATGCCACCATAGTAACCATAATAACCCGGCCAATACCCGTAACCGTAATATCCCGGGTAATAACCATAATCATCATAGTAATACCCGTCGTTGGCCGGATAATATGCGTCTGCACAGGAACTGAAACCAATCACCACCAGTGCAACAAGCCCCAGTACTGCAGCCTTTGATTTTTTAAATATTGAGGTTTTCATTTTGAAATTTGGATTTTTTGTACCTGTAAAGTTAAACCAAAACTTTATATCAATTTTGAAGTCGCCTGTCAGGGAGTGAATTTAGCGCTTTTTTAAACCCTTTTTTAATATTTTCCCCGTCTGTGATGCCCCGGTGCAAAAGCTTTTGCTGACCTGTGGCCATAATATTTTTTAGCATGACCAGGAGGTAAGTGGCGATAATGGGTTACATAATACCGGTGCCCCGGATAATAGTGCCGGTGATAATAATACGTAGTTCTATAGGACACCGGGTAATACACCACTCTCACAGGCCTGTAATGCCGGTGATGATACCTGCTGTAATAACGTTTTTCATGCCGATAATTTTGCGCATTTGCCTGAACAGCGCCCAATCCCAACAACGCCAGCAGCAGTAAAAACAACTTCATTTTCATAATAAATTCATTTTAGGTAACGGATTAAAAGTTATCACTTATTAGACGTTGAAAGGAATGCAGGCGGGTGTTAACAAAAATAAAAAACTTTAACTGATAGACTGGGCAATACGCGCCAGGTTCAGGCTTCTGGCTGCTGCATCAAAGATCTCTTTATACGGGCCTGCTTTTTCAACCAATTCTTCATGGGTGCCCTGCTCCACTACTTTGCCCTGTTTCAGTACGTAGATCCTGTCTGCGTCTACAATTTGGGAAATAGAATGGGAAATAATTACGACTGTGCGGTTTTTCTTTATGGCGTCAAGACTGTTTTTGATCTGCTCCGTAGCAATAGCATCTAAACTGGCGGTTGGCTCGTCTAAAAAAATGATTGGCGGATCTTTCAGGAATAAGCGGGCAATTGCAATGCGCTGCTGTTGGCCGCCGCTCAATAACTGTGCATCACTTTTATATTGTAACGGCAATTCCATGATCTGATCGTGCAGGTACGCCTTTTTTGCAGCTGTAATGATCTCATTTTCCGTAGCATTTATTTTCCCGTAGCGGATGTTGTCTTCAACTGATCCCTTAAAAATGTGATTTTTCTGCAGCACCAAACCGATTTCATCTCTTAATAACTGGTTGTCATATTCATTCAGGTCAACCCCATCCAGCAGAATGCTGCCATTATCCGGCGAATAGAATTTATTCAGCAGGCTAAGGATGGTACTTTTCCCTGCCCCGCTCAAGCCTACTAAGGCCGTCGTTTTGCCGCCTGTTATTTTTAAGCTGACATCATGCAAGGCCTGTGTGCCATTCGGATAGGTAAAACTGACGTGCTGCATTTCAAAGTTGCCTTTTGTGACGGCTTCCCGGTAAGTGCCTGATTGCTCTGCTTCTTCTGCGGCATCCAGTATCTGGAAAAAAGCTTCTGCATAGATCAGCGAGTCGTTAACATCATCATAGATCCTGTGCAACTGGCGAATCGGGGCTGATACATTATTGAAGAGCATAATGTGCAGCATGATGGCGCCAATGCTTATCTGATGGTTCAATACAAGATAGGTGGTAAGGATAATGATCAGCACTACACCGATCTGCTCTATAAATGATTTTACACCATCATAACGAAAGTTGGTCTTACGCGTGTATAACTGGTCCTGTGTAAGCTGCTCCTGTATTTCCAGCTGTTTTTTTTCTTCGTAAGATTCGCGTACAAAGCTTTTGATAACGGTAATAGAATCGATCAGGTTTAAAAGACCGTTATTTTTGTTTTCCCGCCCTTTCCTGAGCTGGCGGCGCACTCCCTGCAGTTTTTTTGCCTGACGGCTGCTTACATAAAAGTAGGCGGGTAAAATAATGGTGGCAACCAGGCCAACGTATATATTGGCCATGTACATAATGATCAGCGCCAGGATGGCATTCGAGAACAACGGAAGAATATCAATAAAGAAATTCTGTACCAGCTTGGTAAGACTTTCCACGCCCCGGTCGATCCTTGTCTGCAGCCGTCCGGATTGATTTTCGGGTGCTGCATAAAAGCCCATTCCATAAGAAAGGATGCGGTGAATAGCAACCTCCGAAAGGCTGTTGCTTACATTGATGCGGATCTTTTCCCCATAATATTTCTGCCCGAACTGGATAAAGATATTGACAATCTCCTTTGCAAAAAGAACAACCGAGATCAGCAGCAGCAACCGCGTACCCTCCTGCATAGGGTTACTTTGTTGTAAAAGCGCATCTACATGGTCTACTGTATATTTTAAAATAAGCGGATTTACCTGTGCAGCCAGCGAACCAATTAGCGTAAGCGTCAGTGTGCCTAACACCATAGAACGGTAGGGCCTTACAAAGGGCCAAAGCTGCCGGACAATATTTACTAAGCTGAGCGTTTTTGTGAAAGGCTTCGCCATATTGGGTTACAAAAAATTACAAATAGGAACTTTAAATTATGGTTTGCAAGTTACTGATTTCAGGCAATCAAAAGCTACGCAAGTAATGCCAGGAACTGTATACCTGCAGGTATAGCAAAAATCCGGCTGTAAACCGGATTTTTTAGGTGCAGCATCATTGCTGCTTAATTTATGTTTAAACAATTGTGTGGTTTGAAAATTAAAAGCCTAAAGGCACTCCTACCGCAATTGTTAAAACGCCTCCCCGCGGGTAAGGCCGGTAGGGTCGAGTATAATAGTAACCATTACCAGAGTAATAATAACGGCTCCTGTAGTATTTTTTTACCTGACCCGGGGGCATTTTTCTGTAATAGCCATAATTGCCATAGTTATGGTGATATCTACGGTCCCTTTCCTGGTCATCACCTCCCCGGTAATAGCTGTACCTGTTATCCCGGTTATGGTGGGAGCCCTCTCTGTGGTCATGTTTTTCATACCGCCCCCAGTCCTTTTTTTGTGCGTTTGCTGGCTGGGCGCTAAAAGCAATAGCCAATACCAGCATACCTATCAATAATTTAAGTTTCATAAAAACGGATTTTGTGGATATAAAAAATTTAAAAATAAGAAGCAATTTAACGGCTAAAAGTTGTTAACAAAAGCAGAATGTTTGGAAATAAGAAAGGGGTTTGAGGATTGAGTCTTCAATCTTTAATCAGCCGTAAAATGAGCTGCGTTAATTATTGGGAAAATAGGGCCTGCAGAATACGCAGGTGCAATCAGTTGGAAATCTATTGCCCAAGGGGATGGCTGCATGATCCGGTAAGATACAACTGCGCCCTAACGACCTGTTTGCCATAAACGACGGACCGCTCACAAATAAGAAGATGATGGCCTGGTTCCTGATGGCCCATTCCCTGGTCACCCATACCCGTTGCCTGGGCGGGTTTACAGACGTTCAATGATGCCTGCAATGCCCTGTCCGCCGCCAACACAGGCAGTTACCATACCATATTTTTTATTCAGCCGCTTTAGATCACCCAATAGTTGAATGGTCAATTTACAACCTGTACAACCCAGGGGGTGGCCTAATGCAATGGCCCCGCCATTGATGTTTACTTTATCAGGGTCCAGTGCTGCTTCCTGAATTACGGCAAGTGATTGTGCGGCAAATGCCTCGTTTAACTCAATCAGATCTATATCGTTTAGTGACATTCCTGCACGGTCCAGTGCTTTGGGAATCGCCTTTACCGGGCCAATGCCCATAATACGCGGATGCACGCCGGCAACAGCGCTGGCCACCAGCCTTCCGATGGGTTTCAATTGCAGCTCCTTCATCATTTTTTCGCCCATTACTATTACAAAAGCGGCTCCGTCACTGGTTTGTGAAGAGTTGCCGGCAGTTACAACCCCATTGGCAGCAAATACGGGCTTTAATTTTTGAAGGGCTTCCATTGAGGTATCTGTGCGCGGCCCTTCATCTGTATCTACTATGAAATTTTTTACCTGACGCCAGCCTTTTTCATCTGCATAAACTTCTTCCACTTCAACGGGTAAGATCCCTTCTTTAAAATAACCGTTTTTAATAGCATTGATGGCTTTCTGATGAGAGCTCAGGCTAAAGGCATCTGCAGCTTCACGACTGATATTAAATTCTTTGGAAACGGCTTCTGCGGTGAGACCCATGTTCAGATAATAATCAGGGTCGTCATTTGCAATATTGTAAGAAGGAACCGTTTTCCATCCGGAGGCCGGTACCATGCTCATGCTTTCTGTGCCGCCTGCAATAATGCAATCTGCCTGTCCGGACCGGATCTTGGCGGTTGCCATGGCAATGGTTTCAAGCCCTGAAGCGCAATAACGGTTTATAGTAGCCCCGGGTACTTCAATGCCCAATGCTCTTGCGGCGATGATGCGCCCCACCTGCAAGCCCTGTTCTGCTTCCGGTACGGCGTTTCCCACCAGAACATCGTCCACCTGGCGGGCTTCTATTTGTGGAAGGGAGGCCATTAAGCCTTTAATAACGGTAATTGCCAGGTCATCCGGCCGGTAAAAACGAAAACTGCCCTTCTTTGCTTTTCCGACTGCTGTGCGATAGCCGGCAACAATATATGCTTCCTGCATGGTAAATTATTTATGACCTTTAATAAATTAGTTGTTTATGCAACTTTCTATCTCAAATGTATATAAATTTTTACAAACCGGGAATGGATCCGGATCAATTAATAGTTGCGGGTTTTAAATATTTTTTGCAAGTTTTTTTGTGATTTTGCATTTTTTTGCAGGTTTATAACTTATCTTTAGTAAACGATTAACAGATTTATAAGTTTAAATTAACAATACTTGTTAAAGAAGGAACGGCAGGCATATATTCTTCATCGTTTGAATCTTCACAACAAAGTTTTGAGCGCCAGTCTTTGTGAGGATATGAAGGTATCTGAAGATACAGTGCGCAGAGATCTTCAGGAGCTTGCCGGCGCAGGAAAACTGATAAAAGTGCATGGTGGTGCCTTATCGCTTGCATTTAACGAAGTGCACTTTAATTCCCGTACTGTTTATTCGCAGGGGCAGAAAGCCATTATAGCAGAAAAAGCAATAGGTCTGATAAAAGAAAATATGTATGTACTGACCAGCGGCGGTACTACGATCCTTGAAATGGCGCGGCATTTACCGCCCCAGCTCAGGGCTACTTTTATTACAGGTAGCATACCGGCATTAAACGCCTATATAGCGCATCCCAATATTAATGTAATTGTTGTTGGAGACCGTGTCAACAAGGAATCGAAGATTACTGTAGGTGCCAGTGCTATTGAAAAAATAAAGGAAGTTAATGCCGACCTGTGCCTGCTGGGTACCAATGCTATTGATCTGCAAAGAGGAATAACAGACAGTGACTGGGAAGTAGTGGAACTGAAAAAAGCTATGATCGCAGCATCTGCCAAAACTGTCTGCCTGACCATTGCGGAAAAACTGAATTCTTTTGAGGCCTTGCAGGTATGCGAATTGAAACGGATTGACTATTTAATTACGGAATTAGATCCAACAGATAAATTATTGCAACCCTATGTGAAGGCAGGGGTTGCGGTTTTATAATTATTTAAAAACAGGCATTTTAGGAAGGATCAGTATTTGAATGACCAGACTTCAACCTGCAGATGCAAGGCTGAGCCTACACAAACAGGTATAACGGCTATATAAATTTTTATAAAAAAACAAAAAGTAAAAGTATGAGAAAATGGAAGCTTTTTAGTTTGATCATGTTGGCGATGCTTTACATGATTTCAAACAACCTGATGGCTCAAAGGGTTCCCATTAGCGGAACGGTACTTTCAGACGATGGTGCACCGCTGGAAGGAGTAACCGTTGCAGTAAGCGGAACAACCCGGGCAACTGTCACGGACAATAATGGCAAATTCACCATTAGTGCCAATGAAGGCACGTTACTGGAATTTAGCTATGTGGGTTATTTTACCCAAAAAGTAAAAGCCTCGGCCGGGATGGAGGTACACCTGTCAAAAGGAGAATCCGGCCAGCTAAGCGATGTAGTGGTTACGGCCATGGGTATTAAAAAAGAACGAAAAGCATTAGGCTATTCTGTTACTGAACTGGATGCACAGGAATTAATGAAAAATAAAAATACAAACGTCGTTAATTCTTTAGCAGGTAAAGTTCCGGGCGTAAACATTACGCAATTCAGTGGTTCAGCCGGTGCCGGCGCATCTATAACCATCCGTGGTGGTAATTCCACATCAGAAGGCCGGCAAAATCAGCCGTTATTTGTTATTGATGGTATTATCTATGATAACTCCACAACGGTTACCGGTAATACAGGTACCGATGGTTTATCGCGCAGTAACACAACCTATTCAAACCGTGTTATGGATATTAATCCTGAAGATATAGCAAGTCTTTCGGTATTGAAAGGAGCTGCGGCAGCGGCATTGTACGGATCACGGGCAGCTGATGGTGTTGTAATCATTACCACAAAGAAAGGAGCAGAAGGCCGGGTAACGGTTAGTGTGAATAGCAAAATAAGCACTTCATGGGCCAATAAGCTGCCTCAGCCACAAACCGAATTTGGTAATGGCTCTTATGCCAGTAATGGTGTTTTTAGTGATGACAGCTATAACTCCTGGGGGATGAAAATTCCGGCCGACAGCACGATATATGATAATATCGGTAATTTCTTTCAAAATGGCGTTGTATATGACAATAACGTAAACGTAGCAGGCGGCACCAAAAACGGCTCTTTTTATTTATCAGGATCTAATTATAATCAAACAGGTATCGTTCCCAATACAGGATATGATAAAACGACTTTCCGGTTTAACGGCGAACAAAAATACGGACGTTTGACGTTGAATGCCAATGTTGCCTATTCTGTTGCTAATACTGACAGAACCTTGACTACTGCAGGATTATGGTCTGGCGGAGGATATAATGGGGTAGGGAGTATGCAGGCTTTATACGGCTGGCCCCAGACATTTGATATAACCAATTATATCAATCCCGACGGGACACAACATCGAATATTTGGCGGAACGCTTGCTTTAGAAAACGACAGAGACAACCCTTACTGGATCATTAATATGGATAAATTGACATCACAGACAAAACGCTTTACCGGAGGCATCAATGCCAATTATAAGATTGCAGACTGGTGGGACTTTATTGCCCGTTTGGGTTACGATCAGTATGCAACGAATGATTATACGTATATTGCCCCCGGTTCGGCCGTTGCTCCTCTGTATCAAAACGGGCGTCTGAGCAAAGACCTGTTTGACTACACCTACATTACTACTACTGTAATGAGCAATTTCCATAAAACATTCGGCGGTTTTGATACGCACCTGATGCTGGGAACCACTTCTGAAAGTACGGAATCGTCCAACCAGAATCATTGGGGATACGACTTTGTAACAGCAGGCACTATCAGCTTTAATAATATTGCCACGACCAATAAATTTTTTACGGATGTAACAACCAGGAAACGGTTGGTAGGTGCTTATGGAGAAATTGGCGTATCTTATAAAAGCATTGCATTTCTTACTGCAACAGGCCGTAATGACTGGTCATCTACATTACCTGTTGAGAACCGGTCTTATTTTTATCCTTCTCTTAGCGGCTCTTTTGTATTTACGGAATTGCTGCCCAAGAACAATGTTCTTTCCTTCGGAAAGGTCCGGGCAAGCTGGGCACAGGTAGGTAAAGATGCCAATGCCTATGCTACCAATACATATGTAAATCCCCCTTATACCATTGGTTCTTTTATCGCAGTAGGAAATCAGTGGGCTGCCGGTAATCCTGTTTTGAAACCTGAAATTCAATCTTCCTGGGAAGTAGGGGGCGAGTTCCGGTTCCTGCAGGGTCGTATTGGGCTGGATTATACCTACTATCATAGTCAGACAGAGAATCAGATCGGGCAACCACGTTTAGCCCAATCCGGCGGATTTATTTTCAGTACTCTCAATTCGGGTTCTGTCATTAACAAGGGTATGGAAATAGCACTTACCGCCAAACCGATAGCCCAAGAAGACTTCGGATGGGAAACAGTGCTGAATTTTTCCTATAACAAAGGCCGGTTAGGTGCTTTCATCCCGGGCATTGCCTATTTTTATCCCACCGATGCCCAGTTCGGAACGGTGAAAGCAGCGTCTATTCCCAACGGAGGCTTTTTCCTGGGAATGACCGGTCAGCCTTACCTGCGTGAAGTCGATGCAGATGGGAAAGAAATTCCGAATGGGCGTTACCAGGTTGACCCTACGACCGGGTTGTATAAGCTGAACACTACTAATCCTGTTGTCGGCAACCGCGAGCCTGATTTCATCGGCGGTTTTAATAATACGTTTCGATACAAAAAGTTTATGCTGTCATTCCTTCTTGACATCCGTAAGGGAGGCGATGTGTATAATGGTACTGAGTATGCAATGGTCGCAAACGGGTTAAGTAAAAAAACGTTGCTGAACGACCGCCAGTCAGTAACTGTAAGCGGGGTTAACAGCGCTACCGGGGAAGATTTTACACAGACTTATGAAGCTGATAAGACCTATACCATTGGCGGGAAAACCTATAATGGTAATTATATGATCCAGCAGTACTGGCAAAACTATGCGGCCAATTCTCTAAATTTTATTACTTCTGTAAACTGGCTCAAGCTACGTTCCCTATCGTTAACATATGACTTTACCAGTATGCTGAAGAATAAAAAAGTGATTAAAAATCTCTCTGCAACAGCTGTAGGCACTAATTTGTTCACATGGACCAACTACAAAGGAATGGATCCCGAGGTAAGCGCGGCCGGAGGAACGGGAGGATCTGGCTCTACAGGTATTGATTACCTGGGCGTACCTGCAGTAGCCAGTTTCACATTCGGGGTAAATCTTACATTTTAAGTAATGAAAAAAAATAAACAGATGAAAAATTTAAATTATATTATACTCGGTTGTATACTGTTATCAGGCCTGGCTTCCTGTAAAAAATGGCTGGATGTGAACACCGATCCGGATAACCCCAATAATCAAAGCGTATTGATTGAAAACCGGCTGCCCTGGATCGAACACTTTTACCAGTATTCATCAGGGGTTACCAATTTTCGCACGGCATGCCAGGCCGGGGTTTATTATAGCACTACTGCCGGTGCCAATACGTTCAGCACAACATGGCAGTGCTCTAACGCTAATTCAACAACCCCCTATCAAACCTGGTTTGTAGCAGTGTCTTCGAATGTGGTTGACATGTATAATGCTGCGCAGAAAAAAGGAGCTTATCATTATATGGCAGTAGCTGATGTGTTTCATGCATTGGGCTTTATGGAAATGCTGGATCTATATGGCGAAATGCCCTACACAGAGGCCGCAACAGGAAACCCAAGCCCTAAGCCTGATGACGGTAAAACCATTTTTAATGGTTGTATGGCAAAATTAAATGAAGCCATCAGCCTGTTCAGCAAAGCACAGGAAGCCGGAGCGCCTGCACTTTCTTCTGGCGATTTGTGGAATACAGCTGGCGATGTCAACAAATGGATAAAATTATGCTGGGGATTAAAAGCCCGTTATATGTTGAAGCTGTCAAAAAAAGCAGATTTATATAACCCGGACTCTATTCTTTACTGTTTATCCAAAGGACCGCAGTCTATTGCTGATAATATAGTAGGACCCGGTCTAAACAACAGTACCGTAACCGACTATTTGATAGGCGACCCTGTTGTAACCAATGGTAACTTTGATTATGCGGCTTATGGCAGTGCCAACCGTATTTCTCAATTCTATTACAACCTGCTTACCAATATGCGCGGCGCCGGCGTTACGGACCCCCGCATGACTAAAATTGTACCTGCTGCCATGTCTAATATTAAATTAGATGGTAACGGCAAGGTAACTTCTTATACCTGGAAACGTTCTATAGGCGTTGATTCTTATGGTCCTGCAACCCGCTTACAGAAAGGAGGTCCTGTTTCTATTGCAACGGCGAGCTATGCCGCTGCAAATACAGATATAAAATATACGATTGCCGATGCAACAGATCGCTCTCATTTTATTGATACTATAACTAAAGCAGGAAAAACCTTCACGGTTAACGGAAATGATGTAACGGTAACTTATCCGAAGGGGTCTTTATTTATAAACAGCTCCAATTACGTCTATGCCGGCGATACGGTTTATGTAAATATGCGCAGCAGTGCTATCGCAACATCGGGTATAGCCGCCCAGGGGGAAACGGATGTAAGCTGGTATCCTTCTGTTGATGCATTTAATGCCGGCGCTGTGGCTTCCACAGGCTCATTTCAGGTGCGCCCGGTTTCCGACCAGGAGATCCTGACCTATCATGAGATGTGCTTTATTAAAGCGGAAGTGTATAAGCGAAAAGGAGAGAACGGTAATGCTTTAACGGCATATAAGGAAGGCATTAAAGCGCACCTGGATATGATGCAGGCCAAGTTAAACCAGTGGAAGACGGAAGGGTATACGGCTACCAATCCGGATATGGCACCTATGGATGCTGCTGCTATCAATACTTATCTGGCGAGCCCTGCAGTTGCCCAGGGATCAGTTACCATGCAGGACATTATGTTGCAAAAATTCATTGCCATGGGTTGCAGTATTGAGAACTGGAACGATATGCGCCGGTTTAACTTCAGCGCTGATAATGGGGGTGATATTGGCGTTGTTTACCCCGGTTATCAGCGCGGTCCCTTATTTACTGGTCAGGCTCAGCTCACAGGTGCTTCTCCATCTGATGTCAGGTATTGGATGCGCCGCTGGATGCTGCCACCAACTTATGAAATAAATTATAATTCAGTAAATACACTGGCTTTGAACCCCCATGCTGCTGATCCGAATATCTGGAGCATGCCTGTTTGGTGGGATTGCGCCACTGATGACGAGTATTACGGATATCTTAAGTAATGAATAGTTGGAGGCTGACCAAAAAGTCTGTTTATAACAGATTGTCGTTCTGAACTTGTTTCAGAATCTATTTACAATCAGATGCCATTTTAGATGCTGAAATAAATTCAGCATGACAAAGGGACTTTTTGGTCAGCCCCAGGTAAATAGTTTTAATTTTTATCCGCAAAACAGCGGAATAAAGCCGTCTCAAAGTAATGGGGACAGCTTTTTGATCTAAGGGTAGGGTAAACTTTTATAACAAGGGCTCATTGATTGGTTGCCAAAATTTATCTTGGACGATCTTCTCCGGGAGGCCAGTTGCTGTATATGCTGCCGGATGAATATTTCTCTTATGCATTAAACCTGTAAAAAGTCGCATTAAAACGCAAATTTTGATTTTAAAGTTATCCACATTTGCAATTTTTTGCGGCAAATTGCGGTATTGTTAAAATATTTAACGTATCTTCAATAGTACATTTAAACCAATTGCTGTGTTAAAGAAAGAGCGACAGGCATATATTTTACACAGGCTTGATATACATAATAAAGTAGTCAATACAAAACTCTGTGAAGATATTGGTGTGTCTGAAGATACCATACGCAGGGATTTGGAGGAACTTGACCGGGCTGGTAAACTGATCAAGGTGCATGGTGGAGCTTTATCTAACTCGTTTAATCATATTCACTTTGATACGGTTCCTGTTTATTCGCTGCAGCAAAAAGAAAAGATTGCCGAAAAAGCGATCCGTTTGATTAAAGATAATATGTATGTGCTGACCAGCGGGGGAACTACCATCCTTGAAATGGCCAAACGTTTGCCCCATCAGTTAAAAGCCACCTTTATTACAGGAAGTATTCCGGTTTTAAATGCATACATACAGCACCCGAACCTCAATGTAATTGTAGTAGGAGACCGGGTAAATAAAAATGCAAAAATAACAGTAGGCGCCAGCGCTATTGCGAAGATCAGGGAGGTAAATGCGGATTTGTGCATATTGGGCACCAATGCGATCGACCTGCGGCGCGGGATAACCGATAACGACTGGGAAGTGGTAGAATTGAAGAGAGCCATGATAGAGGCATCCACCAAAACTGTTTGCCTTACCATTGCAGAAAAACTGAACTCTTTTGAGGCCTTACAGGTGTGCGAATTGAAACGGATCGACTATTTAATTACGGAATTAAGTCCGGACGATAAATTATTGCAACCCTATGTTAAAGCAGGGGTGACTGTTTTATAAGAATTTTAACCAATAAAATCATGAGAAAATCAATCATTTTTTCTGTACTCTTTTTGGTATTGTCGGGTATGGCAACAACAAGGCTATGGGCCCAGGACAAAACGATTACAGGAACCGTTTTTACGACAGCCAATACACCAATTGAAGGAGTAACAGTGCTGGTAAAGGAGAATGCTACAGCCACTACCACTGACGAAAATGGTAAGTATTTTATTAAGGCTGCACCTGGCCAAACGCTGGAGTTTAGTTCAGTTAGCTACAAGACAAAAAATATCGCCGTTACTGATATGGATACAGTAAACGTTATTCTGGAAGCGCTGGCGAATTCAATGGACGAAGTAGTCATTGTTGGATATGGAACACAGAAGAAAAGCGACCTGACAAATGCTATTGCTACTGTAGATGTTCAAAAGACATTCGGAAGCCGTCCGTTGGCAGATCCGATAAGAGCATTGCAAGGTACGGTTCCGGGACTGAACATTAATTATGCCAATGGCGGTTTAACCACCAGTCCAACCATTAACATCAGAGGTTTGGGATCCGTGAATGGATCCAATAAGCCGCTAATACTTGTGGATAATATTGAAACTCCTGACCTGAGCATTATAAATCCTTACGATATAGAAAGTATTTCTGTATTAAAAGACGCTACTTCGGCATCCATATACGGAGCGCGCGCAGCATTTGGCGTTGTTTTGATCAAGTTAAAACAGGGACGTCGTAATATAGCGCCTCTTGTCAGTTATAATGGAAACTATTCATGGGCTAAAGCGCAGGGAATGCCTGAATTTGCTGACCCGGTAAAGGAATTAGATGGAATTATTCTGGGCTCAAAAAGAGCGGGGACAACCTCTCCTGAACTTTTTGGAATGCAACTGGATCAACTACGCGATGGGATTGCAAATTGGCAAAAGAATTATGCGGCTACCAACACAGGCCTGGAAATGAAAAAGGGCGAAGACTTTGATATTATTAATGGTCAACCTTATTTTTATAAAGTCTGGGATGTAGATAAGATTATGTTTCGATCAATGCCTCAGACTAACCAGGCGTTGAGTATAATGGGTGGGTCTGACAGGGTAACCTACTATCTTTCGGGCGCTTATAACTATCAGGGAGGAATGCTGAAAGTAAACCCGGATGCTATTAAAAAATACAATATTACCGGCGGGGTAAATGTTGATGTTACCAAATGGTGGACTGTCGGCCTGAAAATGTTGTACAGGAATTTTGAGTATACTTATCCGTATCAATATCAGGATTATTTTTATTATATGTGGCGCTGGGGAGCTTACTGGCCTTATGGAACCTATCAGGGGATCTATTTCCGGAATATACCCGGTTTGATGTCAAATGCGCAGGATGCCTATACAAAAGACAATTATAGCAGGGTTGATTTAAGTACCTCTTTAAAAATAGTAAAAGGACTGACACTGGATTTGAATTACACTATTGGTAAAGACAACGTATTAAATCATGAAGTGGGAGGCCCTGTGATGTTATGGAACTTCTGGAGTGCCAATGCGCCGCTGCAGGATGTAACTTCCGCCTCTCAAAATGTTGTTAGCTATTCGCAATACCGGTATGGGCAGAATACCTTTAATGCTTATCTGACTTATGAAAAAAGGTGGCAAAAGCATCATTTTAAGGGAATGGCCGGTATTAACTCTGAGAGTTATGAAAATCTGGGTTTTACAGCATCACGTCGCAATTTACTTGATCCGACGAAAGGGGAACTTCCGTTAGCCACAGGTGATCAGTTTGCTACCGGAAGTCATGGTAACCGGGCATATGCCGGTTATTTTAGTCGTTTGAATTATGACTATGAAGGTAAATATCTTTTCGAGGTAATGGGACGGTATGACGGATCTTCATCCTTTCCAATAAATGACCGGTGGGCGTTTTTCTCAGGTGCTTCTGCAGGTTGGGCACTGGGGAAGGAACAGTTTATGGATTTTGCAAAACCGGTTTTAAACGACTGGAAAATTCGGGCCTCTTTAGGAAGCATCGGCAACCAGGATGTGGGCGGTCAATATTTTATTCCACAAATGTACGCCAGTCAAATCAGCTGGATGTATAACGGAAACTATGTACAGGGCGTAACACCGCCACTTTCGGTACCCAGTTCATTAACCTGGGAGAAAATTCAAACCCTGGATGTTGGTACTGATATGAGTTTCCTGAAAGATGATAAATTAACATTAACCTTCGATTGGTTTCAGAGAACCAACGATAACATGATAACATCTGTTACGCTGCCCAATACATATGGTACTTCTGCTGCTTTAAACCCAAGGAGAAATGACGGGTCCATGCGTACCCGTGGTTATGAAATAACCATTAATGGTAATTTCCCTGTTGGCAAGGATTTTACAATTTATTCCACGGTAGGATTTGCTGATCAAAAGGCCATAATTACTAAATGGTATAATCCATCGCAGTTAATTGGTAATTATTATTCGGGTGCCACCTTAGGTGATATCTGGGGATTTGTAACCGACCGCTATTTTACAAATGCGGATTTTACAGAAGATGCAAATGGCAAGCTGGTTTACGCAAACGGCATTCCTTCCCAAGCTGCATTAATAGGTGGATCAAGCAATTTCGTATTCGGCCCAGGTGATATTAAATATAAAGACCTGAACGGTGATGGTAAAATCGATGGGGGTAATGCTTCTGCCTCAGATCATGGGGACCTGAAGGTGATCGGTAATACGCAACCCCGTTATAGTTTTACTTTAAGACTTGGAGCGGTATATAAAAATTTTGATATCGATTTGTTTGCTCAGGGGGTTGGTAAAAGAAATCTCTGGGGTGCCGGAAATGTGGTCATCCCTTTATATCAGGGTGCTGATATTTTATATGCAAATCAAATTGACTACTGGACTCCCGATAATCCTAATGCCCGTTTCCCGAATCCATATGTTGGAAATGGCGGCGGCGGAACAATTGCAGGGTTAGGCGCCGGCGTGAACAACTTTTATCCACAGACCAAATATCTTTTAAATCTGGCCTATGCAAGGTTAAAAAATCTAACAGTTGGATACACGCTTCCAAATAGTTTTCTGGGAAGATATCATATTCAAAAGTGTAGAGTTTATTTTAGCGGAGAGAATCTGTTTACTATCAAAGACAAATACCTGCCAATTGATCCGGAAGCTTTCGATGCCAGTTCTACCGGAGGCTTTACAGGCAGGACCTGGCCTATATCCCGGGTATTTTCGGTGGGTTTACAAATCAATTTCCAATAATAAAACTTTCAAAAAATGAAATACATATATAAATTCTACTTTATTTTGAGCGCTTTTATTGTTCTATCCGGTTGTAAAAAGTTTGTTGACAAAAAGCCTTTGGATAGTTTCAGCGATACTGATTTCTGGACCAGCGAAAATGCGCTTAGAACCTATAACTGGGAGTTTTACAATTTGTTTATAGGCTACGGTACTGGCGCATCAGGTGATTTTTACTTTTCTGATTTTAGTGATGACCAGGATGGTTCTGCGCTAAGAAACTTTGTTGCAAACGCTCCTGCCACGAATAGCTCATGGACCTTTTACTGGGTACGTAAGGCAAATATTATGCTTGAAAGAATTGACCAGGTACCAATTGACGATGCGGCAAAAAACCATTGGAAAGGAGTTGCCAGGTTTTTTAGGGCTATGACGTATTTTAATTTAGTTAAAACATTTGGTGACGTACCCTTTATTAATAAATCCCTGGATCTCCCGGATACTACTTTGATTTATAAACCGCGTGATCCCAGAGCGCTGGTAATGGATAGTGTACTTGCCGACCTGAATTATGCAGTGGCAAATCTGAGGGATGCCGACCTTTCTAACACAGTAAATAAAAATATCGCACGGGCATTTTTGTCTCGTGTCGCTTTATTTGAAGGTACCTACCGGAAGTATCATACAGAATTAAACCTTCCCAACGCTGCAACCTATCTTAAAGCTGCAAAAGATGCTGCTAATGAATTGATGACTGCAGGATATTCTCTTAATGCTGATTATCAAACCACTTACAATTCCCTGGACCTTAGCACAAACAAACAGGTAATTATGTTCAAACAATATGCACCGGGTTTTTTAACGCATTCGGTTATTGGCTATACAAACAGTTCCACAACTATGAGCGGCTTAACAAAGAATGCTGTGGAAAGCTATCTTGCTAGTGATGGTCTGCCTATTTCGCTTTCACCTCTTTATAAGGGGGATTCTTCTATTACAACGTTGCGACAAAACCGGGATAAGCGGCTGCTTGAAACGATTGATACGGTTCTTATGTATCAGGGACATCTGTGGAACGGCTTTAGCTCAAGTACTGGTTACCGGCCGGCCAAGTTTTTACAACCTTTGGATCCGAATCAGCTGGCTCCTTATAATTCAACGGATGCGCCGTTGTTTGGCTTACCAGAGGTGCTTTTAAATTATGCCGAAGCCTGTGTGGAACTGGACCAGATGGGCGAATATTCGATGACACAAGGAGACCTGGACCGTTCTGTAAATCTTTTAAGAGCGAGAGCCGGAGTAGCACCATTACAACTTTCAGGAAAACAAGGTACAGCTGTTAACGGAGTCGCATTTGTTGATCCTAAAATGGATAAGGCAGATGATGCTAAGGCTGGGTCAGGAAACGAAATGACATCATTAAAATGGGAGATCAGAAGAGAGCGCAGGACGGAATTAATGATGGACGGATTCCGATATGATGATTTGATGCGATGGAAGAAAGGATGGTATTTGGATAATTCAAAAAATCCCGATATTTTTCTGGGGGCTAAAGTTCCTGCGAATGATAAAATTAACCGGTCACCGGATGGTTATTTAATGGTATATGCTGCCAGTGCAACCAGAGCGTTTACAGATCCGAAAAATTATTTGTCGGCGGTGCCGACGGGTCAGATAGCCTTATATGCCAACGGGAATTTATCTCAGAATCCGGGTTGGTGAGTAATGAGAATGGAGCGAAGGAGATGTATTATCTGTCCTATTCAATTGGCGGGAAACTACGGAAACGCAGGAGGTATCAAAGAGGTTAGGCAAAACACGAAGAGACAATGTTAGTCTCAAGTGCATTAGATAATAAGAGCCGTATGATGCGAGAGTATCACGTACGGATCTATGAGGGGATTGGGGTGAAATTCCCCAGGTCTACTCTACAATTACAATAAAACGTTTTATTAATAGGGCCGTATCTTTTGTATACGGCCCTCTTTTATAAAGGGTCATCCAGAAAATAGGTAATTCACAGTGGGCCAGGGCGCATCCGGTTATGGAGGCGCTCGCTGAAAGTAATGGAGACATATGTTTACAAATAATATTTACTGCAACGGAAGATGACCAGGATGTTAAAAAAGCCCCTGTAAGCCATCTCCTGGCTATTGATGCCCAAAAAAACAAAATGCTGACGCAAAAAGCACTGGACGACAGGTACAATGCCCCTGTAAAAGAGTATGATACATTTGCCGCTAAATACCCAATGAACGGTGCGTTGAAGCAACAGAACAGGAAAATAAAACAGATGAAGGAATGGTGCGATACTACCAAGATTGCTTTTACGCCGACTTTTTTTGTGTGTTTGGATACCAGTGATCCCGATGCCCGGTTTTATCAGCTGCCTGAGATATATACTGTAGCGGATTTGAACTATTTTTTAGCTATCTAAAAATGATGCATTACCAATGTCCGTAATAAAAATGATTAAAAGATTAGAATACGCTAATTTCCTCATCAGGAAAAAAGCTACTGATGATTTAAAGACATTTGCACTAAAAATGAAACTATCAAAGAGTATTGTATGAGCCCTTATTTCTCAAATGAGATAAATGAGAGCATCTATACAATATGATCGAACACGCAAAACTTACTAAACTTACTATTATGCTGACAATGGGGAATTTTGTATTTCTAAATTTATGAAGTATGGAGAGTTGCTAATAAAACAGCATTCCCCGCTATCCAAACAGCCACTCCACATCCTCCTGTTCCAGGTTTTTGATAAAACCTTCATCGCTGGCTACTAGGTCAGTGGCCAGCTTTTGCTTGCGTTCCTGGAGCTGCAGGATCTTTTCCTCGATGGTGTCCTTGCAGATCATTTTATAGGCAAATACTTTTTTGGTTTGCCCGATGCGGTGGGTGCGGTCAATGGCCTGCTGCTGTACCGCCTGGTTCCACCAGGGGTCCAGCAGGAATACGTAATCGGCTGCTGTAAGCGTGATGCCGGCATTGCCGGCCTTCAGACTGATCAGGAACAGGTGGGTTGTATTGCCTTCCTGTTGAAAGGCATTTACCATTTCCATGCGCCGGGCTGCCGGCGTTTGCCCGTCAAAATGATAATAAGCAATTTTATTCCGGTCGCAGGATGCTGCAACGAGGTTCAACATTCCTGTAAACTGAGAAAATACCAGCACCTTATGATGCGGTAATAACTGCTCCAGCTCTGTAAAAAGGGTATCTGTTTTTATGGAATCCGTGCAGGGTGGTTCGGCGTCCGGAACCAGCACTGGTGCATTACATATTTGCCTCAATTTCAAAATGCCCTGTAATACATTCAGCCGGCTTTGTGCCACTCCTTTTGCTTTTATTTCGAGGAACAGATTACTGCGGATCTGCTCCCTGATGGTTTCGTAAACCAAACGCTGGGCACTGCCCATCTCACACCATAGTGTTATTTCTGTTTTTGAGGGCAGATCTGCCGCTACCTGCTCTTTTGTGCGGCGTAATATGAACGGGGCAATTAATTGCTGCAGGCTTTGTTTTTTGGATTCGTCACCATAACGATCGATCGGGTCTGCATATTCCCTTTTAAAGAACTCGCGGCTGCCTAAAAAGCCCGGCAATACCGTGTTTATCTGGGAGTACAGATCAAGGGTATTATTGACAACAGGCGTTCCGCTTAAAGCAAAACAATACTTCGACCGGATATTTTCAACGGCGCGGGTGATCTTTGCTGCGGGATTTTTGATATTATGGCTTTCATCAATAAATGTGACCAGGTAGGGAACGGCGCTCATTTGCTCAATATCGCTGCGCAGTGTACCGTAACTGGTGATCAGCACCTGTATTTCAGGATTCCCGATTGCCGAATCGCTGCGCCGGGTTCCATGATAAACGGAAACAGTTAGCCCCGGAGCACATTTCTTTAATTCCTGCTCCCAGTTATAAACAAGGGAAGCCGGGCAAATTACCAGGCTTTGGGCACCCGGATGCAATTCCGTCATTGCGGTTAAAAAACAGATGGCCTGGAGGGTTTTGCCTAATCCCATATCGTCTGCAAGACAGCCACCGGCGCCGGCTTCTGCCATCAGGCGCATCCACTCATATCCTTTTTGCTGATAAGGCCTTGGCTGAACGGTAATACCAGCCGGTATTGCATATAATGATCCGTCATTTTGCCACCGCTGCCAGCTTTGCCACCAGCCGGAAAGCTGCGTAGTTGTACCATGAAGAACTTGCGTACCGGCTTCCTGCAGGGAAAGCTGTATCCAGCGGGTTACGATCAGTTGCTGTTTATGCACTTTTGCATGTTTAACTAGCATTGCATAACGGCTACGCCAGTCTTCGCTCAATAATCCCAGGCTGCCGTCCTTAAGTACCACACAGGTCTGACCTGCCCACAAGATCTTCTGAAGCTCCGGCAGGGATACATTCTCGCTGCCAAAACGGAGGGTAAAGTAATAGGTACAGGTATGACCGTCCTCGGCTGTTTTTTCCAGTTCCGTTGCCGGCAGGTGGGGCGAATACCTGAAGTGCTTTAACAGATCCATACCTTTTAGCTCAATATCTGAAATCAGTAGCCGATGGTAAACTTTCGAAAACCATTGCCGCTTTTGCGCTTCGGCAAACGACAGGTAATAATATCCGTTCCGCTGTTCCCTAAAACGGGGATGCAGTGTTTCCAGCAGTGTTTTCAGCTCATTTTCCCTGTCTTTATCCCTACTAATGATAATAGTTTGCCCCTTCTGTTGCAATTCAGTCTGCTCCTGCCAGGGCCCGTCTATAACATACCCGTCATAATTCCATTGGGGCGTCAGCATCAGAAATGTTTCATTCAGTTCACTAAGCAATACGCCGGGAACAGGAACAGTGGTGATCAGTTTCCGTTCAACAGCGGTACTATGTATAACCGTGTATCGTTCTTCCAGGCGCTGCAGTATTTCTTCAAAGGGCTGGTCCGGAGGCAGGTGCTGCAGCCATTGCAGGGTTCGGTAATCGCTGAGCGATAATAAATAATAATGCTGTTCTTTTTCCAGAAAAAAATGATCCTGCACAAACCGGGTAGCCGGGTAATCGATCCCGTCGATTTCTATAATGGTTACTATGTTATATGCGCCATCGCTTCCTGTTACTTCAAATTTAAGATGGGGAGGAATTTTGTGCAGCTGGCAGGGAGCCGTTACCCACCGGTCATTGGCGCCCTTACGGCTGTGATACCATTTGAAGAACTGGAACCAGGGTTTTAGCTGACGGAAGCAATCATGATGGTACTTAATCAGCTCCTGTTGCAAAAAGGTGCGATAGGGCAGGGACAGTTGCTGCCGGTCAAAATATCCTTTAAGGGCTGCAACGGTTTTAAAAACAGCGGCTTCCCCAAATGCAGCGGCCAGTTTCGCTGCTTCTTTAGGGATGCCCTTAAATGAATCATTGAGCGATTTCCCCGTAATGCCCGTGGTTTCATAAAGCGGGATGCTCCCGTTTTTATTGACCGTCAGGATTTTTAAAAGATCTGTTTTTTCATTTGCTTTTTGAGGGTTGATCAGTAATGCCGTTATTCGCTGTGTTGCCATTGTTGATATTAAAATACAGGCTGCGCAAGATAAGGAAAGTATTCAAGCTGAAACCGGATTAAGTCCGGACAAATGAATTTTACCATAAGCTCCGTTGAGTTCCTATGTATTGAGTAAACTTTTCCCGCAGGCAAACGCAGGGTTCTCACTCAACCCCTTCCAAAAAACAGCCGCTGATGTATCTTCCTACATCTGTAAGGTTTTTGGTTGTTTCAAATACGGCCAGCTGGCGATCGGCTCCTGTGCCCCGCTCCAGGATTTTATGAACGTATTCAATACGGTGCCGGCTGCCTAAATGATCCAGCACAGGGTCCAGGAAGTCCAGCAATTCATAAATTAATGCACGGGTATTTACTTCTTCTTCCTTTCCAAAATCGATCAGGTACCCATCAATGCCATAGCGGCTTGCGCGCCACTTATTCTCATTGATGAGCGGGCGGGAATACTGAATATAATTCATATTCTTACTGCGCAGCATATAGATACGCGCACATACAGCCTGGAACAGGGCCGCAATGGCAATGGTTTCATTAACGGTCATCGGAATATCGCAGATACGGAACTCCACCGTGTTAAAGAAGGGATGTACCCGCAGATCCCACCATATCTTTTTGGCGTTATCAATGCAATTGGTTTTGATGAGCATTTTTACGTAATTGTCGTAGGCCTCAATACTATCAAATGCATCCGGAATCCCTGTTCTCGGGAATTTGTCAAAGACCTTGGTGCGATAGGATTTGTAGCCGGTTGTTCTTCCCTCCCAGAAAGGGGAATTGGTGCTTAGCGCGAAAATATGGGGTAGAAAATAACGCGTGGAATTGGCAATGTGATTAGCCAGCTCCCGGCTTTCCATACCTACATGTACGTGCAGCCCGAAGATGAGGTTACTGCGCGCAGCTTCCTGCAGTTCGTTTACGATTTCATTGTACCGGATATGATCCGTGATCAGCTGTTTTTCCCAATGACTAAAAGGGTGGGTGCCCGAAGCGCCCAGTGCCAGGTCAAGGGTACCGGCAATATCTGCTATTGTTTTTCTTAACAGGGCTACATCTTTGTAGGCTTCATCAATATCCTGGCAGATATCAGTTCCTACTTCCACAACCGCCTGGTGCATTTCTGCCTTTACCTTGTCCTTAATGATCTTTTGCCCCTCCTGTACAATTTTTTGCTCATGGCTTTTTAGCTCAAAAGTTTCTTTGTCCAGTACCATATACTCTTCCTCAACGCCAAGGGTGAATGTTTTGTAATTGATGCTCATTTATTATGTAATATATTTATGCGTTGTTTTTGCTCCTTGATGCTCGATACCTGATATCAGGTATCCAGAATCCAATAATCACTTAACAATTATATGCCCCGATTCTGCTGCCTGAATAAAACGGTTGATCTTCCTGCCGGGAATATCTAATTGTTCTTTAAGAGCATTATACAATACTTCATTTTTAAAAGAACTGGTTTTAAACAACGTATCAGGATGATCCAGTGTCCAGCATCCGGTATCTCTCTAAACCACCGTTTTCCCTGCGCTGGCTTTTACGTATTCCCCCCAGGTAAGATTGTCGCCGGGCTTGTTGAGCTGTGTCTTTTCTATTGCATAGTTTGCGGCGGTTTCAACTACCCATTCAAAATTTTCCTCGCCTACACTTTTTATGTCCGCATCCGGAGCCGGGTTACAGAAGTCAATGGCATAGGGAACGCCGTTGCGCAAGGCCAGTTCAACCGTATTAAAATCATAGCCCAGATACTGATTGATCTTTAAAACAATGTCCGTCATTTCCTTTAAT
Source organism: Niabella ginsenosidivorans (assembly GCF_001654455.1). Classification (NCBI taxonomy): domain Bacteria; kingdom Pseudomonadati; phylum Bacteroidota; class Chitinophagia; order Chitinophagales; family Chitinophagaceae; genus Niabella; species Niabella ginsenosidivorans. Next base: position 539,255 of record NZ_CP015772.1, read on the forward strand.
TTTTCCGGCGAAGGGGAAAAGCTGGCCACATAACGTAAATGATGCGGGTTCCGGGGTTCGTAAGGCATAACCCGGACATACTTTCCACCGATGCAATAACAACGGTAATATTCCTCAAAAATGATCTCTTCCTGTAATAACATTACCAGCTGACCTGTTTCCCGGTGCTTTTCAAAAAATTCTTCCTTATCGTTCAGCTTATAAACGTGCTTCCAGCCGCCTCCGGCAAAAGGTTTCATATATGCAGGAAACCCGATCTCATTAAAAATGCCGTTCCAATCCAGGGGATAAGCAAGGTTGCTGAAAGACACATCCGTTGTATCATCCGGCCGATCATGCGACGGTATGATCGCTGTCTTTGGAACAGGAACGTTAATTTTGGTCATTAAGCAATTATTAAAATATTTATCATCTGCGCTCCACCAAAAAGGATTATTAATAACGGCAGTACCTGTCAGCGCTGCATTTTTTAACCAGGTACGGTAAAAGGGCACGTCCTGGCTGATGCGGTCAATGATCACCTCATAACCTGAGGGCTGCCCCTGAAGGGCCTTATCGATCCTTACAGGCTCGGCCACTATGCCTTCAATATTTTTGCTGTTTACCCTTTGAACGAATGCCTCGGGGAACGATCGCTCTTTTCCAAACAGGATCCCGATTTTTTTCATTTTTTCATTTTTTAGATTAATAGTCAAAGAAGATTTTATGGTATAATCAATGCTGTTCCGGTATTAGTAGTTACTTTTTCTTTAAAAGTGAATTCAAAAATGCCGGTAGCGGTGCAAAGAGCAGTTCGGGTGCATGCTGTCATCAATGCCATTGCTCAAAGGCGCTGCAGACATGCATTATACATTTGTTGGTCAATTTAAGTTATTCTCTATTGATCCGCAAAAAAATATTACGGGAAAAAATAATTGATTACCGGGAACAGTGTATTTTATTACTTTTGGGCAGATGAACGCTGTAAAGGAACTGAACTATAAGACAGAAGGGGCCGTGCTTTCTTCGGCCTGGCTGAAAAGGGATGTGATCATAGATTTTTACTTTCCTGCCTGTGTGGACGACTGGTCGGCACTATGTCTTTTATTGATCAACGATGGGCAGGATCTGCATACAATGGACTTTGTGGGGCTCCTGGCCGGCCTGTATGCGCAAAAGGAGATCCGACAGGTATTATGTGTGGGCATTACAGCGGGCCCCGATCGTAAAAGAGAATATGGTACAGCGGCTGCACCGGATTATATGGGTAGGGGAGACCTGGCAGGCAGCTATACAAAGTTTGTACTGGAAGAGTTGCTGCCTTATACGGCTATCCGGTATCATACTAAGGCATTTAAGGAACTGGCCTTTGCCGGTTTTTCCTTGGGAGGGTTAAGTGCGCTGGATATAGTATGGAACCACCCCGATGTCTTTTCGCGGGCGGGTATATTTTCAGGTTCGCTGTGGTGGCGGAGCAGGGATCAGGAGGATCCGGCTTATAATGATGATCAGGATCGTATCATGCAGCAGCAGATCCGTAATGGCACTTACCGGCCAGGGCTAAAATTTTTCCTGCAATGCGGGTTGATGGATGAAGCAAACGACCGGAATCAGAACGGCGTGATCGATGCGGTAGACGATACGCGTGATCTTGTTACCGAACTGGTGAAAAAAGGCTACCGGCTGGGAGATATTGCCTATCTGGAACTGGAAGATGGTAAACATGACGTAGCTACCTGGAAGAAAGCGATGCCGGCTTTTTTAAAATGGGGCTGGGGCAGTGTAAATGTAAAATAAGAAATATAAAATGATAAATTTAAAATGCAGTCCTGCGTGGTTTGCATATTTTGTCTGGCAGGCCGTCTTGCACTATAATAATTAATAATAACGTATCCCGGTAATTTTACATTCAACATTCTAAGTTTTATATTCTACACTCAAAATGCCGAATCATCTTATAAACGAAACCAGCCCTTATTTGTTGCAGCATGCCCATAATCCGGTAGATTGGTATCCCTGGGGAGAGGAAGCACTGCGAAAAGCAATGGAAGAGAACAAACCGATCCTGGTAAGTATTGGCTATGCCGCCTGCCATTGGTGCCATGTAATGGAGCGGGAAAGTTTTGAGAACGCAGAGACCGCCGCACTGATGAATGCGCAGTTTATCAACATAAAAATAGACCGGGAAGAGCGGCCGGATATCGACCATATTTATATGGATGCGGTACAAACGATGACAGGGAGTGGTGGCTGGCCGCTGAATGTTTTTTTAACACCGGAGAAAAAACCATTTTACGGGGGAACCTATTATCCGCCCAGGGCTTATGCCAACCGTTCTTCCTGGAGAGATGTGCTAACGGCTGTATCTGATGCGTTTAAAAATAAAAGGGAGGCAGTTGAACAGCAGGCCGACCGGCTGACACAGCATTTAGCCGATGCCAATTCATTTGGCATTGATACTGCCGGTTCAACGGAGTTTTCATTGAATGAGGTGGATGCTGCCTGCATTCATATATTACAGCAGGCTGACACCCGGTGGGGAGGGTTTGGGCACGCCCCTAAATTTCCCCAAACACAAACCATACGGTTCCTGTTGCGGTATGCCGGTATTGAAAAACGGCGGCCTGAAAGCCAGGCCCGTAAAGCGATGGAGCAGGCTTTGCTGAGCCTGGACAGAATGATGGAAGGCGGCATTTACGACCAGGTAGGAGGTGGTTTTGCAAGGTATGCAACAGATACGGAGTGGCTGGTACCTCATTTTGAGAAAATGCTTTATGATAATGCCCTGCTGGTAACTGCATTCAGCGAGGCGTATCAGCTTACAAAGGACGAACGCTACAAATATTGCATAGAACAGACACTTGCCTTTGTGGAACGTGAGCTGCAGGATGAATCGGGTGGTTTTTATGCGGCCCTGGATGCAGACAGTGAGGATATAGAAGGAAAATTTTATGTATGGGACAAAGAGGAAGTAGAGCATTTACTAGGTAATGATGCTGCCTTGTTCTGTGCTTATTATGATATTACCGAAGCCGGCAACTGGGAGGGAAAGAACATTCTCCGGGTTTTAAAACCCATGAAGCTGTTTGCAGCAGAACATGCTGTCTCTGAAGCGTTGCTTGAAGCCCTGTTGGAACGCGGAAGAAAAAAATTACAGGCAGAACGGGAAAAAAGGATAAGTCCGGCATTGGATGACAAAGTAATCCTTGGCTGGAATGCATTGATGAACGGTGCATACGGAAAAGCTTTTGAAGCAACCGGCAAGGAGGCCTACCGGCAAAAAGCCATTGCCAATATGCAGGCGCTGTTAAAGATGTTTGAGACCGGAGAGGGCCATTTTTTTCATGTATGGAAGAAAGGTTTTGCAAAATATCCCGCTTTTTTGGATGATTATGCCTACCTGATAGCGGCGCTGCTGCAGCTGCACCGCATAACAGCAGACCCCTCCTGGCTGCAAAAAGCAAAAACAGTTTGTGAAAAAGTTCAGGCAGATTTTAGAGAGCAGGATTCGGTATATTTTTATTTTACGCCCGTAGGTCAGCAGGACGTAATTCTCCGGAAGAAGGAAGTATACGACGGCGCTACTCCATCCGGTAATGCAGTAATGGCTGGGAATCTGTTAGCACTTTCATTGTTGTTTGATATTCCTGACTGGAGGTTGCAGGCTGAAGGTATGATCCGGCAGCTGAGCAATACCATTATTAAATATCCAACGTCTTTTGGTGCCTGGATGCTGAACTTTTACCAGGTACAGCAGGGCTTTGATGAAATTGTTCTGGTAGGCAAATTTGAAACGGCTCATAACGCCATTCTAAAGGAGTATCTTCCGCACAGCCTTATAACGGCCGCAGCTGAAGCAAATGAGCAATTCCCTTTTCTTAGGGGAAAGGAAGCAGGAGATCCGCTCTGGATCTATCTTTGCCGGAATTATAGCTGCCAGCGACCCGTAAAAGAACTAAAAGAGCTCTACTCACTTTTAAACGCAGATAAAAAATGACCGGCTATAAATTGTTCTACCTGTTATTGGGGTGCACACCTGAAGGAAGGCATACAGAACAGCATGATGTGCTTTTCTGTATTGGAAAAAGCCTGAGTGCAATTGTTCCGGACATCAGATCCTTCTGGCCGGATGCCGGTGAAAAATTGCACATCGATGCATGGAGGGAAGTGAACGCGGTAGAAGGCTACCGGGTACGGGTTGAAGAGCGGGCAGGAAGCGCTCCAAGATCAGAACAGCTTTTTTTTATAAACCTGGGTGGTTATTTGCCCGGCATGTTTGAAGAATACCATCATAAGCTCTTAACGGTTGCAGAAAGCATGGCAGCTGCCATACGCCAGGCTAAGCAAACTTCCTTTTATAAAGAATATACTGCTGCTGCCAATGCAGTAAGTCACGTGGATAATAAGTACGGGGTGGATGTAGATGAAGTGCTGAATATAGCGGAGATTCTTCCGGCTGTTCAAAAAGAGCGCTTTACCCTTGTGCTGCAAAAGGAAAACGGGCTGGCAGATGATGCCCTGGAAACCGGCTACCTGAAGTTGAGCCAGTTACTAATAAGCGGGGATCAAAAATAGTTAATACATTCAGGATGCAGCCGATGTGAGACCGGCTGTGAAAAAGAAAATCTGTCATCGGCTGCCCGGAAAGCGGACGGGCTTGAAACGCTAACCCTTTGATTGCCTTTATTCAGGTAACGAATCAAAAGATTTTTTAGTCAGCCCCCACTATGATTTGCCTGGCGCCTCTATTGATTTTGATGCTTTGTTCTATACAATTCCTATGTAGCTGCCCGCCTTGCAGGACAAGCTACGGGTAATAATAAGTCAATGTTTTGGGTTTATATTTCCTTAACCCGCTACGCCTTTGTGTTCCCAAAGCCCCAAATTGGTTTATCCACATCTGTGCATATTTAAGACTGGGAAACCTGGTTTTGGTAAGGTAAATTCGTTATCCACGCCCGGATTTTTTTTAACCTTAACCAATCGTAAAAATATGACGCCGTCAAAAAAGGAAAATCAGAAAGGCCTGAGCTTTACAAGGAAGTTCACTCAGGATGGGATCAGCCCGTATGATCTGTTTGAATATGATTATCGTACCTCGGTAATCAAAAACCCAAGCGGAGAAATAGTTTTTCAGTTGGAAAATGTGGAGGTACCGAAACAGTGGAGCCAGATAGCAACAGATATACTGGCGCAAAAATATTTCCGTAAGGCGGGTGTTCCGCTTCCGGATGGAAGCACAGGAAGGGAAACCAGTATCAGGCAGGTGGTGCACCGCCTGGCACATTGCTGGCGCATGTGGGGGGAGCGGTATTATTATTTTGCATCAAAAGAGGATGCGCAGATATTTTATGACGAACTGGTTTATTCCCTGCTCAACCAGTCCTGTGCGCCGAACAGCCCGCAATGGTTCAATACGGGATTGCATGAAGTATACGGCATTACCGGTAAGCCCCAGGGGCATTATTATGTAGACCAGGCAGACGGTCAGTTAAAAAAATCAACATCGGCCTATGAAAGACCACAGCCTCATGCCTGTTTTATATTAAGCGTGGAAGATGATCTGGTAAATGATGGCGGTATTATGGATCTGTGGGTACGTGAAGCGCGTATTTTTAAATATGGTAGCGGGGTGGGCACTAACTTCAGCAGTATCCGGGGTGAAGAAGAGAAGCTGAGCGGTGGTGGCACCTCCAGCGGGTTAATGAGCTTCTTAAAGATCGGTGACCGTGCAGCCGGCGCTATCAAAAGCGGCGGCACAACAAGGCGGGCTGCAAAAATGGTTTGCCTGGATCTGGACCACCCGGAGATCGTTGAATTTGTAAACTGGAAAGTGGAGGAAGAAAAAAAGGTAGCCGCGCTGATTGCCGCAGGATATCCCAGCGATTATGAAGGAGAGGCATACCGCACGGTGAGCGGGCAGAACAGCAATAACTCTGTTCGCATTCCCAATGCTTTTTTTAAGGCACTGGCGGAAGACGGTGATTGGGAACTGAAGGCCAGGAGCACCGGCAAGGTAATGCGTGCCATTAAGGCAAAGGATCTCTGGAACCAGATCAATTATGCCGCCTGGCGCTGCGCGGATCCCGGCACACAATATGATACAACCATCAATGAATGGCATACCTGCCCGGAAGGCGGCCCTATCCGTGCCAGCAACCCCTGTAGTGAATACATGTTCCTGGATAATACAGCCTGTAATCTTGCCAGCGTCAACCTTCGTAAGTTCTTCAATGAAACAGATAATATTTTTGACGTGGAAGGGTTTGAATATACCTGCCGCCTCTGGACAGTAGTGCTGGAAATTTCTGTTCTGATGGCGCAGTTCCCCTCAAAGGAAGTAGCACAGTTAAGCTATGATTATCGCACCTTAGGCCTGGGGTATGCGAATATCGGCTCCCTCCTGATGGTAAGCGGTATCCCTTATGACAGTGATGCAGCCCGTGGAATAGCCGGTGCCATTACAGCCATCATGACGGGGGTGGCCTATACAACTTCAGCAGAAATAGCAGGAAATCTTGGTGCGTTTCCCAGGTATAAGGAAAACAGGGAGCATATGCTGCGCGTCATGCGCAACCACCGTGCAGCAGCATATGACGCCAGTGAGGCTTACGAAGGGCTGCAAATAAAACCACAGGGCATTAACGTAAAATATTGCCCGGACTATTTATTAAAGGCCGCTACCAAAGCCTGGGACAATGCCGTTCAACTGGGCGAAAAAAATGGTTACCGGAATGCACAGACAACGGTCATTGCGCCTACCGGAACCATCGGGCTGGTGATGGATTGCGATACCACGGGCGTGGAACCCGACTTTGCTTTGGTAAAATTCAAAAAGCTGAGTGGGGGCGGCTATTTTAAGATCATTAACCAGAGTGTTCCCCAGGCCTTGCGTACCCTTAAGTATACAGCAGCGGAGATCGATGCCATTGTGAATTATGCAAAAGGGCATGGTACCCTGGAAGGGGCGCCTTTTATCAATAACGAAACACTTGCTGCTAAAGGGCTGACAACAGACGAGATCGGAAAGCTGAATGCGGCAATGGCAACCGCTTTTGAGATCCGCTTTGCGTTTAATGTATTTACATTGGGAGCCGCCTGTATGCAGCGCCTGGGCTTTACACCCGAACAATACAACGATTTTGACTGGAACATGCTGGAAGCGCTTGGATTTACAGAAAAGGAAATAGAAGCAGCCAATACTTATGTTTGCGGTACGATGACGGTGGAAGGGGCTCCTTATTTAAAAGAAGAGCATTATCCGGTCTTTGATTGCGCCAATAAATGCGGTCAGATCGGCCAGCGGTACATTCATGCGCATGGACATATCCGGATGATGGCGGCGGCACAGCCATTCCTGAGCGGAGCCATCAGCAAGACCATCAACCTTCCTAATGAAGCAACGGTTGAAGAAATAGCAGATGCTTATAAATTAAGCTGGGAACTCGGATTAAAAGCCTGTGCCCTGTATCGCGATGGGTCCAAGCTCAGTCAGCCATTGAGCAATAAATCGGATTCAAAAAAGAAAACAGAAGAAGCTGCCGGAGTGGCTGCGGAGGTAGCTGAAGCAGCAACCATTATAGATCTGGGCAAGCTAACGATTGAGGAGCTGCTGGAAGAGGTTAACCACAGGGTACAGAACAGTAAGGACACCTCCCTGAAGCGCCAGTTGGCAATGATCGTGGAGCGGCGGACCCTGCCGGCAAAACGCAGGGGGTTTACACAGAAAGCAAAGATCAACGGGCAGGCGCTTTTTCTGCGCACCGGTGAGTACAATGATGGTACTCTTGGGGAAATCTTTATTGATATGGCCAAGGAAGGGGCTACAATGCGCAGTATGCTGAACTGCTTTGCAATTGCAGTTTCCATTGGCCTGCAATATGGGGTGCCGCTGGAAGAGTTTGTTGAAAAATTTGTGTTTACGAGGTTTGAGCCTGCCGGTATGGTGCAGCACCCGAATATAAAATCAACCACGTCCATTATAGACTTTATGTTCCGTGTGCTGGCCTATGAGTATTTAGGAAGGGCAGACCTGGTGCACGTTTTAGACAAACCGGATACTCCGGTTATGGAAGATACTGATCCTGACGCACAGGAGAACATTCCCACTATCGGCGAAAGGGTTCCGGAGCTGAGTGATGTAAGGGTTGTGGGCAAAGTACCCTCCCGGCAGGTGGTGGCAGAGACTGGTGGCGATCAGCAATCGGGCCTGGATGCCATAAATGCGGCTGCCAAAAATATGCAGTCGGATGCTCCTGCCTGCAATGTCTGCGGCCATCTGACCATAAGAAGCGGCACCTGTTACAAATGCCTGAATTGCGGAAACAGCCTGGGCTGCAGTTAAAAATGGTTATGTAAGTATTTCTTCCGGCCGCTCTTTAGGGCGGCTTTTTTGTTGAATCATTTCTGCTGTTTATTATGGTGAATGCCGCTAAATAGAGTATTTTTATGATCATATACGCGATGCAGCCTCACACAGGATCTATAAATAATTGCCGGAGTATAGCTAACAAAATAATTTTGTTATTGGTGGTTTGTGTTTGCACATTTACTGCGGCTTTTACCCAAACGCTCCGGTTATTTAAAAGTTTTTCTATAAAAGACGGATTGCCCAGCAACCTGGTATATTCCTGTGTTCAGGATGACAAAGGCTTTTTATGGATCACAACAGACAATGGTGTGTCCAGGTTTGATGGCAAATACTTTAAGAACTATTCTTTAACAGATGGAGTACCGGACAATGATGTGCTGGAAGTGGTGAAGGAAAAGGATGGTACTATATGGATCAATACATTTAAGCAGGGCCCCTGTTATTATGATGAAAAAACAGATCGCTTTATAGATCCTCTGAAAAACTCGGATGTTCAGCGAAGCTTTGTAAAGCTGGTCTTGTCTTCCAAAGTACTGGATGAGGGGGGCGTTGTTTTCTTTAATGGCAACGGGGAACTGGTATTTAAAAATAAAAAGCTGGTACAGTATGCCCATAAAATAAATAACAGGATCAATGGGCCCGCCGGGCCCTATTGGATGTATTCTGATCTGTTGATAAAAGACGGGAAAAAGGAATACGCCTATTTAAAAACGAAGGACAGAACGGACAGCCTGTTCCTTTTTGAAAAAAAAGGTGCTCAACCCCTGTATGGATTTTCCATGCTGCTGGGCAATAAATTATATGTGCTGAAAGGAGATTCTACAATGTACATTCTGAAGAGGACAGCAGATAGCAAAAAGCCTTTTCAGGTAACAGAGAGAACGATAGGCGCAAACCCGCTGCTGATCAGGAGAAGCAATAACGATGAATTTCTTGTTTCGACCACAAAAGGGGTTATCTATGTTTTTGATTTTGAAACAGATCTTTTTAAGTATAAAATATCCGGCGACTTCTTTGCCAATTCCTATTTTAAAGACAGGGAAGGAAACATCTGGATAGCAACAGTAGATAAGGGATTGCTGCTTTTTGGAAACAGCAACATTACTATTAAAAAACCCTTCCCCGGCCTGTCCATAAAAAACAGCTTCCGGTCTTTGTTTGTTGAAAAAGATGGTGCTGTTTACGGAGGCAATAATTACGGGGATATAGCTGAATTGTTCCCTGGCAGGACGGTACGGATCCGGAATATCAGTTCTTATGGAAATGCCACAAAAGTGCTGGGCATTTTAACCGCACAGAAAAAAGTTTTTGTTTTCTCGGATTGGGGCTGTATGGTCAACTATAAACGGTTTATACGGTTAAACGGGTCAGAAGGGCTTACGAATTTAAAAAGAGGGATTCTTTTTAATGACAGCATTATCATAGCTGCAGGGGTCAGTCAGCTCGGTGGGTTATATAAGATCAACGCTGTAACAGAGTATGCAACCCGCCTGAATGTGCCCTTGTTAAGGATCTCAAGCCTGGAGTCTCAGGGAAAAATAATCTATGTGGGCACTACAGAGGGCCTGTTTCAATATGATTATGAGATAAACAGGCTTTCTGAAATCGGCGCAGCAACCCCGTTAAAAGGATTAAGGGTGCTGTCAATGGCTATAACGCCCGATGGATTGCTGTGGGTTTCCACTGCGAGCAGCGGCATCTTTGTTCTGAAGCAGAATCAGATCCTCTATCATATTAATGAAAACCAGTTTTTGAATTATCCGGGAATGAAATTGCAGGCGTTTGATAAAACGGGGTATGTATGGGCCATTACCAGAAAAGGCATTATTTGCATAAAGTATAAAAATGACGACACTGCCTTTTCTTATAACGCCATCAGTATTAATCAGCGGGAAGGGCTGACAACCAATCTCATCAATGATATATTTTATCGTAATGATTCTGTATACCTGGCTACTGAAAATGGTATCGCCGTAATGCCGGCAGATATAAAAACTCCTGTTCCGGACATAAAGACCTACCTGGTTGATGTAAAGATCAATCAGAAAGCAGTTCCCGTTGCTGCCGCTTACCAATTGGCCAGCAGCCAGGGTACCGTTACGCTTACATTTTCCGGGGTAAACCTGCAGGGCATGCTGGATCATTTTGTTTACTGGCTGGATGAGGACACCGTACCCAATGAAATCATCGGCAATACCCTGAATCTGCAGCTGGAAGCCGGCAGGCACAAAATAAAAGTGAGAGCTGTAGACATCAATAAACAGGTCAGCAATAGTGAACTGACCCTGATCTTTGACCGGGAAATTCCTTATTATAAGCGATGGTGGTTTATTTTTCTGGTAGCAACACTGTTATCCGGGTTAATTCTTTTCCTGTTTTATAAAGTGAAGATCATAAAACAGAAAAGGAATTATGAACAACAACAAAAAATTGAAAATGAACGCAACCGGATCACAGAAGATCTGCATGATGACATCGGGTCATCATTAAGCAGCCTGCGGGTGTACAGCGATGTGGCCGGAAAGCTTATTGAAAAAGATGCTGAAAAAGCACGATATCTGCTGGATCAGATTTCAGCAAATACCTCCAGAATCATGGAAGATATAGGAGATATTATCTGGAGCCTGCGGCCGGATAAGCACAACCTTTTCAGTATAGACAGCCGTATAAAAAACTTTGTAAGTGAGGTGCTTGGAAATAAGGAGATTGATTATTCCATCAATATAGAACCTGGCGTTAATGAAACAATACAGCATATAACTGCACGGAAGAACGTAGTGCTGATCGTAAAAGAAGCCATTAATAATGTTGTCAAATACAGTAACGCCAGCCATGTAACAGTGCATCTTTATATAAAAGACGGGGCACTTGCTATTGAAATAACTGATAACGGAAAAGGGTTTAACGAAAAGGAGGTAAAAACAGGGAACGGCTTGCGCAATATGAAAAAAAGAACAAATGAACTGAACGGAAGCTTCACCCTGTTTAGTAAGCCCGGCAACGGCACCCGGCTTCTGGTAAAACTGCCTGTCACGAATATTAGTGACAAAAGGTAATGTTACACTCTTTTACTTTTGCAATATCATGTCGATCAGGGTTTTTATATATGACGATAATATAGCAAGACGGGATAGTCTTAAAAACCTGATCCAGTTTACTGATGAATTTGAGTATGCCGGAGAGGCAGAAAATTGTAAGAATGCCGTTGCCGAAATGGAAGACACACAACCGGATGTTGTTTTGATGGACATCAATATGCCGGAGGTAAATGGCCTGGAAGGTTTAAAAAAGATCAAAGCCGTTAACCCGGAAATCAAAGTACTGATGCAAACGGTTTTTGATGACAGCGATAAGATCTTTACCAGTATCCGCAATGGCGCCAGCGGGTATATTTTAAAAACCGACTCCTCGCAAAAATTGTTGCAGGCTATACGTGATGTATACAATGGCGGCGCTGTAATGAACCCGGGTATTGCTGTAAAAGTGCTGGATTACTTTAAGCCCTCTGTATCAGCAACTACCCTAAGCGACCGGGAAACAGAAGTGCTGAACCTTCTTGCAAACGGGCTAAGCTATAAAATGATAGCGGACAAGCTGGGGGTTACATTTAACACGGTTAGCACGTACACAAAAAGGATTTATGAAAAACTTCATGTGGCTTCATTAGGAGAAGCCATTTCTTATTATTATAAACATCTTAAATATGATTAATTGCCTACAGAAAGATACCTTTTTTTACTGTTCTACCAAACAAAGCCATCATTTTTGATGGCTTTTATTATAAAGGGAATTCTTGTACCGTTTAGACTTTTAAATGGCACCAGGTGAAGGTATGCCAGGAGCTTGCCGAAGCCTGATCATCCTTCGGCAAGCTGTTAATGACAAGTATCTTATTGTATTGAAAGCCAACAATATACAAGATCGTCGTCTCGACCGAGTGCGGAGAACGAGCGGAGAGATCTCTGTAACAGATGAGATCCCTCTGCGCACCCGCTGAAAGCGGGTTTGGGATGACGATTAAAAAAAAATTGTCATCCGAATAAACTTAAATGCAATGTTTTTATGGTTGCCAAGTTAATGACGAGCATTGTAAGTTGTTGGAAAATGAATCTACATAAGGAATATCATTCCGGATGGAGCGGAGCTGAATGAGCAGAAGCATCTCTCTGATAATACAGAGATCCCCGGCTTTTCTGGCTATCGCGGGCTGCGCCCGGGATAACGATTGAAAAAATTGTCATCCCAATAAGCTTAAAGGTAACGCTTTTATGATTGGCTGCCCATGACAGATTATATGATACGTTAAAACCCAACCCCGTTTTAGTCATGCTGAATTCCCGCCTGGATGACCCCGGTCGGACGGGTATTTCAGCATCTATGTATGTATCACTCAACAGATCCTGAAACAAAAACAAATCCCGGAACAGGTCCGGGATGGCATCTTCAGGGTACCCCTAAGAAGAATTGTCATTGCCTTATTGATTTTGCTTTTGCAAATAGAAAACTCAGGGCGACTGTGTGCTTTGAATGTCGAAATAGTAGTATGTATCAGACCCGGCTATACACCCAACACGGTTGTTTTTAAAACTACTGCAACTGCACCTTACCAAACTCGCTCCGGATATATACCTTGCGCTGGCTGTTGTTTGAAGGGCTGTTGTAGCGTATTTCGGTAAAATTCTTGCCATCATTATCATCCAGCCGGATACTGCTGTTGTTTTTTACGCGGCCAAACTTGGTGGATATGTTAAAATCAGCATCAAAACCAGCGGGCAGGGTAATGATAAGATCAGAGTATTTTGCATCGATATTGATCTTATGGATGTCGTTGGTGAACCGGATCTCCGGCTTTGTGCAAAACTCAAAATTTCCATCAAAATTACCCGAGAGCTTTTCTATTTTTACTTTTGAAAATTTTAAAGTCGCATTTGTATTTACCAGCAACTGGGAAGACAGTGAGCCAAATTCAACAGAGAGCTGGCTGATATTCGGCAGTGCACCTGTTTTAAGGTCGCCATAGGACTGGAAGATCGCAATATTGCCTTTCCTGTCCGGAACAGTTGTATTCCCAAAAGAATTGACAATCTTTAAATTCGTATTAGCCGGAATATATACTTCATAGTTGATCTGCATGGAAGAACTGCTGTTCCTGCCATGATTGCGCCCCTGGTTCCTGCCATTAATCTTTGTTTCAAAATAGGGGTTGGCACCTCCATTACTTTCGATATCAATGGAATTGAGAATGGATTGGGCCGCCTCATCAGTGCTGGCTTTTACCACAATGGTAACGTTCACCTTCACTTCGCTTTGCGCCCAATGGTTAATAGTAACATTGCCGAAAGAGTTTTTAACAGACACTTTTGAGCTGCTGCTTAGAGGATAGCTCTGGGTAAAGGATTTCCTTTTTTCATAGTTCCAGTCATTACCGGATGCATAGACGGTTGAATATACCAGCAGCAGGATAAAAAAGCTAAATAATTTTATATGTTTTGTCATTACCATTTTGTTGTTTCAATTTTTTAGTGATCTCTAATTGTTTATTTAACAGTTCGGTCTGCATTTTCAGGTTATCGATCATAGCGTTCAGAAGCTGCTCGCTGTTTAACCCTTCATCATATTGCTGTTTAAGGGCGCCATAGGATTTGTTCAATGCGGTCAGATCCTGAGAAAACTGTTTAAATAATTCCGGATGATGATTTTTTAATGTTGCTATTTCCTTTTGCTTTATTTCAATTAAACGTGCGTAGTGGAACAGCTCCTCATTAATTGTTCCCTGCGGGGAAGTGTTTTCAGGGTTCGTTCTGTCTTTCTTTTGATTGTTTTGTGCAGACGGATCAGGTTCGTCCTTGCCCCGTGCCAGAAAATGCTCTTCTCCGGACAGCGTATTGGTATCTGTTCCGTTCGGGGTCACTGTATCGGTATCTTTCAGTGTGGTCTTTGCAACCGGGCCGGATGAAGGGGCTGCCGGTTTCCAGTACGGCCGGCTTAATACACCTGCTGTTATTATGATCATCGCTGCGGCGGCCCATTTCCACCAGTTAACCGGAACCACTTTAGCAGGAGCAGGTTCTTCAGTTGCCTGTATTTTTTTTTCCAGACGCTTCCATAGGGCCGCTGAAGGCTCATGGTCGTCAAATGCTTCTTTATTTTTCCGTATAAAATCTTCCAGTTTATTGCTCATTACTGTTCGCGTTTAAGATGTCCAGTACTTTTTTCTTTGCACGGTGAAAAATGGTACGTACATTATTATGAGAGATGTTGAGCAGAGCAGCAATTTCTTCCTGCTTCAGTTCATCTATAACAAACAAATTAAAAATGACCCGGTAATTTTCCGGTAATTCTTTTATAGCCGCCTTTACGCGGAATACATCAAACTCAAAATCTTCTTCATTTACTTTGGCGGTCTCATCCGCAATACTTTTAGACAGATCTATATCCGCCCAGCTGATCTTCCGCTTCCGGAGCAGGCTGATGGATTTATTGATAACAATCCGGCGCAGCCAGGCCTCAAAAGAGCTTTTATAGGTAAAAGATTCCAGGTTGTTAAAAGCATCAATAAATGCCTCCTGAACCATATCTTCCGCATCTGCAATATTATTCAAAATGCGCATGCTGCTGTTCAGCATGGGTTTTGCATAACGTTCATATACCTCAAAATAGGCATTCTTGTCACCCTTTCTGCAAAGTTCAACCTGCTCATCTCTCGCTATTTCCAAGGTCTGGTTCAAACGTAATTACTTCCCTTTTACTAAATAATAGTAAAAAGTTTGAAAATGTTACACCTTTTTCGAATTATTTTTGCCTTGTATTTAAAGCGAACTGAAGTAATTGGTAAAATTTACTGCTTAAGGAGTACAATCTGTCAATTATCCGAATGATGTACAGTAGAATCAGTCAATTTGTGCTCCATTTTTGGACCGGGATCATCAATATGGGTATAGAGCCGGAACTGCCGTTAATTGAATGCAGGCGTGTCCGGTTATTAAATGTGCTGGTATTCATTGCAATTCCCCCGGTAATGATCTATCCCTTTATAAATTGGATGCAGGGACGCTATTTCCTTGTGGGCTTGAATATCGTAAACCTCGCGTCGTTGCTGCTGGTATTGCTGCTTCATAAAAAGCGTAAATATATGGCTGCCCGGTATACCCGCATTGGCTGCAGTATTTTTGTTTATACGGTTTCGGGACTTTGTTTTCATACAGGTGCTGAGTATTTTTTGCTGAATACGCTGATCCTTACAATAATTGTATTTGATAATAAATGGGTTATAGCAGGCATCAGCTTGCTGATCATTACTGCGGCGGCATTGGCCCTTACGCACCCGGTGCCAATGTACCCGATAGGGCCGGTGCGTGCCGGTAGAATAGGGAGCAATATTGTTTTATCTTTACTTTTTACAGTATTAGCGCTGTATTTTTTTAAAAGCATTCAGCAGGATTATCAGCAGGAAATTGAAAAACAAAAGCAGGCTTTATTCCTGATGAATCAGGATAAGGAGAAGTTGTTTTCCATTATTGCGCATGATATCCGTAGTCCTTTAGCCAGTCTGGAGGCATTGATGTCTCAGTTCCAGGATGGATTCTTAAGCGGCCCAGAACTGAACGAAGCCTCTGTAGTGATCCGGAACCGGGTGTCGGGTCTGAACAGGACCATGGATAATCTGCTTCGCTGGAGCATGTTAGGAATGCGTGGAATAAAGACGCATGCACAGCATTTTCTTATTTTGCCTGTTCTGGAAGAAGTCATCCAGCTCTTTAATACGGTGGCAGGGCAGAAGCATATACAAATGGAGCTGCAGGTGCCTGACGAATTAGCGGTTTATGCCGATCAGGATCAGGTTGCGGTTATCCTGCGTAACCTGGTAAGTAATGCATTGAAATTCAGTTATGAGGGAGGAAATATTGTTATTACGGCAGCTCAAAAAGATGATCAGGTGCTGCTCCGGATCGCGGACCGGGGAATGGGTATGGATGAGCAGCGGACCAGTGCATTATTTGCAGGATTGCAGCAACCCGGTTATGGAACTTACGGAGAACGGGGAACGGGCCTGGGCTTATTGTTATGCAAAGAATTTGCATTGCTGAATAAGGGTACTATTGAGGCAGAGAGCCGGGAGGGCAGGGGAACGGTCTTTACCCTGACCTTACAAAAAGGGGATTATTAAAATCAGAGTGCCAATAAACAAACGATTAAATGAAGTAAGGATTTATACAGAAAGCTTTAAATACAAGGTGCTCTTAATAAAATAGGCGCTTTTGAATAAGTAGCAGCAGCTAATGTACAGCCTCATTTTACTATTCATCTAAAAATTGCCTGAACAAAGAATGATTAAAAAGGTATTTAAAACGGTTATTGCGTATCTGGAGAGAAAGGCGTCTATAGGAACCTACCCGGGCATGCCCTACCTGGAAGAGCGGCGTACGAGGCTGCTGAATTTGATTGCGCTGCCCTGTGTTCCGCTGATGTTTTTTTTCTGTATCGTAAATTTAGTGCAGGGCCGTTATATATTGTCAGCAATAAATATGGCCAATACGCTTTCATCAATATTTGTGCTCGTACTGCATTATCACAAACGGTATTATTTTGCACGGTTATTCCTTTTGGGATTTAATCTTGTCTTTTTTACCATTGCCGGACTGTATTTTCACAACGGGTCCGAGTATTTTTTGCTGAGCATCCTGCTTGTTACCATGCTGGTTTATGACGAGGGATGGCTGGAAATTATACTTTGCATACTGGTGGTACTGGCTATTATGCTGGTGATCTTTTTTCCGCAACCTTCTGTTCTGGGGGCGCCCGTTTCCAGGGGCCGGGTATTTGCAAATATTTTAAGTGTAACCGTCTTTATTGTATTCATTATCCTGTTCTTTAAACGTATACAATACGGGTATCAAAGCCAGGTTGAACACCAGCGGCAGGCGCTGCAGGCTATGAATCAGGATAAGGAAAAATTGTTTTCCATAGTAGCGCATGATATCCGCAGCCCGCTGATCACCTTACAATCATTGCTTGATCAGTTTCAGGAAGGAGTGCTCAGTGCAGATGAACTGCTGGCTGCATCCGGTTTATTAAGAGAGCGGGTTGCAGGCTTAAATGGCACATTGGATAATTTATTGCGCTGGAGTACACTGGGTATGCAGGGCCTGCATACCCAGCCTCGTAATTTTTATTTATTGCCCATCCTCACAGAGGCGATTCAGTTTTTTGACCTGCTTATAGCGCAAAAGAACATACAGATACATACCCGGGTGCCTGATACGGCAGTGCTGTATGCAGACCGGGACCAGGTATCGGTTATTCTCCGCAACCTCATCAGCAATGCCGTGAAATTCAGTTTTGAAGGAGGAACGATCACTGTTGGGATGGAAGAGCACAATGGTATGATTGTGCTTTCAGTGGCAGATCAGGGAGCAGGAATGGATGAACAACGGCTCAGCACATTATTCCTGAACCGTCAGCAACCGGAGTTCGGTACCGCAGGAGAACGGGGAACGGGCCTCGGGCTATTGTTGTGTAAAGAATTTGCGCAATTAAATAACGGCGATATCCGGGTAAAAAGCCTCCCGGGAAAAGGTACCGTATTCAGCATTAGCCTGCAAAAAGGAACACTGCCTGCTTCTGCAAACAAAGCCCTGACGTTGACAACTGAATAGCAAAGGGCCAATGGTTATTCGCCTGCACTTAAGTTAATGCATCTTTTTTTATTATGAGCCCGCTGTGGTACTGCTATGAAACCTCGTTGCGTCGCACCCGTCAGCTATAGTGCTGCTATCAACACAACGCAACAATATAAGCTAATGCAGCGCTGATGAATAGTTTGTGAAAAATGATTGACAATAGGGTTTCTATGGGAACAGGGAATATAGGCAAGTATTATGTTTCAAGTAAATCCGGTGATCGCAAAATGAGCTTTAGCCCTTTGCCGATAAGCCCTGATAGGGACCGGGGTTCAACAGGTCGCCCCCAATGGGGCTATTGATCTTTATTCACAATATTTACTACCTGTAATGAGCCCTATGGGGGCTAATATGCAAGTGAAATTTATTATAGACCTAAACAAAGTGTTACGGCTAAGTTGCCGGGCATTAAAAATTCCTAAAAGCAGATGGATCTATTTTAGGATATAGCATTCCCGATACCCCCGGATTTCCAGGCAGCACCAAAAGAAAGGGCCCGTGCCATTCAATGCTTCCGCAGAATTTGCAGAACAGCGCAGGCACCGTCCATCTGCGCTTCCGCCATTGGCGGAAGTCTGCGTTCCGAAGGTTCGGAACAGCGGGACGTAACACGACCAACAAAAAATCGTTGCGTCTTCGGGAAACTTTTCGGTCTGATTAAAATGTCATTTCCGTATTAGCTATTGGTAACTTTCCTGCAAACAGCTTCATGAAGCCCTGTAAGGGCGGCCTATTTGACGCAGTTTGGAAAGTTTAAGTGGCTGGAGAATTAAAGTAGCCAACACAGCCCAATATATTTTTGGAATAGGTATTCTCAATGCCGTTGCATTTTCAGGTAGACCCGGAATAAATCAATGCGAAAGAAAAATAGCAGTTCTCAATGCTACAAATAATACCAGGGGTTTCTTTTAGAAGAATGGATATAGTTTTTTACATTTCTGAAAAAGGCCAGTACCAGGTAAATAATAATGGGAGAGCCCATTGTTAAAACAGAAGTATAAATAAAATACTGGCGGATGCGGCTGGGAGAAATACTCAACCGGTTCCCTATTGAGGAACAAACACCAAAGGCGTTCCACTCAACAAAGCTTTTAAGACGGTTCATAGTTAGTAAATCTGAAATGGAATACCGCAAAATTATCTAATATTCATTGAAATGACAATTTTGGCCCTTTAAAACCGTCAAAAAATTGTAAATTTGCGCCATTCCGATACGGGATAATGATGTATATAACGATTTTGAAAATGGTATAAGAGCAGCAATATGTGTTAGAGGAAAGCTGTTTACATTTTAGCAAAAAATAATATACGTTTATTTTCGCAATCGGCAGATGACCTGCAGCGCACGGCATAGACTCTGTTGATTTTCGCCCGGCAGGGTATCCATGCAGGGGGCGCTACGGCGAAACGGCTCTTTTGCAATTTACACAGGCTGGTAAAGAAAAAATGGCAGTATCAGCTACCGTTTTAAAAAACTGCCTTTAACAGTGAAAAATGATTATGAGTATTTATAACGATTATATTAAAGAAATCGAAGAAAGAAAAGAGCAGGGGCTTCATCCGAAGCCGATTGATAGTGCAGAATTGCTAAGCGAAATTATTACACAAATCAAGGATTTGGATAATCCCCGTCGGCAAGATGCCCTTAAATTCTTTATTTATAACACCCTGCCGGGTACTACTCCCGCTGCCGGTGTAAAAGCAAAATTCTTAAAGGAAATCATTCTTGGTGCAGTAGTAGTTAAAGAAATTACGCCTGCTTTTGCTTTTGAGTTATTATCACATATGAAGGGTGGCCCTTCCATTGAAGTGTTGCTTGATTTAGCGCTGGGGGCTGATACCGCTATTGCTCAGGAAGCGGCAAATGTTCTTAAAACACAGGTATTTCTTTATGAAGCAGATACAGACCGTCTGAAGGAAGCATTCAAAAGCGGTAATGCAATTGCTAAAGAAATTCTGGAAAGCTATGCACGGGCTGAGTTCTTTACTAAATTACCGGAGGTGCCTGAAGAAATTAAGGTAGTTACTTTCATAGCCGGTGAAGGTGATATTTCAACGGATCTGCTCTCTCCAGGTAATCAGGCGCACTCCCGTTCTGACAGGGAATTGCATGGTAAGTGTATGATTACTCCCAAGGTGCAAAGTGAAATCAGGGCATTACAGGCACAGCATCCTGACGCAAGTGTGATGTTGATTGCGGAGAAAGGTACTATGGGAGTAGGGTCTTCAAGAATGTCTGGTGTAAACAACGTGGCGCTTTGGACGGGTAAACAGGCAAGCCCGTACGTGCCGTTCGTTAATATTGCTCCGATCGTTGCGGGAACAAATGGTATTTCGCCGATCTTCCTCACTACTGTTGACGTTACCGGCGGTATCGGCATCGATCTTAAAAACTGGGTAAAAAAACTGGATGCAGCTGGCAAACCCGTATTGAATGAAAAAGGCGAACCGGTTCTGGAAGAAGTTTATTCTGTTGCCACGGGAACGGTTCTTACGATCAATACAAAGAAAAAGAAATTGTATAATGGCAACCGGGAGCTGATTGACATTTCCAGGTCGCTCACTCCCCAGAAAATGGAATTCATAAAAGCCGGTGGTTCTTATGCAGTGGTATTCGGTAAAAAAATCCAGACATTTGCCGCAAAAACACTGGGCATCGATACCCCGGCTGTATTTGCCCCGTCAAAGGAAATTTCTATTGAAGGGCAGGGGTTAACAGCAGTTGAAAAAATATTCAACAGAAACGCGGTAGGTGTAACCCCGGGTAAAGTGTTACACGCCGGCTCGGATGTCCGTGTAGAAGTAAATATCGTAGGCTCACAGGATACAACCGGGCTGATGACTGCCCAGGAACTGGAAGCTATGGCCGCTACAGTGATTTCTCCGATCGTAGATGGAGCCTACCAATCCGGCTGTCATACGGCTTCTGTATGGGATAAGAAAGCACAGGCAAATATTCCGAAACTGATGAAATTCATGAATGAATTCGGTTTGATCACTGCCCGTGACCCCAAAGGCGTTTATCATTCAATGACTGATGTCATTCACAAGGTGCTGAATGATATGACAGTAGACGAATGGGCAATCATCATTGGCGGGGATTCTCATACAAGAATGTCAAAAGGTGTTGCTTTTGGGGCAGATTCAGGAACCGTTGCGCTTGCGTTGGCCACAGGCGAAGCATCCATGCCGATTCCCGAATCAGTGAAGGTCACTTTCAAGGGAAAAATGAAAGACCACATGGATTTCCGTGATGTGGTGCATGCTACACAGGCTCAAATGCTTCAGCAATTTGGCGGGGAAAACGTATTCCAGGGCAGGATCATTGAGGTGCACATCGGAACGCTTCCTGCTGATCAGGCATTCACCTTTACAGACTGGACAGCAGAAATGAAGGCAAAGGCTTCCATCTGTATTTCCCAGGATGACACCTTGATTGAATCACTGGAGATAGCCAAAAGCAGGCTCCGGATCATGATCGGCAGGGGCATGGATAACGGGAAACAGGTGCTGCAGGGCCTGATTAACAAAGCAGATAAGCGGATTGCAGAAATTAAATCAGGTGAAAAGCCGGCACTGACTCCGGATGCAAATGCCAGGTATTATGCAGAAGTAGTGATTGACCTGGATGTGATTGATGAACCGATGATTGCCGACCCGGACGTTAACAATGAAGATGTTTCAAAAAGATATACACACGATACGATCAGGGAACTTTCTTACTACGGAGGAGCAAAAAAAGTGGATCTGGGGTTTGTTGGTTCCTGTATGGTGCACAAAGGCGATTTGAAAATTGTTTCTCAAATGCTCCGGAACCTGGAAGAGCAGCAGGGTAAGGTAGAATTCCATGCACCGCTTGTAGTGGCAGCGCCAACTTATAATATCATTGATGAACTGAAACAGGAGGGGGATTGGGAATTACTGGAGAAGTATTCGGGATTTGAGTTTAGTGATCTTTTGCCTAAAAAAACAGCCCGCACAGCGTACGAGAATATGATGTATCTGGAGCGCCCGGGTTGTAACCTTTGCATGGGGAACCAGGAAAAAGCAGCAAAGGGAGATACCGTAATGGCAACCTCGACCCGCCTTTTCCAGGGAAGAGTGGTTGAAGATTCCGAGCGTAAAAAGGGAGAGTCCCTGCTTGCATCCACGCCCGTTGTCGTCCTGTCTGCCATTCTTGGGCGCATTCCAAGCATAGAGGAATATAAAACAGCAGTGGCAGGTATTAATCTGACGAAATTTGCACCTGCTTCCAAACAGCTGGTAGGATAGTTTTTGATGCTTCCATTGTTGAAAATGTTGAACGTATAATATTTAAACTTAAGTATTATGGCATTCGATTTTGATTTGATTAAAAGGGTATATGCGGATTTTGAAAATCGTATAAATAGCGCCCGGAAATTTGTAAATAAGCCGCTTACATTTACCGAAAAAGTATTATATGCACATCTTGCCCAGCCGGTAACCAAAGCCTATGAGCGCGGTGTGGATTATGTTGATTTTGCACCTGACCGTGTAGCCATGC
Source organism: Niabella ginsenosidivorans (assembly GCF_001654455.1). Classification (NCBI taxonomy): domain Bacteria; kingdom Pseudomonadati; phylum Bacteroidota; class Chitinophagia; order Chitinophagales; family Chitinophagaceae; genus Niabella; species Niabella ginsenosidivorans. Next base: position 561,810 of record NZ_CP015772.1, read on the forward strand.
AGGATGCTACGGCCCAAATGGCATTATTGCAGTTTATGCAGGCGGGGCGCAAAAGGGTAGCTGTGCCTTCCACGGTGCATTGCGACCACCTGATTATGGCGCAGACAGGTGCGGAAAAAGACCTGACCGTTGCCAAAAAAGAAAGCAGCGAAGTATTTGATTTTCTTTCTTCTGTATCTAATAAATACGGGATCGGTTTCTGGAAACCGGGAGCGGGCATTATACACCAGGTAGTACTGGAAAATTACGCCTTCCCCGGGGGAATGATGATTGGTACCGATAGCCACACCGTAAATGCCGGCGGTTTGGGAATGATTGCCATAGGTGTGGGCGGGGCAGATGCCTGTGATGTGATGAGCGGCCTTCCCTGGGAGCTGAAAATGCCAAAGCTGATCGGGATAAAGCTGACCGGAAAATTGAACGGCTGGACGGCTCCGAAGGATGTAATCCTGAAGGTAGCCGGTATCTTAACTGTAAAAGGTGGTACAGGCTGTATTGTGGAGTATTTTGGAGAAGGCGCGCAGGCATTAAGCTGTACCGGTAAAGGAACCATCTGTAATATGGGTGCGGAGATTGGTGCCACTACTTCTACGTTTGCATATGACGACAGTATGAGCCGTTACCTTAAGGCTACAGGACGTGAGGATGTGGCCGCCGCAGCAGATGCCATTAAAGAACAACTGACGGCAGACCCGGAAGTATACGCAAACCCCGGACAATACTTTGATCAGGTCATCGAGATCAGCCTGGATGAACTGGAACCTCATCTGAACGGGCCGTTCACCCCGGATCTGGCAACACCGGTCTCAAAAATGAAGGAAGCTGCTGCTGCAAACGAATGGCCTACAAAGGTAGAAGTGGGCCTCATCGGCAGTTGTACCAATTCTTCCTATGAAGACATCAGCCGCGCGGTATCATTGGCAAAGCAGGTAAATGAAAAGGGCCTGAAAACAAAAGCCGAATTTACAATCACCCCCGGCTCTGAACAGGTGCGCTATACTATTGCGCGGGATGGTTTTCTGGATACGTTTGCCAATATAGGCGCAACTGTATTTGCAAATGCCTGCGGGCCCTGCATTGGTATGTGGAACCGTTTGGGTGCAGATAAGCAGGAAAAGAATACCATTGTGCATTCTTTCAACAGGAACTTTGCAAAACGCGCAGATGGCAACCCCAACACCTTTGCCTTTGTTGCTTCACCGGAACTGGTGACTGCCCTGGCCATTGCGGGAGACCTTACCTTTAATCCGCTTACAGATACTTTGATCAATGAAAAAGGAGAGACTGTAAAGCTGGATCCGCCAACGGGTGATGAACTGCCTGTCAAAGGCTTTGCAGTAGATGACCCGGGCTACCAGCCTCCGGCTGCGGATGGCTCCGGAGTGGTTGTAAAAGTGGCTCCGGACAGCAACCGTTTACAATTGCTGGATCCGTTTCCGGAATGGGAGGGTACTGATCTGAAAGGATTGAAGCTGCTGATTAAGGCGAAAGGGAAATGTACCACTGACCATATTTCCATGGCTGGGCCCTGGTTAAAATTCCGCGGGCACCTGGACAATATTTCCAACAACCTGCTGATCGGGGCAGTGAACTTCTTTAATGATAAAACCGATAATGTAAAAAATCAGCTGACCGGTAAATATGGCCCCGTGCCGGCTACACAGCGTGCCTACAAGGCCGCCGGCATCGGCACCATCATTGTGGGCGATGAGAACTATGGAGAGGGCAGCAGCCGGGAACATGCCGCTATGGAGCCCCGTCATTTGGGAGCACGTGCAGTGCTGGTAAAATCCTTTGCGCGCATTCATGAAACCAACCTGAAAAAGCAGGGAATGCTGGCGTTAACCTTCGTGAATAAGGAAGATTATGACCGTATTCTGGAAGATGACACAATCGACATCATTGGGCTTACGGAGTTTGCCCCCGGCAAACCTCTGCAAATTGTGTTGCATCATGCCGATGGCGTAATCGAAACCTTTGATGTCAATCATTCTTATAATGAGCAGCAGATCGAATGGTTTAAAGCAGGCGCTGCGCTGAACATTATCCGCAGGGAATTTGCTGCCAAGTAAAATGAAATTTTAAAAGAGCTTATAAATAGAAGTAGCACGGCCCCATCGGGGCCGTTTTTATTACCTATTGCTTCTTTTAAAGGCAAGATTATAAAACGGAAAAAATAGCTGCCTGTTGCGTTACCGTTTATTGTTTCGTTCTATATAGCTGTAAACTGTTTTAAATACCTGTAACCGGACAAACAGAATGAAAACCATTAGTATACTATTCAGCTGGCTATTACCAGTATTGCTGTTCAGTGCCTGTCAAAAAAGAGAAGACAGCCAAAAAGGATATGATTATGTGGAAGCATATAAAAACAGTTTATCCGTTCCGGTAGAGCTGCACAGGGGAGCCGTTTGGAACAAGTCGGCCGATAAGGACACCCTTGTTTTTATTGATACGATCAAAATTGCTCCCGGAGCTGTCTATGAAAAAACGCAGTTTGTTTGTACAGATAATTGCGGGGACAGGCTGTATAATGTGGCTAAAACAAGTGTTGTTGAGATCAGAAGCCTGGCAAAAATCTATATCGGAGAAAAACAAAGAAGCGATACCGCATGCAACACCTGGCGTTATTTTCACCGGAACGATCCTGTTCCCGGTAGCTGCACAAATAATGTTCCCAATATTTATAACCCGGACCGCTGGTCTGCTACGCAGGATGCCGCAGGCAACATAGTAAGGCGGGAGTATGTTTTTAATGAAGAAGACCTTCAGTCGGCAAAATAAATTTAAGAAAAACGCCAATGGTAGCAGCGCTCACAGATGCAAAACGCTGAATGCTGAAAACGGCTGCCTGGTAACCCGCATCTCAACCCATAACGCCCAGTTTTCAACGCCCAATCACACATTAAAACGGAAATGCATAATGTCGCCATCCTTTACCAGGTATTCTTTTCCTTCAATACGCAGCCTGCCGGCGTCACGGGCGCCTGCTTCTGACCGGTATTGTACAAAATCGTCATAAGAGATCACCTCGGCTTTGATAAAGCCTTTTTCAAAATCAGTATGGATCACGCCGGCACATTGCGGGGCCTTCCAGCCGTCATGGAAGGTCCAGGCACGCACTTCCTGTACGCCGGCTGTGAAGTAGGTTTTTAAACCCAGCAGTTTGTATGCAGAACGGATCAGGCGATCCAGTGCCGGTTCCTCCATCTGGTATTCTTCCATAAACAGCGCCTTATCATCCGGGTCCTCCATTTCAGCGATCTGCGCCTCAATGGAATTGTTCATTATAATCACCTCCGCGTTCTCATTTTTTACGGCTTCCTTTAATGCTTCTGAGAATGCATTGCCGGTATGCATGGATGCTTCGTCTACATTGGCCACATATAAAACCGGTTTGTCTGTAAGCAGGAACAGTTCTGCTATGGCTGCTTTTTCTTCTTTGCTGATGTCCAGAGACCGGATGCTTTTTCCCTGCTCCAGGTGCGCCTTGCAACGCTGCAGTATCTCCACTTCTGCTTTTATTTTAGGATCGGTTTTCGCCTGCTTTTCTTTTTTCTGCAGTTGTTTTTCTACGCTGTCCAGGTCTTTCAGCTGCAGTTCAGTATCAATGATCTCTTTATCTGCCACAGGGTTGATGGCGCCTTCGTCACGCAGGATGTTTTCATCCTCAAAACAACGGATCACATGTATAATAGCATCCACTTCCCTTATGTTTGCCAGGAATTTATTGCCCAGGCCTTCCCCCTTGCTGGCACCACGTACCAGGCCCGCAATGTCCACGATCTCGATCTGGGTGGGCACCACTCTTTCCGGCTGTACCAGCCCGGTTAAAACATCCAGGCGCTCGTCCGGCACGTTCACCAGTCCCACATTGGGCTCAATAGTGCAGAAGCGGTAATTGCTTGCCTGTGCTTTTGCGCTGTTGCTGACTGCGTTGAATAAGGTCGATTTTCCTACATTGGGTAATCCTACAATACCTGCCTGTAATGCCATGTGTATGAGTTATCAGTTATGAGTTATCAGTTATGAGTTATCAGAATTCAGTCCCGGAAGTCCTGATAGCTATCGGGATCAGAAATCAATTTTTAGGGCGCAAAGGTACAACTAATATCCCTGTTTTAAAATAATATACTAACTTTCAGCCTGTTTTTCATTAATGATTTCTTATTCTGTATTTTATATTTGTTTTAATGGTACTGAGCAGGATTTGGTCGGCATTTATATTGATTGCATTAACAGTAGCCCTGGGAAGGTTTTTATTTCAACCCGGCCAGGAACAGATCTTCAGTCAGCTGGTAACGGGTAAAGGGGGCGATACCCTCGTGAGCCGCCAGGCAACTGCACAGGCTATTCCTGCAACTGTACAGTCCCGGATTTCGGCCAGCCACCCGGTGGCTAACTGGAACGGGCTGAATGTTGCCAAAAATGCAGACGGAACCTTTCTTGTGTTTCAGTTGCAGGGCACCAATGGTGTTTTTGATACTACCAGGGATGCTGTGAACCTGTGCATCGGTCTTATCGGTATTATGGCGTTGTTCATGGGCTTTATGAATATAGCCGAAAAGGCGGGGGGCATCCGGTTTTTATCAAGGATCATCGGGCCGTTCTTTTCAAAGATATTTCCGGATGTACCTAAAGACCATCCTGCCATGGGCCATATGGTTATGAATTATTCCGCTAATTTATTGGGGTTAGATAACGCCGCCACTCCTTTTGGCATAAAGTCCATGGAAAGCCTGCAGGAATTAAATCCCAGTAAAGAAACAGCCAGCAATGCACAGATCATGTTTCTGTGCCTGCATGCATCGGGCTTAACATTAATACCCACCGTGATCATAGCAGACCGGGTGACCCTTAAATCGCAGTTTCCTACAGAAGTGTTTATTCCCTGCATGATTGCTACGTTTGTGGCTACCATTGCAGCATTGTTTATTGTGGCTGCCCGGCAAAAGATAAAAGTGTTTCAGCCAGTGATCATTCTATGGGTAATGGGCATTACTGCCGTATTTACCGCGCTGATCCTGTATGTGCGGGTGCTGGATGCAAAGGGGGTTCAGTTGTTTTCCACTACATTGAGCAATGGCCTTATTCTCCTCATTTTTTTACTGATCATACTGGGGGCCATCTATAAAAAAACAGCCATTTTTGATGATTTTATTGATGGTGCCAAAGGCGGATTTGAAACATCCGTGAGGATCATTCCTTACCTGGTAGGGCTGCTGATCGCCATCAGTATGCTGCGTAACAGTGGCGCTTTTGATTTTGTAATGGATGGTATTAAGTATGTGTTTCACCTGTGCGGGGGTGATCCCCGTATTGTAGATGCCCTGCCTACCGCGTTGTTAAAGCCGTTCAGCGGCAGCGGTGCACGGGCTATGATGATTGATACGTTAAAAACACACGGCCCCGATTCTTTTGTAGGAAACCTTACTTCCGTATTCAGAGGGGCGGCAGATACTACTTTTTATATCATTGCCGTTTATTTTGGAGCCGTGGGTATTAAAAACACCCGTTATTCCGTGGGGGCAATGCTATTGGCTGACCTGGCAGGTGTGTTAACGGCAATAGCAGTAAGCTATTTGTTTTTTAAATAAAAAGGGGCTGTATCAAAAGTTCACTATTGTCTTGCTGAATTTATTTCAGCATCTGAATGATTCTCAATAGATGCTGAACCAAGTTCAGAACGACATTACGTTCTGAAATGACTTTTGATACAGCCTTTATAATTGAAAGGCTTAATGCTTATTTAAGGTCGTCATAAATATAGATTGGGTCAATTGTTGTTGTATTGGGCTGAATAGTATGCAATGGGTGAAGCTGCCCGTCTGCCAGTCCGTATACCCAGCCGTGCAGCACAGGAGCGCCTCTTTCTTTCCATGCTTTCTGGATAATAGATGTTTTGGCCAGTTTTTCTACCTGCTCTTTTACGTTTAGCTCCACCATACGGTTCAGCCTGTCCTTTTCATCTTTAATAAGCTCCAGCTCCTCTTTGTTTTTATAGTAAACATCTTTGATCTCCCGCAGCCACATGTTCAGCACCTGGTGAAAGTCATCATTGCTCAGAGCTGCTTTAACACCACCACAGCCATAATGCCCGCAAACGATCACATGCTTTACCTTTAAATGCGCTACAGCATATTCCAGAACGCTGATCAGGTTAATGTCTGTATGTACAACCAGGTTGGCAATATTACGGTGCACAAAGATCTCACCGGAAGTGGTACCGGTAATTTCGTTGGCAGGCACACGGCTATCACTGCAGCCGATCCACAGGAACTCCGGGCTTTGTGATTCTGCAAGATTGTCAAAAAAATGATTGTTTACTTTTAATTTCTGAGCGGCCCATTCTTTATTGTTTGCTAATAATTTTTCGTAAGATTTCATAATTATTTATGAGGTATTAATTTTAATGAAAATAAATTTACTGAGGTTGTGTTGCTAAGGTAGCAAAATCCATAGTGGATTCCTTTTCCTGTTCCTGCTTTTCTTTCTGGCGGGTACTGATAATAACGTTGGTGTAAGTTCTTCTCAGGTGCCCTTCTTTGTTGTCGTTTGCCAGTATCTTATTGGAAAAACCGTGATCAATAAAGCCGCTGGTTTCCAGTTGTACGTCGATAGCTCTTAAAGGTGCCTGGATGATGAAATCTTCAATAACTTCAACAATGTCCTTATCAATAAAATCGGCACGCAGTGCATCGATCACTACCTGGGCCCCGTCGGGCACTTTTTCAAGGTTTTGTTTGATGAGGGCTTTATTAAGGAAAGAAACATCTTTTCTTAACCGGAATAGGTATTTCTTATCATCCTTAACCACAAATACGGCTTTCCTGAAATTGGAACGGAAAGCAAAGAACAGCCCCGCGCCAATGCCAATGATAACTCCCTTCAGCAGATCTGTAGCCAGTATGGCTATAACAGTAATCACAAATGGCAGGAACTGGTCCCATCCTTTTTTATAATAAAATTTAAATAATGCCGGTTTAGCCAGCTTATACCCTGTAAAGATCAGGATAGCGGCCAGGGCGGTCTTGGGAATGCTGTTTAACAGTGCCGGTATAAAGGCAACACAGCTCAATAGCAGCACACCGTGCAGAATGGCCGACATTTTTGTTTTTGCCCCTGAATTCACATTGGCCGATGAGCGCACAATAACACTGGTAACAGGGATACCGCCTAATAAGCCGGAAACAATATTTCCGATGCCCTGTGCCTTCAGTTCCCTGTTGGTGGGGCTGATGCGCTGGTAGGGGTCCATGGCATCTACCGCTTCCAGGCTTAAGAGGCTTTCCAGACTAGCTACTAATGCAATGGTTAGCGCAAGCACCCATACCTGGCTGTTACCAATCACGCTCCAGTCGGGGCTGGTAAAGAAGGACAGGAACTCCCTGGCAGATCCTGCCTGTGGAATGTTTACAAGGTATGCTTCTGATAATGCAGGCATTAAACCTGTACCTGTAAATAAAGCGTTCAGCCCAACGCCCAGGAAAACGATCAGCAGGGGAGCGGGGATGAGCCTTATCACCCCTTTTTTACCGGCTGTCCATTTTTCCCATATAAAATGAAATACCAGGCAGACCAGCCCTATTACTAATGCAGCCGGGGTTATATAGGCGAATGCCTTAAAGAAGTTGATAAAGATATTTCCTGAGGGAACAACAGCTTCCTCATCATTGGCGGGCAATGCCGATTGGTCGCCCAGCAACTGGGGCACCTGGTTAATGATAAGGATGAGCCCGATGGCGGCCAGCATACCTTTGATGACACTGTTGGGAATATAATCACCGATGATACCGGCTTTTGCAAATCCCAGGATCAGCTGCAACACCCCGGCCAGCACCACAACTACAAGGAAAGCCTCAAAGGACTGGAGGGTAAGGATCGCTGAGGCCACAATGGCCGTAAGCCCGGCTGCAGGGCCGCTAACGCTGAGCTGTGAACCGCTGGCAATGCCAACAATGATGCCGCCGCAAACGCCGGCTATAATGCCGCTGAACAGGGGGGCATTAGATGCCAGCGCCACTCCAAGGCATAAGGGCAATGCTACCAGGAACACCACAATGGATGACGGGATATCAGCTGCCAGATTGGAAAAAATATTTTTTGATTTAGGTTGCGTATTCATAATACTTATTTAAAAAGGTTCTTACGCTGCTGCCAATGGCAGCAACAATCAGTAAAACAGATCGGGATAGCTAACACTGTACCGGCATTACAGCATCAGTCTGCTGCAACGGAAAACAGGAGTAGCCATAAAGTAATTATGAAATTGTATTGGGGGGCGGTGCGTGTAATTCTGCATGAAAAGCAATATAAGTGCCTTCATGCAGGTGCAGGTAGGCGATATCTTTTTGTAATTCGGTGATCGAAAAATCGTACCCGTCATTATGCAGGTACTCTTCATTGATCGTTAAATTAGGATTAGAAGGCACCTTTTCCTCTGTGGTACCCGCTAATGAATTATTGGCGTTTTTCTCTTTTGAAGTGGTTTTCTCAGTTAATTGTTTTTTAGCTTCATAAACAAAAGGCAGGCTTACCGTAAGCCATAACAGCACCACGGCAAACAAAAATGCCAGGATGCTTAAGAATGCTTTTTTATATGTAATGCCTTTTATCACGCAGCGCAAAAATACTGAGCTTTATTTTTTTTGACAAGAAAGTCAGCAAAAATTACAATTTTTTAACGAAGCGCCCTGATAAACAGCAGATCACTGCTGATCAACTGATGAGGTTGCTGTATCATTATACACCCCTTTTAAGGCATACCATCCAAAGATCATCAACCCAATAGCTATGGGGAAAAATATGGCGATAATAATGATCCAGATCACCGGGTTATTAATGTCTTTTTCCCCGTTGCTATCAATATTATGAACCGCGCCCATCAGCAGGAAATAAATGATGAGCGGGCCTGATAACAGCCAAACGATGCCTAATATTCTTTTTATTGCATTCATATATTGAAGGTTTAAAAAATGGTTGGTCAGGAAGCCGGTGTACGGTTGCGGAGGTACACGGCTCCGATTATAAAGCTTAACGCTGCTATTCCGATAGGATACCAGAGGCCCACCAGGGGGTCTTCTGTAAAAGTTGTCTGAAGCAGTACCCCGATAAAAGGCACCAGCCCGCCAAATACGCCATTGCCGATATGATAGGGAAGCGACATAGAGGTATAGCGTATATGCACAGGAAACAATTCCACCAGGAAAGCGGCAATTGGGCCGTATACCATGGTTACATATAAGATCAAAAGAAATACAAGGCCCACGTATTTCCAGTAAAGGTTTTTAGGCAATACCTTGTCTTTGATAACCGGCTTTCCTTCGGTAATGCTGGTGGTAGCAGAGCGCAAGGTGTCAGTTTGTTCCTGTACGTATTGTATACCGCCTGCGAGTTCAAAATGCCGGGTGACGGTGATGAGCGAATCAGCAGTACCTGCCAGTAATTTTGACTGTTTTTTGGTGCCGGATAAGACACGGTTTCCTTCGGATGCCTGTTCGGTCTTTGCGTTTTCAAGCAGCGCATTAAAGATCGGACGATAGGTAAGCACGCCCAGGAGCATTCCCAGGAGCATGATCCATTTGCGCCCTGCCTTATCGCTCAGCCAGCCAAAAAAGATAAAAAACGGGGTAGCAAATAAAATGGCCCATAGTAAAACAGAACGGCTTTGTTCAAAATTCAATGCCACCTTGGTTTCCAGAAAACTTTGTGCATAAAACTGTCCGGTGTACCAGATCACCCCCTGGCCCATGGCCGCGCCAAATAATGCCAGCAGCACCATTTTGAAATTGTCCCTCTTACGAAAACTTTCCTTTAGAGGGTTCTTTACTACTTTTCCTTCGCTTTTCAGTTTAGCGAACAATGGTGATTCCTGCATCTTCAAACGGATGTATACCGATACGATCACCAAAAGGATGGAGAACCAGAACGGGTATCGCCAGCCGCCCCATTCCGCATTGAATTGTTCATCCGGCAGGTTCATTTTTACCAGCATAATTACTCCCAGCGCCAGGAACAAACCCAGTGTGGCCGTGGTTTGTATCCAACTGGTATAAAAACCTCTTTTACCGGCAGGTGCATGTTCCGCCACATAAGTGGCAGCACCGCCATATTCGCCTCCTAATGCCAGGCCCTGTAACAACCGCAGCAACAGAACGATCAGCGGCGCGGCAATGCCTATGGACCGGTAGCCCGGTACCAGCCCTATCAGGAAAGTAGATCCGCCCATCAGCACCAATGTTAAAAGAAAGGTCGATTTTCTCCCCAGCAGGTCGCCCAGCCTTCCAAAAAACAAAGCGCCAAAAGGGCGTACAATAAAACCGGCTGCAAAAATAGCCAGGGTACTCAGTAATGCCGCCGTACTGTTCCCCTCCGGAAAGAATTCAGTGGATATGGTTTTGGCAAGCATTCCAAAAATGTAAAAGTCGTACCATTCGATCATGGTTCCCAGGGAAGAAGCGCCAATTACTTTTCGAAGCAAACCTGCTTCACTTGCTTGTTTCATGTGTTTGTTTTGTTAAATGCAATCGTTTACGTACAATCGTTAGATAAATGGCCTGCAGCCTGGCTTCAAGATAATACTTCTTCATTAAATAAAGCGTTATTTTGAATAATTTTAATTGCCTATATTTAAACCCGCAAAAACGTAGAGTTATGTCATATCCCTTTCAGATTAAAACGATAGAGCAGTACCATGAAGCGTATAAAAGAAGCATTAATGACCCGGAAGGTTTCTGGTCAGATGTGGCCGATGCTTTTGAGTGGAAAAAGAAGCAGCCCTTTAGCAGCCGGGTGCTGGAATGGAATTTTACCGAGCCCAGAATAAAATGGTTTGAAGGGGCCAGGCTGAATATAACCGAAAATGCGCTGGACCGGCATTTAAAAACAAACGGAGATACCGCGGCGCTTATCTGGGAGCCGAATGATCCCAATGAAAAAACAAGGACCCTTTCTTATAAGGTGCTGCATCGGAAGGTATGCGAGTTTGCGCAGGTGCTCAGGAACAACGGTGTAAAAAAAGGCGACCGTGTTTGTATTTATATGGGAATGATTCCGGAGCTGGCCATTGCCGTGCTGGCCTGCGCACGTATTGGCGCCATTCATTCTGTTATCTTCGGCGGGTTTTCTGCGCAAAGCATTGCCGACCGCCTGGATGATGCGGGTGCGGAGTATATTATTACCTGCGATGGGGCCTACCGCGGCGGAAAAGACATCCCCTTAAAATCAGTGATTGATGATGCGCTGATCGGCAATAAAACGGTAAAGCGGGTTATTGTGCATACCCGTACCCGCACCCCGGTAAGCATGATCAAAGGGCGTGATGTTTGGTGGCGGGATGAGGTGGATGATGTTATTGAAACGATGAACGATGAGGTGCTGAACATTCCGGCAGCCGAGATGGATGCAGAAGACCCGCTGTTCATACTATATACCTCCGGCAGCACCGGTAAGCCCAAAGGCGTGGTGCATACCTGTGCCGGCTATATGCTGTGGACGGCCTATACCTTTGTAAACGTATTTCAATATCAGCCGGGCGATGTGTTTTTCTGTACGGCGGATATCGGCTGGATCACCGGCCACAGCTATATTGTATATGGTCCTTTGCTGGCAGGAGCTACCTGCCTTATGTTTGAGGGAATCCCTACCTGGCCGGATGCCGGTCGTTTCTGGGATATTGTAGACAAGCACAAGGTGAATATTTTATATACTGCGCCTACAGCCATCCGCTCTTTAATGAGCTATGGGCTGGAGCCGCTGAAAGGCAAGAACCTCTCTTCATTAAAAGTGCTGGGCAGCGTGGGAGAGCCTATTAATGAAGAAGCATGGCATTGGTATGATGAGCACATCGGTAAAAAGAAATGCCCTATAGTAGATACCTGGTGGCAGACAGAAACAGGAGGCATTCTTATTTCAAATCTTGCTGGTGTTACCCCTGCAAGGCCCAGTTGGGCCACACTGCCCTTACCGGGCGTGCAACCCCTGCTGGTGGATGAAAAGGGAGAGGAGGTCACTGAATTTACAGATGTGGCCATGAGCGGTAATCTGTGCATGCGGGCACCATGGCCCGGTATCTTAAGAACCACCTGGGGCGATCATGAGCGCTGCCGGCAAACTTATTTCAGCGCGTATAAGGATCTTTATTTTACAGGCGACGGCGCCTGGAAAGATGAGGAGGGCAATTATAAAATAACCGGCCGTGTGGATGATGTGCTGAACGTAAGCGGTCATCGCCTGGGAACAGCCGAAGTAGAAAATGCTATTAACATGCACGCCAGTGTTATTGAAAGCGCTGTGGTAGGCTACCCGCATGATGTAAAGGGCCAGGGCGTATATGCTTATGTGGTACTGGATGAAAAAAGGCATAAAGAAGATGATGATCTTACAAGAAAAGATATACTGGCCACGGTAAGCCGGATCATTGGACCTATTGCCAAACCGGATAAGATACAGTTTGTAAGGAACCTTCCCAAAACAAGAAGTGGTAAAATTATGCGCCGCATATTACGAAAGGTGGCTGAAGGAGAGCTGAATAACCTGGGCGATACGACCACCCTGCTGGACCCTGCTGTGGTGGATGAAATTAAGGAAGGCCGCCTGTGATGTTTTTAATAAATGATAGTATACAGCCAGCCATACCGGTTGGTTGTATTTTTTATGTTCAGGGTGGTTGCCTCACCAGGGTCATACTGTTCCGATGGCTCGGGAGAAGCAGGGCGCAGGCCCCGGCCGTACCGGACGGCACGTTCAGACAGGAAAGCATTCCTGTAATATGGATGTTTGACAATTGAGAGCGCCTCCGGCTTCTCCGCGGGTTGGCAGGTACGCCCAGGATGACGGCAGGAAAATTTGTTATTGTTACATCCGACCTTTCGGAGCAAACAAATAAAAAACTCAGCGTGACGGAACGGGGATTATGTTTTCGTCATGCTGAGGCAACCATAAAAGCGTTGCTTTTAAACTTATTGGGATGACAATTTTTTCAATCGTCATCCTGTGTTTGTAATAGGGCCTGATCAATGAGGCGATAATAAACACGCTTGTGGTCACCCTGCCCCGAATGTTCGGGGTATTTCAGGGTCCAGGTGAGCGATCAATAGATGCCGAAACAATTCCGAACTATCGGAACGGCATGACAAAAAGAAAGATTGATTTTCAAAACAATAACACATCTGTCATTGGCAGCGCATCCCGCGATTGCGGGAGAAACCGGGGATCTGTATTATCAGGGAGATTCTTCCGCTCATTCCGCTCCGCTCCATCCGGAATGACGTTCCTTATGTAGATGCATTTCCAACAACTTCCAACACTTGTCATTAACAGCGGAGCAAAGCGTGGGAAGCATCCTTTGATATTGAAATGTCCGATAACTGAGCGCCTTTTCAGCTTCTCTGACGGTTGGCGGATACGCCCAGGATGACGGCTGGCTGTGTCTGCGAAGCATTTATTTGTTTGTCCCCAATATTGGGGACAGGTTTGCTGTAAACAGCTGCAGACAAAATCTCATTTATCTTTACCTTTGGTTCCCGTTTTTAGCAAGAGAATACTAATAACTACTATTATAAACAGCCATGATGACAGATACTATTGCCGCTGCTGCATTTCCCGGGTTTGAGCATGCCCCGGACGAGCTGACCAAATACATTGAAGCTTTCGGTATTTTCACGATCTTGCTTAGGAACGGCAGTGTTGTGCATTATAACCCTGATGATACGAATGCATTCCGTTACTGGCTGAACCGCCATAAAATTATTGATATACGCACTCAGGGCTGAGATGTCTTTACCGCTACCGTTTATTTTGATGGCTGGCTGATCCGGTTATCAGTTTGAGCACCATCGTCATGGAATACTTATTTTCAATATTTTTGGCAGGGATGAAGCAGGTTCCATCATATTTATAGTATTTTCAGTCCTCATCTGTTTGCGGATTTACCTGTATAACAGCAATATGCTTATTTTTGAGCATCTCCCGCTCGTCATTTATTTCTCGGATATATGAAACAAAACATGTACAGGGCACTGTTATGCCTATCGGGTTTTTGTATGGTTGTTGCCGCAAATGCTGTGTCAGGAGCTTTGCCCGGATCCGGCAACGGCTCCTCATCAAAAAAAACGGATACAGCTACAGTGAAAAAGCTGTTACAATCAGCGGCAGACAATCTCTATAGTGATTCCGCAAAAACCATCCGGTATTGCAAAGAGGCAATCCACCTGTCTAACCGGCTTCATTATGCCTATGGGGCAATGAGAGGGTATATATACCTGGGCGATGTTTATTATCAGAGCAGCCGATACGGAGACTCGTATGCGGCTTTTATGACGGCGAAAAAAATTGGCGATGCCAGTGCTGATAAACGGGGGTTCTCCTATTTCTATAATGATCTTGGTTTATTTTATAACTCCATACAGGAATACGACAGTGCCCTAAATAGTTTTCATAACAGTTTAGCCTATATACCGGATACAAGTGCAAAGGGGCTTTCTGAGGCGTTTTTAAATATTGGGGTTACCTATGGCGGCGCGGGTGACATTGGAAGAGCGGCTACCTATCTGAATAAGGCACTGCAGATTGCGCAGGAAAAGCACATGGATCAGAACCTTGCCTTTATTTATATGAACCTGGGCAATGCATATGCAGATGCCCGCCACCCCCAGCTGCAAAGGGCTACAGATTATTTTAAACAGGCGCTGACTGCTGCCGGTAAAACAGGAAACACCTATGTTCAGTCCATTGCTTATGCTTCCCTTGGAGATATCTGTAACCGGCAGGGACAGTTTGACCAGGCGCTGGCCTATTCAAGGCAGGCTATGGATATTACGCGGAAAGCAGGTTTTGCGTCTTTGCAAATGTACAGTCAGTTCGGGTATTGTGAAATACTGACAAAAATGCATCGCTTTGAAGCAAGTGATAGTGCTTTAAAAAATATTGCAAAAACGTTTTACCTGACGCTGAACGACCGGAAACAATATTTAAAATCATATATAGACCTGTACAAAGAATGGGGGAACTATAAAAAAGCACTGGAGCTGTCGGACCAGTTAAAAAAAGTGACCGACTCTATTGCAGAAATGACCAATAAGAGAAATATGGATATCCTGGATGCCCGTTTCCGCTTTCACGAACAGGAAACCCGTATTACTGATTTAAAAAAAGAGAACAACTGGAAAACCCGGCTTGTAAAAATATCCGTTGTGGCAGTCATCATGAGCTTTTTGTTCATCGGTATGCTGATCTATTCAAAAAGACTCAAATCAAGAGTGCTTCTCCAGAAACAACAGGTGCTTAAAGAGGAGAATGCACGCATGAAGATGGAAAAGGCTCTGGCAGAAGAAAAAGCCGTTCGTGTAAAAGAAGACCTGGATCATAAAAACCGGGCGTTATCGGCAAGCGTTGTGCATAGCGAACAAATGGCGCGCATCCTTTTTGGTATTAAAGAGAAGTTATCGGATACCGAAAAACTGAGGGATCCGGCATATGTAGAAGATATACGCAAAATCATTCGGCATAATATTCATTTGCAGGAAGACTGGCAAAAATTTAAAATGCATTTTGAGGAAGTGCATCCATCCTTCTTTAGTAAGCTGGCGCTCATAGCTCCCCAGCTTTCAAAAAATGAACTGAAGCAATGCGCCTATATACGTATGAATATGTCCAATAAAGAGGTCGCCGCCCTGCTAAATGTATCCCCTGACAGCGTTAAAATGAGCCGTTACCGGATCAAAAAGAAACTCGGTCTTCCTTTCAGTACCGATTTAGGAGAATATATTGCTTCCTTATGATAGCGATACTGTATACTGCAATTAAACCGGTTACGTATATATAATATTCATTGTATACAATTTGTAACCTTGGATGGTTACGATTTGTAAACCGGATAAAGTACCCATCACCAGAGCTCTCCGTTATTTTTGGCAAAACGGAAATTTTATGAAAAGAAAATTTGTTACTCTGGGAATGGGACTGTTGCTGCTATCGGCGCTCCTTGTTTCCTGTAAAAAAAGCGATGCCGATATCCGAAAACATGCTTCCGGCACCTTTCATGCCTTTGAGGCTTTTATTAACGGCAAGGATTTTACATTACCTACCAAGGATGAAGCATTTGATATTGAGATCAACATGTCAAATGAATCGGAAGCTACCATTACACTGATTTATTATGCCAAGGGAAAACCACAAAAACTGGATCCGATCCCATGTGTATTTCAAACAGATGAAGATGGCTTTGGTGTTTTAAAAGAGAAAGCATCCGGTAAAGTATTAGTGCTGTACTATGATGCAGATACAATCGATTTTTATTTTCCGGCAGGGCATGGGGATACTGTTTCTGCTTCAAGAGACGGGAAAAAGCCCGGCTGGTGGGATGAGGATTAATCCTTCTACCCGCCGCTTCAGCGTAATTGCGAATAACTGGCAGGTTGCTACATGAAATAATACCGGGCAGTATCTTTGGGTGGAGCGCCAGTGCTGTACTTATGCACCTGCAGGAACGCCTTATTCTTATAAGAGCTTCCTGTCCACCCAAAACTGTTCATAAGTAACAGGAGCTCCCCCGGCGATTAAGGCTGTTCCGGCTGAGCCTGATTACAACGCTTACTGTTTATACTGCAAGAGCGCCTGTTTTTCTTTAAAGATTTGTCGGGGATATGGGGTCCTGTTTTTTACCGCCGGAATATATCGTTAAAAAAGGCGCTTCATTACAGGTATCGGGTCACTGACGGGCTATGCCATAATGCATGAATACTTTGCCAAAATCCGGTAACAGCGGCTGTATTGGAATTGTATCTTAGGGATCGGTTAAAGGCGGCTTCAGTTTAACAGAAAAATTAATGCAGCATTATACCGTATTAAGATAAGAGCAATAAGCCTTATGCCTTTGCCCTTTATTTTAATGCAAGGCCAGAAGCAGAACAGCCTGCCTGACCTGGTATTGGGGAATATGTCTTGCCGGATCGGCTCATTATTTACGATGCTTGTATAACGATTGCACAATTCAATTATAAACCTCTAATTTCAAAAAAATGAAAAGAATCACGACCTGTCTTTTAGGCATTGCCTGTGCTATTGCCCTGTCTCAATGTAAAAAGGAATCAACGACTGAACTCCGGAAGGCAACTGATGAACAATCTATTGCATCTGCAAACGGAACGTTAGGGGCCCTCTCCCTGCTGTTTGATGGAGATGCGTCGCTGGGTTCGGCCAATGTATGGAAGGATATCAATATAGAAGGTGCCGGTACGGTAACAACGATCAACGATGAAACGGGCACCCTGTGCTGGAAATTTTTAAAACCCTCCGGCAGCCATCGTACTGAAGGGCATGGCGCCAAAAATTACCAGGCGGCAGCCGGGGATGAAATATACATTGGCTGGACGAGCAAACTTTATATGCCTTTAACGTTAAAGACCGATGCGGTGTTCCAATGGAAATCCTATCCTACCGGTACTGCTGCCAATCATCCGATTATGCTGCGCACCAGGAGCGGTAATTTAGAGCTGCAATATTTTGATAGCAGTCATGTGGCTTACGTGCCCTGGTCTATACCATTATCAACCAGCACCTGGCAGCAGTTTGTGCTTCGTATGAATTTATCCTACAGTGCTGCCACCGGGTACATAGAGCTTTGGTATAACGGCGTAAAGCAAACATTTTCCAACGGCAGCCAGCGTTATTATTGCCGCACGATGGATGCGGACTACTGCGATCCTAAATGGGGCGTATACGGGGGAGATGATGCACAGGCAACGCATATTGTTAAAGGCATCCGCATTGGTACCAGCTATGCAGATGTGGCGCAGTAATTACGCCCGGGGATGACTGCCGGAGGGCGTATGCCTTCAAAGCTAAAGTGCCGGCTATTACTCTCCCATAGGATATAACAGGGGCGCTTTCTTATTCCCGGGCCTGGCCGGTAATACAGGTAACGGTCTTTTCTACCAGGGCGTCTGTTTTTTCTTTAGGAATATTGTTAAAGCCGTGATCCCCTTTTTTAACAATGATCAGCCCGTTGCTAACCTTATTGGCATCCAGCATCCGGTGCAGCTTCCGGGACTGGCGCAGGGGCACCACCCTGTCCTTTGTGCCATGAAATATAAATGTAGGAACCGTAGCGGCTGTTATATATTTCAGAGGAGTGTACAGGCCGGCTGTTTGCATAACTTTTTGTTTGTCCGGATCAATAGAATAACCGGTAAGCGCATAGGCCAGCTTTTCCCTGTAGGGTAATAGTTTGGGAATAAATATTTTGGCCAGCAGCACGGTAAACCAGCCGGCATCCGGCTTTAAAAGTGCATTCAGGTCAGTAGGGCCAAAAAAGTCAATCACATAATTTGTTCTGGCTGAAAAGGAGGCCAGCTGAGGGCTTCCCGGCCATTTTGTATCATCGGTGTAGGCGGTCAGCAAGGCAAGATGGCCGCCGGCAGAACCACCCCAAAGCCCGATGTTTTCGGGGTCAAAGCCATATTGCTCCGCATGCGCCCGTACCCAGCGCACGGCATCTTTACAATCTGCAATGGGTACCGGCAGGTGTATGGTTTTACTAAGCAGGGTATAATCGATACTGACAACGGCAATCCCGGTTTTATTCAGTTGCTTTTTTAGCTGTTGTGTATAATAAAAGGTTTCAAGCGACCGGTCGCCCTCCACCCAGGCCCCGCCATGTATGATCAGTACCACCGGAAATTTTTTGCCGGCTGCTGTTGGTTCCGGAAGAAAAAGATCCAGCATTAAAGCGTTTCCATTCTCCGATCGTTTATAAGGGAGGTTTTTATATTCCTGCTGGGCGTTTAATACTGCGGTTTTGAATAAAAGGAGGAAAAACAATAAAACAGGCAGGGGCTTCATTTGCAAAGGGTTTTTATAAAAATAATTATTAAAAATGAAAGGGATGGCAAAGCCGGTTGTGGTTAATAGCTGATGTTTCTGAATAAATAAATCAGCAGTAAAACGCTGCATAATAACAATAATACAGCGCTCAGCGTAAGCAGCCGGTCAGACTGGCGGAAGCTGCCTGTATCCAGCAGCTCTTTGGTTCTCCGGTACCGGTAATAGGCAAAAATAATAGTGATGCCGCCCAGGGCGACCAGTATAATGCCAATAGCCTGGGAAAAGCCTGTACGGGGGGCAGTGCCTGTGGGGCATCCAGGGCCAGGGCAAGTTGCCGGATAAACAGGGAAAATTTTACCACCACAAAGCCAAAGCCCATGATGCCGATGCTGGTGCGTATCCATGCCAGGAAGGTTCTTTCATTGGCCAGGTGGTCGCTGGCTCCTGCTTTAGAATTTTTGTTTGCTTCCATTTTTTATAAGTATATACAGAACAGGCCAGGGGCTGTATTTCAAATATAATAAAGATCTCCGGCATATATAGATTTGATGCTGCCGTCAGCCTTAGTAAGCAGGAATTGATGTTGCTTCTTGCAGGAGTTAATAACCCGGCTATTGTGTTTTTGATGCCGGGTATATAGCAATATGGTGTGTTCTTAAACGGTATTGAATATCGCTCCGTTCGGCGCTGTTGCCAAAGTTCAGGCTTTTGGAGGCCTGTAGCGGCATGTGGCAGTTAATGCAGTAGTTATTTGCCTGCCGCATGGTAACGGCATGGGCAGATTGCTGGTGGCAGCTCATACAGCGCTGCACAAAAACCTCCCTGCTGTTGCGTTCATTCATATGCGTATCATGACAGTTCATGCAGGTAAGGTTGCTTTGCAGGAAACACTTGCTTTGCATCAATGATTGCATTTGCATGCCATGCGCATCCGGGTTGGCGGCCGCGCCGGGGTAGTACATGTAATAGTGCGACAAGGTATCGCCCGGTTTAAAGGCAAATATCGTCCGCAGTTCTACAGGATCACCGGAGTGGCAGGTAGCGCACAGGTCTAACTGTTGCTGCCGGCTCAGCGATTTTATGGGTACCATATATTTCGCCGTCCTTACCCCGGGGTGCTCCGTATGGAATGCTACATGCTGCGCTGCCGGGCCATGGCAGCGCTCACAGTCAATACCATATATAATGGTGGCGGGGTCTATTTTTTCGGTATACCGCATGCCCTGCTCCAGGCTTTTTTCAGCATAGGCGTAGGAGCTGTGGCACTCCATACAGCGGCTAACGATCAGGCGCGCATAATCAGGCTGATTTGCCCGAAGGCCCGGGCTGTTCGTCCACCGTTTTAGTTCCGTTAAATAGGTAAGGGGCAGCTCATACAGGGCTTCGTCTTTCCAGTAGCCAAAGGTCCAGGCCTTTTCACCGGAGCCAAAAGCAATATCCATGGTTTCACTGTTTACCTGCTGCCCTTTTAAAATATAGGACTGGGCCAGCTTATTATGAACAGCCTCCAGCTTTACCAGCTGACCGTTCGGAAAATGAACCGTATCATTTAAAGCAGTGATCAGTTGTTTAAATTTTTCAAAATCCACTTTTGAGGAGGTGTTAAAGTGGTTGGTATGCGTATAATGATCCGTAATATTCTTATGACATTGCACACAACTGGCAGCACCTGCATATTGCGGGCCTCTTGCATCCTGGGTGCGTGCATATTTGTTGGTGCATTTCAGCATACAAACAGAAAAGCTCAGCAATACAAGAAGTACAGTAATTATTTTCAAATGGGGCGTTTTTGTTCCGTAAACGAAAATACAATTTTATTTCTGTTGCCCCGCCAGTAAAGCAACTGGCCACATCAGAAAGGGTCTTTTATTAATAAAGGTGGCTTAAGGAAGTGTATGTACAAGGCTGCAAAATAGAAAAAAACAATGAAGTTTCAGAGGGTTTAGGACGACGGGCGCTGCGGAGGAAGCCAGGGCTACCCGTTTCATATTATGATTTCCAAATCCTTTTTTTAGATTGGTACTCTACTTTTTTGGTAGACTAACGAATTGTTCTATCTTTGTTAACTAAAAAGCAAGTGTATGCGCATGAACAGATTTTGTAATAGTAAGCTGTAACTTTACAATAGAGCTACCGTTGTTGTTTTCTTTGTCTATAAAGAGCTTTCTTGAATTTTATTCCATGTTAATTGGTCGGTCAGATGAAAGAGATAGATATAATCGGATTTACTTACTGTAAATCTTTTTTACAGGTGCCTTCTTTTTCTTTAAAGGTATGTCTGTAAGTAAAGGATGGAGTACCTAATACAAGCGTCCGAATTAGTTTCACTTCAGACTATTGTTCTTACAGTTAAATACGTAGTTGAAATGATAAAAAGACATATGTCTTTTTTTAATCCCGGGATTTTGGGTACTGATTTTATTCTTTTTCAACGTCTGCATGGATTACAATTTTTATTAATTTTAATCCGTATTCTCCATTCTGATGAGTGAATTTGATCAAGCTTTTTTTGAATCTGTATTTTATAAGTGCTATGACAGGCTGTATGCCGGCTTTTTAAAAAAAACCCGGTCTGAAACTATTGCAACAGAGCTTACACAACTTACTTTTATAAAGTTTTGGGAATATCGTTCCTCTTATACATTTGAGCTGCCACCCGAATTGCAGCTCAACCGTAAAGCAAAACAGGTATTTATTGACTGGCTGAGGAAGGAAGCTTATCAGCGTAAACTGGCTGCAGCTCTTCGGGAACATTCATTTTCGCAGCAGTCGGAAAGCAAATTTGAATTAAACCATACACTACAGGCAGCACTAGACCGTTTGCCTCCCACACGCCGGAAAGTATTTTCCTTGGCGTATATAGAAGGCTTTTCCCATAAGGAAATTGCCGGATTATTGGGTATTTCGGTAAAAACTGTTGATGCTCACGTGCTTAAAGCCCTGCATCAGTTGCGTAAAATATTGGCTTTTTATGCTGTTTTATGCGTAATAAGCCAATAAATTTTTTTTAGGGCAGTAGGTAATTTTCCAGTTTCAAACGTTCATATCTGTTATGGTGAAGACCCCGGATCCAAAACAAATCGAAGATTTTTTGTCTAACAGAAGCGGCTATGCTGAGGCGGAGGAGGTATATGCCTGGCTGACAGCCAATCCCGGGGAGCTGGATAAGATAATATTGACAGAAGATCTTCAGGCGGAGGAGTTGGTCTATACACCGGACAAAGTTAAAAAGGCAGCACTGGACCGGGCATTAGGCAGAAGCATTGCCAGGAGTGTGCCTATCCGGCGCTGGCTTGCAGCTGCATCGGTAATCGGCCTGATGCTGGCATTGGTGTGGCTATTCCGGGGCGGCAAAAAGGAACAGGGTACAGTTATGGCCTCTGCAATAACGGTAAGAAATAATACCGGTGCAATAATGGATTATCTGTTGCCGGACAGCTCCCGGTTGTCACTGAATCCCGGAGCCACTATTGTTTTTGAAAATGATTTTTCGATTAACAGGTTAGTAATGTTAACAAAAGGCGATGTGTATTTCCGGGTAAAAAAGGATGCCTTCCATCCCTTCCGCGTACTTGCAAATGGTATCAGTACTACAGCGGTTGGTACCCAGTTTTGGGTACAGCAGCTTACCCCTTACCGTGTGAACGTTTCATTAACGGAAGGCAGGGTAATGATCCGGGCTGCGGATCATTACTTTAAAATGGATACGGTTTTCCTGGTGCCCGGGCAGAATTGTACCATAGATAAAACAACGGGATTGGTAAGCGTATGGACCAGTGAGGCTAAAAGCCATCCACAGGACATAAAAGCTCCTTCCGGAAAACAGGGTATTGTTCAGAAAAGGAGTGCCATCGTGTGGACCAACCTTGAGATACAGCTTTCTGATGCGGAGCTGGTAAATGTCTTTTCAAAGCTGGAGAATCGGTATAACGTAAAAATAATAGTACCGGATACCAGTATATACCATGCAACCATTACGGGAAAAATATTTTATAATGATTCGCTGGATGTGCTCATTGCAGCTATTTGCGAGCTTAATCAATTGTCATATGAAAAAAGTAACGATACGATCTTCTTAAAAAGAAAACCATAAACGCGGTAAGCGGTAACAGCACGTAATTTTCGTCCAGAACTGCTGCATTTCCTATCATCAATTTTCGAAATTTAAAAGCCAAATATGCATAAAATTCCAAAACATTTATTACTACTGGCCATTGCTTTTATCCCTGCCATCAGCCTCCTGGCGCAAAAAAAAGTGAATGGTAAAGTACTTTCCGAAGCAGGAGAAAACTTGTCATCCGTAACCATTACTGTTCAAAATGCAACAACAGGAGAAAAAGAATTCCTTATTTCTGATTCCTCCGGTATCTTTTCCATTCCCTCATTAAATGCAGGGGAAAAGTACAACCTGTATTTTGAACATGTTGGCTATGCAAACGATTCGCTGGTCAATTATTCGTTATCAGTGAACGAAGCCAGCTCGTTACTGATCCGTATGAAGCCGTTAAGATCAACCCTGGAGGAAGTAGTGGTCGTTGGATATGGTACACAGAAAAAATCCGAGATGATCGGGTCCGTAGCCCAGGTAGGGGCAAAGCAGATCAACAACCGTACCGCACCGTCTCTTTCCAATATATTAACCGGCCAGCTACCGGGCGTTACGTTGATCCAGCGTTCGGGTCAGCCGGGCAGCGATGGGGCTACCATACAGGTAAGAGGGGTTGGCTCTTTTGGAGCCTCACCCAATCCTTTTATATTAGTTGACGGGGTGCCTGTAAATTCTTTTAATGATATTAATCCGAATGATGTGGCCTCGGTTTCAGTATTAAAAGATGCTTCTACTGCGGCCATTTACGGTTCCCGTGCATCTAACGGTGTTATATTGGTAACCACTAAATCGGGCGAGGGAAATGATGGTAAGGTCAGGGTGAACTACAATGCTTATTATGGTGCACAAAAGCCTACCGCCTATCCGAGGCTGGTAGATGCTGCTACCTATGCAACGCTGATGAATGAAGCCATTCCCAACTCTTACACTGCTGAAGATATTCAAAAGTTCAAAGATGGCAGTGACCCTTACGGGCATCCGAACAATAACTGGATCGACCAGGTATTTAAAAAATCAGCGCCTCAGACGGCTCATAATATCAGTATTTCAAACAAAACAAAGAATACAGATTATTTAATGTCCTTTGGTTTTCTTGACCAGAAAGGCATTGTCAGTAAAAATGATTATGACCGTTATTCTGTAAGGGTTAATATGACGAACCGGATTTGGGATAAACTAACGCTTACTTCCCGCATGAGCGGTGCGCAATATATAGACAATCAGCCGGCTCCACCCGCTAATGTTGATATTAACAACATGCTGGATGCCATTGGCCAGGCAGTAAGAACGCCCCCTGTATATGCTACTGTTTTAAGCGATGGTTCCCTGGGACTGGGTTTGGTAAACAAAGGAACGCCTTACACGTATTTGAACAATCCTTCATTCTATAAGAACAAGCAGACAGACCTGATGATCAATGAGCGGTTGGATTATAATGTGATACCCGACCTGAAACTATCATTGATCGGCGCCTATTCACAGCTTGCGGGCAATTCCAAACGGTACCTTTCTACGTTTATGTTAACCAATAATATCAGTACCGGCCCCGGCAACCTGACACTGCAGAATCAGGTCAATACGTATAAAACCCTCCAGGAGCTGGTTGAGTATAAAAAAACAATAGCCCGCCACCAGTTTTCAATACTGGCAGGGCATACTTACGAGTTTTCAGCTATCAGCAGTTCCTCTGCCAGCCGGTCCGGTTATACCAATAATGATCTTACAGAACTTGTAAACGGCGATGCAGCTACACAGGGGAATACCGGAACGTCTACTGAGTTAGCGCTTGATTCGTATTTTGGCCGTTTAAACTACAGCTTTGGTAATAGGTACCTGATTGAAGGCGTATTGCGTTACGATGGTTCCTCCCGTTTCCCCTCAAGTAAAAAATACGCGGCGTTTCCTGCCGTGGCCGTGGGCTGGCGCCTTTCTGAGGAAAAATTCCTAAAAAATAAAGTTGCATGGTTAAATGAGCTGAAGCTAAAAGCATCTTATGGTACCCTGGGCAACCAAAACCTGCCAACAAATATTACGGGTTTAAATAGTTACTATCCCTACCAGAGTTTATTATCACCGGGCTTTAATTACCCGTTTGGCGGTACAACCGTTCCGGGGGTTGCCAATACCACGCTGGTAGATTCCAATTTGCATTGGGAGTCAACCCGTACAAAAGATATTGGTTTGGAAGCCACTATTTTCCGGGGGCTGAACATCAGCGTAAGCTATTTTGACCGGTATACCTACGATATTATTGTTTCTCCGGGAAGCAGTGTATCAAGTATATTAGGCTTTACACCCGGGCCAACCAATGGCGGAGAGCTCAGTAATACCGGCTGGGAATTTACTCTGGGATATAACAACCATGTGGGCGATTTTTCTTATACTATTTCCGGAAACCTGAGTATTATTAACAATAAAGTACTGGATCTAGGTGTAGGCAATGTTACACAACCTAATGGCCTGGTGGGCAACGGCACCAGTTTATTTATTGGCTATCCTATGCAGATGTATTATGGTTATGTTGCAGATGGCCTTTTTAAAGATGCCAGTGATATTGCCGGCTATGCCGATCAAAAGGCCATTAATCCTACCGTGCAGCCCGGCGACATCCGGTATAAAGACATCAGCGGTCCTGATGGAGTGCCCGATGGTAAGGTGGATGCGACCTACGACCGTACTTTTCTGGGCAGCCAGATCCCGAAATACCAGTATGGAATTAATATCAGCCTGAACTATAAGAATTTTGACCTGTCTGTAACGGGGCAGGGGGTGGCAGCTGTAAAAGGCCAGCTGAACAATTATGCAGGGTATGCCTTTTATAACAATGGCACGGTGCAGCAATTTATTGCAGATGATCACTGGTCAAAAGAGAATCCTAACCCCAATGCCCGCTATCCGCGGTTGGAAGTGCTTACGAACGCAGGCTCACCCAATACCCTGTCTTCCTCTTTTTATCTGCTCAATGCCGGTTATTTTAAGATCCGGAACATCCAGTTAGGCTATTCACTGCCTTCCTCCTTGCTGAAAGATGGTTTTATTAAGTCATTACGTGTTAATGCGAGTGCACAAAACGCGGTTTCATTTAATAAATATCCAAAAGGCTGGGATCCGGAAGTAAATTCCAGCGGCGCTTTTTATCCTATTATGGCGAATTATAGCTTAGGCCTGAATGTGAACTTTTAATACACTCATTAAAAAAGATACTAATGAAAAAATATGTTATTGCCTGTTTATTACTTTTGATGCTGTTTTCGAATGAGTCCTGCAGAAAACAGCTGGACAGGGTACCGCCTGATTCTTTTTCCAGTGAAAATTTCTGGAGCAGCCCGGATAATGTTTTCCAGGCGCTGACGGGTGTATATCGTGGAAATATACAAATGCTGACGCCGCCCGATGCCGATGCGGAATATAACCCTACTGACTGGTGGTCTTATCATGGGCTACTGCTGATTGAATTTGCATCCGATAACGCTTATGACCGGCGGGGCGATAATTCGGCATGGAATACATTAACCAACGGGGCTTTAACAAACAATAACGCCAATATAGCTGCATGCTGGAAATTCAGCTACGCTAAAATTGCCCGTTGTAATTATTTCCTGGAAAATATAGGCAAAGCCAGTCTGGATGCAGCGCTGGCTGCCCGTTATATTGCAGAAGTGCGGTTTATAAGAGCCTGCCAGTATTTTTACCTGTCACAATATTTTGGTTCGGTACCGCTGGTTACCAAAACGCTTAATACGCAGGAGGCCAATACCGTTACCAAAGCCAGCCATGCGGATATTATAAACTTTCTTATACAGGAATACACCGAGGCTGCTGCTGCGTTGCCCCGGTATGGAGCGCTGACTGCCGGTGAAAGAGGGCGCGCCAGTGCGCAGGTGGCCCTGGCTTTTCTGGGCCGCACGTACCTGGCTGAACAAAAATGGGCCGACGCTGCGGCTGCGTATAAACAAATTATCGACTGGAATGAAAATAGTATTGATCCCAATTATACCAGCCTTTTTGATGGTAGCAACGAAACCAGTAAGGAGATCATTTTTGCAACGCAATACCAGCAGGACCTGGCGCCTAATTCAATGCTGCTGCATTGCTACCCCCGGGGATTGGGAGGGTATCATTTATACAACCCGCTGGGCAGCCTGGTAGAGTCTTACGAATTTAATGATGGTACCCCTTTCTCTTACAGTGATTCCCGGTATAACCCTTCAGATCTTGGTCAGAACCGTGATCCCCGTTTAAAGTACAGTATTGTTTATACCAATCAGGTATTTAAAAATTACCTGTACGATAGTAACCCGGATCATCTGACATCGCTGGATCGCGTTTCCACTACCCTGCAGGCTACACGCACAGGGTTCTGCCCCCGTAAATTCAACTCAGAAACTTTTAACGGGGCCCTTGCCAATTCCGGCATTGACCTGCCTATAATAAGGTATGCAGAAGTGCTGCTGAGTTACCTGGAGGCCAAATTAGAAAATGGCGATGCGATGGACCAGGCCTTACTGGATGCAACCATAAACCTGGTAAGAGGCCGGACTTCAGTAAATATGCCAAAAGTTACTGAAACCGATCCTGCAAAATTGCGGGTAATATTAAGAAGGGAACGCAGGGTGGAACTGGCTATGGAAGGCATCCGCCTTTGGGACCTGCTCCGGTGGAAGATTGCAGGAGATGTGCTGCAGGGTAATTTTTATGGCCATCCTTATCCCGGAGCCGCCAACTTAAACACACCCTCCGGTATGGCTGCCGATCCTTACAGCAGGTGGTATGTAACTAAAAAAGCATTCAGAAAAGGACAGGATGAGCTTTGGCCGGTACCCTTATCAGAAGTGAACATTAATCCCAACCTGAAATAATATTCGTGTAACAATATAACATGCATATGAAACGACTATTGTTCCTTCCGGTATTCATGGTGTTTTCATTGCTTACGACCGCGCAGCAGCGCCCCAATATCATCCTGTTTTTAGTAGACGATATGGGATGGCAGGATTGCTCATTGCCCTTCTGGAAAGAGAAAACAGCGTTGAATAAAAAATACCATACGCCTAATATGGAGCGCCTGGCGGCAGAGGGAATGAAATTTACCAATGCATATGGGGCGCCGGTCTGTACACCTTCACGCACCGCGCTGCTTACCGGTATGAGCCCTGCCCACCTGCGTATTACCAACTGGACGGCGCCTGCTAAAAACAGCAATACAGACAGGGAGGATGACCAGTTTGCACCGGCAGACTGGAATATCAATGGCCTCAGCCCGGTGCCAGGCATTCAAAATACAGCGTATGCTACGCCGTTTCCCCGTCTTTTAAAAGAGGCGGGCTATTATACCATTCATGTAGGCAAGGCACATTGGGGCGCTGTAGGCACACCCGGCGCCAATCCCTATAACATGGGATTTATGGTAAACATAGCCGGTCATGCAGCGGGCAGCCCGCAAAGCTATTGGGCCAGCCAGAATTATGGGAATTTTCCCAAACAGCAACCCCGCGCACAGGCGGTACCCGACCTGGAGCAGTATTTTGGAACGGATACGTTTTTGACCGAAGCGCTGACACTGGAAGCGCTGAAAGCGCTTGAAGAACCGGTAAAAAGAAAGCAGCCTTTTTATTTGAATATGGCGCATTACGCAGTGCATACACCTATTATGGCAGACGAACGCTTTATAAAGAAATACCTGGATGCGGGGCTCGACAGCACGGAAGCGGCTTATGCCACATTGGTGGAAGGTATGGATAAAAGCCTGGGCGATATTATGGATTACCTGGAACGGAAAGACATTGATAAAAATACGGTGATCATTTTTATGAGTGATAACGGAGGGCTCAGCCTTGCTCCTGAAAGAGGGGGCAAAGCGCATACCCAGAATCTGCCACTCAGGGCCGGTAAGGGCTCTGTGTATGAGGGCGGCATACGCGAGCCCATGATCGTAAAATATCCAGGTATAACAAAGCCGGCCACCACGGCAGACCAGTACGTTATTATTGAGGATTTTTTTCCAACCATACTGGAAATGGCCGGGGTGAAAAAATATCAGACAATTCAGCAACCGGATGGAAGAAGCTTTATGCCGGTTTTAAAAAACCCCGGATGGAAGGACGATACGCGGGACCTGGTATGGCATTTTCCCAATAAGTGGGTTAAGGATGACGGCCCCGGTATCAACTATTTCAGCGCTATCCGAAAGGGAAACTGGAAGCTGGTGTACAGCATACGCAGCGGTAAAACAGAACTGTATAACCTGGATGAAGACATTGGTGAAGCGAAGGATCTTTCCGCACAGTATCCTGCAAAGGTCAGTGAACTGCGGTCATTGCTGGGCTTTCGACTGAAAAGCTGGAACGCTCCTATGCCGGTTGATAAAAAAACAAAGCAGCCGGCAGCATGGCCATAAGCCTGCTTATAACAGAGGGGACCTTATTTTTTAAAAATAAATTTTTTGATCATGTATAAAGTAGTCCTTTTTTTATGTACGATGTTCTTTGGGGGAAATGTTGCTCTTTACAGTCAGCAACATCCCAATGTAATCCTCATTTATGCGGATGACCTGGGCTTTGGCGATGTATCCTGCAATGGAGGCACCGGCGTCACCACGCTCAATATTGATCAGCTGGCAAAGGAGGGCATCCGTTTTACCAATGCCCATACCACGTCTTCCACCTGCACGCCATCGCGTTACGGGATTATGACCGGTGAATATCCGTGGCGCAAAAAGGGTACGGGCATCCTGCCCGGTGATGCGGCCCTTATTATACCAACCGGTAAGCTCACCCTGCCCGGAGTATTTCAGCAGGCAGGGTACACTACAGGGTTGGTAGGTAAATGGCACCTGGGGCTTGGTAATACCGTGGAGAAAAACTGGAACCAGGAAATAAAACCCGGCCCTAACCAGGTAGGTTATCATTATTCGTTTATTTTCCCGGCCACTGCAGACAGGGTACCTACGGTGTTCCTGGAGAACCAGAAAGTGTTGAATATTGATTCCGATGATCCCATTACAGTAGATTATAAAACCAGAGTGGGAACGGATCCTACCGGGAAGGAGCACCCGGAACTGCTGAAACTGAAATCGGATCCTGAGCAGGGACATAACAATACTATAGTAAACGGTATCGGCCGCATCGGCTATATGACTGGGGGAAAGCTGGCGCGCTGGTCAGATGAAGAGCTGAGCTTTACGTTCCTGGAAAAGGCAAAAGAATTTATCAGGCAGAACAAAAAAACGCCTTTTTTCCTTACTTATAATCTTACAGAACCACATGTACCCCGGATGCCCGC
Source organism: Niabella ginsenosidivorans (assembly GCF_001654455.1). Lineage (NCBI taxonomy): Bacteria > Pseudomonadati > Bacteroidota > Chitinophagia > Chitinophagales > Chitinophagaceae > Niabella > Niabella ginsenosidivorans. The sequence continues at coordinate 592,021 of NZ_CP015772.1, forward strand.
CACCATGTTCAGGGGTAAAAGCAAACTGGGGCTGAGAGGAGATGCGCTGTTGCAGCTGGATTGGGCCGTAGGGGAAATTTTAAACGAATTAAGGGCGCAGGGAATTGAAAAGAATACGATAGTCATTTTCAGTAGTGATAACGGGCCGGTGTTGAACGATGGCTATGAGGACCGTGTTGTAGAGCTTAACGGCGCACATAAACCGGCAGGCCCGTTCCGGGGAGGAAAATACAGCCTTCTGGAAGGAGGTACCCGCGTACCGTTTATAGTAAGCTGGCCCGGAAAAATAAGACCGGGTGTAAGCAATGCCCTTATCGGGCAAATAGATCTGCTGGCATCCTTTGCAAAATATTTGCATCAAACCATACCGGCTGGTAATGCGCCGGACAGCCGGAATATGTGGGCAGCCTTAACCGGAGCTGATCAAAAAGGGCGTGATCATTTGGTGGAGCATTCTGGTACATTGGCCATTGTAAAAGATGGCTGGAAGTACATCCCCGCTAATAATATACCTCCTTATTTTAAAACAACGGGCACTGAATCGGGCGGATCAAAAACTGATCAGCTCTATAACCTGCAAGCCGACCCGGCAGAGAAAGAAAACAGGGCAGCAACGGATCCCGGAAAACTAAAAGAGTTAAAAGCTTTGTTAGCGGCAGAATCGGCAGAGAAATGAGAGCAGTAACAGGAAAAACAAAGACTTTATATAGCTTTAAATAGATAAAATAATGAAACAATGCATAGGTGTTTTCTTATTGATGACCTTTGTTATAGCTGGTTACGGGCAACAGGGAAAAAACAGGGTACTTACAAAAAAACGTCCCAATATTATTTATATATATGCTGATGACCTGGGCTATGGCGATGTGGGCTGTTATGGTCAGGCAAAGATAGAAACACCACATATTGATCAATTGGCAAAAAATGGTATACGGTTTACGCAACATTATGCGTTCCCGGTTTGCGCTCCGTCAAGATATTTATTAATGACGGGCATTCATTCCGGCAAAGCCTATATCAGGGGCAATCATGATTGGGGAGAGCGGGGGCCGGTATGGGATTTTAAGGCAATGGAAGAAAACCCCTATTTGGAAGGTCAGTGGCCGATCCCTGATTCTACGCTTACTATAGCTGAAGTGCTCAAAGATGCCGGCTACACTACCGGGCTGGTGGGCAAATGGGGATTGGGCGCTCCTTATACCACCGGCTTTCCGACACGGCAGGGCTTTGATTATTTTTACGGGTACATCTGCCAGCGGCAGGATCATACCTATTATAACGGGCACCTGTGGGAAAATGAACTAAGGATTCCGCTGGACAATAAAGTGGTGGCCCCTAATGTAACGTTTCCTGATAGCCTTGATAAGATGGATGAACGGAATTATCGGAGCTATCAGCAAAACGTATATGCGCCGGATCTGCTGATAAAAGCCGCCATTCAGTTCATTGAAAAAAATAAGAGCAAGCCTTTTTTCCTGTATTATCCATCGCCTTTGCCGCATGTGTCTTTACAGGCGCCGGAAAAATGGGTGGATTATTATCACAAAAAATTGGGTGACGAGCAACCTTATTTAGGAGGTTCTTATTTCCCGTGCAGGTATCCGCGGGCTACCTATGCGGCTATGATCGCTACATTGGATGAGCAGGTAGGGCAATTAATCGAAGCCCTGAAAAAGAACGGGCTTTACGATAATACAATTGTAATGTTTTGCAGTGATAACGGGCCTTCTTTTCCTGAAATGGGTGTTGACGCGGAGTTTTTTAACAGCGCCGGCCCCTTTTCATCCGCTGCGGGCCGTACAAAAGGTTTTGTGTATGAAGGGGGCATCCGTGAACCATTTATTGTGCAGTGGCCGGGAGTAGTAAAGCCGGGTACTGAGTCAGACATGGTTGCTGCAACTATTGATATAATGCCAACGCTGTGCGATCTTTTAAAACTGCCGGTACCTGCTAATGTAGACGGGTTGAGCATATTGCCCACTTTACTTGGCAAAAAGGAGCAGCAAAAGCAACATGCGTATCTTTATTTTGAGTACCCGGAGTATGGAGGGCAGCAGGCAGTAAGAATGGGCAACTGGAAAGCCGTACGAACAAATATATTAAAAGGGCAAATAAAAACACAGCTGTTTAACCTGGATACGGATATACAGGAGCAAAATGATGTTGCTTCGCAGCATCCGGATATTGTAAAAAAAATAGATGCCATTATGGAAAAAGAACATCATACCCCGGAAGTAAGCCGGTTCCTGATGCCGGCGTTGGAGAAAGGAAGGAAAAAACAGTAAGGCTCTCCCTGGCCCCACCTCCTACAAGAAGCTATAACAGCATTAAAAGAACGCTACTTATTCATTCTTTGCTACTGTTTTTATATAGTTGTTCAGTTCCTGTTCTGTTATGGAATCAAAGGCTCTCCCCAGATTATGCAAAACTATATCCCGGCGCATTTAAAATACCCTGTAACCTTTTACATTCCTGTAATTATTCAATTTTCACTTTTATCATTGGGCCTGGTAGAAACCAGTAACTGGCGTACGTCTTTGTTTACAAACTTTGCAATTTTAAAAAGATCCTGGATAGAGGGCTGGTTGGTATTGGTGCACCAGTTGGAGACAGTAATTACATGTACTTTCATGTATTTGGCTAAATCTGAGTTTTTCTTGTCGGCCTCGGTTAAGACAGTCTTTATCCTGTTATACTTTATTTTTGACATCTTGCACTGATTTTATCAGATTTAAAGCATCGTAATTAGTTTTTAGCATAGATTTTCAGTTCTAAGCGTCAATTATTTTGCCGGTTGAAATACATAGTCTACCGCATCCATCGGGCTTATTAAGCAGGAAGCTTCCACTTTCAGTATACACGCTATTTTAAAAAGTGTCTGGATTTCCGGTTGCTTAAAATTCCGGCACCAGGTAGAAACGGTTCCCGGTGTAACTCCAAGGGCAGCAGCTAAGTCCTTTTGACTGGTTTCCCGTTCCGCCAGCACCACTTTTATTCTATTGAAGTTTTTTCCTTCCATGCCCTTAATTACCTTTTAAATTGAAGCAATCAATTTGAGAGGTTCTGGTGAAAAGCTTCCAAAAAGAAGCGTGCATAGTGCTGTTTATTTATTCTTTGTCTTTGTATCCTTTGTCTTTGCTAACGCTTTTATATATTTGTTCAGTTCTTGTTCTGTTATGGAATCAAAGGTTTCCCCGAATTGTTTGAAGCTATATCCCAGTGTATTTAAAATACGATATAGTGTATAGGTCTTCATTTCAGATTTTGCAGTTATAATGTCTGAAATAGTAGCTTTGCGGATCCCTGTGCTGCTGGATATTTTACTATAGCTGTCATCTATGCCGGGAAAAGAAGGACTGTCAGGAGCGCGGTTTACATCCTTATTTTTAAAAATAAGTTTTTTCAACGCCAACGCATACCTGCACTTAATTGTATACTGCCCTTCTTCCTCAACCATATGGAAAAAAACAGCTTTTCAAAATATTTTTTGTTACGGTGTAGCGTAACATTCGTTTTTTTCCTATATTTACGTTAGAATTGTTGTATTAAATTTGCGATTACTTCATAAAAGCATTTGAAGCATTCGCTTAGAGTCTCGAATAGAAACCTGAGAAATTTCTAATTGGAACGGGATGATAAGACGAATAGCTCACGACCCGGGCGTGGGCTCTCTTATCCGTTCCAGGGCTTCTCAGGGCCTCTATTCGGTAAGTTGAGCACCGCGCCTTTTTTTGTTCGCTTGCCAATAAACGGGACTCATCTAACTTATATGAGATGAGCAAACTGCCTGCATATTATTTTTTGCATCATCAGACCTGCAATTTAGGAGGCCGGCATCACGCCCTGTTTAATGCCAGGTTTGCCTGCAAGCCTAAAAATCCTGTATAAGGTTGGTTATTACCGGGCGGCGGGCTGGTTTTTCTCATGTAACGGCCCGGCCTGCTCCGGTATCGGAGGGCGCTGAAAACACCTTTTGAATGCTGATCTATTTTGCTATGCCCATAATTTTCCTAAATAATATTGCTTCATTCTTAATGCTTAAAATATGAAAAAAATAACGCTGCTGAGCGTAATGGCTGGCCTATGCACCTGCATTTTTAGCCAGGACTATGGTTATGATTTAAAAACTCTTGATGCTCCCTTGTTTATTGGAGACTATATAAAAAAAACAACACCACTGGGTAGGTTTATTAATTATAAAAAAGATACGGCATCTCTTGCAGATTTTGAGGGCCGGTTGGTCATATTAAGCTTCTGGTTCACTACCTGTGGTTCCTGTGTTGCCATGTTCCCAAAAGAAGACGCATTGCAAAAGCAGTTTAATAAAAATATACAGTTTATAATGGTTACTTATGAGCCGGAGCAGAAAGTACGGGCCTTTATTAAAAGCTGGGAGCAGAAAAACAATACCCATTTTAATATGCCGGTAATTGTAGGGGATACAGTGTTGAGAAAAGCCATCCGCAATTTTGCCAATCCAAATTACGCATGGTTGTTGCCGGAGGGTAAGCTGGTGGCCCAAACCACAGAATATTTTATTAACAGCTATGGCATTAATGCTGCACTGTACAGCTGGGCTGAAGAGAACAACCAAACGAGGTACAAAGCTCCGGCGAAAAATAAAAAACCAGTTCGCTAACCTTAAACAAGCACTATATGAGAAGTATAATTACAGCCATTTGCGTGTTGCTGCTGGTGGCAGCTCATGCACAATCCATGCATCCATTAAAAGGGCAGGTTAAAGACTCACTTACCGGAATACCTGTTGCTGGTGCTACTCTTTTTTCCCTGTTTGGCAAAAAAGCTGCGCTTACGGGTGCGGATGGCAACTTTACTCTGGAGGTAACAAAAGAGGACACAGTTATTATATCACATGTTAATTACACTACACAAAGAGTACCGGTAAAGTGGAACCAAAGTTATCTGGTAGCAACCCTGGCTCCCAAAAATCTACAGATGGAAGAAGTAACTATTAATACCGGCTACCAGAAGCTAAGACCTAACGAAGTAAACGGTAGTTTTTCTGTAATTACAAATGAAAAACTGAACGAGCAAAAAGGCACTTCTGTTTTAGACCGGCTTAATGGAGTTACCCCCGGTATGTTATTTAAAACCGGCAAAAATACCAGTAACGTCAATAACCCTTCCGTTATTTCCATAAGGGGAGAAAGTACAATAAATGGTCCGCTTGATCCCCTGATCATATTGGATAATTTTCCATATGATGGAGATATAAATAATATAAATCCGAACGATGTGGAAAGCATCACTGTATTAAAAGATGCTGCGGCTACTTCTATTTACGGAGCAAAGGGTGGCAATGGGGTTATAGTGATCACTACCAAAAAAGGGAAGTTTAGCTCTCCTGTAAAGGTAGATGTAAGCAGCAACGCAATTGTTACCAACAGCCCCGATCTTTATCAATACAATCAATTGAGCGTTGACGAATACATAGGGGTAGAGGAGTACCTGTTTAATAAGGGATACTTCAACAGCACTATTAACGGGTTCTTTAAGCAAGGTATAACCCCCGCCGTAGAAGTATTTTCAAACAGGCGTAAGGGTTTGATAAGTGCAGCAGATTCAGCTGCTCAGATTGATTATCTTAAAACGGGCGATGCACAGGCATCATATAATAGTCTTTATAACAGGAGTACGGTAACCCTGCAAAACAGTGTTTCAGTTAGAGGTGGAAGCAGTGCCATTGCCTGGATGCTGGGAGGCAATTATGACAGAACCGTTAATTACGACCGCTCAAAAAACAACCGGGTAAACTTTCGTTTCAACAGCAGTTTCAAATTAGGAAAGCGGGTAATACTGAATGCAGGCGCTAATTATACCGCTACTACTATTTTGGCAGGCAGCCCTGCTTATAACAGTATCCGGGTTTACAGTAACCGGGCAGTGCCTTACCTGCGCTTTAGAGATGAAGCCGGTAACCCGATAGCTTTAGCAAAGGATTATCTGAGAAGTTATACCGATACTGCGGGGCAGGGAAGGCTGCTCGATTGGAATTATTACCCGGCTACAGATAATGATTTTATAAAGGATAAAACCAACAGGGAGGACCTGATAGGTATAGCAGGTCTTACAGTAAAAATTATAGACGGACTGAATTTATATGTAAACTATCAATATCAAAAACAGACGGGAAGCCAGGAGAGATTGTATAAAGAGGAAAGTTATTATGCCCGCGACCTGATAAACCGTTATACCCAGTTGGGTGCTACGCCATATACAGACACATTCCGTATACCCAGGGGCGGAATTTTGCTGAATAATTATTCCGGCATACTGTCTCATAACGGAAGGGCCCAACTGGCATATGATCACCGGTGGAAAGGTGTTGTTACTGCATTATCTACAATAGCCGGTATGGAGCTGCGTAGCACGGTAAGTGATGGCGGCAGCTACAGCCTGTATGGTTATCAGGAAGATCCGCTTAAAAGCATACCTGTTGATTATTACACTGCTTACCCAACATTTATTACCGGTTTTACATCCCCGGTTCCTTTCGCTCCTCAAAGGAATGCGGTTGTTACTAACCGGTTTGTATCAGTATACTGGAATATGGCGCTTACGCTGTATAACCGCTTTTATGTAAATAGCAGCCTGCGGCGGGATGCAGCAAATATTTTTGGTTTAAAAACCAATGATAAGTGGAATCCTTTCTGGTCTTCCGGTATTGGCTGGGAAATTTCTAAAGAGCATTTTTTTAATGCCAATGTGTTTAACTATCTGAAGCTGAAAGCCACACTGGGTACCAGTGGTATTGTAAACCCTAACAAAACGGCAGATGCCATTATATATCTTTCAGATGCCCCGGTCTCACAATTCTTAAGAGGAAGCGTATCAGCTTTAAATAATCCTACCCTCAAATGGGAAAAATCGAGACAGCTGAATATCGGGTTTGACTTTGCATACAGGCACAACCTTATTACAGGTTCTATCGAATATTATAATAAAAAAGGGAAGGATTTGTACGGACCGGCCCCATTCAATTATACAGCCTGGGGCGGAGCATCAACAATGGAACTAAATGTAGCTAATATGGAAGGAAACGGTATTGATGCAACGTTGAATTTCCGGGTAACAGATGGCGCAGTAAAATATACAACGAGTATTATTTTTGATTATAACCTTGCAAAAACAACAAAGTATTATGGACCTGATGCTGAAAAAACAGCCTTGTTGCTGGGAGATGGAAACACTATAAAGCCAATTGTTGGAAAGCCCTTGTATGCTATTGTAGCATATAAATGGGGCGGGTTAAATGCACAGGGAGATCCCATGGGATATGTAGGCGGCACTTTAAGCACTGATTATGCAGCTATACGCAATGAAGCAAACGATAAAGGCATAGAGGGTAATGTTCTATATATAGGCCCGGCGAATCCTGTAATTTACGGGGCCTGGAATCATACAATCCGCTGGAAGGGGTTAGAGCTTACCTGCAACCTGTTGTACAAACTGGGCTATTATTTCAGAAAAGATGCACTCAACTATCAAACTTTGTATACCACCGGGGTGGGCAATCCGGAGTATACAAAGCGCTGGCAACAGCCGGGAGACGAAGCCATAACAAATGTTCCTGCGCAGGTGTACACGAATTACCCGCAGTTTATACAAAGGAACACTTTTTATAATTCAGCTGAGATCCATGTGCTTCGCGGAGATCATGTGCGGCTGCAATATATCAACCTTGTATACCACCCTGTAATTTCTCATGTTTTTATAAAAGATGCTGCGGTTAGCTTTAATGTAGCCAATCTTGGGATTTTATGGCGACAGAACAGGTATGGCCTGGATCCCGACTATAATTATACCACAACCATACCCCCGCGGCCGCAATTTTCTATAGGGCTTCAGGCAGGGTTTTAAATTCATTTCAAAAAGCACAGACATATGAAAATAATTGTTTCTGTTATACGAGCATTCTATTGCTTTGCAGCACTGGCCTTCCTGGCTTCCTGCAGCAGGTTTCTGGATAAAAAGGCAGATTCCAGTATTGATACGCCTAATTCAATACAGGTTTTACAGGCGCTGCTGGATAATTCTGATGTATTTAATATTTCTATAACTCCGGCCTTCGGAGAAGCGTCAGCAGATGATTATTTTGTTGAAGAAACAACACTTAAAACACTGGAGGAGCGTCTTAGCAGTATTTATACCTGGAATCCGATTCCTTATAAATACAGTAATGATTGGTCTGCCTGTTATACAACGGTGTACTATGCCAATTTGTGTCTTGAATCAATAGAGAAAATTCCGAGAAATCCGGCTAATGAAAGTCAATGGGATTATATTAAAGGCGCCGCATTATTTCACAGGGCATATGCATTCCTGAACCTCGCCTGGACATTTTCGAAAGCATATGATGAGGCTTCTGCAAATACGGACATGGGAATTGACTTAAGATTGCAATCGGATTTTAAAGTACCTTCAAAACGAAGTTCGGTAGCCGAAACTTATGAACGAATTATTTCAGATGCAAAAGCGTCGTTAATTTATCTGCCGGATTCAACCAATCATGTGTTCCGGCCTTCCAGAGCCGCGGCATCGGGGCTTTTAGCCCGGGCCTATTTATCCATGCGCAATTATGATAGTGCATTTAAGTATGCTGATATCTGTCTTTCAATTAAAAGTGATTTGCTGGATTATAATACTGTTACAGATAATGATAATCCTTTTTCAAATACTGCGTATAATGGGGAGACCATCTTTTACTCCTCTATGAATTTCTCATCTCCCCAGGAATTGCTGGAAAGAAACTATGGGAGAGCTATGATAGATACTTTGTTGTATAGCCAGTATGACGAAAATGATTTGAGAAAGACACTGTTTTTTATTTCAAACGGATCCTATTTCGAATTTAAAGGAATGTATAGCGTTGGCGTAAGCCGCTATTTTACAGGGATTGCCTTAGATGAGATTTACCTGATTCATGCTGAGTGCAGTGTGCGCCTTGGCAGGTCCCAGATTGCTCTGAAAGATTTGAACGAATTACTTAGGAAACGATGGAATAAAGATGATGCGTATAAAGAATTAGCTCTGAATGATGATAAGGAAGTGCTGGCATTGGTGCTTAAAGAACGGAGAAAAGAATTGCTGATGCGCGGGCTCCGCTGGGCGGATATAAAACGGCTGAATAAGGAGGGCGCTAATATTGTCCCTGCCCGCTTTGTTGATGGTGCTGTAATAGAACTGCCGGTAAATGATTCCCGGTATGCATTGCCTTTGCCGGATGACATTATTAACATAACAGGCATGCAACAAAACTAAAGGGCTGAGACCCTTTAGTTTTGATAATTTAACCCTACTGATCCTGGTTAAATGCGCTTGCTGAATATGTTCCGTCCTTCGCTTCAGCAACTCTGTAGGTAGAGCCATTGCCCTTGTCGTTCAGTGCTGTAATGGTGAGGTTGGATCCGGCTAAAGTGGAATTTGTAGCATGAGCAGCATCAACGGCAATGGTACAGGCCTTAGGTTTATTAATATCTGAACAGGGACTGGCGGTGCCAATAAATTGCCAGTTAGAGAGGTCTCTGACAGCATCAGGGTCTGTGGCATCGCCCATGAATTCATAAACCTTGTCATTAACAACCGGCGCACGGCTTGGCATCCTTTTGCTACTGAAGGCAAAAGCAGCAAATGTAACAACGATCAGTGCCAGCAAAGGCAGAACAAATTTTAATGTCCGAAGACTTTTTATGTGCAACATAAAAATTGATTTTAAAAGGTTAAACAAAAAGATGTAATAAAGCTTGTTTTACTGCGCAGTAAATATAAGCTGCTGGCTGCTGTATTAAGGTTGATACAGCAAACCGGTTTTGAGGATGTTGCCTACTATTTTCTACAGGTGTTCGGCACCCCCTGGGGAAGCTGCACTAAAGGCAGTTCTTAATAAGTTCTTTGAATCATTTCATTCCAAAGATGCGGCGCAAATAAAGCGTTGAGGTTATCCAATCGTGTTTTTTATTTCCGGTAATGACTGGGCGCAAGCCCGTAATATTTTTTAAATGCCTTGGAAAAATTAGAAAGGGCGGAAAAACCCATATCCAGTGCAATATCCGTGAGTGCCTCATCGGTATTAATGACCCGTGTAAAAGCTTCATCCATACGGTAAGCGTGCCAGTAGCGGTAAGGAGGTATATGAAAACGGAGAGCGAATAGCTTTTTAAGGAAGGTTTCATTCATGCCGGCCTGCCGGGCGAGTTGACGCAAATTGGGTTCTTCTGTTAGATTTTTGAGCAGCAATATACTCACACGATTTACCTCGCTGACCTCATTTAATGTAATAATGCGGTTGTTAAGCTGCAATTCCATTTTGCAGGCCAGTGCGGCGCATAACAACAGCTTTACCAGTAGTTCCAGCATCAGCTCGTTTATCACAGGAGCCCGCAGTAACTGCAGAATCCGTTTGGCAAGGTATACCATATCCTGCGTGGCAAAAAGGTGACGGGGAAATATTTGAACAGCGGTTGTAGCAGCATCGATGGCTTCCAGAAAAGGGTTTACAACGTGGGGAAAGTAGGGAGCCAGTTGCTTTAAGAAGGGAATGGTGCAATGGATATCCAGCGTGGTATACTGCAGGCCCGGTTCAAATAACACACGGTCTTCCACGTAAGGGAGATAAAAGATATTGAACTGAGTTTCCTGCACCAGGCTATTGTACAACGTATTCATTTGCTGAAACACACTGTTGTGGATCAGGAAGCTGAATTCGATAACAGGTACACCGGCCCGTACTTTAAACCAGCGCCGTAGGTGTACACTATAAGTGCTGTACCAAATGGCATACTCTGCCATTTGCCTGTGCTGAAAGAGCATATGTCCCCAGCCGCCGGATAATACCTGACTGGTCATGGAAGGTATAATAAGGGATTGATGCTGGTGTGGTTGTGGTGTGGACCAAAAGAAAGCATCATTGTTGGGCGAGGAAATTTCAAACAGGTTATCCATAGTGTTCCGTATTTGGTTAAGGGTATTGCTTCCGGTTAGTAAAATGCCAGGAGCAGCCCATAGTTATTAATATAAAATTAATTATAAATATGAATAAAAGCAATAAAAATTCAGAGGGCAGCGGTTTTACTGTCCCGGTGAAAAAGCCGTTTTTATACAAAGAACGGTTAAGCGGAGATCGTCTTGAACTGGGCATCCGGCAGGTAGCTTTGCGCAAAGACCTGGCAGTGCTGTACCGCTGGACCAATCATCCACACGCCTACCGTTTTTGGGGCATGCAGGAGCACACACTCAAAACGCTTTATGAATTCTATGATCTAAAGATTACAGCGGGCCGGTTGCAGTTGTTTTTTGCCTGTGTTGATTCTGTGCCTGTGGCATTGATCGAAGTGTATCCTGTGCTGGAATCGGAGCTGGCTGGTAAGGCGGACTTTACTGATGCGGATTATGGCATTCACCTGCTGATGGCTCCTTACCGGGAAATTAAAGCGGCAATATCTGTGAATATTGAGGGCCTTTCCGTATGGGTATTAAAGGCAGTGCAGCGCATGCTGTTTGATTTTGCAGCTGTGACGCGCATCGTGGCAGAGCCGGATGAATGCAATACCAATGCCTGCCGCCTGGCTGAAAAAGCCGGTTTTCGCTATGTAAAAACATTGCCGCTCGCAGATAAAACAGCGCGTCTTTATATGATCACGCGCGATGACTATTGAAATACATCAACTGATTTTTTTATTAAATCCAGTAAAATTTATACGATATGCTAACACAATACCAACGACAAGGCTTTTCACTGGCCAGAGGATTTGTAGTGCTGGTAATGCCGGCCATCCATACCGTACTGTTGTACAGTACCCTTCCGGTAAAGCAGGGCCTCCTGGGCATACTACTCGGTTTTCTGGCAGAGACCTCCGGCGCTCCCTTATTTATGCTATTGATGGGGCTGTTTATAGCGCTGGGGCGCGAAAAGACGGTTGCCTATATTCTGAAACGGTCTGTACTGTTGCTTGCAGCCGGATACCTGCTGAACAGCCTTAAATTCCTAGTGCCCTATTTTCTGGGGTGGATACCCCAACAGTTCTTAACCGATAACGGCCTGGCTATAAATGAAACAACACCAATACAATTATTCCTGACAGGTGATATTCTCCAGTTTGCAGCTATTGCTTATGCAGCCTGTGCATTGTTGAAGAAATGGACAAACAATAAAGCGGCTTATATATTTGTGTTTCTGCTGGTACTGCTGATAACTCCCTATACCTGGAAATGGCATAGCAATGGCGCTTTGGCTGCTCCACTGGCATTGCTGACAGCAAAGCCTCCTTATACCTTTTTCCCTTTATTTCCGTGGTTGTTGTATCCGCTGGCAGGATTGATAACCGGCAGTCTGCTTAAGGAGGCAGAAGGAAAGGCCTTTAATAGACTCCTGGCAGGATTAGCATTAGGATTGGCGTTAACAGGGTATGTAGTAATGCTTACAGAACCTGCGGACTGGCAAACGGAGTTTTACCGGTTGGGCAGGGGGGGCACCGTGTTTCACGTAGGGCTCGCATTAGGCTGGGTGTGGCTGTTTATAGTGCTGGCTAAAAAAGTGCGGGGCAATTACCTGTTTGGCCTGCTGCAATGGCTCAGCGATCATATCCTGCTTTTTTATATGCTGCAATGGATAGTTATTTTTTGGTCCTTCCCGTTATTTGGATATAACCGCCTACGGTTACTTTCATCCTTGCTGGCATTATGCACTACTACTGGTGTCAGTTGCCTGATCCTGTTTTTTACATTACCTGTTTTCAAAAAAAGTAAAAGTATTTTATGAGCAACAGTAATGAAATATATGATATAGCCGGTATCGGCATCGGGCCCTTTAACCTGGGACTGGCTGCTTTGTGCCACCCTATATCAGCATTAAAAACGGTTTTCCTGGAACAAAAACCGGAGTTTAACTGGCATGAAGGCATGCTGTTGCCAGGCAGCACCCTGCAGGTGCCTTATCTGGCAGACCTGGTAACGCTGGTAGACCCATGCAGCCCTTTCAGCTACCTGAATTTTTTAAGGAAACAGGGACGTTTACTGCAATTTGGCATCCATGAAAATAATGTGATCACCCGGCGGGAATACAACCGGTATTGTCGCTGGGTATGCAGTCAGCTGCCCGGCCTGCGTTTTAATTGCCAGGTTACAGATATCTGTTATCAGACGGAGCGGCAATGCTATGTGATCAGCAGCAGGCATTCCGTTACCGGCGCTGTTCAGAAAATTGATGCCCGGCGCATTGTTGTGGGCATCGGAGCGCAACCATCGGTACCGGCCTTTGCAAAGCCTTTACTGGGTGCTCAGGTCCTGCACTCATCCCGGTATTTAGAATATCGTGCTGCCATACTGCGTTCAAAGCAGGTAGCAGTAATTGGATCAGGACAAAGTGCAGCAGAAATATTTTATGACCTGCTGCAGTCGTATGCAGGAAAAAGAAGAGCGCTGTACTGGATGACAAGGTCGGCCCGGTTTTATGCCATGGAACATACAAAACTGAGTTTTGAAATGGCTACACCAGCGTATATTGAACATTTTTATAACCTGCCGGAAGCGCGGAAGCCTGTTACTATACGGCAACAGGACACCTTATACAAAGGCATCAACTACCAGCTGATCAACGCGATCTATGACCGTATGTATGAGCTGATGACGGAAGGCATTGTAGCCCCTGTTACTTTAATGACCAATGCAGCACTGCAGGAAATACGGCCTGCAAATCAGCGGCGTTGGATATTATGCTTTCACCATAGAGAACAGGATAGGGTGTTTGAACAGGAAGCCGAACATGTTATACTGGCTACGGGATATAAAACAGCACCGCCTTCTTTCCTGGAATCACTGGATACTAAAATCCGTTACGACGTCCGTGGCAGTTTTAGCGTATCGCGCCGGTATGCTATTGACGAGGCGGAGACTTTATTTGTACAGAACGCGGAGATGCATACCCATGGATTTACCGCACCTGAACTGGGCCTGGGCCCTTACAGGAACGCGGTGATCATTAATACCATACTGGGCACTACTTATTATCCTGAAGATGAGCAAACCGTTTTCCAGCAATTTGGCGCTCCGGGATATTCTCAATAATTGTAATCAACAGCAGCAGCATTTTTTTACGGATAAATTCAATCCCTGTAAATCAGCTAAAAAATGTAACTTGGATAAGTGGTTTATTTATTGATCCTGATGCCTGCGTCTTTAAATACACCAGAGAGCGGTTTCTTTTTGAATGCTTTGTTCCATAACAATAAAAGACAGGTTACATGATTAACAGAAGAAAATTTATCCGGTCTGCGGGCCTGTTTACCGCAGGAAGCGTTTTGCTGCAACAACGATCCATTGCCTCCGCCTTTACCAGCGCTGCCTACCCGCCCCCGGGGTTACAGCTGTTTACCTTGTTCAACATCATAGACCAGGATGTGCCGGGCACTTTAAAGAAAGTAGCGGATACAGGGTATAAGGAAATTGAGTCGGCCTTTTCCAAAAAAGGGGATTTTTACGGGATGCCTGCAAAGGAATTTTCGGCCCTGCTCAGCAGGCTGAGATTGTCCTGGAGGTCGCACCACGTACTGGGCGCGCCTTTTAAATTGCCCCCCGGGGCCAAGCCCCCAACAGATGCCAATGGCAACCCCATAAAAATTCCGCCCATGAAAAACCTGAGGGAGAACGGGCAGGAAATTGTAGACAGCATCGCCGGAGCTGGGATCCCCTACCTGGTTTGCGCCAGCACCCCCATTGAATCACCGGAAGAAATACAAAAGTCAATAGAAACATTAAATAAAACCGGCGAAGCCTGTAAGAAAGCGGGTATTACCCTGTGTTATCATAACCATTACCATGAATTTGAACCGGTAGAAGGAAAAACGCCTTACGAGCTGTTCCTTGCACAGCTGAGCCCGGATATTAAAATGGAGCTGGATCTTTGCTGGGTTACAAAAGCCGGGGTAGACCCGGTTGACCTGTTTCAGAAACACCCCGGCCGGTTCCCGCTATGGCACGCCAAGGATCTGAACAAAACAAAGGATGGCCCGGCACCGGTGGGTGAGGGAGTGGTGGATTTTAAACGCATTTTTGAACATGCCCAAACTGCCGGGCTGCAATATTATTTTGTAGAGCATGATATGCCCAAAGATCCTTTTGCAAGTATTACCCAAAGTATCCGTTACTTAACTGGAACATTAAAGATATAGCGGCAATACATTTGCCGGCATTGCTGATTGAAAACAAACCGCATCCATAACCGTTATTACAGGAAATAAAAGGGGGCAGCAAGCTTTAAAAAACCGGGGAATTTTATTATAAACAAGATTTATCCACAGCTTTTCCCCATTTTTGAATTGTTTTCCACGCTCCATTGTGCAAAAACAGCCTTTTGCATTGCGCCCGGAACCGTTATTTTCGCCTTCATATTAAATTAGAAGAATACTGTGCGTTTAAAAAGTCTTGAAATAAAAGGATTTAAAAGTTTTGCTGATAAAACGGTCGTGAATTTTGACGATAATGTTACCGGCATTGTGGGGCCGAACGGGTGCGGAAAATCCAATATTGTGGACAGTATCCGCTGGGTGATCGGCGAGCAGAAGATCAGTGCCTTAAGAAGTGAGAACCTGGATGCGCTGGTGTTTAACGGGTCCAAAACCCGCTCAGCAAGCGGCCTGGCAGAGGTAAGCCTCACCTTTGAAAATACACGGAACCTGCTGCCCACCGAGTTCAGCACCGTGCGCATTACCCGTAAGTTTTACAAGAGCGGGGAAAGCGAGTACCGGCTGAATGACGTACAATGCCGCCTGAAAGACATCCAGAACCTGTTTTTGGATACGGGGGTAAGTACGGATTCCTATGCTATCATTGCGCTGGACATGGTAGACGACCTGATCAAGGACAAGGAGAACAGCCGCCGGCGGATGCTGGAACAGGCGGCGGGCATTTCCATTTACAAGACCCGTAAAAAAGAAGCCAAACAGAAGCTGGATGCTACGGAGCAGGACCTGAACCGTATTGAAGACCTGCTGTTCGAGATCAACAACCAGCTGAAAGCACTCGAAAGCCAGGCCAAAAAGGCAGAGAAATACCACGAAATCAAAAAAGAATACCGCGAAGTGAGCATTGAGCTGGCCAAAGCGGCGCTGGAAGGATTTAACCTTACCTATAAAGAACTGAACGAACAACAGCAAACAGAAACCGATAAATCTGTAAAGCTGGAAGCGGAGATTGCCACAGCGGAAGCGCATATTGAAGAGGAAAAGCTGGTCTTTATAGAAAAAGAGCAGGCCCTGCAAAGTATGCAGGCGGCGTATAACGAGCTGGTGCAGCAGGTGCGCACCAAAGAAGGCGATAAAAACCTGGCCGTGCAGCGCCTGCAATACCTGAAGGAGCGGGAAACCGGGCTGCAGGACTTCCTTTCAAAGTCTGATACACAGCTGAAGGGGATTGAAGAAAGTATTGCCTTTACCCGGCAGCAGGTGAGCGATGAGGAAAAAGCGTATGAGGGCCTGACGGAGCAGCTGGAAAATTTTCGTGATGAGGTTACCCACCGGCGCAATATACTGGATGAACAGCGCCATGGGGTAGACCGCCTGCGCACGGAATACCAGCAGGTGCAACGGGAGCAGTTTGAGGCGGAGAAGAAAGTAGCGGTGGCAGATACCTCCATGCAGAACCTGCAGCGGGCGATTTATCAGATTGAAGAAGAATCTGCACAGCGGGAAGAGCAGTTGCAGAAGGTACAAGCAGAGCACGGCTTAAAGGAACGGGAACTGGAAGAAAAGAACGCTTCGCTGGAGCAGTTACAGGCCCATCATGATCATACCAGGGAACAGATCCTGCAAACACAGGGCATTGTAGAAGAACTGCGCAACCAGCTGGCAGACGAGAACCGCATCCTGGATGCGAAACGGAATGAGCATGATCTGCTGAAAAGCATGATCGACTCCATGGAAGGATATCCTGAAAGTGTAAAATTCCTGCATAACAATAAGGAATGGAATGCCCATGCGCCGATCCTTTCTGATATTTTATATGTAAAGGAAGAATACCGGACGGCACTGGAAAATGTGCTGGAACCTTACCTGAATTATTATGTGGTGGATGATCTGCAGCAGGGATTGCAGGCGGTACATTTGTTAAGCGACCAGAAAAAAGGAAAAGCCAATTTCTTCTTGCTGAATAAGATTGAAGTTGCAGAGAATGGTAACGGCCACAGCTTGCAGGGCGCTATTCCTGCGCTGGAAGTGATTGAGGTAGAAGCCCGGTACCGCAAACTGGCAGAGCACCTGCTGGGCAATGTATTTATTGCGGAGGGGGAAGAAGCGCTGGAAAACAGCAATGGCGCTGTAGTCATTGAAAAGCAAGGCAAATTTGTAAAAGGGAAGTTTACGCTTACCGGCGGCAGCGTGGGACTGATTGAAGGAAAGAAAATAGGCCGGGTAAAGAACCTGGAAAAGCTGCAGGAAGATATTGCCGCACAGGAGGAAGTGGTGCAGCACCTGCGGGCACAGATACAGGCACGTCATAATGAAGTAATTGCTTTTAATGAAGACCTGCGGGAAAATGCCATTAAGGAAACGCAGAAAGAGATCCAGGAGCTGACCAATGCGGTGTTTGCCCTGCAAAACCGCTCTGAGAACCTGCAGAGCCAGCAGGGCACTGCAAGGAACCGGGTAGAAGAGCTGACAGAACAATTACAGCATACCCAGGGCTCTGTTGCCGGTGTGCGCCAGTCGCTGGAGGAGTTTACAGAAATATTGCAACAGAACGCCAACAGGCTTTCAGAAGCAGAGGAAACCTTTAAGCAGGCAGAGGCAGGCTACCAGGAAGCTATGGCACAATTCAACGAGTTTAACCTGAACGTGACCCGCCAGCAAAGCAAGGTAACGGCGCTGAAACAGGAGCTGACCTTTAAGACCAACCAGCTGGAGGAGCTGAAACGACAGATTGAACAGAGCACCGTGCAGCTATCAGATACCGGCAATGAGATCATCAGCTCAGAGAGCACACTGAAAGAAATTGAAGAAACTTTGCTGAACCTGGTACGCAGCCGTGAACAGGATCAGCAAACGCTCAACGAAGCAGACCAGGCCTATTATAATATGCGCAATGTGCTGAATGAAAAGGAAAGCGAGCTGCGGCATAAGATACGGGAAAAGGAACAGGTTGAGCACCTGCTGGCTGCTATAAAAGATAAGCTGAACGAACTGAAGCTGCAACTGGCCGGTACACGGGAACGCCTGAACGTAGAGTTCAAGATCCAGATAGAAGACATCCTGGACGATCCGCGCAATACCGAAACTGCTATGGAAGAGCTGCAGGAAAAAGCAGACCGTATGAAAAAGCGCCTGGAAAACCTGGGCGAAGTAAACCCTACCGCCATTGAGGCGTTTACGGAAATGAAGAAACGCTATGAGTTCATCGTGGAGCAGAAAAGCGACCTGGTAAATGCCAAGGAAAGCCTGTTAAAGACCATTGAGGAAGTAGAGACCACCGCCAACCAGAAGTTTCTGGATACCTTTAACCAGGTACGGGAGAACTTTATGAAAGTGTTCAAATCGCTGTTTACAGAAGATGACCAGTGCGATCTTATATTGGAGAACCCGGAAAACCTGGCAGAAACCGGGATTGATGTAGTGGCCAAGCCTAAAGGAAAACGCCCAACTTCTTTAACACAGTTGAGCGGGGGAGAACGTACCTTAACAGCTACTGCGCTTCTGTTTGCCATTTATCTCATCAAGCCTGCGCCTTTCTGTATACTGGATGAGGTGGACGCGCCGCTGGATGATGCCAATGTGGGCAAGTTTACCAACATGATCCGCCAGTTTAGTCAGAACTCGCAGTTCATCATTGTAACGCACAATAAAACCACCATGAGCACCGTGGATGTGATCTATGGGGTTACCATGCAGGAGCCGGGTGTAAGCAAGCTGGTAAGCGTGGACTTCCGCAGCCTTGCTGCGCAGAATTAAGTGGTTTAGTTATTATTGTTTTTATGGCGCCACCTGTTTTACAGGTGGCTTTTTACTAATCCCGGGTACAGCACACTGTACTTATGTATAGGAAAGCACATTGCCCGCGTGACCCGTTTTATAATATTATAAGCAAGAACTGTTTCAAAGGAATTGAGCCGGCCATAACGGTGCAGGATGCAAAAAAGTCTGTAACCGGTACATTTGCATTGAAGTTGAAAAACCGGATGCGCCATTTGAAAAGGTCTTTAAATACTGTAAGCCGGGGTATAAGGAATACGGTTTAGAGCTGTTTATTGAAGAACTGGCTGCCGCGCTATTGCATTCCCATGCAAAAACGGTTTAGCTTTGGCAGCAATACTTTTCCTGACAGGCTGGTGCTTACTGAAATTGCATAAAACCGGTACATATGATTAAAATAAAAATAAGCATTATTGCAGGTATGGTATTTCTGTTGTTGTCAGGTGCGCTTTCATCCGCAGGGCAGGGCGTAAATTTTGACAGTAAAGGCCGGCAGCTGCTGCGCTTTGATGTTTTAGGCAACGCGGTGGATGCGCACGATGGCGAGATTGCCTGTTTTAACGGCACCTATTACCTGTATGGCACCAGCTACGATTGCGGTTATGAATGGGGGAATAAGGGAGCGCCATTTTGCGGGTTTAAAGTGTATGCATCCAAAGACCTGTACAACTGGGAGGATAAGGGCTTTTTGTTTGATGCAACAACTGCTATATGGCAATCGAGATGCAACGGAGCTACATATGGCTGTTACAGGCCCCATGTGATCTATAATGCAAAAACACGCAGGTATGTGCTCTGGATCAATGTGTATGATAACCGTGTTGGCTATCGTGTATTTACTTCTGCAACGCCAACCGGCCCCTTTACAGAAGCAGCAGAGCCCCGGCTTGCAGTAAACAGTCATATGCCGGTAGCAGGGTTAAACAATGGAGACCACGATACATTTGTTGATGAGGATGGAAAAGCATACCTGGCATATACGGACTGGCGGGCTAAAGGCGCCATTGTCATTGAGCGGCTGAGCGATGATTTTTTGACGGGAACGGGTGAATGTGTACAATCCGTAACACCTGGCAATACAGAAGCGCCCTGCCTTTTTAAGCGTGATGGCATATATTATCTCATCTATTCAGACCCCAATTGCGGGTACTGCTCCGGTACCGGCACATCCTATCGTACAGCGCCTGCTCCCTTAGGGCCGTGGTCCGATCCTGTTAAAATAAGCGATAATTCCTGCGGTGGACAACCTTCTTTTGTTTCTGCAATAAAGATTAATTCAGAAGCAGTATATCTTTACGGAAGCGATCTTTGGAATAATGCGGCTAAGAACGAAGCGCTGGCCAATTATTTTTGGGCACCTCTTAGTTTTACGCCCTCAGGCGGGATAGCCCCGCTGGATTGTATGGAGCGCCAGCAATTTATAAAAACAAAAAAGCCGGTACAGGCTAAAGCAGCTATAAGCACGGGAGCTGATGGCTTTAGCAGCAGCGATGATATAACAGGAGAGCAACAGTATGCACAGTCATTTATGGTAAAAAGATCCGGCATCCTGGATAAAATAACGGTTACGCTGTTTAAAAACAATTATCCTGATGCAGATTTGGTTACAGAAATATACAAAGCAGATTCCGGTAACCTTCCGCAGGGAACAGCAGTTTATACAAAAAGCATCCCGTCGGCTGTCATAGGGTGGGCGCCTAAAAATATAACGGTTAGCCCCGGTATAGCGGTTAAAGAAAAGCAGGCTTATGTAATAGTGCTGCGTACCAGTGCCACAAAGGGAAGTTTTGGCTTTGCCTGTAATAATCAGGATATATATGCCGGGGGAAAGGTTGCAGTCAGGAAAAACAATGAAGAAGAATTTCAGGTAATACCCGGTCTTTGTTTGAAATTTGAAGTCTTTATCCGCCCTGAAAAATCAGGGGTAGCCCCATAAACAGGGGTATATGAATGATCCCTGCTTGAGGGAAAAATGTCAAAAAAGGAGCCTCAAGCTTTTGGAATGAACCCTGTGAAATATTGAAGCAGACAAGGAGATGAAAGCATTTATTAGTTCTCAGGGATTTTCAGGAAAAAAAAGCCAGATCGGTTGCGTAAAACCAATAGATGGCCCGCCGCTTCCTGAGATTTAATTGGGCTGATGATCGTTATTTGTTACTTTTATAACTAAAACGATTTTGCAAAAAACGAAGAGGCATTGCACCGGAGAGCGCATATAAGCAATTGCTGTTTCTGTTTAAAGGAAGATTTGTTTATGTGTAAAAAAGGTAAATTTCTGCTTATTGTATTAGGAATGTTTATGGCGGCACTGTGTTCTGCCCAGCAGGCAAGGCAACGGCTGACCAGTTTTGTAAATCCGTTTATTGGCACGGCAACGTTATGGGACAGTACAGAACTGGGGTATAAGCCCACCCACAGGGCCTGGGGCGCTGAGGTTTTTCCCGGCGCATCGTTGCCCAATTCAATGGTGCAGGTTACTCCTGTAACCATGTGGCGAAGCGGTTCCGGCTACCAGTATGAAGATACGGTGATTTATGCTTTTGCGCATACCAGCAAGGGGCACTGGAATTTATGCTATGTGCCGCTGATAGCGGTAAGCGGAGATGTGAGCCCTGAGTCCTATTATTCCCGTTTCAGGCACACCAATGAATCGGCCAGCCCCGGTTATTACCAGGTGTATCTTGAAAAATATGGCATCAATGCCGAAGTAACCGCAACCCTACGCTGTGCTTATCATAAATACACCTACCAAAAGGGCGGGCAAAAAAAAATACTGGCCGACCTTGCGCGCTCCAACGAAAAGGTGCACGAGTGGAAGATTGAAAAGAGTGGTGATAATGCTTTTTCCGGCTATCAGAAAACAGGCAGCTCTTTTTATTTTTATGCAGTAACCAATCACCGTATAAAAGATATTGAATCGCTGAAAGACGGGAATACTGAAGTGCGTATAGTTGATTTTTATGATAACAAAAATCCGGGTGATCCGCTTGAAATGAAAGTGGGCTTTTCCTATGTCAGTGTTGAAAATGCCCGCAGGAACCTGGAGCAGGAGATGCTGAACAAAAATTTTGACCAGGTAAAGTCAGAAGCGGGCAATAGGTGGGAGCAACTATTATCAAAAATTCAGGTTTCAGGCGGAACAGCCGATCAAAAGGAAACTTTTTACTCCACACTTTACCGTTCTTTTCTTTGGCCGATCCTGCTAAGCGATGCAAACGGCCAGTTCAGAAATGCGAAAGGCGAAGTAGTGAATAAAGGGTTCCGGTATTACAGTGATCCTTCGTTTTGGGATGATTACCGGAATAAGCTCATCCTCCTGGGAATGCTGGCTCCTGATGTGGCAACAGATGTTATTCAATCGATCACCGACCGCGGAGCCATTAAAGGATATATGCCTACCTTTTTTCACGGGGATCATGCCTCTGTTTTTGTTGCCGGCAGCTACCTGAGGGGCATCAGAGGCTTTGATGTAAAGAAGGCCTACCGGTTGCTGCTGAACAATGCATTTGTAAACGGGGCAGGTGGAAGGCCCTACCTTAAAGAATATATGGAGCGTGGCTGGATAGCTGAAATGGATATTAAAGACCCTAAACTGGAAACGGTGGCAAAAGCCGCTGTTACCAAAACGCAGGAATATGCTTATGATGATTACGCCACAGCCCTGCTGGCAAAGGCACTGGGAGATGAGGAAAATTACAGCAAACTGATGAAACGGACCGGTAGCTATAAGCGTCTTTTTGATCCTGCTACCCAACTGATGCGGGGGCGCCTGGCCAATGGCGCCTGGATCACGCCTTTTAACCCGGAAGAACCTTATTATGAATATATGTACCGTGAAGCAAATGGGTGGCAATCGTCCTTTTTTGCCCCGCACGATCCGCAGGGCTTGATCGGCCTGTACCCAAATAAAGCCGCTTTTGAAAAAAAACTGGATTCCCTGTTTACCATACCCTGGAAAAATTATGAAGCGTACAACCTTACTTCCTTTATCGGGCAGTATTGTCATGGCAACCAGCCCGATCATAGCGCGCCCTACCTTTATTATTTTATAGGTAAACAGGAAAAGGCCCAGAGAATACTCAACAAAATATTGAATGAGTTTTACCGCAGGGGGCCGGAACGGCTGGCCTATGCGGGCATGGATGACGCCGGTGAAATGTCGTCCTGGTATGTGCTCAATGCGCTGGGTTTGTATACCTTTTCGCCTGCTGATCCGGAATACCTTGTAACGGTGCCCTTGTTCAGTAAAGTTGTGGTTGATCTGAACGGAACACGATTTAAGATCCTTAAAAAAGGAAACGGGGAAAAGATATCCGGTTTAACGTATGCCGGAAAAAAATTGCCGGGATATTTTATAAAACATAGTCAGCTATTGCTTGGAAAAGAATTGATTATTACTACAGATACCTTTAATAAGGAGCACCGGCAATAACCGGTAAAAGAATTGCCTATGAAAAGGTAATAGCCCGGCAGGGCTGTGCCCGGTATGACGAAACTGAGTGATTGCTTCTTACAGAGAAGATGAGAAGTATTATTCAGAGCCCGTACTGTCTGTTGCTTCCCTGTGATTCCGCCGTAGAAAGTCCTCATACATTATTCTTGTTTTCATTTCCTCGTATTTCCAGGAAGCACCAAAAGAAAGGTACATACGGTAAATGCTCCCGCGGAAATCGTGCCTGCCGGCGAGGCAGGGAATAGTGCTGATAATCCTCCATCTGCGCTTCCGCCAATGGCGGAAGTCTGCGTTCCGAAGGTTCGGAACAGCGGGACGTAACACGATAGTGAAATTCATTACAGGCAATAAAAAAGGGTAGCATTTTTGCGGGAAACTTTTTGGTCTTATTAAAATGTCATTTCCGTATTAGATACCCGGCGGAATGGCTGCTTACAGCGTTCAGAAAAAAACTGATTTTTTGCCCTCCTTATCTTTTGGAACAATATAAGTAACGGATGCCTCCCTGATCCTGTAAAGGGTATAAAATCATTCAGGCAGGTAAGAAGAATACCAGGGAATTTAAAGACTGGCCGGAAAAACGGCACCGATAAGCTCTTTTTCAGCACGGTTATTGAAACAGAAAAAGAGATTGGAATATTGAACACTAAATACTGATGTTAAGTAATCCTGGGGATGAAAAACAGGAAATTTTGCCCCCGGAATTTACTGAATAACTATATTAATAATTGTTTATATTTGATACCTGCTTCAGCAAACGAACCATAAATTAATTGTTAGTTGGTATAATTAACACTGCAAAAATGAAATTGGCACACCTGATACTTGTACATTCAAACCCTGTACAAACGGAGAAACTGATCAAGCGTTTGTATCATCCGGATGCAGATATTTATATTCATTTGGATGCAAAAGCCCCTATTGATGAATTTCAATATCTGACTGAAAATCAGGTTACCTTTATAAGAACCAGGGTTTCCATAAAATGGGGCGATTACAGCATGGTAAAAGCTACCTTAAGGTCCTTTGAAGAAATTTTAGCTTCAGGTGTGGAATATAGCCACATCAATCTGTTAAGCGGCCAGGACTATCCGCTGAAAAGTGCACAGGAAATTCAAAAATTCTTATTTGCAAACCAGGGTAAAACCTTTATGCGGTCCCTTGCCATACCCGAAGAGTGGGATGAGCCCGTAGGACGGCTTGAAAAATATAATTTAGGAGATCTTAAATTTCCGGGTAAATATATCGTACAGGATATCATCAACAAAATACTGCCTAAAAGAAAACTCCCTAATCATTTAAAGGCATATGGAAGATCGCAATGGTTTACCATAACACCTGAATGTGCATTGTATACGATAAAATACTTAAAAGAAAATAGTAATGTAAGGCGTTTTTTCAAAAGAACATGGGCAGCCGATGAGCTCATCTTCCAAACCATACTATTCAATTCAGAGCTTAAACATACAATAGTAAACGATCATTTAAGATATATAAAATTCAGAAAAGGGGATTCGCGGCCCAAAACACTTACTGTTGAAGATAAAAATGCGCTGTTGAGCTCAGGGAAGTTTTATGCACGTAAATTTGATATTCTAAAAGATAGTGCAATTCTTTATTTATTAGACAAAATAATTGATGCCGAAATATTGATTAACAATTGTGTATAATTATATATCTGGTTATACATTTATTTTTTATAATTACTTTAGCATTGTTGATATTTCCATTATTTAACAGAAGGCGTTTTTGCTTTACACCGAAACACTGAATTTTTAAACAAAATGGATGAAATAAACAAGACTATTGATTTGAATAATACTTTTTCAGCTTATCCGAATGAAAAGGCATTGGGGGAATTACTGACAGAGCAGGTAAAAAAGCATCCTCATCATATTGCTCTGAAGTTTAAAGAATCTGTTTTTTCTTATGAGCTTCTTCATACAAGAGTGAATCAGTTGGCGCGCCTGCTGGTTGATTCCGGTATACAGGTGGGTGATAAAATTGGCCTGAGCCTGGACAGGTCCGCTGAAATGGTGATTTGCTTTCTGGCCGTTTTAAAAGCCGGTGCTGCCTACGTACCATTAGATCCCGGATTTCCGGCAGAGAGGCTGAAATACATGCTTGAAGATTCTGCAGCTAAAGCGCTGATCACCTCAAAAAAGCTGAACAGTTTTTCGGGTGCATCGCAACAGGTCATTTATACAGAAGACGCTTTTGCTGAAATAGATAAATATGAGGCAGGTGATCTGGCTGTTGGCGTTGGCGGTAACGATCTGGCTTATATACTTTATACCTCAGGATCTACCGGGAAACCAAAAGGCGTTCAGATCGAACATCATAGCCTGATCAATTTGTTATTGAGCATGCAGAAGGCTCCCGGTATGAAACAGGGAGATGTTTTACTTTCAGTAACTACCATTTCCTTCGATATTTTTGAGCTGGAACTTTATTTACCGCTTCTTTGTGGGGGAACGTTAATAATTGCAGATAAAGATGTTTCAAGAGATGGGCGTAAGATCCTCGATATTGTCAGGAATGAAAAAGTAACGGTACTGCAGGCTACTCCGTATACATGGAAAATGCTCCTTGAATCCGGCTGGGATGAATATCTGCCTCTGAAAGCACTTTGTGGGGGAGAGGCATTGTCTCAAAAACTTGCGTCCCAACTGCTTCCAAAATGTGCTGAGTTATGGAATATGTATGGGCCAACCGAAACGACTATATGGTCAACCGTAAAAAAAATTGAAGATGCTGTTGTACCCATTACAATAGGAAAGCCTATTGACAATACAACGGTTTATATTTTAAATGACCGGTTACAGCTTCAGGAAGCAGGGGAAACCGGGGAGATCTGTATCGGAGGTGAGGGGGTAGCCAGGGGATACCTGAACCGCCCGGAGTTAAACGGGGAAAAATTTATAGAAGATACCTTTGGCAGTGTTGCCGGTAAAAAACTGTACAGAACGGGTGACCTGGGAAAACTGACTGCGGAAGGGGAAATTATTTGCCTTGGGCGGATGGATCACCAGATTAAGATAAGGGGATTTCGTATAGAAACGGAAGAAATAGAAGCGAGCCTGACTCAACTTGATAATATTGTTGATGCTGTTGTGATATTGCATACTGATGCTGTTGGCAATCAAAGACTGGTGGCTTATGTTACTAATGAAACGGAAATTGAAGCAACAGAGCTTAAAACATATATTCACAACTGGGAGCAGAAGCTTAGTAACAGTTTACCCGAATATATGCTGCCGCAGGCATATGTGCCGTTATTGAGATTCCCGCAAACCCCCAACGGGAAAATTGATAAAAAGGCGCTTCCGGAACCTGTTTTCAAATCGGACCTCACGGAATACGAAGCTGCTGTAACAGATACAGAAAAAAGCCTGGTCGATATCTGGCAAAAATACCTGGGAATAGAGCAACCGGGAATAGACGATGACTTCTTTGATCTGGGTGGTCATTCAATCATTGCTGTACAGATCATGGTACAGATCGAAAAGCAGATGGGCCGTTTGCTGCCTATATCTGCTTTTTTTAAGCATCCTACAATAAGAATGCTTGCCCGGGTTATAGACGGGAACGAAACAGATGAAGACTGGAAATCACTGGTTCGCATAAAAGCAGGTACCAAACCTCCTTTATATATTGTGCACGGTATAGGGTTAAACGTACTGATCTTTCATGACCTGGCGAAATACCTCGATCCCGAGCAGCCTGTATTCGGATTCCAGGCCCTGGGACTTGATGGTAAAGATGAGCCGCTGGATGATTTTAAAGAAATAGCTGCCTTTTATATTAAAGAAATGTTGGAACAGAACCCTGATGGCCCTTATAACCTCTTAGGATATTCTATGGGAGGTATTATAGCGCTGGAGATGGCGAAACAACTTAGGGGAATGGGCAAAAAAGTAACAATGCTCGGCATGTTGGACACCAATCTGAGAGAGCACGACGGCGATCATAAACCGGCTATCCTGTTTAATAAGATAAAAAGGCAATTTTCAAAGGCATTGTTTATAGGTAAATCCTTGTTCATTCATCCCCTTCGTACTATTAATTACCAGTTATTAGTCATGAAGAGAAAATTTCAGTATATTTTTAGCAGAAAACCTCCTCTGAGACCGGAATTGCCAAACGATGATATTCCGGAATATATGGAGCAGATCATCGCCGGGTTAGAAAGAGGAATGATGAATTACAGGGTTGAGCCATATAACGGGAAGATCTTTTTATTTAAAGCCAAAGAACGGGTATATTATGTTGACGATTCCAAATACTTAGGATGGAAGAAATATGCGAAGGGAGGTATAATTATAAAGCATGTACCCGGTGATCATAAAGTACTGCTGCATCCTCCGAATGTGATTGAGTTTGCAAAAGTTATGCAACAGGTTTTAAACAAATTATAAGATGCGATTACAACTGTTTTTTTTGTTGTTGCTTATAATTGCTATAGCGGGCTGTCATCAGCATCCGCCTTATGGCAACAACAAAGCTGCCGGGAGGTATTATAATATACGGGGCATCAGAATGTACACTGAAGTATATGGAAAAGGGCAGCCTTTGCTTATGATTCACGGGAATAACGGAAGTATCAGCACTTTTGAATTTAATATCACCCATTTTGCAGACGATTACAAAGTGATCCTTGCCGATGCCAGGTCGCAGGGCAGATCTGCAGATAAGAATGACTCCCTAACATTTGAAATGATGGCCGATGATTATGCAGCCCTATTAGATAGTATGCATATTGATTCTGCTTATGTACTGGGCTGGAGTGATGGCGGTATTTCCGGGTTGTTACTGGCTATAAGGCATCCTGAAAAAGTAAAGAAACTGGCTGTTTCCGGAGCAAATTTGTGGCCGGATACAACCGCTATAGAGCCAGCTGACTGGAGGGATAATATAAAGGAATTTGACAGCCTGGAACTCAAACAAAACCGGACTGTTGCTGAACGGCAGAAGATCAAGATGCTGAAACTTGATCTGACGGAGCCACATATAGCATTACATGCGCTTCATCAGATAAAATGCCCTGCGCTGGTCATCTCCGGCGATCATGACATGATCAGGCTGCAACATACACATGACATCTTTAAAAACATACCTCATGCTCATTTGTGGGTTATTCCTAACTCAAGCCATTACACTTTAATGGAGCACCCGAGAAGATTTAATGCCGGGCTCAGCAAATTTTTTTCAACGCCTTTTTCAAATAAGGAAACCGCGACCCAATAGGAAAATAAGTGCAGCTTTTAACGGGATCCGGCCCGCCTTTTATTTTTTAAGGTGCCGGCTGTGAAAAAAAATCCCCGTTCCCTGTAGTAGCTCTTACCCAAAATGCCGGGTGATATTGAATTACGCACAAAGTTTTATTTGGCATTTTATTTTCTGTCTTATTTCTGAAGATCTTTTTATAAATACTTAAAACAGTTTATTATGCCGGTTGTAAAAGTAATTGAAGTAATTGCCTCTTCAGAAACCAGTTTTGATGATGCCGTGAAGAATGCGGTAGCAGAAGTATCAAAAACAGTACATGATATAGATTCAGTGTATGTAAAAGGGCAGAAAGTACATGTAAAAGACGGACAGATCATTTCGTACGGAGCCATTTGCAAAGTATCCTTCCGGGTAGATGAATCAAGGGAATAACCTGTAATTACAAAAAATTCCCCTTGATCCGGCAGAGACTGATACTCCGGATCATGAAAATTAATGCTATAGCTATTGCACTCTTTATGAGTGAGCTGCCGCTTTACGGGTATGTGCTGCTTTTTTAGCTGCTGCAGACCGCTCGGCAGCGGTTCGCTTTTTGGCAGCGGTTTTCGCCTGACGCGATAAAGCTTCCCGCGAAGCAGTCTTTGTGCTTTCCTTTTTCAAAGCTTTCTCCCGCGCAGCGGAGCGCGTGGGTGAAACAGGTACATGGTCCTGCCCCTTTTTATAGGCACTGATCGCACTCTTTCTTGTCTTCTCTGATACCGTACCTTTTTGGGGAGGCTTCAGATCAACACCCGCCCGCCGGGCTTCTGACAGCCCGATTGCAATGGCCTGCTGCACAGAACGCGCACCATGTTTGCCTTTACGGATATTCTCAATTTCTTCTTTTACAAATTCCCCGGCCTGCGTACTGGCCGATTTTCCTGCACGCTTATCTGCTTTTGCCTTTTCAAGGGCTTCTTTAGTAGGCATCTTGAATAAAAATTTATATCGTTAAAAGATAGAAACATCTAAATACCCGATATGCAATTTATATACCAGAAGGCGCTTCGGGAGGTAAGCAGGTAACAAATGCAATACAGCTGTTGCGTCTATAAACAAAAACGCATCCCAGCGCAGTAAAAAGATAGTGTTTAACCGGCTCTTCTTGTTCAGTATAACACACTAATCAATGGTCTATGGGCCATTAAATGCACGCTCTGCAGATTTATCTACAACAGACAGGATGACGTTGCACCCTGCAAGTTACCCAAACTTGATTTTTTCTATATAATCATTGATAATTTCCTTCGTTTCACCGGTTTTCTTTTGGATCCTGCCAATGAGCTCATCCTCTTTACCCTCTTCATAAAGCAATTCGTCATCGGTAAGCGCTGACCATCTCTGTTTAAGGTTTCCTTTTATAAGGTTCCAGTTCCCTTTTATTTTATCCTGTAAAGTGCTCATGATTTTTGTTTTTAGATTTAATACAAAATGTTAGGTTTTGCCTGTATTTTAAGCAGGCCTTTTAATTTCAGCAGCTATGAATATGGTTTTGGATCAGTAATAGATACATTGCCGGTATTTGAAACCGGTTTAATCAACAGGTTTACGTCCGGAAATAATATTATATAATATTACAATGATAGCTATCACAAGCAGTATATGGATCAGATTCCCTAATCCCATACCGCCCCCAACTCCTATCAATCCTAAAAGCCATACAACGATACATATAACAGCTATTAACCATAATAAGCTTCTCATATTAACTATTTTATTGGTTAAAGAATTATTTATAAAAGCGGATATCCATTACATTCTGTTATCAAACCAAATATAATGCCGCATTACTGACTGTAATGCAACAGGGATCTCCTGTATCGGTATGGTACAATGTTTGGAAAGAAAAAAGACAGGCCCGGCTTTCTGTAAGCCTGTTTATTTAAGACTGTTGCCCTCCGGATTGCTGGTGCTTATTCTTTGTTTTTTGAACCATGCGGAAGAGCAGTATTTAAGTTATTCTGTTTATTGAGCAGGTAATTAATCATAAACTGCCTTTTGTTGCTACAATAGTATGGATACTATGGAACTTTCTGAAATCATTGTGCAAAAGATCAGGGAAGCGGGCCCTGTCAGTTTTAAAAAGTATATGGAGCTGTGCCTGTATCATCCGGATCTGGGATATTATATGGTACCGGAACATCCAACCCGGCCGGCAGGTGATTATTATACCTGTGCGAGCCTTACGCCTGTTTTTGGTATAGCCATTGGCAGGCAATTAGAAGAAATGTGGAATTGCCTTAACAGAAGTGTTTTTACTATTGTAGAAGTTGGCGGTGGCCCTGGCCTGTTGTGTAAAGCAATTCTTTCCTATCTCAGGCGGAATAAGCCAATGTATGACCGGCTCCGGTATTATATTGTGGAAAAGAATGCTCATACATCGTGCGGTCCTGAAGAAGATTTTGATCAGAAAGTAACCTGCTTCAATTCCCTTAAAGAATGCCCTGCTATTGAGGGTTGTATTTTATCCAATGAGTTGCTGGACAATTTTCCGGTTCACCAGGTGGTAATGCAGGATGAACTTAAAGAGGTGTTTGTTGACTACCGTGATGGGTTTGTTGAAATCTTACAACCCGCTGGTAAAGAGCTTAGGAATTATTTTTCAGAATTAAATGTAACACTTCCGGAGAATTTTAGAACAGAAGTGAATCTGGCTGCTAATTCCTGGATGCGCGATGTGGCAGATGTTTTGAATAAAGGATATATCCTGACTATTGATTACGGATATCTGTCATCAGAGTTATATCAGCCCAGCAAGAGCAGGGGTACTTTACTGAGTTATTACAAACATTCGGTCAGTGAAGACTATTTCAGTCATATCGGCAGGCAGGACATTACCTCTCACATCAATTTTTCGGCTTTGATACATTGGGGTAATAAGTACGGGTTCAGGAACTGCGGGTTTACACTTCAATGCTACTTTCTTTTATCATTAGGCATCCGGGATATAATCAATGAAATGCTTTCAGCTAACAAAAATGTAGTGGGTGCTTCTGCAAAGGCAGCACAGTTATACCATACATTACTTATGGATATGGGCAGCAGGATGAAAGTCCTTATCCAGGAAAAAGGAGGTTGCTGTAAAAATCTTTCAGGGTTAAAAATCCTGTACCGGGAAAATAGACGGCCCTTCACAGAATCAGATCGTGCTTGCTGCAAATGATGGTAAAACCAAGACTTTTCTTTTGGAAAATGCGCTTTTAAGTCATCATACTCTTCCTTTGTTATCTCGCCTTTGGCCAGTCTCTTTTTTAATATATCAGGTGGTGGATCTTTTTTAAGGCATTATAGAAGAAACGCTGACGCTTGAAATTGTAGGGAAAGGAAAACAGGTCAAAAACTGAAAAATGCCAGATATATTCAAATGAAAATAAGGAAAATAAAATGCCAGAATCATATAGGAAACAATATGAGGAAATGCTTCCACAAAATACGGGGAATGTTTTCCTCATATTGCTGTTGCTCTTAAGCCTTCCTGCGTTCCTGATCTGAGAGTAATTATTTCAGGTTCAAAAGGTTTGTTCAGAAAGGACTTTCATTGAGCGCTCTTTGGGCGTGCTTCAAAAGCCGGTTTACAGGGCCGTTTTTATGCAATTGTTTTACGAAAGATGGCATGGATTTTTTTTCATAAGAGTGAATCCTGTTTTAAAAGGCTAATGACTGATATTTTAATAGTCTGAGCTTGGCGCGCGGCTGTTTGTCAGGAATAATAACTCTAATAGATAAAACAGATAATTATGAATGATAGTACCTACTCAGAAACAGATTCAGCAGATCAGCTCCGAAATGCAGCCATTCCTCATATACGTGCTCACCAGAAAGAGAATTTTATAACAAAATATATTTTTAGCCAGGATCACAAAATGATAGCAAAACAGTTTCTGATTACAGGAATTATGTGGGCTATTATCGGAGGGTTGTTTTCTGTATTATTTCGCCTGCAATTGGGGTTTCCAGATCAAAGCTTTCCTGTTCTTGAAACTATTTTCGGGCAGTGGGCTAAAGGAGGAAAGATAAAACCTGAATTCTATTATGCCCTTATAACGATGCATGGTACGGTGCTGATCTTTTTTGTATTAACAGCAGGCTTAAGCGGCACCTTTGCCAATTTACTTATTCCTCTGCAGATTGGTGCACGTGACATGGCATCACCGCTTTTAAATATGCTCTCCTATTGGTTCTTTTTTGCAGCAAGTGTGGTAATGCTGTCTTCTTTATTCCTGCAAACAGGGCCTGCTTCCGGCGGCTGGACAACATACCCGCCATTAAGTGCGTTAGGCAGCGCATCCATAGGTTCCATGAAAGGAATGGACTATTGGATTACCGCTATGATTTTGTTTGTTATATCTTCCTTGCTCGGGGGGCTGAATTATATTTCCACTATTTTAAACATGCGTACAAAAGGCATGTCTATGGTAAGGCTGCCGCTTACTATTTGGGCGTTGTTATTTACGGCTATTTTGAGTGTATTATCCTTTCCTGTACTGTTATCAGCTCTTGTATTGCTGATGTTTGACAGGCATTTGGGAACCAGCTTCTATCTGAGTGATATTTATATAGGAGGAAAAGCCTTGTCTAATGAAGGAGG